>NZ_JBVKCG010000030.1:0-23028 GCF_055634995.1 Streptomyces sp. NPDC111744
GCGATACCCACCTCGCCCGACAGGATCCCGGCAACCTCCGCCTCGGTCGCGTTGACCGCGAGCATCGCCCCACCCGACGGCAGCTCCTGCATCAAACCGGCACGCGCACACACCAAAGTGACCGCGTCATCCAGCGACAGCACACCCGCCACATGAGCGGCCGCCACCTCACCGACCGAATGCCCCACCACGAAGTCCGGCACCACACCCAACGACCCGAGCAACCGGAACAACGCGACCTCGACCGCGAACAGCCCACACTGCGCGAACAACGTCTGATCCAGCTCCGCGCCACCGCCGAGAACCACCTCCCGCACCGGCCGCCCCAACACCGACTCCAACCGCCCACACACATCCGCGAACGACTCCGCGAACACCGGATACCGCTCAGCCAGCTCCCGCCCCATACCCGACCACTGCGACCCCTGACCCGAGAAAAGGAACCCGGTGAGCCCACCCCGGTCGGCCGGCGCGCTGATCGCACCCGGCCGCCCCTGCGCCAGCCCTTCCAGCCCGGCCAGCAACTCCTTCCGGTCCGCAGCCACCACCGCACCCCGGTGATCCAAGGCGGCTCGTGTGGTGGCGGTGGCGAACGCCAGCCGGGCCACGGTCAGTTCAGGTTCGGCCGCGACGAAATCACGCAGTCGCACGGCCTGGGCCGCCAGGCCCGTCGCGCCCCGGCCGGAGAGCACCACCGGCACCGGGAGCGAGAGCACCGGCTGCGGAACCGTCTCCGGCTCCTCGTCGGCCGCGTCGGGAGCCTCTTCCAGGATGACGTGGGCGTTCGTGCCGCTGATGCCGAACGAGGACACCGCGGCGCGGCGCGGCCGCTCACCGCGTGGCCAGGGCACCGCCTCGGTGGCCAGTGAGAGGGTGCCGGAGGACCAGTCGATGTGCCGGGACGGGGTGTCCGCGTGCAGGGTCTTCGGCACGGTCTCGTGACGCAGTGCCAGCACGGACTTGATCACCCCGGCCACCCCGGCGGCGGCGAGGGTGTGTCCGAGGTTGGACTTCACGGTGCCGAGGAGCAGCGGCCGTTCGCGGTCGGTGCCGTAGGTGGCCAGCAGGGCCTGTGCCTCGATGGGGTCGCCCAGGGAGGTGCCGGTGCCGTGCGCCTCCACCACGTCCACGTCCGAGGCGGACAGCCCCGCGGCGCTGAGCGCGGCACGGATGACCCGCTGCTGGGAGGGTCCGTTGGGGGCGGTGAGCCCGTTGGAGGCGCCGTCCTGGTTGACCGCCGAGCCGCGCACCACGGCGAGCACGCGGTGGCCGTTGCGCTGCGCGTCGGACAGCCGCTCCAGGACCAGGACGCCGGCTCCCTCGGCCATGCCCATCCCGTCGGCGGCGGCGGAGAACGCCTTGCAGCGGCCGTCGGCGGCCAGCACCCGCTGGCGGCTGAACTCGATGAGCGGCCCGGGTCCTGCGAGTACGGTCACGCCGCCCGACAGGGCCAGGGTGGACTCCCCGTTGCGCAGCGACTGCACGGCCAGGTGCAGGGTGACCAGGGAGGTGGAGCAGGCGGTGTCCACGGTGATGGCCGGGCCCTCGACGCCGAGGGTGTAGGAGATGCGGCCGGACAGCACGCTGGGCACCACTCCGGTGACCAGGTGTCCCTCGACGCCGACGGGGGCGTGGGCGAGGCCGGTGCCGTACTCCTGGTAGTTCTGGCCGACGAACACGCCGGTGCGGCTGCCGCGCAGTGTGGTGGGATCGATGCCGGCCCGTTCCAGTGCCTCCCAGGAGGTCTCCAGGAGCAGCCGTTGCTGGGGGTCCATGGCCAGCGCCTCGCGCGGCGAGATACCGAAGAAGCCCGCGTCGAACGCGCCGGGGTCGTCGAGGAAGCCGCCGCGCCGTACGTAGCTGTGGCCGGAGCGCTCCGGGTCGGGGTCGTAGATGCCGTCGACGTCCCAGCCGCGGTCGGTGGGCAGGTCACCGGTGACGTCCCGGCCCTCGGACAGCACCCGCCACAGGTCTTCCGGGGAGCGCACCCCGCCGGGGTAGCGGCAGGCCATGCCTACGACGGCGATGGGTTCGGTGCGGGACTGTTCGACGTCCTGCAGGCGACGGTTGGCCTTGCGGAGGTCGACCATGACCCGCTTCAGGTAGCCGCGGAGCTTCTCTTCCTCGGACATGTGCAACCCCCTTCAGTTCGCGCCGAGTTCGCGGTCGATGAGGTCGTACATCTCCTCGTTCGACATCGGGTCGAAGTCCTCCTCGTCCCTGCTGAACCGCGAGAGCATCGCCCGCAGCCGCAGTTCGATACCGGCTCGGTCGTCGTCGGCGTCCGCCCTGGACAGTCGCTCGGCGAGCCGGTCCAGTTCGGTGAGGAGGGGTGGTTCGGGCGGCGCGAGCCGGGTGCGCAGGTATTCGGCGACCGCGGCAGGGGTGGGCTGGTCGAAGACGAGGGTGGCCGGCAGCGCCAGGCCGGTCGCCTCGCCGAGCCGGTTGCGCAGCTCGATCCCGGTCAGCGAGTCGTAGCCCAGGTCACGGAAAGCGTGGTCGGCGCCGATGGCGGCCGCGCCGGAGTGGCCGAGGACGACGGCCGCCTGCTCACGTACCAGCCGTAGCAGGGTGCTGCGGCGTTCGGTGTCCGACAGCCCGGCCAGCCGCTGTGACCAGGGGGACTGGGACGGCTGTGACTGCGGTTCGGACGGGTCGTGCAGCACACGCTGGGCCTCGGGGATCTCGGCGAACAGCGGCCTGCTGCGGGCCGAGGCGAACAGCGGCATGAACCTGGCCCAGTCGACGTCGGCCACCGACAGCCCGCTCTCGGCCCGTTCGAGGACGGTCCGCAGCGCGTCCAGGGCCGGTCCGGGGGCGATCAGCGGCAGGCCCTGGCGGCGAAGCTGGCCGGCGTCGACCCCGTCGGGGAAGCGGGCGCCGTCCCAGACGCCCCAGGCCACCGAGGTCACCGGCAGACCTGTGGCGCGGGCCTGCTCGGCGAGGGCGTCGAGTTCGGCGTTGGCGGCGGCGTAGGCGCCGTGGTCGCCGCTGCCCCACACCCCGGCGATGGAGGAGTAGAAGACAAGGGCGTCCAGTTCGGCCGGATCAAGCAGTTCGACGAGGTGCCGGGCGCCCTGGACCTTGGCGGTGAGTACGTCGGCGTACTCGGCGAGGTCGGTGTCGGGCAGTGCGGCCAGCCGCATCAGCGCGGCGGCGTGCACCACCGTGCGCACCACCTCGCCCTGCTCCCGCAGCCCGGCCAGCAGCGCGGCCACGGCGGCCCGGTCGCCGATGTCACAGGCCCGCGCGGTCAGCCGTACGCCTAGGCCGTCGAGCTCGGCCGTCAGTTCGGCGATCCCGTCGGCGCGCGCGCCGCTGCGGCTGACCAGCACCACGTGCCGTACACCCTGTCCGGCGAGCCAGCGGGCGACCTCCGGGCCGAGGGCGCCGGTGCCGCCGGTCACGATCGCGGTGTCCCGGGCCTGCCAGTGGCCGGCCGCGCCGCCGTCGAGCGGGGCGCGCACCAACCGCCGTAGCAGCGTGCCGGATCCGCGCACGGCGAGCTGGTCCTCCTCGCCCCAGCCGCCGGCCAGCGCTCCGCGCAGTTGTGCCAGCGCGGCCTCGTCGAGGTCGGCGGGCAGGTCGACGAGGCCGCCCCAGAACGCCGGGTGCTCCAGCATCGCCACCCGGCCCAGGCCCCAGACCTGCGCCCCCCTCGGGTCGCGCAGCGGATCGGTGGCGCCGGTGCTCACCGCGCCTGAGGTCACCAGCCACAGCGGCAACGCCGCGTCCACCTCGCCGAGCGCCTGCACCACCGCCAGGGTGGCGGCCACCCCGGCGGGCACCACCGGGTGGACCGGGTGCGGGCGGCGGTCGGCGGCCAGCAGGGACAGCACGCCGCGTGGGGTGTGTTCGGCCAGCGCGCGGCGCAGCCGCTCGGTGAGTTCGCCGCGGTCGGCATGCTCGGTGTCCACGGTGAGGGTCCGCACCGGTAGGCCGCCGGTGAGTGTCTTCAGCCAGTCCTCGTCCGCGCCGGAGGCGGGCACCAGCGCCAACCACTCGCCGTCCGTTTCGGTACGTTCCGGCGCGCCCGCGGGGCGCCACTCGACGCGGTAGCGCCAGGCGTCGGACCGGGGCCCGGTCTGCTCGGCCAGCCAGTACCAGCGGTGCTGGAAGGCGTACGTCGGCAGGTCCACCCGTCGGGCGCCGGTACCCTCGAACACGTCGGCCAGCCGTACCCCGGCCCCGCGCACGTAAGCCTCGGCCAGCGACTGGGCGAAGCGCGGCCAGCCGCCGTCGTCGCGCCGCAGCGTGGCGAGTACGGCGGCCCGCGCGCCGGCGGCGTCCACCGTCTCCTGCACGCCCGGGGCGACCACCGGATGCGGGCTGATCTCGATGAAGGTGCCGATCCCGGCGTCCAGCGCGGTGCGCACCGCGTCGGCGAACCGGACGGTCTGGCGCAGGTTGGTGTACCAGTACTCGCCGGTGAGTTCGCGGGTGTCCAGCCGCTGCCCGGTGACCGTGGAGTACAGCTCGGTGCGCGCGGCCCGCGGGCTGATCCCGGCGAGCAGTTCGGCCAGGCTGTCCTTGACGGCGGTGACCTGGGTGGAGTGCGAGGCGTAGTCCACCGCGATACGCCGGGCCCGTACCCCGCGCTCCTCGCAGTCGGCCCGCAGCCGCTCCAGGGCGTCCGGGTCGCCGGAGACGACGGTGGAGGTGGGGCTGTTGACCGCGGCCACGCCCAGCAGGTCGTCGGTGAACAGGGCCCGCACCTGGTCGGCGGGCAGCGCCACGGACATCATGCCGCCCTTGCCGGACAGTTCGGTCAGTGCGCGGCTGCGCAGGCACACCACGGCGGCGGCGTCGGCCAGCGACAGTGCCCCGGCCACGCAGGCGGCGGCGATCTCGCCCTGCGAGTGGCCGATCACCGCCTCCGGTTCCACGCCGTACGAGCGCCACAGCGCGGCCAGCGACACGGTGACCGCGAAGGTCACCGGCTGCACCACGTCCACCCGCTCCAGCGTCGGCGCGCCCGGCAGCCCGCGCAGTACGTCCAGCACCGACCAGTCGACGTACTCCTCGATCGCGGCGGCGCACTCGGCCAGCCGGGCGGCGAACACCGGTGCGGAGTCGAGCAGTTCCAGCGCCATCCCGGCCCACTGGGCACCCTGCCCGGGGAAGACGAACGCCACTCGCCGCGCCGAGTCGGCCGCGGTGCCGCGTACCACGCCCGGGGTGTCCCGGCCCTCCGCGAGCGCACCGAGCCGCTCGCCCAACTGCTCCGGACCGGCGGCCAGGACGACCGCGCGGTGCTCCAGCGCGGCCCGGCCGGCCACGCTGGACCAGGCGATGTCCCGCACCCGCTCGCCGGGGTGACCGGCGAGATGCGCCGCCAGCCGTGCGGCCTGCTCGCGCAGGGCGTCCGCGGTCTGCCCGGACACCACGACCGGCACCGGCCACGGCTCGGTGTCCGGCCCTGCCTCAGCGGACACGTCCGCCTGCCCCGGTTCCGGTCGTGCCCCGGCGGACGCGTCCGCCTCCGCCTGTTCGATGACCACATGCGCGTTGGTGCCGCTGATGCCGAACGAGGACACCCCGGCCCGGCGCGGGCGGCCGGTGTCCGGCCAGGGCTGTGCCTCGGTGAGCAGCCGTACGTCGCCGGACGCCCAGTCCACGTGCGGTGAGGGCTCGTCGACGTGCAGGGTGCGGGGCAGCACCCCGTGCCGTATCGCCTGCACCATCTTGATCACGCCGGCCACGCCGGCCGCGGCCTGCGCATGCCCGATGTTGGACTTGACCGACCCCAGCCACAGCGGATCGCCTGCGCGGTCCCGGCCGTAGGTGGCCAGCAGCGCCTGTGCCTCGATCGGGTCGCCCAACGGCGTCCCGGTGCCGTGTCCCTCGACCGCGTCGACGTCCCGGGCGGAGACTCCGGCGGCGGCCAGCGCGGTGCGGATCACCCGCTCCTGCGAGGGCCCGTTGGGGGCGGTCAGGCCGTTGGACGCGCCGTCCTGGTTGACGGCCGAGCCGCGCACCAGGGCCAGCACGGGGTGGCCGTTGCGGCGCGCGGCGGAGAGCGGTTCGAGCAGCAGCAGGCCGACGCCCTCGGCCCAGCCGGTGCCGTCGGCGGCCCTGGCGAAGGGCTTGCACCGCCCGTCGGCGGCGAGTCCGCGCTGCCGGGAGAACGCGGTGAACGTGGTCGGCTCGGCCATCACCGTCACACCGCCGGCCAGGGCCAGCGAGCACTCACCGGAGCGCAGCGCCTGGGCCGCGAGGTGCAGCGCCACCAGCGAGGAGGAACACGCCGTGTCCACGGTGACCGCGGGCCCCTGCAGGCCGAGCGTGTAGGCGACCCGGCCGGAGGCGACGCTTCCGGCGGTGCCGGTGAGCAGGTGCCCCTCGACGCCCTCGGGCAGCTCCCGCAGCCCTGTGGCGTAGTCGTGGTACATGACGCCGGTGAACACGCCGGTCCGGCTGGAGCGGACCGAGGACGGGTCGATCCCGGCCCGCTCCAGAGCCTCCCAGGCGGTCTCCAGGAGCAGCCGCTGCTGCGGGTCCATGGCGAGGGCCTCGCGAGGCGAGATCCCGAACAGACCGGCGTCGAACCGGCCGGCGTCGTAGAGGAAGCCGCCGTGCCGGGTGTAACTGGTGCCCGGGTGGTCCGGGTCGGGGTCGTACAGGCCGGTGACGTCCCAGCCCCGGTCGGTGGGGAAGCCGCCGACGGCGTCGACGCCGTCGGCCACCAGGTCCCACAGGTCCTCCGGGGAGGTGACCCCGCCCGGGAAGCGGCAGGCCATGCCGACGATCGCGATCGGCTCGTCCGCGGCCACCACCGGGGCGGCGGCCGCCGGGGCGCTCACGGCAGCGGCGTCGCCGATCAGTTCGCCGCGCAGGTGTCCGGCGAGTGCGGCAGGGGTGGGGTGGTCGAACACCACGGTCGCGGGCAGCCGTACCCCGGTCGCCCGGCCCAGCCGGTTGCGCAACTCCACCGCGGTCAGCGAGTCGAATCCGAAGTCCTTGAAGGGCCGGTCCGGTGACAGCCCGCCGGGATCGGCGTGCCCGAGCACCACCGCCGCCTGGGTGAGCACCAGGTCCTGGAGCACCCGCAGCGGCTCCCCCTCGGCCAGCCGCCGCAGCAGTCCGTCGGCGCCGTCCGCGGCACCCTCGGTGGCGGCAGCGCGACGCACCACCGGCACCAGGCCGCGCAACACCGGCGACAGCACACCCTCGGCCGCCCGCTCGCGCAGCGCCACCGGGTCCAGGCGGGCGGCGAGCAGCACCGGGTCGTCCAGCGCGGTGGCCGTGTCCAGCAGGTCCAGCGCGGTGCGGGAGTCCAGCGGCACCACACCGGCGCGGGCCAGCCGGGCGCGGTCCGTGCCGGCCATGCCCTCGGTCATGCCACTGCTCTCGGCCCACAGCCCCCAGGCCACCGCGGTCGCGGGCAGCCCGGCGGCCCTGCGCTGCGCGGCCAGGCCGTCCAGTGCGGCGTTGGCCGCCGCGTACGCGGCCTGCCCCGCGTTGCCCAGCGTCCCGGCCACGGAGGAGAACAGGACGAACGCGTTGAGTTCCGGGCCGGTCAGTTCGGCCAGGTGGCGCGCACCGTCCACCTTCGCCCGGAACACCTCGGCCACCCGCTCCGGGCTGAGCGCGGCCAGCACCCCGTCATCGAGGACCCCGGCGGCGTGCACCACCGCCGTCACCGGATGCTCGGCCAGCAACGCGGCCACCGCCTCACGGTCGGCCACATCACACGCCACCACCGCCACCCCGGCACCCAACTCACCCAACTCCGCAGCCAGCTCCGTCACACCCGGCGCATCACCACCCCGCCGGGAAACCAGCACCAGACCACGCACCCCATGACGCACCACCAAATGCCGCGCCACCAAACCCCCGAGCGTCCCACTCGCCCCCGTCACCAGCACAACATCCTCAGCCGACCAAGGAACGCCCCCACCCACCTCCGACACCCGCGCCAACCGCGGCACCAACACCCGCCCCGCACGCAAGGCCAGTTGGGGTTCGTCGATGGCCGCCAGCCTGGGCAGCAACGCCTCGGACGCGGTGTGGCCGTCCGTGTCGACGAGTACGAACCGGTCGGGGTTCTCCGTCTGCGCACTGCGCACCAGGCCCCACACCGCCGCGGCATCGGGATCGACCGGCTCCCCCGGGCCGGTGGCGGCGACCGCTGCGCGTGTGAGCAGTACCAGCCTCGATTCGGCGAACCGCTCATCGGCCAGCCAGTGCTGTGCCACCGCCAGGGCGTCCGTCACCCCGGCCACCGCAACACCGACGACTGCGGGCACCGGGCCGTCCAGGTCCGGCAGCCACGCCCACTCCCCGTCCCGCACCGGCGGCACCAGCGGAACCCAGTCGGTGCGGTACAGGTGATCCCGGCGGCCGGCGGCGAGTTGTTCGGCGCTGACCGGGCGGAAGGCCAGCGAGTCGATCACCGCGACGGGGTTGTCCTCGGGATCGGTCACGGTGAGGCAGACGGCTCCCCCGGCCGCGGGGCGCAGCCGCACCCGCGCCGCGGTGGCACCGGTCCGGTAAAGCCGGACCCCGGTGAAGGCGAACGGCAGGCCGGTGGTGGCCGTGTCGTCGGCCGGGACGGCCGCGTGCAGCGCCGCGTCCAGCAGTGCCGGGTGCAGTCCGTACGATCCGGCGTCCGCCGTCGCCGATTCGGGGAGGGCTACTTCGGCGAACAGGTCGTCGCCGTGCCGCCACAGCCTGCGCAGGCCCTGGAAGACCGGCCCGTAGCCGTAGCCGAGCCGGGCCAGCGCCGGGTAACGGTCGGCGAGTTCGACCGGGGTGGCGCCGGTCGGCGGCCAGTCGCCGGTCGCGGGCGGGGACACCTCCGTCATGCCGAGCCTGCCGGTGGCGTGGTGCGTCCACTCGGGGCCGTCGCCCGGCCGGGAGTACACGTCCACGGCGCGGCCGCCGTCCTCGCCGGGCGCGCCGAGCACCACCTGTACGCGGACGCCGCCGCGCTCGGGCAGGGTCAGCGGCGTGTGCACGGTCAGCTCCTCCAGCACCCGGCAGCCCGCCTCGTCCCCCGCACGCACGGCCAGTTCGACGAAGGCCGTGCCGGGCATGACGGTGGTGCCGAAGACGGTGTGGTCGGCCAGCCAGGGCTGCCGCTGCCGGGACAGCTCACCGGTCAGCAGCACCTCCCCGGTGGAGGCGACCGGCGCGGCGGCGCCCAGGAGCGGGTGTGCGGTGGCGTCCAGGCCAAGGCCGGCGGGGCCCGTGCCGCCTGACGGGGTGGGCAGCCAGTAGCGCTGCCGCTGGAAGGCGTAGGTGGGCAGCTCCGTCCGGTGACCCGGGGCGCCGAAGGCGGCGGTCCAGTCCACTCGGACCCCGCGTACCTGCGCCTCGGCCAGCGACTGCAGGAACCGGCCGGGGCCGCCCTGGTCGCGGCGCAGTGAGCCGACCACCACGGCCGTGCTGCCCGCCGCCTCGACGGTGTCCTGGACGGCCGCGGTCAGGATCGGGTGCGGGCTGGTCTCGACGAACACGCGGTGCCCGGCGCGGTCCAGTTCGCGGATCGTTTCTTCAAAGCGGACGGTCTGGCGCAGGTTCCGGTACCAGTACTCGGCGTCCAGGGCTGCCGTGTCGAGCCGTTCGCCGGTCACGGTGGAGTAGAAGGGGATCTCGGCGCTGTGCGGCTCGAGTCCGGCGAGCCGGTCCAGCAGTTCGGTGCGGATACGTTCCACCTGCGCGGAGTGCGAGGCGTAGTCCACCGCGACCAGCCGGGCCCGTGCGCCTTCGGCGGTCAGCTCGGCTTCGAGTTCCCGGAGAGCTCCGGGTTCCCCGGAAAGCACCACCGCCGCGGGCCCGTTGACGGCGGCGACCGACACCCGCCCGTCCCAGCGCGTCAGCCGCGGTTCCAGTGCGGCGACCGGGAGCGCCACCGACATCATCCCGCCGGCGCCGGACAGCGCCCCGAGCGCGGCGCTGCGCAGGGCGCTCACCTTGGCGGCGTCGCGCAGGGACAAGGCCCCCGCCACACACGCAGCCGCGATCTCCCCCTGCGAATGCCCCACCACCGCATCCGGCTCCACCCCGAACGACCGCCACAACGCCGCCAACGAAACCATCACCGCGAACGACACCGGCTGCACCACATCCACCCGCTCCAACGACGGCTCACCCACCTCCCCCCGCAACACACCCACCAACGACCAGTCCACGAACTCGTCCAACGCCGAAGCACACTCGCCCAACCGCTCCGCGAACACCGGCGACGACTCCAGCAACTCCACCGCCATCCCCGCCCACTGCGCACCCTGCCCCGGAAACACGAACACCGTGCGGCCGTCGACGTCGGCGACCCCGCGCACCAGGCCGGGCGTCTCCTCGTCGGCGGCGAGGGTGCGCAGGTCCCGTACCAGGTCCGTGCGGTCGGTGGCGGTGAGCACGGCGCGGTGCGGCAGCGCGGCCCGAGTGGTCGCGGCGGCACTGGCGACGTCCGCCAGAGCCGCTCCGGACTCGCTCTCCAGGTGTGCGGCCAGCCGCTCGGCCTGCGCCCGCAACGCGGCCGCGGTCTGCCCGGACAGCACCACCGGAACCGGACCGGACCGCAGCACCGGGTCCGGTGCCGGCGCGGCTTCCACCGCTGCCGCTGCGGGCGCCTGTTCCAGGATGACATGGGCGTTGGTGCCGCTGATGCCGAACGAGGACACCCCGGCCCGGCGCGGCCTGTCGTGCTCCGGCCACGGCCGCTCCTCCGTCAGCAACCGCACCGCACCGGACGCCCAGTCCACGTAGGGCGACGGTTCGTCCACGTGCAGGGTGCGGGGCAGCAGCCCGTGCCGCAGCGCCTGTACGACCTTGATCACACCGGCGACCCCGGCGGCGGCCTGGGTGTGGCCGATGTTGGACTTCAGCGAGCCCAGCCAGAGCGGCTCGCCTGCGCGGTCCCGGCCGTAGGTGGCCAGCAGCGCATGGGCCTCGATGGGGTCGCCCAGGGTGGTACCGGTGCCGTGCGCCTCCACCAGGTCCACGTCGGCGCCGGACAGTCCGGCGGTGGCCAGCGCGGTGCGGATCACGCCTTCCTGTGCGGGGCCGTTGGGGGCGGTCAGGCCGTTGGAGGCGCCGTCCTGGTTCACCGCCGAGCTACGTAGCACCGCGAGCACGGGGTGGCCGTTGCGGCGGGCGTCGGAGAGCCGCTCCAGGACGAGTTGGCCGGCGCCCTCCGCCCAGCCGGTGCCGTCGGCCGCCGCCGCGAACGACTTGCACCGTCCGTCCGGCGCAAGTCCGCGTTGCCGGGAGAACTCCACGAAGATGCCCGGGGTGGGCATCACCGTCACCCCGCCGGCCAGCGCCAGCGAGCACTCTCCCGACCGCAGCGCCTGGGCCGCGAGATGCACCGCCACCAGCGACGAGGAGCACGCGGTGTCCACGGTGACCGCGGGCCCGCGCAGTCCCAGGCTGTAGGCGATACGGCCGGAGGCGACGCTGGCCGTGGTGCCGGTCAGTACATAGCCGTCGAGGCCGTCGGCGCCCTCGTGCATCCGGGGGCCGTAGTCCTGTGCCATGACCCCGGAGAACACGCCGGTCGCGCTGTCCCGCAGGGACAGCGGGTCGATCCCGGCCCGCTCCAGTGCCTCCCAGGAGGTCTCCAGGAGCAGCCGCTGCTGCGGGTCCATGGCCAGCGCCTCACGCGGCGAGATCCCGAACAACCCCGCGTCGAACTCGGCTGCCCCGTAAAGGAATCCGCCACTGCGCGCGTAGCTGCGGCCGGGCCGGTCCGGGTCCGTGTCGAAGAGCCCGTCCAGGTCCCAGCCGCGGTCGGTGGGAAAGCCGCCGATCGCGTCGGTGCCGGCGGCCACCAGGTCCCACAGCTCCTCGGGCGAGCCGACCCCGCCGGGGAACCGGCAGGCCATCCCGACGATCGCGATCGGGTCGACGGCGGGCGCCGGGCGCGCGGGATCCGTCATCGGCCTCTCGGGCCCGGTGTCCTGCCCTGTCCGTGCGGCCAGTTCGGCGGTCAGGTGCGCGGTGATCCGTTCCGGGGTGGGGTGGTCGAGTACTACGGTGGCGGGCAGCCGTACCCCGGTCACCTCGGCCAGCCGCTGCCCCAGCTCCACCGTCATCAGCGAGCCGAAGCCCAGATCCTTGAACGGGCGGCGCATGTCCAGCTCGTCGGCGGAGTCCAGTTCCAGCGCCGCGGCCACCTCGGCGCGCACCAGCGCCCGCACGGCTTGCTCCCGCTCGGCCGCGGGCAGTCCGGCGAGTCCCGACTCCGGCCGGGCCGGCGTCCCGGTCACCGATGCGGCCGGTACGGCGGGGGTCGCGCCGCCGGAGGCCGTCACCCCGGCGATCCAGTGCCGACGCCGCTGGAAGGGGTAGGTGGGCAGCGGGATCCGCCGGGCACCGGAGCCGTCGTAGAACCGAGTCCAGTCGACGGGGACGCCGCGCGTGTGCACCCGGGCCACCGCGGTGAGCAGCGATCGCAGGTCGGGGCGTTCCCCGCCGGTCATCGCGGGGACGAACGCCACGTCCTCGGGGGCGCTCCCCGGGCCCATGGCGCACAGGGTGCCGTCCGGGCCGAGCTCCAAGAAGGTGCGGGCGCCGCCCGCGCAGGCCGTGGCGACGGCGTCGGCGAACCGTACCGTGCCGCGGGTGTGCCGGGCCCAGAACTCCGGCCAGTCGAGGCCGGTGACGTCCAGTTCGGCGCCGGTCAGCGAGGACACGACCGGCAGGGTCGGGGGCCGCCAGTCGATCCGGGCCGCGGCGGCGCGCATCCCGTCCAGGATGCCGTCGACGTGTGCCGAGTGGCTGGCCATCGGGACCTGGATGCGGCGGGTGCGGCGACCCCGTGCGGACCAGCGGCCGGCGATCGCCAGGGTGGCGTCCTCGTCCCCGGACAGCACGGTGGCGGTGGGGCTGTTGAGGGCGGCGACGGACACCAGTGCGCCGGTCGCCTCGACGTCCGGCAACAGCTCCGCCTCGGACGCCTCGACCAGGATCATCGCCCCGCCGGGCGGGATGTCCTGCATCAGCCGGCCGCGGGCGGCGACCAGCGCGCAGGCGTCGGCCAGTGACATCGCCCCGGCGACGTGCAGGGCGGCCAGTTCGCCGAAGGAGTGGCCGAGGACCGCGTCCGGGATGATCCCCCAGCTCTCCACGAGCCGGTACAGCCCGACCTGGACGGCGAACAACGCGGGCTGGGTGTAGGCCGGTTCGTCCAGCAGCGCCGCGTCCGCCGAGCCCTCCGCGGCGAAGACCACGTCGAGCAGGGGGCGCGGCAGGTGCGGGCGCAGCTCCGCGGCGATCTCGTCGACCGCCGCGGCGTACACCGGGTGGCGCCGGTAGATCTCCCGGCCCATGCCCGGCCGCTGGTTGCCCTGGCCGGCGAACAGGAACACGGTCCGCCCCTCGACGGCCGTGCCGCGCACGACTCGGGCGTTCGCCGCGTCTCCGGCCAGCGCCGCCAGGAGGCCGGGTACCTCTTCGGCGTCCTCGGCGACCAGCACCGCCCGCCGCTCCAGCGGGCTGCGCGTGGTGGCAAGCGAGTAGGCCAGGTCCAGCGGGGACGCCGTCGACTCGCCCACCCGGCCGGCCAGTTCGGCCAGCGCCGCCGGGGCCCGCGCGGTCAGCGGTACCAGTAGCGGACCGTCGTACCTCTCGGCGTCGCGCTCCGGTGCCGGGGCGGGGGCGGGCGGCTCGGTGAGGACCATGTGGCAGTTGGCGCCGCCCATGCCGAACGAGCTCACCCCGGCGAGCAGCGGGCCCTCCGTGGCGGGCCAGGGCCCGGCCTCGGTGACCACCCGCAGGCCCAGCTCCGTCAGCGGGATCCGCGGATGGGGGGTGCGGAAGTTCAGGCTGGGCACCAGTTCCCGGCGCGAGAGGCACAGCACCGTCTTGAGCAGACCGGCGATCCCGGCCGCGCCCTCCAGGTGCCCGATGTTGGTCTTCACCGAGCCGACCAGCAGCGGCCGCTCCCGCTCGCGCCCTGCCACCGCGCCCAGGGCCGCGGCTTCGACGGGGTCGCCCAACGGTGTTCCGGTGCCGTGCAGTTCCACGTAGTGCAGCTCGGCCGGAAGCACTCCGGCCGCCGCGCAGGCGAGGCGCAGCACGTCCTGCTGTGCCTCCTGGCGTGGGGCGGTCAGCGAGTCGCCGCCGCCGTCGTTGTTGACGGCGCTGCCCCGGATCACCGCGTGCACGGTGTCCCCGTCGGCCAGTGCCGCCGACAGTGGCTTGAGCACCAGCACCGCGCCGCCCTCGCCGCGCACGAAGCCGTCGGCCCGCTCGTCGAAGGTGTGGCAGCGCCCGTCCGGTGAGATCGCGCCCAGCGCCTGGGTGACGTCGTAGCCGTCCTGGGTGATGTTCAGGTTGACGCCACCGGCCAGCGCCGTCGTGCACTCCCCCGCCGCGAGCGCCCGGCAGGCCAGGTGGACGGCGAGCAGCGCGGAGGACTGGGCGCTGTCCACCACCATGCTGGGGCCGCGCAGCCGCAAGGCGTAGGACACCCGGTTGGCGATCATCGCCCGGTTGCGTCCGGTGGCCGAGTGCGGGCTCAGCCGGGCGCCGCGCAGCGCCGCGTAGTCGTCGTAGGTGGCGCCGACGTACACCCCGGTGCCGCCTGCTCGGTCATTGTCGCCCGGGACGATCCCGGCGTCCTCGAACGCCTCCCAGGCCAGTTCGAGCACCAGCCGCTGCTGCGGGTCGAGCACGGCCGCTTCTCCCGGGGAGACGCCGAAGAAGCCGGCGTCGAAGGAGTCGACCTGGTCGAGGAAGCCGGCCCGTACCGGTTCGCCGGAGGGCAGCACGGGTACCGCCGGGCCGTCCGGGTGGCAGCGTCGCGGGCCGGGTTCGCCCAGCGCGTCCCGCCCGTCGCGCAGCAGCCGCCAGAACTCGGCGGGATCTGCCGCCCCCGGCAGCCGGCACGCCAGGCCCACGACCGCCACCGGTTCCTGGTCGGCGGCGTTGCCCACTCGGTCACCCACGCGCGTCTCCCCTCCACGTCGTCTCTTCGAGGACACGTCTGATCTGCCCGGCAGCCGGGATTCCGGACGTCCACGGTCTTGGCTGTGCTGCGGGCAGGGCTGAGCGGCCCCTTGAGCACACCTGGCGCGTTAGGCCGGCGGGCACGTCGCAGGCCCGGCCCGGGGCACGACCGGGCCGATCGGATTCGGGTGGAGCGCGGACCGGCATCGGCCACCGGTCCGCTTCAGGCTGCCGCGGTCACCACGTCGTGACCGTCGTCCCCGGACCGCCGCGGCGGCCAGGGTGATGGCGTCCGCCGTGCGCGGCAGGACGCGGGCCCGCTCAGGCGCGGACGAACTCCACGGGCACTCTCAGTGCCACCGTGTGCTTGCTGTTGTTGGCCCAGGGCACCGGACCGGTCAGCCGCACCTCGGCGACCCGGTCGAGCAACGCACCGAACAGCGTGCGCAGTTCGATACGGGCGAGGTCGACCGCGAGGCAGCTGTGCGGCCCCTGGCCGAAGGCCACGTGCGGGTTGGGGTTGCGGCGGACGTCGAAGGACATGGCGTCGTCGAACACGGTCTCGTCCCGGTTGGCCGAGGACCACCAGAGCGTCACCTTGTCGCCGCGGCCGAACCGCACGCCGTTGAAGGTGAAGTCCTCGGTGGCCGTCCGCCGGTTGTACGGCGTCGGCGTGGACCAGCGCATCATCTCCTCGACCGCGCTGTCCAGCAGCGAGCGGTCCTCGCGCAGCGCCTGCCACTGCTCCGGCCGTTCGGCCAGGGCGAGCAGGCCGACCGCGATCACGTTGCGGGTGGGCTCGCTGCCCGCCAGGGTCAGCAGGTTGACGAACACCTCGCGCTCGTAGTCGCGCAGCGGCGGTTCGCCGTGGCCCTCCGGCAGGTCACCGGCGGCGATCACGGACAGGAAGTCCTGGGCCGGGTCGGCGCGCTTCTCGGCGATCAGTTTGACGCCGTACTGGTACATGGCCAGCAAGGAGGCCTGGCTGCGGGACGAGGCCTCGCCGGACTCGCGGTCCTCGTAGCCCATCACGACCTCGGTCCAGTCGACGAACTGCGGCCAGTCCGCGCGCGGTATGCCCATCAGCGCGGCCATGACCTCGACGGAGTACCGGCCGGCCACATCGTTCTGGAAGTCGCAGGAGCCCCGCTTGACGACCTCGTCGATGATCGTCTCGGCGCGTTCGGTGATGGTCGGGGCCAGCGCTTCGAGGACCGGGCCGGTGACCGAGGGGCTGACCAGGTCGCGCAGCAGCCGGTGGCGTGGGTCGTCCATCATGTTCAGCATCGCGCCGGAGTAGGTGCCGGCGGGCAGGTCGTCGAGGTGGGTACCGCCGCCCTCGCGGTCGCCGCCACCCTGGGAGGAGAGCAGCGGATGGGCCGCGGCCTCCACCACGTCGGCGTAGCGGGACAGGACCCAGAAGTTCTCACCGTCGCGGGTGCGGCCCGGCGGGTGCAGCAGGATGGGTGCTTCCCGGCGGAGCCGGGCGAAGACCTCGTGCGGGAAACCGGCACCGAACCGGTCCTGGTCGCTGAGATCGAACCCGTCGAGAGCGGCGGGCAACTCGCTTTGGGAAACCTCGGTGGCGCTTCGTGATAAGGGGAGGGCGGGCTGTTCCAATGACATTAGCTCTCCATTTTTTGCACTGACGTATCGAGGGACGTCAAAAGCAACATCAGTGTCACCCGATCGTGGAATTGACGTCAAGCGGCACTTGAAGAAGTTGGGCTGACGCTGGGATGTCCTTTAGGCAGAACCGCCAAGGAACGTCCCTGGCCAGGGCAGTTGACACCGCTCGCCACAAGGGGGGCGCTCGAACTGTTGCATGGTGCAGGCGTACACACGGCCGATGAGAGAACAAACCCCCCAAGGACAATCCGCTGTGCTACGACAAACAGCGTATCGACACCACGATCTGGGTAGGATGCCCGGTTCACTTGAGGCCGCTGAGCATCACACCACGGATGTAGTGCTTCTGCAGCAACAGGAAGAGCACCAGGACCGGCAGGGTGCTCAGGACCAGGCCGGCCATGACGATCGGCGTCGTACGGGTCGGGTCGACGTAGTCCTGGAGGAGCTGGATGCCGACGGGCAGGGTCATCACGTCCGGGTTGGCGGTCGAGACGAGCAGCGCCCAGATGTACTCGTTCCAGGCGTCGACGAAGGTCAGCAGTCCGAGGGTGACGAGGACCGGCTTGGTCTGCGGGACGACGATCCGCCACCACACGGTGAACTCCCCCGCCCCGTCGATGCGCGCGGCCTCCAGTACCTCGTCCGGGATCGAGACCATGAACTGGCGCATCAGGAAGATCCCGAAGCTGCTGACGAGGAACGGCATGGCGAGCGCCGCGATGCTGACGGTCAGACCGGCGCCGCCGCGCCCGAACAGGTCGTTGCCGCCCGCCAGCGGCCAGTGCACCAGGATCAGGAAGTGCGGGACGAGGAAGAGGAACGGCGGGAACATCATCGTCGACAGCACCAGGCGGAAGACGAAGTCCCGGCCGGGGAAGCGGAGTTTGGCGAGCGCGTAGCCGGCGAGTGACGAAGTGACCAGCACCGAACCGCTGATCACGGCCGTGGCGACGACGCTGTTGCGGAAGAGCACCGGAAGATCCAGCTGGTGGACCGCCGCCCGGTAGTTGGACAGGTCGAACGCCTCGGGCAGGAACCGGTACGGCAGAGTGCCGGCCTCGTCGGCCCCCTTGAACGACGTCATCACCATGTCGAGGAACGGCACCACCGTGAGCACGGCGCCGGTGACGACCAGCAGATACGACAGCCACGGGAACCGTCGGCGGATCATACGTCCTCCCCCTTGCGCCGGAAGAGCCACAACTGCACCAGCGTGACCGCGAGGACCACCGCGAAGAGCACGAAGGCGGCGGCGCTCGCGGTGCCCCAGTCGCCGTACGAAAAGGCCTGCCGGTACATCTCAAGGGCGGCCACGTCGGTCGCGTCGCCGGGGCCGCCCTTGGTCATCACGATGATCAGCGCGAACGACTGGAGGCCGGTGAGGAACTGGGTGATGCACACGAACAGCAGGGAAGGCCGCAGCAGGGGCAGCGTGATCCTCCAGAAGACGGTGACGGGCCCGGCGCCGTCGAGCGCGGCGGCCTCGTAGTACGACTGGGGGATGGACTTCAGCCCGGCGGTCAGGACGAGGATCGCCGAGCCGACCGAGGCCCAGGCCTGGACGACCACGACCGCGGGCAGTGCGGTGCCCGGGTCCTGGAGGAACGCCACCGAGCCCAGCCCGAGGGCGTTGAGGACGCCGTTGACGAGGCCGCCGGGTTCGTACATGTACTTCCAGACGTTGCCGACGGCGACGACCGTCGTGACGATCGGCAGGAAGTACAGGGTGCGCCACAGCCCCTGGAACCGCAGTTTGTCGATACAGGTGGCGACGAGCACGGAGCCGGCCAGCGCGAGGGCCACGGTGCCCAGGGCGAACAGCAGTGTGTTGGTGAGGACCGGCGTCAGGAACGTCGCCCCGTCCGCGAAGAGCCCGACGAAGTTGTCCGGTCCGACGGGGTCGATGTCGCCGAGGTCGAAGCCCGCCCAGCGGGACATGGACAGCAGCAGCGCGAATCCGAGCGGCAGGGCGAGGAAGACGGCGTAGAAGAGCAGCGTGGGGGCCAGGAAGAGGTAGGCGACGACGGCCTGGCGGCGCCGCTGCCGGTCCCCGCCGCGTCCCCGGCCACGTCCCCTGCCGCGGACGCCGACGGCGGGCTGGTGGCGGGCCGCCCGTTCGGCCGCCTTCGTTGTCAGGGTGGCGTTCACCATGAGCGCGACACCTCCTGGTCGACCTGGCGACGGGTGGTGCGCAGGGCCTCGTCGACGGACTGCTGACCGGTCCACAGCGCCTCGATGTTCTTGCGCAGCAGCGACTTGGCCTGCTGCGCGCCCGGTCCGTTCGGCTCCGGCACCGCGTACGCCAGTGCGTCCAGGAACGGCTGAAGATTCGGGTCGCCGCCCGCGCCGTGGAGGGTCCGCATGTCGTCGGCGCGGCCGGTCAGGGAGCCGACCGACACCTGCAGGGCACTCATCCGGGTGACACCGCGCACCTTCTCGGCGTTGAGCCAGCGCAGGAACTCCCAGGCCTCCCGCGGATGTTCACTGGCGGTGTTGACGCCGAGCATGAACCCGGTGGACAGGGTGGCGCGCCGGCCGTCCGCCTCGGGGAGGGGCACGGGCGCCACACCGACGTCGCGGTAGTCCTCGCCCATCAGGGACTTGAGGTTCGCGGTCCACCAGCCGGCGCTGATCACCATGGCCACCTGCCCGGACGCGAACGCCTTGTAGACGTTGACACCGGGGGCGCTCGCACCCTTGGTGACGAGGCGGTGCTCCAGATCGAGCACGGCCCGGCCGGCCGGAGAGTCGATGGCGGTGCTCCTGCCGTCCGCGGCGACGAACCGTCCGCCGGCGGCGTTGAGCAGCGCGAGGGTCTGGCCGACGGTCGTGGAGTCGTCGTAGGCCGACAGGCCGAACCCCTGGACCAGTGTGTTGCCATAGCCGTCCCGCCGGGCGGTGCGGTACGCCGTCTGCTCCAACTCCCGCCAGGTGCGCGGAGGTCCGTCGACGCCGGCCTCCCGCAGCAGCCGCTTGTTGTAGTAGAGCGCGTACGTCTGCGTCTCGGTGGGGTAGCCGTAGACCCGGCCCGCCACCGACGAGGAGCCGACCGCGGCGGCGCCGTAACCGCGCCTGATCTCCTCGGCGTGCTCGTCCGGGGCCGGCCGCAGTACGCCGGCCCGGACGAGCTGGCCGTTCCACAGGCAGTACGGCTGGAGGATGTCGGCGCCCTGGCCCGCGGCCTGGCGGACCATGAAGGTGGTCAGCAGGTCGGTGAACTCGACGGCCTTCGTCGCCACCTTGACCCGGTCGTGGGTGGCGTTCCACTCGTCGACCGGGCCCTGCAGGGCCTCCTTGAGCTCGCCGCTCGCGTAGTGGGAGAGCAGGGTGAGGACGACCGGGTCCCCGGGCCGCCCGGTGCCCCGGGACGGCGCGGCGCACGCGGCGCAGCCGGACGCGAGCAGCGCGGCGGGCAGGGCGAACGCGAGGTGACGGCGGCTCAGTCGGCCGGCCGGGTGTGCTGGCGTCATCGGGCGGCCGCCTCCCGGCGCAGCACGCGGAACACCCGGGTCGTGGTGAATCCGGTCTTCCGGTAGAGGTGGCCGGCCGGTGACTGGGCGCCGGTCCACAGGAACCACGCGGAGTGGGCACGCAGGGCCCGCATCCGTTCCAGGACCAGGTGGAGGAGGACCTCGCCGAGTCCGGTACCGCGCATCTCCTCCAGCACCCCGATGGGGCCGAACCGCTCGTCCACCGAGTCGAACGCGCCGTGCATCGCCCAGCCGACCATACGGCCGGCCGGGTCGCGGCCGACGACGATCCGGTCGAGCGGTGTGCCCGCGGCCAGACACGCCCGGATCGTGCAGGCCCAGTCCGGGCCGAAGTGGCGCCCGGCGAGGGCGAGGAGGTCCACCAGGTCGTCGTCGGCCGGGGTGGCGAACCGGTAGCCCTGCCCGGTCAGCTGGTCCAGGCGACGGGTGACGTCGTCCGGGAAGCGGTAGCCGACCAGGACACGGTCCATCGCGGCCGCCTCGTACAGGGTGCGAAAGCCCAGGGACTCCAGGAGTCCTGCCGCCTCCGGGTAGGCCTCGGCGTCCAGACCCGGGAACACGTAGTTCGGGGTGTAAGAGGAGAAGTCGATGCGGGTACGGCCATGGCCGTGCAGCCAGTCGAGGGCGTCGGTGAGCAGCCGGCGGCCGAGGCCGCGCCCGCGGGCGGCCGGGGCGACGAAGAAGAACGGGATCCACCCCTGCTCGGGCTCCAGGTCGGTGCCGGCCATCGGCGTCAGCCGCCGTACCGCGTAGGCGGCGCCGACCACACGGTCGCCGTCGACGGCGACCCGCAGCCCCTCGGGATCGAAGTTGGGGTCGAGCAGCACCAGGGTGCGGAAGCGGTCCGCGGTGATGGGGTCGGCCGGCGCGCTCCGGCGCCATGCCTCGACCACCTGCGGGCCGTCGCCCGTGCGAAAGCCGCGAATCCCGGCCGGGGATGTCGTCGTGCGGTCGGTCATCGACGGGATCGTCCTTCCGGGCGGGGCGGCACGTCTGTGGGGTAGAGCAGCACGTCGTCGCCGGCCCAGCGGTCGGGCGGGGCCGGCGGATCGCACAGCGGCAGCGGGTCGCCGCCCGCGTCGACGGTCCGCCGCAACCGGTCGGACCCCCACAGCAGGTCGACGAAGTGACGGTGGCCGGTGTCCTCGGCGCCGCCGTCGACGGTGTGCCAGGCGAAGTCGTCCGGGTGGAGCCGGCGGATCACGGCGAGCATCGCGACGGCGGTGCGGACGGGGGCGAACGCCCTGCGGTCGGTGAGGTGCAGCTGGACTCCCCGCAGCGGCCGTCCGGCGTGTTTGTGGAAGGCCGGTACGTAGCGCAGGTCGCGGAAGTGCACTCCGGGCAGGGCGAGTTCGGCGAGCGCGGGCGCGAACCGCTTGTCGAGGTAGGGGGCGCCGACGATCTCGAAGGGCTGTGTGGTGCCTCGGCCTTCGGAGAGGTTGGTCCCCTCGAAGAGGCAGGTGCCGGGGTAGACGGCGGCGGTGGCGGGCGTCGGGATGTTCGGCGAGGGGGCGATCCACGGCAGCCCGGTGGCCTCGGCGTCCATGGCGCGCTGCCAGCCGACGGCCTCGATCACCGTCAGGTCGACGGCGCTGCCCGCCACTTGGGGTACGGCGGAGACATTGAAAAGCCGGGCGAGTTCGCCGCAGGTGAGGCCGTGCCGGACGGGGATCGGGGCGCGTCCGACGAAGCTGGCCCACACCGGGTCGAGCGACGGGCCCTCGCTGACGAGTCCGCCTAGGGGATTGGGCCGGTCGGCGACCACGAACCGGACGCCGGTGCGTGCCGCCGAGACCATCAGGTCGAACATGGTCCACGTGTAGGTGTAGAACCGGGCCCCGATGTCCTGGAGGTCGTACACCAGGGTGTCGACGCCGCTGTCGATCAGCAGCTTGTCGAGGCGCTCGCCCTCGCACCGGTAGGTGTCGTACACCGGCAGGCCGGTGTCGGGGTCCACCCGGGCGGCCTCGCTGTCGCCGGCCTGGCCGGTCCCGTGCAGCCCGTGTTCGGGACCGAACAGGGCTGCCAGCGGCGCGCCGGCCGCGAGCAGCGCGGGCGCTGCCGGGCGCAGATCGGGGAGGACTCCGGCGTGGTTGGTCACCAGTCCGAACCGGTCGGCACCGGCGAGTCCGGGCGAGTCAAGCAGTCGCGCGATCCCGGTCGTCACCGCGTCACCGTCGTCCGTGCTCATCCTTTGCCCCGTCCGCCGGTGACGCCTCTCTCAAGCAGTGGTCGGGAATTTACTCTTATGTCCCGCATTTAGCGGCAATGAATCGCCGACAGTTCGCACGCCTCCTCCGTCGCACGCGCACGGGTGACCACCCTTGACCAACCGCCTTGACGGTTCCCGCACTTGCCCTCATTCGCACCGCCCACCGCCGGCCGGGCCGGGGCGCCACGACACGCCCACGGGCATCGCCCGGACGAGGGACGTTGCCGTGTCGCCGGGACGCCCGGGCGCGGTGACGGTGTGTGATGGTGGCGGACCTCGGTGTTTTCCGTCGTCACCGCGTTCACCGCCGGCACCGTCGTCACCGCTTTCACGTTTTCACCGCTCACGAAGGACATCACGATGCGCCTCAGCCGTCCGCTCACCGCCGCCCTCGGCGGGCTCGCCCTCGCCATCATCACCATCGGTCCGGCCGCAGCCGCCGACGGGACGTTCGTCTGGGTGGGGCCCAAGGGCAAGGCGTACGCCATCCAGAACCCGCCGGACCGCAAGTGCCTCGACATGGCGCAGGAGGCGCGGAGCCCGCAGAACGCCACGAAGAAGTCGCTCGTCGTCTACAGCAAGCAGAAGTGCCAGGGCACCGCGCACCGGATCGCCCCCGGGCACTCGGCGCCCAGCAGCGTCCACTTCGCCAGCGTGGTCTTCAACCCCCGCTAGGACACGACCTGCCGGCCCTCCGGTGGGGGGGGGGGGCCCAAGAGGGGGGGGGGGGAACAGCGGTGGGGGGGAGGGAAAAAAGAAAAAAAAGATAGGTGGGCACAGGGAGAGGCCTCCACA
>NZ_JBVKCG010000030.1:23038-95981 GCF_055634995.1 Streptomyces sp. NPDC111744
AAAGCCTCCCCTTTCGCGGTGTTGTTTCCAACCCACGGATATACACTACCTCCCCTCCCCCCTGTGCCCCCCTCCCCCCCGCCGTCCACCCCCGCCACCGGCCGTTCGAGTGAGGCCACCGCCGAACACCGGTGTCGGCGACCGATGTCAGACCTCCCCGGCCGCAGCGACACCAAGCCCGCACTGCGCCACGCCGGTGACGATGGTCGGCGCTGGTCGCACCGGCATCGGCATCGGTGTCGCGCTCGACTCCGCACGGCCCTCACCCCCGGCCCCGGCACCACGCACCGCCCCTCGCCGATCGGCCGCGACCCGCACGCGGTGAGCCGGTCCGACACCGTCCTGACCCCCCTGGCGGACGCCTTCCGGCCGCGGCTGGTCGGCGTGGCCTGCGGCCTGCGGGGCGGCTGGACGTCACAGCGGTGCGCGGGCGACCGTCATGACATAGGCCCCGAAGAGCAGCGAGACCACCGCGAGGGCGCCGGCGACGAGGACGGCCTGAGCCGGACGCGCGCGCCGGCTCCGCACCAGGGCGCGGGCCAGCGGGATCAGGAGGGGGAAGGCGGGAAGCAGGAAGCGGGGCTTGGAGGAGAACGAGCCCGAGCCGCCCACGACCACCACGACCAGCATGCCCGCGAAGACCACCAGCGCCAGCGGGGCGCGGTCCAGGCAGAGCAGACCGAACAGCAGGACGGCCGACACGACGATCACCAGGTCCGCCGCGTAGACGAAGCCTCCGCCGTGCAACAGCAACCCTTTGAGGAAGTGCAGAGAGCCGAGTCCGAAGTCGAACCGTGAGTTCCAAGCGCGCTGCACGCCGAAGTAGCCGTCCAGGAGATCACCGGTCCGGTGCCCCACCCACAGCACATAACCGAGCCAGCCGAGAGGTGCCAGCAGGCACCCGGCCCACAGCCCGAGGGGGACGCGGCCCCGTAGTCGCACCGCCTCGTACGCGCCCGCGACAAGGACGGCCACCGCGACCGCGAAACCGCTCGGCCGGGACAGACCGGCGAGCGCGGCGAGGGTACCGGCCCCCAGCCAGCGGCCCTTGAGCACGCAGTACAGGGACCAGGCAGCGAGGGCGGAGAAGAGGGACTCGGTGTAGGCGATGGTGAGTACGACGGACTGGGGCAGGACGGCCCACAGGGCGACGAGCGCGACGGCGACGGTGCGGCCGTACAGGTGGTCGCCGATCCGGTAGACGCCCCACGCGGCCACGACGGCCGCCGCCCCGGCGACGAGCAGCGCGGCCTGGCCGGGGGTGAGCGGCAGGACCGTCGTCAGGGCGCGGATGAGCCCGGGGTACAGCGGGAAGAACGCCCAGTCGGTCTGCACGGCTCCCCTGCGCGTGATCTCGATGAGGTCCCCGTAGCCGTACGTGGCGATGTGCAGGTACCAGCGGGCGTCCCAGACATGGGCCAGGTTCCGGACCAGGGGGCGTCCCGTGAAGTGGTTGGCCAGGACGACGGCGCCAACTCCGGCGATCCGGACGGCCACGAACAGGACGAGGGCGGTTACCAGGCCGGACTGGGTCCGGCGGACGGATCCGGGGTGGGCGGGCCCGAACGGGACGGCGGACTCGGGCCGCGGGACGGAAGACGTGCTCACACTCCGACCTTCGGTAGCGGCTCGGGGCGGCGCAACTCGACCCGGGGGTTTCTCACGGTCTTCCGCACTGGTTCAGACCCTGGCGCCCCGCGTCACATGGGGACCCCCTTGATCGATCATTCACTGGCCGGTTTAGCATATGAGCGCCACCCAGCTCGATCGAGAGATTCAGGTCTGTGACTGTCAACGACGACTCGTTCACCAACTGGAAGAACCGCGAGGAGATCGCGGAGTCGATGATCCCGATCATCGGGAAGCTGCACCGCGAGCGGGACGTGACGGTCCTCCTCCACAGCCGCTCCTTGGTGAACAAGTCGGTGGTCAGCATCCTCAAGACGCACCGGTTCGCCCGCCAGATCGCCGGCGCCGAGCTCTCGGTCACCGAGACGATGCCCTTCCTGCGGGCACTCACCACGCTCGACCTCGGCCCCTCCCAGATCGACCTCGGCATGCTCGCCGCGACCTACAAGGCCGACGACCGGGGCCTGGGCGTCGAGGCGTTCACCGCGGAGGCGGTCGCCGGGGCCACCGGCGCCAACAAGATCGAGCAGCGCGAGCCGCGGGACGTCGTCCTGTACGGCTTCGGCCGCATCGGCCGCCTGGTCGCCCGGCTGCTCATCGAGAAGTCCGGCTCCGGCAACGGGCTGCGGCTGCGGGCCATCGTGGTGCGAGGCGGCGGCCGGGCCGCCGAGGACCTCGTCAAGCGTGCCTCGCTGCTGCGCCGCGACTCCATCCACGGCCAGTTCCAGGGCACGATCACCGTCGACGAGGAACACAGCACGATCCTCGCCAACGGCAACGAGATCAAGGTGATCTACGCCGACGATCCGTCCCAGGTGGACTACACGGCGTACGGCATCCGGGACGCCATCCTCATCGACAACACGGGCAAGTGGCGGGACCGCGAGGGCCTTTCCGAGCACCTGCGGCCCGGTATCGAGAAGGTCGTCCTGACGGCGCCGGGCAAGGGCGACGTCCCGAACATCGTGCACGGCGTCAACCACGACACCATCAAGCCGGACGAGCAGATCCTGTCCTGCGCGTCCTGCACCACCAACGCGATCGTGCCGCCGCTGAAGGCGATGGCCGACGAGTACGGCGTGCTGCGCGGGCACGTGGAGACCGTCCACTCGTTCACCAACGACCAGAACCTGCTGGACAATTACCACAAGTCGGAGCGTCGTGGCCGGTCCGCCCCGCTCAACATGGTCATCACCGAGACGGGTGCCGCGTCCGCCGTCGCGAAGGCGCTGCCCGACCTCAAGGCGCGGATCACCGGCAGCTCGATCCGGGTCCCGGTGCCGGACGTGTCGATCGCGATCCTCAACCTCCAGCTGGCCCGGGAGGCGTCCCGCGAGGAGGTCGTGGACTACCTCCGCGAGGTGTCGCTGACCTCGCCGCTGAAGCGCCAGATCGACTTCACCACCGCCCCGGACGCGGTCTCCAGCGACTTCATCGGCTCGCGCCACGCGTCGATCGTCGACGCCGGCGCCCTGAAGGTGGAGGGCGACAACGCGATCCTCTACCTCTGGTACGACAACGAGTTCGGCTACTCCTGCCAGGTGGTCCGGGTCGTGCAGCACGTCTCGGGCGTGGAGTATCCGACGTTCCCGGCGACGGCGGTCTGACACTCCCCACGTTCAGCGGCCCGCTGCCCTGCGAGTGCAGGGCAGCCGGGCCGTTTGCGCTGCACCCCTCTTGACGCGCCCACGCCCCGATGGCAGCTTTTTATCGATACAAAAGCTTTGCGAACACCGTTCCAGATATCGAACAGCCGGCTTCTCGGACAGGAGTGCCCACGTGCCCACCGCCACCGGGATCATCAACCTCGACATCGCAGGCCCGACCATCAGCCGCCACCTCTACGGCCACTTCGCCGAACACCTCGGCCACTGCGTCTACGGCGGCTTCTGGGTCGGCGATGACTCCCCCATCCCCCACGCGGGCGGCATCCGCCTGGACGTCGTGGAAGCACTGCGCGCCCTCGACATCCCCAACCTCCGCTGGCCCGGCGGCTGTTTCGCCGACGAGTACCACTGGCGGGACGGCGTCGGCCCGCGCGAGCAGCGGCCCCGGATGGTCAACACGCACTGGGGCAACGTCGAGGAGAACAACCACTTCGGCACCCATGAGTTCATGGCTCTGTGCGAACTCCTCGGCGCCGAGCCCTACATCAGCGGCAACGTCGGCTCGGGCACCGTCCGCGAGATGAGCGAGTGGGTCGAGTACCTCACCCGGGACGGCGACAGCCCCATGGTGCGGCTGCGCAAGGAGAACGGCCGTGAGGAGCCGTGGCGAGTGAAGTTCTGGGGCATCGGCAACGAAACCTGGGGCTGCGGCGGCAACATGCGCGCCGAGTACTCGGCCGACCTGGCCCGCCAGTACGCCACCTACTGCCGCGACCACGGGGACAACAAGCTCTACCGCATCGCCTCGGGCGCCTCCGACGCCGACTACAAGTGGACCGAGACCCTGATGCAGCAGATCAGCTGCTTCGGCTGCGAGGCCACCCCGAAAAACTTCTTCCAGGGCCTGTCCGTGCACTACTACACGCTCGCCGGCCCCTGGGAGGCCAAGGGCAGCGCCACCGAGTTCGGCACCGACGACTACTACCGCACGATGCTGTCGGCCCGCCGTATCGACCGCATCCTCACCGGCCACTCCACGGTGATGGACGTCTACGACCCGGGCCGCACGGTCGGCCTGGTCCTCGACGAGTGGGGCACCTGGTGGGACGTGGAGCCCGGCACCGACCCCGGCTTCCTCTTCCAGCAGAACACCCTGCGCGACGCACTGGTGGCGAGCACCCACTTCGACATCTTCCACAAGCACGCCGCCCGTCTGCACATGGCCAACATCGCCCAGACGGTCAACGTGCTCCAGGCCATGCTCCTGACCGACGGCGACGCCCTGGTCCTGACCCCGACCTACCACGTCTTCGAGATGAACAAGGGCCACCAGGACGCCACTTCGCTTCCTGTGCACCTACGCGGCGAGGACACCCGGCGCCGGGTGGGGGACGCCGAACTCGACACCCTCTCCGCCTCCGCCAGCGTCAAGGACGGCAAGGTCCTGGTCTCGCTGAGCAACCTCGACGCCGAGGAACCCGCCGACATCACCCTCGACCTGCGCGGCGGCACCCTCGGCGAACCGACCGCCCGTGTCCTGACGGCCGACAAACTCCAGGCCCACAACTCACCGGGGACCTCAAGAGCCGTCGCACCGAAGGACTTCGAGGATCTCACAGCGATCGCTCACGGCCTGCGGCTCTCCCTCCCGCCTCACTCGTTCGTCACCGTCCAGGCACCCCTGAACCCGCGCCGACCCTCAGGAGTGCGCACATGACCCGATCCCCACGTCCGCTGCCCGCACGCCAACTGCGGCCGCCGATGGGCTGGAACAGCTGGGACTGCTACGGCACCACCGTCACCGAGGAAGAGGTCCTCGCCAACGCGGAGTTCATGCGCGGGCACCTGCTGCCGCACGGCTGGGACACCGTGGTCGTGGACATCCAGTGGTACGAGCCCACCGCGCGGGCCCACGGCTACAACCCGGACGCCCCGCTCGTCCTGGACGGCCACGGCCGCCAGCTCCCCGCACCGAACAGGTTCCCCTCCGCCGCGGCCGGGGCCGGGTTCGGGCCGCTGGCCGGGCAGGTGCACGGCATGGGCCTGAGGTTCGGGTTGCACATCATGCGGGGCATCCCGCGGCGGGCGGTCGAGGCGGAACTCCCGGTGCTGGGGACGGAGTTCACGGCCGCCGACGTGGCCGACACCGACTCCGTGTGCCCCTGGAACTCCGACAACTACGGCCTCGACCACGACCACCCCGCCGCCCAGGCCTACTACGACAGCCAGGTGGCCCAATTCGCCGAGTGGGGCGTCGACTTCGTCAAGGCCGACGACATGCTCTTCCCCTACCACGAGCGGGAGATAGCCGCCTACGCGCGTGCCGTCCAGCGCAGCGGGCGGCCGATCGAGCTGAGTCTCTCCCCCGGCACGGACATGTCCCTCGCGCGCCTCGACCACCTGCGGGAGCACGCCACCATGTGGCGGGTCTGCGACGACCTGTGGGACCGCTGGGAGGACGTCGAGGCACAGTTCGCGCGGATGGCCCGCTGGGCTCCCTGGCAGGGCCGACAGGGCTGGGCGGACGCCGACATGCTGCCGCTGGGCCGTATCGGCATCCGCGCGGAGCGCGGCGCGGACCGCCGGTCGGCCCTCACCCGCCCCGAGCAGATCAGCCTGCTCACTCTCTGGCTGATCTCCCGCTCACCGCTGATGATGGGCGGCGACCTGCCCACCAGCCCGCACGAGACCATCGAACTGCTCACCAACGACGAGGCGCTCGACGTCCTGTGGCACAGCACCGGCAACCGGGAGGTGCTGCGGGAGCGGGACCTGGTGCTGTGGACCGCCCGGGACACCGACGGGCACACCCGGTACGCGGCGGTGTTCTCGCTGGCGGACCAGGCGCGCCGCTTCGAGGTGCCGCTGGGCTCGATCGGGGCCGCGCCCCGCAACCGGGTCCGGGAACTCTGGACCCGCACCGACACCGCCCACGACGGCCGGCGGCTGACCGTCGAACTGCCCGCCCATGGCGCCGCCCTCTATCGTCTTGCCGAGGACAGCGGGCGGGAGTGAGTGTGGCGACGATCCAGGACGTGGCGAAGGCGGCCGGAGTGTCGGCGATGACCGTCTCCAATGTGATCAACGGCCACCCCAACGTCCGCCCGGCCACCCGGGACCGCGTCCTGGAGGCGATGACCCGGCTCGGCTACCGGGTCAACGTCGCCGCCCGCAATCTCCGCAAGGGCCGTACCGGGACGATCTGTCTGGCGGTCCCCGAGATCAACCGCCCCTACTACGGCCGGCTGGCCGCCTCGATCATCGCGGCGGCCGCCCGGCACGGCCTCGGGGTGAGCATCGAGCAGACCGGCGCCCGCCGGGAGAACGAGCTGGCGGCCCTCTCCCTGTCCCGCAACCGGCTCTACGACGGCCTCATCCTCAGCACCGTCGGGATGGGGCCGGCCGATGTCGAGGCGCTGGAGGTCGACCATCCGGTGGTGATCCTGGGCGAGCGGATCTTCGGCGGGCCCGTCGACCATGTCGCGATGCCCAACGAAGCCGCGTCGGAGGCGGCCACCCGCCATCTCGTCGAGCGGGGCTGCCGGCGGATCGCCCTCGTGTGCGGGCGCCTCGGCGGTGAGGTCGATGTGTCGAGCCTGCGGCACGCCGGGTATCTGCGGGCGCTGGCGGCCGCGGGGCTGCCGGCCAACCCGGAGCTGGTGGTGACCGCCGGGTCGTTCACCATGCAGGAGGCCGCCCGCCGCATCCGGGAGAAGGTGACCGGCGGCCTCGATTTCGACGGGGTGTTCTGTGTGACGGACACGGTTGCCATGGGTGTGCTGCGCGCGCTCGCCGACACCGGGCTCCGGGTGCCGGAGCGGGTCAAGGTGATCGGCTTCGACAACGTCGACGAGAGCGCGTACCTCGTCCCCTCCCTGTCCACCGTCGACCCGGACCACGACCTGATGGCCGAACGCGCCGTCGCCCTGCTGGCGGCTCGCATCGACCGGGCCGGGCCCGGGCCGGAGCGGGAGGAGTTCGTCGGACCCTTCCGCCTGGTGGTACGGGAGTCGACGGGCGGCTGAACCAGTCAGCCGCCCGCGGACGGCGACCGTGGGGTGATCACTCGGCCTCGGCCCGTGGCCGTGCCGTGCTCATCAGACGAGGTGGCCGAAGACGACCAGATTATCCGTGTAGTCCTTCACATCGTGGTCGTAGTCGCCGGCGCAGGTGATCAGGCGTACCTCGGGGCGGCTGGTGTCCGCGTAGACGCGTTCACTGGGGAAGTCGTCCTTCGCGAAGGTCTCGGCGTCGTCGACCACGAAGTCCGCCTTCGTGTCATCCGCCCGGAGCACCGTGAAACGGTCGCCGGGCTCCAGTTCGTACAGCCGGGCGAAGACGGCCGCCGAGATCTTGGTGTCGACGTGCCCGGCGATGATCGCGGTGCCCGCCTCGCCGGGCGCCGCGCCCTTGGAGTACCAGCCGACGAGGTTGATGTCGTCGGACGGCGGGGGCTGGAGCTGGCCCGAGGGGGCGAGGGTGAGGGTGGTGAAGGGGGCGTCGACGGCGATCTTCGGGATGAGCAGGCGGGTCGGCGCGGACCGGGGCAGCGCCTCGCCGACCCGGCGCACCCCGCCCGAGGGGGCGGCGTCCGTGCTCTCGGCCGGCGTGTTGCCCGTGGCGTCGGAGGCCTTGCCGTGTCCGCCGAGCAGCGCCACGGCAATGAGCAGGACGGCCACGGCCCACACGGGCAGCCGTCCGCCGCGCCGGGGGCCGTTCGGGTCCTCCGGGTTCGGGGCGTCGGGGTTGGGGGCCCCGGGGGTCGGGGAGGAGGGGCCAGCTGCCATCGGAGTCACCTTTCTGGGGCACGGCAGCGGGAGGGGCGGAACGGGGGCCGCGGCCGCGCGCACGACGGTCGGCGGCCGCGGCTCCCGTATGCGTAAGCCCATCAGGACACGGACCCGTCGGCATTCCTGCGCCGCAGCGCGTAGACGCCGGCCGCCGCCACACCGAGGACCGCCAGCCCGCCGGCCGTGACCCCGGGCGTGGCGAGGCCGCCGCCGCCGGTGTGCATGCCACCGTGCGGCTTCTCACTGTCCTCGTCGTCGCCCCACGAGTTGCCCTCGTCCCGGCCGCCGCCCCCGCCTTCGTCCTTCCCCCTGTCACCCTTGTCGCCCTTGTCGCCCTTGTTTCCCTGTCCTTCGTCCTTGCCCTTGTCCTTGTAGGTCTCGGGGTCGAACTTGCTGTCGTTGCCGCTGTCCGAGCCCCACGCGTCGCTCAGCTTCGCCGCGGCGAGTACACCGCCGCCCGTGTGCATCCCGCCGCGCGGCCCATCGTGGCTGCTGTCGTTGTTGTGCTCCTTGCTGTAGGAAGAGTCGTCACGGCCTCCGTTGTCCCAGTCCCCCGCGACCGCGGCCTGAGCGCCGGGTGCCGCGAAGGCGAGGGCAGCGGTGGCGGCTGTCGTCGCGAGGATCATGCGGGCAGAACGCATCTCGATGTCCTTCCGCCGTGACCGGGCAGCGGATACTCCATCGGCTGAAACGACCCGGCCCCGACATGAACCACCGTCAGCCAGCCCCGCGCTCGGCACCATCCAGGCCGCCCATCCGTGGCGACGACACGCCCAACACCGCCCGGCTGGGTCAATCCCGCCCGGCGACACGCGGCCATTCGGGGGTGTATGGGCCCGTCGTCGGCGTGTCGCCGCATGGCGGGCCCGCCGTGGTGTCAGTAGCCGACGTAGAACGTGGCGTCGGCCTTCTCCGTGCTCGTGGAGACGGGGTCGATCCGCAGCACGTAGTCGGAGTGGCGGATGTAGCGCGTCGGGTAGTTGTACGAGCGAAACGAGGTCCAGGAGGAGTCGGCGAGACCGGCCGTCCGGTAGAACGTGGCGTCCTGGGCGAACGCCGTCGTGCTGTCGTTCTCGTCGAGCCGCAGCTGGTAGTTGTAGTGGCGCAGATAGCGGGTCGGGTAGTTGACCGACTGGAAGGACACGCCGCTGCTGTCGGCGAGGCCCGGGACCAGCTTCCACAGGCCGTCGGTGTACGGGTCGAAGGCGTACTCGTCGATCCGGCCGACGAAGTTGCTGTGCCGGACGTACCGGGCCGGGTAGTTGTAGGACTTCAGCCGGTTCCAGGTGGGGGTGCCCCACTTGGCGACGAGGTTGTTGTACTCGGTCGAGGTGATGGGCTGGATGCCGCAGTGCTTGGAGTTGAGCGGCTGGGTGTAGGTCTTCTGGTCGAGGGCCGTCCAGGTGCCGGCGGACAGGGCGCCGGTCTGCCAGGCGTAGAAGACGCCGTTCGGCGACCAGGTGTCGCCCCACAGATACCAGGTGGAGCTTGAGGCAAGGGACTTGACCAGGGTCGGGGCCTCGGTGCCGTTGTGCGAGACGGCCGTGCTGAACTCGGTGAAGCTGCCCGGGTCCAGGGAGGTGGAGCGAGCGCCGACCAGTGTGGAGTTCTTCTTGAAGTACAGGTAGTTGACGCCGTTCACGCCGACCGCCAGGTCGCCGTCGATGACGTCGTAGCCGGGGTCGAAGAAGACCTGGGGGTCTCCGGCGGTCACGAAGTCACCGGTGTAGTTGATCATGATGACGTTGTGGCCGCTGCCGTTGACGGCGGAGTAGATGACGCCGTACTGGCCGCGGCCGGCGTCCCAGAACGCCTCGGGCGCCCAGCTGTGGGTGTCCATGCCGTGCAGCTTCATCCGCCGGTAGCCGGTGAAGGTGCGCAGGTCGGCGGAGTCCCAGACGTGGATGTACTGGCTGACGTAGGTCCAGTCGGTGCCGTTCAGGTCGGTGGCGAGCACCACGAAGGTGCCGTCCTGTTTGCGCAGGATGAACGGGTCGCGCAGGCCGAGGGAGCCCGCGGTGGGGGTCGCGACGGGGTTGTTCTGGTTGAGCGGGGTCCACTGGAGGCCGTCGGTGCTCACGGCCAGGTGCAGGCCGTAGTTGGCGGCCAGCATGTCCGGGGACTCGGTGAAGTAGCACATCACATAGGCCGAGTTGGCGGCGGCCCGGGCGGTTCCGGCGCCGAGGGCGAGGGCGCCGGTGGCGGCGAGGGGGACGGTCGCGGCCATGCCGAGGAAGTGGCGGCGCGGCAGGGGGGTGCCGTTCATGTGCGCTCCAGACGACGGGGGATTGTCCGAGACTTCGAACGCGGTTCGGAGAGGCGATCAGAAACTAGAGGGACGTGTGGAGCGCGTCAATCCTTGCGTAACAAGGGAGTTACTCGGATTTCTCTCTTCACGGCCCGCCCGCTTGGCGGGGCGCGGCCGGCCAGGGCCCTGCCGTGCCAGGTGTGGTGGCGGGCTGTTGGAAGCTGCCCGCGTTGTACGGGTTGCCGCCGGCGACTCCCGCGAGCCCGTCGGCACCCTCGGGCGACGGCGGTCAGCTCACCCGGCCGGTAGGGCAGAGCCGGGTGTCCCACCAGGAGTTCCAGCGCGCTGCGACCGGTCAGCGCGGCCTGCCCGTCCGGCGCCGCCTGGGCGACGGCGCCGGACGGCAGCGAGGGAGTCGCTTTCCTCGCCCCACAGGCTGGCTTTCGAGATCTCTACGGTGCCCCCAGTCGCTTCCGTCTCCCGCCGAAACGGCACCGCCTCCCCCGTCCGGACCGACCGGGTCGTACGACTGGACGGTCGCGCTTAGCCTCGTCCTGAAAGTCCGTCTGACAAGGACCCCGTATGCCCGGCCGACTCCCCCGACGTGTGCTCGCTCTCCTGCTCGGCGCCCTGACCGGCGTGACGGCCGTCGCGGCCCCGGCCCGCGCCGGCGGCGGTGATGTGACGGAGTATCCGGTCATCACCACCGCCGACAGCCTCCCCGCCGGGATCACCGCCGGGCCGGACGGGGCGCTGTGGTTCACCCAGTCCGGCGCCGCCCGGATCGGGCGTATCGCGGCGGACGGCACTGTCACCGACCGCCCCACGCCGACCCCGGGCAGCACGCCCTTCGCCATCACGCCGGGGCCGGACCACGCCCTCTGGTTCACCGAGCAGGCGGCCGGACGTATCGGACGGATCACCACCTCCGGCGCCGTCACCGAGTTCGCCCTGCCCAAGGCCGCGAGCGCACCCGCCGGTATCACGCGCGGGCCCGACGGCGCGCTGTGGTTCACCGAACCGGGAACCGACCGGATCGGCCGGATCACGACCGCGGGCAGGATCACCGAGTACCGGGTGCCCACGGCCGCCGCCCTCCCGTACGGCATCGCCGCCGGTGCCGGAGGCGCCCTCTGGTTCACCGAACTCGCCGGCGGCAGGATCGGACGGATCGAATCCACCGGCCGGATCAGCGAGTTCGCGTTGCCGAGCCGTGCGGACTTCCCCGAGGACATCGTCGCCGGGCCCGGCGGGATGTGGTTCACGGCGTCCGGGTCGGATTCGGTCGACCGGATCGACGCCGACGGCCATGTCACCCGGTTCCCGCTGCCCGGGGCGGACGGCGACCCCGGCGGGATCGCCGCGGGGCCGGATGGCCGGGTGTGGTTCACCGACCGGTCCGGCCGTATCGGCCGGGTGACGGCGGACGGCAGGGTCAGCGTCGTACCGGTGCCGGCCGGTCCCGACAAGGCGCCCTTCCGGCTCACGACCGGCCCGGACGGCACGGTGTGGTTCACCGAACTGCTGGGCAACGCGATCGGACGGATCAAGCCCGCCCAAGGGCCGCCTACCAGGACACCGGCAGCCGCTCCGGGATGCGCTTCATGAAGCCGGTGCGCCACACCAGTTGGGCGGGCGGCACGGCGAGGGCGAGGTCCGGCAGCCGGTCGAGCAGCACCTCCAGAGCGATCCGGGCGTGCGCCCGGCCCAGCGCGGTCGCCGGGCAGTAGTGGGCTCCGCCGCCGAAGGAGAGATGCTCGGCGGTGTTGTCGCGGTGGACGTCGAAGCGGTGCGGGTCGGGGAACTTCTCCGGGTCCAGGTTTGCGCCTTCGACGAGGACCAGGACGAGGTCGCCCTCGTGGATGTCGGTGTCGCCGAGCCGGATGTCCTCCAGGGCGAGCCGGGGCAGTGCGTCGGCGATGGAGAGGTTCACCCGCAGCAGTTCCTCGACCCCCGGGCCGATCAGGTCCTGGCGGTCCCTGAGGAGGTCGCGTGCCGTGGGGTGGGTGAGCAGGTACACCAGGGCCATGGTGAGGAAGCCGGAGGTGGAGATGGTTCCGGCGCCGAACATGGTGACGCCGACGGTGGCCAGCATCTCGTCGTTCGGACGGTCGTGCTCGGGGCCGTCCCGGAGTGCGGCGAGCTCGCCCATCAGGCCATGGGTGGCCGGGTCGTCGAGCAGGGCGGTCATCCGGGCGATGTCCCGGTCCCAGTTGATCCGGGCGCCGGTCATCGGGCACGCCGAGTTCATGAACGCGATGTCGAGGCTGCGCAGGAAAGCCGGGGCCTCGGTCTGCGGGATGCCGAGGATGCGGCAGTGCATCCCCGCCGAGTACGGCTCGCAGAACGCGCCCCGCAGATCGGCCGTAGGTCCGTCCTCGACGAGCAGGTCGACCAGCCGGTGCGCCTCCTCGCGCAGCCACTCCATGAGGCCCGGCGCCTTGGGGTTGAGGGCCTTCAGCACCGCGCGGCGCAGCCCGGCGCCGGTGATGTTGCCCATGTTGTTCACGACCTCGGGCGGGATCGTGAGCGCGTACTGGCGGGGCGCGCCCGGTGCGGAGGTGTCCTTGAGGGAGAACCGGTCGTCGCGCAGCACCTGGTGGCACAGGCGGTACGACGACACCAGCCAGGCCTCGTCTCCCGCGATCGTGCGCACCCGTCGTACCGGGCTCGTGGCCCGCAGTTCCCCGACCTCGTCCGGCACCCGGGTGCCGTCCCAGGAGAACGGGAAGGACAGTAGCTCCGTGGCGGTGGTCATGCCGGGGCTCCTTCTGCGGCGGGGGTGACGATCGCGTGCCCCTGGTTTCGGGAGGCGCGCAGTCCGGCGCCCCGGGCGTACAACAGCTCGGCCATCGGCAGCAGTTGGTGGTAGCAGTTGAGGGAGGACGGCACGTGGAGGATGGCGGGGGTGTCGAGGAAGAGCGGGGCCTCCGCGCACACGTACTCCAGGCACACCGCGCGCTGCCGGTCGCTCGCGTCCTCTCCTCTGGCCGAGAGAAAGCGGCTGACCAGGGAGTCGCAGACGGCCCGGAAGTCGCCGTCCTCGCCCAGCCGGTCCTTCAGCCGGCGGTGGATCTCCTGGTAGGAGGGGTTGGCGCGGAAGCGGGACATCGGCTGCCAGCGCAGCCGGGTGCCCTCCGGATCGGCCTCGGTGACGGCGTCACGTACCTTGGCGCGCACCCCGCGCAGGTTCTTCACCGCCTTGCGGCGGGCCTCGTCGGGCGGATAGCCGGATGCCTCGTACATCTCGGCGACGTACAGATCGGTGTAGACGAAGTCGACTCTGTCGAAGTGGTCCAGTCCCCAGTGGGCGAGGTCGTGCAGGCGCCGGGCGGAAAAGTAGCTGTTGCCCGGCGACACGCCGATCACGGCGTGCGCACCCTCGTCGTAGATGACTTGGCAGTGGGAGGTGTAGGGCTGAACCTCGAAGACGTCGGCCATCAGCACGGATGCTGTGGTCAAGGGGGATACCCTCCGCCGCTCGCTAGTCCCTGCGGGGCCCAGTGCCCCTGGTGTGGCGACGCGGCGGCCCTCACGCTAGCGGTACCTGATCGACACGGGTAGTAACCGCCTGGGTTTGGCCGGAACCTGTCGTAGCAATGGTGGAAGTCCCGTGGAAATGCACGTGCTTTCAGGCCGGGAAGGTGGGACTCTCCTCTACGGTCCGATGAGTACCGCAGGGGGAGGTATCACCGTAGTGAACCGTATGCGCACTTCTTTCGGGGTCCTGGCCGCCGCCGGAGTCGTCACCGCCGCCCAGCTGGGCCTGGCAACCGGCGCGTCCGCGCAGGCCGGGGCGGCGCGGAGCACCGGTTGCCCGGTCGACATCGTCTATCCGAGCCGCTTCTACGTGAACTCGGCCGGCTGGGTCACCAACGGCGGCCTGTACTTCGCGGTGAAGAACACGAGCGCGAGCAAGAGCTTCAAGAAGGTCACGTTCACCGTGACGGACGTGAAGAACATCCGCTTCGGCAGCGCCACGGCCAAGGGCGGCAAGGTCAGCCACAAGACGTCGAAAACGGTTTCGGTGTACACGACGACACTGAAGAAGAAGGCCAGTCTCGGCGTGAAGGTGCAGACACATCTGCTGAACACCCGTACCTACAAGGTGAAGTTCGCACTGCACGGCACGGGGTGGAACTGTGCCGTCGACCAGGGCACCTGGGGCTCCTGAACCGGGACGGCCCGTACCCTGGTGACCGTGGTCGACTGCGGCGAAGGTCCCGGCGCGGTGGCCGCCCGGCTCACCGGGCGGCCGTTCTCCGCCGAGCGGGCACGGTCGGGCAGCCTGGCGGAGGTGACGCTCACCGGCGGGCGTGCGGTGATGGTCAAGCGCGGCGAAGGCCCCGGCGCGGTGCGGGCCGAGGCGGCCGGGCTGCGCTGGCTGGCCGCCGCCGGGGCGGTCGCGGTACCCGGGGTGCTGGGGCACGACGAGCGGTGGCTGGTGACCGAGCTGGTCCCGCCCGGACGTCCGGGCGCCGAGGCGGCGACGCGTTTCGGCCATGCGCTCGCCGCACTGCACGCCGCCGGAGCCCCGGCCTTCGGGGCGGCGCCGCCGGACGGCCCGTGCGACGCCTGGATCGGCCTCGCCCCGATGCGCAACGAGCCGGGTACCGACTGGCCGCACTGGTTCGCCGAACACCGCGTCCTGCCATATCTGCGCACAGCGGTCGACCGCGGGATAATGCGGCCCGGCGAGGCCAAGTTGGTCGAGGGGGCCTGCGAGCGGCTGCCGGAGCTGGCGGGGCCGCCCGAGCCGCCCGCCCGGCTGCACGGAGATCTGTGGAGCGGCAATGTCCTGTGGGGCGCCGACGGCCCGGTCCGGTTGATCGACCCGGCCGCGCACGGCGGGCACCGCGAGACCGACCTCGCGATGCTCCGCCTCTTCGGCTGTCCGTACCTTGACCTGATCCTGGAGGGGTACCAGGAGGTGGCCCCCCTGGCCGCCGGCTGGGCGGAGCGCGTGGGAGTGCACCAGTTGTTTCCGCTGCTGGTGCATACCGTGCTCTTCGGACGGGGCTACGCCGAACAGACTTTGGAGACATCCCGGTCCATCGCGCGCATCTGACGCCGTCACATGCCGAACGGGTATGTGAAATCGGCCACGGACGGGAACGATTCGCCGCTGATTCCCAGCTGGTTTCTTAACAAGCCCTTAATTACGACTGAGATCACGCAGAGTAGGGAAACCAACCACGCGTTCGAATCGTATAAGTGCATGGAAGAACGAAACAGGGAGAGACCATGCAACCGTTCGCGCTCAACTACGCACGCCCCGCAGTGCAGTTGGACGTCATCACTCCGTACGCGTATGACTCCGGACTGCAGTTGAACGTTCTCCTCGATGGCCGGATCGCAGCCACCGATCACGCAATGCTCAGAGCCCTGGGGACCACGACCTCCACCGCGGGCTCCAAGACGCACTTCGACGACTGAGCGCGGGCCCCGGCGATGACCGTGCTCATCCTGACCAGTGACGAGGACGTGACGGCGGACATGGTGGTCCTCCGGCTGCACGAGGCCGGAGTGCCCGTCGTCCGCCTCGATCCTGCCGATCTGACCAGCGGTGTGGCCCTGTCGGGCGAATATGTGCAGGGCGTCAGTCGCGGACATCTGTCCGTCAACGGGCGTCTGGTGAGCATGAGCGGCCTCCGCTCCATCTGGGTGCGCAGGCCGGGGGTGGCGGCCGCGCGGGCCGCCCAGCCGTCCGCCTGGCTGAGCGAGGAGTCCGAACAGGCGTTGTACGGCATGCTGCGCGGGACCGACGCGCGCTGGATGAACCATCCGGACGCGGCCCGCCGGGCCCGCCACAAGCCGTGGCAGCTGCGGCTGGCGCAGCGCAGCGGGCTCGCCGTGCCCGCGACGCTGATCACCACGTTCCCGCAGGCGGCCAGGGAGTTCGCGGAACGCTTCCCGGATCTGGTCGTCAAACCGGTGTCGGGCGCGCATCCGCAGGAGCCGCCGCGGGCGGTGCCGACCAGCCGGGTGGCGCCGGACACCGACTTCGCGGCGGTGGCGTTCGGGCCGACGCTGTTGCAGCGGCGGGTCGCCAAACGGGCGGACATCCGGCTGACGGTGGTCGGCGAGCGGCTGCTGGCCGCCCGCAAGCCGGTGAACCCGGACGCCCATCCCGACGACGTGGACGTCCGGTTCGCCCCGTCCGTCTCTCCCTGGCAGGAGGCGGAGGTGCCGCCGCGAGTCGCCGAGAACGTTCACACGTATATGAAGGATGCAGAACTGGCCTATGGTGCCTTCGACTTCGCGGAGGACGCCGACGGCATCTGGTGGTTCCTGGAGTGCAACCAGTCGGGCCAGTTCGGTTTCGTCGAGATGGACACCGGTCAGCCGATCGCCGAGACCATCGCCGGCTGGCTGGCGCACGGCACGGAGCAGTACCGGCCGTACGTCAACGGCGGTCGGAGCGCGACGCCTTGACCATCCGGGCGACGATGTGGGACCGGGCACGGAGAGAGGAACGGGAGATGCGCATCGGACTGCTGGGGACCGGCCCCTGGGCACGGGCGGCCTACGCCCCCGCGCTGGCGGGGCACGGATCGCTGGACTTCACCGGGGTGTGGGGCCGCCGCCCGGAGGCCGCGGCGGAGCTGGCCGAGGAGTACGGGGTCCGGTCGTACGACGACGTGGACGCGCTGTTCGCCGATGTCGACGCGGTGGCCGTGGCGCTGCCGCCGGCCGTCCAGGCGGCACTGGCGGTGCGGGCCGCGGCGGCGGGTCGGCATTTGCTGCTGGACAAGCCACTCGCGCTCGGCGTCGCCGAGGCGCGGGCCGTAGTGGAGGCGACAGAGCGGGCCGGGGTCGCCTCGGTGGTCTTCTTCACCACCCGGTTCCAGAGCGAACCCGAGGCGTGGATCGGCGAACAGGCGGGCATGGCAGGCTGGTTCACGGCGCGGGCGCAGTGGCTGGGGTCGGTGTTCACCGACGAGAGCCCGTTCGCCGCGTCGCCGTGGCGACGGGAGAAGGGCGCGCTGTGGGACGTGGGCCCGCACGCCCTGTCCGTGCTGCTTCCGGTCCTGGGCGACGTACGGCGGGTGGCGGCCGCCGTGCACGGCCCCGCCGACACCGTCCATCTGGTCCTCGACCATGCCGCCGGTGCGTCCAGCACGGTGACGCTGAGCCTGACGGCTCCCGCGGCGGCAGCCGGGGCCGATGTGGAGCTGCGGGGCGAGGCGGGGGTGACGCTGCTGCCGAGGAGTGCGGAAGGAGCGGTCCCCGCCCTGTCCCGCGCCGCCGACGCCCTGGCCACCGCCGCCCGCACGGGCCACCCGCACCCCTGCGACGCGGCCTTCGGCCTACGGGTCACCGAGATCCTCACCGAGGCGGAGACTCTGCTGGGCAAGGACGTCGGCTAGCGATCTCGCCGACGGGCACCCGCTTGCCGCGCACCTGCCAGGTGCCAGCCTCGAATCCGATGCCGGCTCCTCCCGTCCGCTGTGGATCACCGCGCCGTCAGCCTGTCACCCGGCACTGACGGCGGCCGTCGCCCAGAAGTTCATCCGCTCCCGGACGACCGGGTAGCCCGCCTCGGCGAAGTGCGCGGCCATCGGGAAGTTGCCCTGGTCGGTGGCGGCGCCGATGGCCTCGGCTCCCTGCTCCACGAGGAAGCGGGTGCACTCGACGAGCAGGTCGTAGGCGTAGCCGTGCCCGCGCTGCGCGGGCAGCACGCCGATGAAACCGATGCACGGCCCGGACGGATTGCGCGCGGGGATGTGGATGCCGACCGTCTCCCCGTCCGGGGTGCGGGCGACCTGCCACCACTCGCGGGGCGAGGGGAACCAGTGGAAGATCTCCAGGTCCTCCTGGGCCGCCAGCTCCACTCCCCCTTTCTCGACGGCCCGGCGGGCGTGGGCGTCGAGGGTTGCGGAGCTGATGCCACGCAGGACGCCGAGGAAGACCGAGTCGTCGGGTTCGGGGGTGAAGACGAGACGGCCGGGCCGCGCGGGCAGACCGCACTCGGGGGTCCAGCGGTAGTTGTAGCGCTCCACCAGCAGTTCGTAGCCCGCCTTGCGGGCGGCGCCGAAGCGGGTCTCGGCGGCCGTGCGCAGCGCGGGGACGTCACGCCAGCCGACGGGCAGGTCGAGTTCCAGTTCGTCGGTCTGCCAGGGCGCGCCGCGCAGCAGCTCGGCGCCTGCCTCCTCCTCGCCCTCGGCCACGTCGAACCAGTTGATCAGGAGCGGTTCGGTGTCCTCGGGCCCGCCCCACCAGGCGGCGCGGGCGACCACCCGCCCGTCGCGCAGGGCGACGCGCTTCCAGCCAGGGCGGTAGCGGGTGTGCCGGTGCGTCTCGCTCAGGCGCAGCGGGTCGGGCAGGGCGTCGAAGAGGGCGGCGGTGCCGTCGTCCAGCGTACGGATGACCGGATCGGTCACGGATTCCTCCGGGATACGTGCTGTGGGCCGAGCTCCCGGGTCAGTTCTGACCTGTCACGCCCGCAAACGGGGAGGGAGCGCGGAATGGGTGAGGTGAACATCACACTCGCCTCCTTCCGTCCGGTCTCGGGCGTGCGGCTCACACGGTAGGGGCCCTGGTCCGGACACGTCCACGGAATTTGTCACTGCGGCATTTCAAGATCCGTACAGGACCGGTGCCTGGGCACGGGCGTAGCTTGGGGGTGTGACTTCGGTGCGCGGCTGGTTGTCGCGTGACTACCGGGACGGGCGTGGGTGGCTGCAGGGTGCACCGCCGCCACGCTGGGTGCGGGTGCTGCCCGTACTGCTGCTCGCGGTCGTGACCGCGTTGACGCTGGCCAGCCCCGACGGCCACAACTTCGGCTTCCTGCTCGGGGCCATCCCGCCGCTGGCCGTCCTGTCGTACGGCCCGCTGGCGACGGCCGCACTCAGCTGCCTGGTCGTGGTCCTGCTGAACGTGCCCGCCACCCATCTGAACCAACCCGGCGACACCGACCTGCTCACGGTCACCTTCGTCGCCCTACTGAGTGTGTTCGTGTCCTATGTGCGCAGCCACCGGGACGCGCAGCTGGTCACCGAGCGGGCGGTGGGCGAGGCCGTGCAGCACGCCGTGCTGCCGCCACTGCCGGCGCGGGTCGGGGCGGTGGGGTGCGCCGGGCTGTACCGGGCGGCGCAGCACGGGACGCTGGTCGGCGGGGACTTCTTCGACGTGCGGGACGGGCCCTTCGGTGTGCGGGCGGTGATGGGGGACGTACGCGGTCACGGGCTGGCCGCCGTCTCCACGGTGGTGTCGCTGCTCGGGGCGTTCCGGGAGGCGGTCCTTGACCAGCCGGACCTGGAGTCGGTGGCGGCGCGGATGGACCGCAGACTGACGGTGGACTCGGCCGACGTACCGAACGCGGAGCTGTTCGCCACGGCCCTCTTGCTGGAGTTCTCCACCGATCTGCGGTCGGTGCGACTGGTGGCCTGCGGTCATCCGGCGCCGGTGCTGCTGCGCGACGGCCGGGCCCAGGAGCTGGCCGCCGCTCCGGGGCCACCGGTGGGGCTCGGTCTTGTGGGGGTGGAACCGCCGAAGGAGGTCACGGTCGAGCTGGGGCCCGCCGACCGGCTGTTCATCGCCTCGGACGGGGTCTGGGAGGCGCGCGACCGGGCAGGGGGCTTCTATCCGCTCCCGGAGCGGCTGGCCGGGTTCGCCGCCGCGGACGCGGCCGAGCTCACCGAGCTGGTGTGGGCCGATCTGACCCGGTGCTGCGAGGTGCGGGACGACGCCACCATGCTCGTCCTGGCGCCCGCCATCTCCTGAGTCCCGGTTTGCGCTCACCCCACCTCCCAGAGGAAGCGGTGGGTGTGGATCCCGAAGTACGGGAACGACCGGACCTCGCGCACGCCCTCGATCGGCCGGACCACGTCGTTGACGAAATCGAGCAGATCCTTCGGGCCGGGTGCGACCACCTCGGCGAACAGGTCGAAGCCGCCCGACGTGAACACCGAGTAGACCACTTCGGGGTGTGCGGCGAGGGCGTCGGCGACGGCGCGGGGGTCGCCGTCCACGCCGACGCCGAGCAGTGCCATCGCCTGGCCGCCCATGGCCATCGGGTCGGTGACGCCGACGACCTGCACGGCCCGTGAGTCCAGCAGACGCTGCAACCGCTGCCGGGCCGCGGAGGCGGAGAGGCCGACCCGGGGTCCCAGGTCGGCGTAGGCGATCCGGCCGTCGCCCTGCAGCTCGCGCAGGATGGCCCGGTCGATGTCGTCCATGTGCACCTCGGCTCCCTTCCTCAGCAGACGAGTTCGAGCAGGGCGGCGCCGAACACCTCGGTGTGGGTGTCGACGTCCTGCTCGGTGGTGTCGGGGCACATCAGGGCCATGTTGTGGAACGGGGTGAGGAGGATGCCCCGGTTGGCGAGGTAGAGGTGCAGGAAGTCCTCCAGCTCGGTGTCGGCGGCGGCCGCGGACTCGGTGCCGGTGCGCGGGGCCGGGGCGGCGAAGCGGTACTCGGTGCGGGCGCCGAGGCGGCTGACCGACCAGGGCAGGGCGTGTGCCTCGACGGCCTGCCGGACGCCGGTCTCGAAGCGTTCGGAGAGCCGCGCCATACGGGCGAACGCCTCGTCGGTGAGCACATGCTCCAGGGTGGCCCGGGTGGCGGCGACCGAGAGCGCGTTGCCGGCGAGTGTGCCGCCGACCCCGCCCATGTCCACCAGGTCCAGGTCGGCGCGGGCCAGGAGGCGCTCTGCGAGGTCGGCGGAGAGGCCGTAGGCGCCGGCCGGGATGCCGCCGCCGATGGCCTTGCCGATGGTCAGCAGGTCCGGCTCCAGGTCCCAGGCGGCGGTGCAGCCGCCGGGGCCGGCCGAGAAGGTGTGCGTCTCGTCGTTGATCAGCAGCGTGCCGTACTGCCGGGTCAGGGCGCGCACGCCCGCCAGATAGCCGGGTTCCGGCAGGACGATGCCGATGTTGGTGAGCGCCGGTTCCATGAGTACGGCGGCCACGTCGCCGTGGGCGAGTTCGCGCTCCAGCTGCACCAGGTCGTTGAACTCGGCGACCCGGCTGGTCAGGGTGACGTCACAGGGCGCGCCGACGTTTCCGGGGCGGGGCGCGCCCTTGCCGTCGGGTCCCACGACGATGAGCGACTCGTCGACGCTGCCGTGGTAGCTGTAGCTGTTCACCAGGATCTTCGGGCGGCCGGTGACGGCCCGGGCGAGCCGGATGGCCCACCGGTTGGCGTCGGTCGCGGTGAGCGAGAAGCTCCAGCGGGCGAGCCCGAAGCGGCGGGTCAGCTCCGCGCCCACCCACTCCGCGTCCTCCGTCGGCAGCATCGCCGTGGCCCCGCCCAGTTCGGCGAACCTGCGGTGCACCGCCTCCGTCACGGCGGCCGGCGAGTGACCGGCCATCGCGCCGGTGTCGCCGAGGCAGAAGTCGATGTACGTGTGCCCGTCGACATCGGTGACCCGGGCGCCGCGCGCGCTCGCCAGATAGCGCGGGAAGGCGCCGGCGGTCTTGTTCATCCATGTCATCGGGACCCGGCCGAAGAGATGGCCGGCACCGGCATATGCCGCTCTGGAGCGGGGATTGCGCCGCTCGGCCTCGGCGCTCTCCCGGGCGAGGAGGGCGTGCAGACGGGTGCGGTCCATGGAGTACCCCTGGTCCGGGAGCTAGGGCGACGGAATCAAGGGAGCGTACGACTGATATCGGCACTCCATCAAGGTCTTGCGCTCGAATCGATTGTCTCGACAGCTGATTCTAGCGGCGGCGCGCTCGAAGAACGCCCGCCGCAACGCTCAACAATCGCACCAGGGTTCGATGTTCGAACTTCCGCCCTTAAACGCCACGGTTCGCCACCCCTTCCGCCAGTTAGAAATATCTACCAGCATGCATATGCCGGGTTGGCGTGCGAACGCACCGAGTGCCCGGTGTCGGTCGTTCCCTGCGCCCGAAACAGGTGAGCGGTGATCCCCCGGAGCGGTGCATGACGAACGCGATGTGGAGGCAGGGTGTGGAATGGCTCGCGGCGGCCGCGGCGGACCCCCGGGCCTGCAAGTGGGAGTGGGACCACGGGGAGGGCGTCGCACTGCTGGAGGCGGGCCGCTACTGGGATGTGCTGAGCGTCCCGGACGAGCTCGGTCTGCTCACGCTGGACCTGCTGTGGCGGCCGTCCCTGCCGGTGCCCGGGCCGACCCTGGTGGACACCGCGGCGGGCCGGGTCGGCTTCTTCCTGCCGCCCGATCCGTCCGGCGGCTGGATCGGTGCCGGGCTGCGCTACGCGACCAAGGGCGCGTGGCTCGCCGTACCGCCGCCGTACCGGCCCGCGCGGTACCTGGAGTGGCTGGTGCCGCCCGACGGCAGCGGTGCGCTGCATGCGCCGGGCACGCTGGAGCTGGCACTGCGGGAGGCCAACGGCACGCTGGCGGTGCTGCCCCCGATGTGCGCGGAGTAGCGAGGTCAGCGGCGGGGCCGGGGCACGAGCACGGTGATCCGCCGGCCCTCGGGTCCGGCCGGCACGGTCGGCTGGGCGGAGCTCGCCCCGGGCACAGCCGCGTACGTGATCACCGAGCGGCACGCCGCCCTCGACGTGCTGCGGGACGTGGAGATCTTCTCGCACGACCCGCGGGGCTGGGAGGCCACCGTCCCCGAGGACTCCCCGCTCCTCGGCATGATGCGCTGGCGGCCCAACGCCCTGTTCTCCGACGCCGACGCCCATGTCCGGTACCGCACCAGCCTCATCGACGTGTTCGACCTGATCGAGCCGCACGATCTGCGCGCGCTGGTGCACCGGGCGGTACGGCTGCTGGTGGACCGTTTCGGGCCACGCGGCGAGGCGGATCTCGTCACCGACTTCAGCCGCCCGCTGATGGCGCTGGTGTTCAACAACCTGTTCGGTCTGCCGGACAGCCAGGGCGACCGGCTCAACGAGGGCCTCCTGCAGATGATGGAGGGCGGCGCGCAGGCGGTCCAGGGCGAGGCGGAGTTCACCGACTACGTGCTGCGGCTGGTCGCCGCCAAGGTCGCGGAGCGCGGCGAGGACCTGCCGAGCATGCTCCTGGACCATCCGGCCGGGCTGACGCCGGAAGAGGTCACCTGGCAGGTCTTCCTCACCCTCGGCGCCGGCTACGAGCCGACCACGAACCTGGTGTCCAACGCGCTGTCCCGGGTCCTCGGCAACTCCCTCTACTACTCCACGCTGACCAGCAGCGCCCGCCCGGTCATGGACGCGGTGGTCGAGGTGCTGCACCACGAGACCCCGCTGGCCAACTACGGGATCTACTACGCCCGCCGGCCCGTCTCCTTCCACGGGGCGTGGGTCAGGCCGGCGATCCCGGTGGTCGTCTCCTTCGGTGCCGTGGGGCTTTTCGCCGAGCGGGAGGTCACCAGCGGGCGGCGGCCCGGGGACGCCTCGCACCTGTCGTGGGGCGCGGGCCCGCACGCCTGCCCGGTGCGGCACCACGCGCTGCTCATCGCGACCGAGGCGATCGAGCGGCTCACCCTGTGGCTGCCCGACCTCGATCCCGTCCTGCCGCGCGAGCGGCTCAGCTGGCGGCCCGGTCCTTTCCACCGCTCGCTGACGTCCCTGCCCGTCCGGTTCCGTCCTCGCTCCCCCGACCAGCCCGGAGAGTCGTCGTGACCGTCACCGACCGTATCGCCCTCGACCCGTTCGGCTCCGACATCCCGGCGGAGAGCGCGCGGCTGCGCGCCCTCGGCCCCGTCGTCCCCGTCGAACTGCCCGGCGGGACACCCGCCTGGGCACCCACCGGCTACGACGTCCTCAAGGGACTGATCCTCGATCCCCGGGTCAGCAAGGACCCGCGCCAACACTGGAGGTTGTGGGCGGAGATCGGCGAACACCCCTCCTGGGGCTGGGTCCTGGGCTGGGTGGGCGTGGTCAACATGCTCTCCGCGTACGGAAGCGACCACACGCGGCTGCGCCGGCTCGTGGCGCCGAGCTTCACCCACCGGCGCACCGAGGCGATGCTGCCGCGTGTCACGGCCATCACCGAGGAACTGCTCGACACGGTGACGGCCGCGAGCGCCGACGGCTCGGTGGTGGATCTCCGTGCCGAGCTGGCGCATCCGCTGCCCATGCGGATGATCTGCGAACTGTTCGGGGTGCCCGACGAGATGCGGGCCGATACCGGCGAGCTGATCGCGGCCATCATGGACACCTCCGAACCGAGCCCGGAGCACGCCGCGTTCGTGCAGGAGCGGATCGGCACGGTCCTCGGCGGGCTGATCGCGTACAAGGCCACGCACCCGGGCGACGACATGACCACGGAGCTGATCCGGGTCCGTGACGAGGACGGCGACCGGCTCAGTGACGAGGAGCTGCTGTACACGCTGCTGCTGGTGATCGGCGCCGGTTTCGAGACCACGGTCAACCTGATCGGCAACGCGGTGGTGGCGCTGCTGACGCATCCGGTGCAGCTGGCGGCGGTGCGCGCCGGGACGGTCGGCTGGGACGCGGTGGTCGACGAGACACTACGGGTGCATCCGTCGATCGCCTCGCTGCCGCTGCGGTTCGCGGTGAGCGACCTGAAGGTCGGGGACGTCACCGTGCCGGCCGGGGACGCGATCATCACGACGTACGCGGCGGCGGGCGTGGATCCGGCGCACTACGGGCCGGACGCGGACGTGTTCGACGCGGCGCGCGGGGCCGACGACCATCTGTCGTTCGGGCTCGGGGTGCATCGCTGCATCGGGGCGCCGCTGGCCCGGGCGGAGGCGCTCGCCGCGTTGCCCGCCCTGTTCGACCGCTTCCCGGGGCTGCGGCTGGCGGTCGGGGCGGAGGAGCTGCGGCAGGTGCCGTCGTTCATCGCCTTCGGCTGGCAGGAGATCCCGGTGCGGCTGGGGGCGTGAGTCCGGGGGTCGCGGGGGCCGCGACCGGTCCCCCGTTCCGGTCGTGCCCCCGCGAACGTGAACCTACGTGCGGATCCGGCCGTTGGGTATCGCACCTGTGCCCGATCGGGCACCCGGAGGACTCACCCGTGCACAGGTGAGTCCGGTTGGCCCGGATTCGCCCCGAGCAGGGCGGGTGCGGTGAGGTCCCCGAGGGCGAGGTGGGCCAGGACGACCTCGTACAGGTCGGTGCCCGCGGCCAGCAGCTGACGTTCCAGGACGGGCTCGGCGCCCCGGACGTGTTCACGGACGGTCTGGGCGTGTACCCCCAGGTCCTGGGCGGCGCGTTCGGCGTTGCCGCCGGCGGCGATCCAGGCGCGCAGGGTGCCGCGCAGGTCACGGCCGTCCCGGGTCAGACGGTCCAGCAGGTCGTGCGCCCAGACGCGCAGCCCGGGCCCGGCCAGCAGGTCCCCGAGTCGCACGCCGGACGCCTGCGGTGCCGTACCGGTGAGGTCTTCCTCCCTGGCCGCCTGGGTGTTGAGGGCCAGATGGGCGATGGCCCGCACGGTGAGGTCGGAGAAGTCGGCGCCCAGCAGGGCCTCCACTCGGTCCATGCGGGCGCGGACGGTGTTGCGGCTGACGCCGAGGACCTTCGCCGCGCTGACGGCGGTGAACTCCAGGCCGAGGCGGGTGGTGGCGAGGAGTTCGGCGCGGGTGTGGTGGGGCAGGGTGTCGAGCGGCCGGAGCACGGCGGTGGACCAGGCGTGCAGCGCGGCGGGGTCCATCAGCCGTTCCGGGTGGGTGCGTTCGGCGTAGACGGCGGCCCGGCCGGGGCGGAAGTGGGCGACGGCGAGGGCGCTGATGGCCTGGCCGTAGGCGGTGGCGGTCCGGGCGAGGCTCTGCCGGACGCTGCCGCCGAGGAAGGTGCCGGGGCGGCCGTCGACGAGCGAGCGCAGCCACTCGCCCGCCGTGGGCGCGGGGCTGACGACGATGACATGGCCGTCGACCGCGGGACAGCGCACGACCAGGGCCTGGCCGCGGGTGATGGCGAGGCAGTCCTCGGCGAGCCCGTCGCGTTCCGCCGGGTGCCCCTCGACGACGTACACACAGGCGCTGTCGGTGTCGAGGAGGCCGGGCCACAGGCCGGCGGCGACCCGACGCGCGGAGACGGTGTCCTCCACCATCAGCAGTTGCAGGATGGCGAGGCGCAGATCGGCGGTGGCCCGCCGGAGCCGGCGCCCGGCGGCCGTCAACTCGCGCTCCCTCAGCAGCAGTTCGACGACGCCGGCGGTGTGGGTGACGATCTCGGCGGCGCGCCGGTCGAAGGGGGTGGCGCGGGCCACGGCGAGCAGTGAGGTGGCCGCCCGGCGCGGGACGGGAGCACGGACCGAGACCAGCCGCAGGTGCCGGTCGCCGTCCTGGACGGCGGCGGCGGAGATCCGGCCTGCGACCACCTCCGCCACGAGGCTGTCGTCGAGGGACAGCGGCTCCCCGGCGAGCAGGGTGCCGTCGGCGTCCTGGAGGCACACCGTCGCCTGCACCGCGCGGGCGAGCCAGCCGACGACCCGGCGCGGGTCGCGGGCGCCGGGGCGCAGATGGTCGAGGAGCTGCGTGGCCCAGGTGTCGCCGTGCGGTGTCGGGTGGTGCGGGCCCTCGCCTTCCCGGCCTGCCATCTCGCCCTGCTCCTCGTCCCTAGCGTCGACCTCGGCCTACGGACGTTACCGGACGAACCTGGGCCGGTCCCGACCGCCGGGTACAGCTCCGCCGGCGGCCCTCGGGGGAAGGGCCGCCGGCGGAGTACGCCTCACCCGGGGCCGGGGGCGGGCCCTCGGGCGGCTGTAGTGCGGGTGCCCGGGAATCCGGCGGGTATGCACACTGATCCCGAAGACGCGAGCCCGTACGGACCGGCGACCTTCGTCGGACTCGGGTCGAAGCGGGCCTCGGCGGCGGAAGATACCTGCCTCGGTGGGCCCGCGACGCCCGGTGGCTGCCGGCTCCGAGCAGGCAGAGGACGCGGGTGACCACGACGGAGGTGTGCGCCCTGGTTCCTCAACGCGTTCCCGCTGCGCTCCACGACCGCCTTGCGCCACGCGTCGGGCACGCCGTCGCAGACCGGGGCGAGCCCCATGGCCACGGCCTCCCCGGCCACCGTGAGCTGCCCGGCCGTCGCCGTGGGCACACCCGCTCCGGTCAGCTCGGGGCCGAGCGCAGCGCCACCCCGGGGCCGCAGCCGTCCCGCCGAGTCCGTGCGGCCGTCCGGGCCCGTACGGCATAGGCTCTGCGGATGGCGAAGTACTTCGACGTGCACCCCGACAACCCGCAGCCGCGCAGCATCTCCCAGATCGCCGACGCGGTGCGCTCGGGGTCACTCATCGCATATCCGACCGACTCCTGCTACGCGCTCGGGTGCCAGCTCGGCAGCCGGGACGGCATCGACCGGATCCGCGGCATCCGGCACCTGGACGACCGGCACCACTTCACCCTGATGTGCCGCGACTTCGCCCAGCTCGGCCAGTTCGTGCGCGTCGACAACGACGTGTTCCGGGCCGTGAAGGCGTCGACCCCCGGCAGCTACACCTTCATCCTCCCGGCGACCCGGGAGGTGCCGCGCAAGCTGCTGCATCCGAAGAAGAAGACCGTCGGCGTCCGTATCCCCGGCCATGTGGTCACCCAGGCGCTGCTGGCGGAGCTGGGCGAGCCGCTGCTGTCCAGCACGCTGCTGCTGCCGGACGAGAAGGAGCCGCTGACCCAGGGCTGGGAGATCAAGGACCGGCTCGACCACCAGGTGGACGCGGTGGTCGACTCCGGGGACTGCGGCACCGAGCCGACCACGGTCATCGACTTCTCCGACGGCGAGGCGCAGATCGTCCGCCGGGGCGCGGGAGACACCTCGCGCTTCGAGTGACGACCGGGTCCCCGGGCAACTGTCCTCTCACCTTCGCGTGCCACGATGATCGGGACATGCCGCGCCGGGCCTCCGACCCGACGCCGACTCCACAGAGAGGCACTGCGCCATGACCGCCGTACAGGGAGCCGACGTGGACATCACCACCGAGGACGGCGTCGCCGACGCCTACCTGGCCCACCCCGCCGACGGGCTCCCCCACCCGGGCGTGCTCTTCTACCAGGACGCCTACGGCATCCGCCCGCACCTGAAGTCGATGGCGGACCGGCTCGCCGGTGCGGGCTACACGGTTCTGGTCCCGAACGTCTTCTACCGCAGCGGCCGGACCCCGGTCCTCGAACTGCCCGAGTTCATCGACCCGGCCGCGGACCCGACGCTCTGGCAGCGGATCGGCCCGATCATGCAGGCGCTGACGCCCGAGTCCAGCGACCGGGACTCGGCCGCCTACCTGGACTGGTTCGCCGAGAGCCCGCTGGTGACCGACGGGCCGGTGGCGATCACCGGCTACTGCATGGGCGCCCGGCTGGCCGTGCGGACCGCCGCCGCGTTCCCGGACCGGGTCGCGGCCGTGGGCGGCTTCCACGGCGGCCGGCTGGTCACCGAGGACGCGGACAGCCCGCACCTGCTGGCCGACCGGATCACGGCGGAGCTGTACTTCGGCTTCGCGGACCAGGACCACTCGATGACCGAGGAGCAGATCCGCACCTTCGAGGAGGCCCTCACCGCCGCCGGAGTCCGCAACACCTGCGAGATCTACCCGGGCGCCGCGCACGGCTACACCCAGGCCGACACCCCGGCGTACTCCGCCGAGGCCGCCGAGCGCCACTGGGACGCACTGCTCGGTCTGCTGAAGCGCACCTTCTGATCGGAGCGGTACAGCGGGGCCCGTCGGCCGACGGGCCCCGATTCCGTCCGGCTCATTGACATGCACTCGCCCCACCGCCACCCTGAGAGCGCTCTCAGACTGGTACGGACCAATGTCCGTACAACCCCGACCCCCCACACGGAGGTGGAGAGTGCGCACAGGACTCGCACGCCGGACGCTGCCCCTGGCGGCCGCGGCGGCGCTGATCGGCGGGGTGCTCACCCTGGGCACCCCGCAGCCGGCCGGCGCGGCGGTACCGGACACGATCCCGCTGAAGATCACCAACAACTCCGGCCGCGGCGACCAGGTGTACATCTACGACCTCGGCACCCAGCTCTCCACCGGACAGCAGGGCTGGGCCGACGCGAACGGCACCTTCCACGCCTGGCCGGCCGGCGGCAACCCGCCGACCCCCGCACCGGACGCCTCGATAACGGGCCCGGCGGCAGGACAGTCGACGACGATCCGCATCCCGAAGTTCTCCGGCCGGATCTACTTCTCCTACGGCCAGAAGCTCGACTTCAGACTGACCACGGGCGGTCTGGTGCAGCCCGCCGTGCAGAACCCGAGCGACCCCAACCGCAACATCCTCTTCAACTGGTCCGAGTACACCCTCAACGACTCGGGTCTGTGGATCAACAGCACCCAGGTCGACATGTTCTCGGCGCCGTACGCGGTCGGGGTGCAGCGCTCCGACGGCACCGTGAGCACGACAGGGCATCTCAAGTCCGGTGGCTACAGCGGCTTCTTCAACGCCCTGCGCGGACAGTCGGGCGGCTGGGCGAACCTGGTCCAGAGCCGGTCCGACGGCACCGTCCTCCGCGCGCTCTCCCCGCTGTACGGGGTGGAGACCGGGGCGCTGCCCGCGAGCGTCCTGGACGACTACGTCAACCGCGTCTGGACGAAGTACACGACGACGACCCTGACCGTCACACCGTTCACCGACCAGCCGAACACCAAGTACTTCGGCCGGGTCTCGGGCAACGTCATGAACTTCACCAACTCCGCCGGGGCGGTGGTGACCAGCTTCCAGAAGCCGGACGCGGGCAGCGTCTTCGGCTGTCACAACCTGCTCGACGCGCCCAACGACCAGGTGCGCGGCCCGATCTCGCGCACCCTGTGCGCGGGCTTCAACCGGTCCACGCTGCTGACGAGTGCCAGCCAGCCGGACACCAACCCGGCCGACTTCTACAAGGACGCGGTGACCAACCAGTACGCGCGTTCCGTCCACGCCCAGATGGCCGACGGCAAGGCGTACGCCTTCGCCTTCGACGACGTGGGCAACCAGGAGTCACTGGTCAACGACGGCAGTCCGCAACAGGCGTATCTCACGCTGGACCCGCTGAGCTGACACAGTCGAGTGTCCCGCACCCGGACTCCGGGTGCGGGACACCGGCTTTCCTGGGGCCTGTCCGGCGGATCGTACCGCCCGAGCCGTTCCAGATCGTCCCGCAGCACGACGGCCCGCAGCTCGGCCACCGCTTCGACGTCCGCCGGCGACGCCGGCCGTATCTCCCAGTCCCCCATGACCGGCCAGGCTAGCCCGTGGCCCCGGGTTCCTCCTCAGTCGCTCGACCAGCCCGAGCCCCTACAGGCTGACCGTTTTATCCTGTTTATTCGGATGCGGTAAGGAGGCGCAGCCCCTGCGGCCCAGCCCGGTCGTCAGCAGCTCCCACCCCCACGGAAGGGGCTCACCATGCGGGTCTTCATCGTCGGCACAGGCAACATGGCGGGCGGTATCGCGACCCGGGCCCTGGCGGGTGGGCACACCGTCCGGCTGGTCGGCACCGACCCGGCAAAGGCGGCCACGCTCGCCGACGCCCTGGCCAAGCGGATGGCGGGCGCCGATGTGGCACCCGCCGTCCCGGACGCGGTGGGGGCGGCGGACGTGGTGGTGCTGGCCGTACCGTTCGACGCGGCCAAGCAGGTCGTGGTCGAGTACGGGGACCACCTGGTCGGGAAAACCGTCGTCGACATCTCCAACCCGGTGGACTTCGCCACCTTCGACTCACTCACGGTGCCCGCGGACAGCTCCGGCGCCCAGCAGATCGCGGAGGCCGCCGTGCCGGGCACCCGGGTGGTGAAGGCCTTCAACACCACGTTCGCGGGCTCGCTGGTCGCGGGCGAGGTCGGCGGGCTGCCGCTGGACGTGTTCATCGCGGGCGACGACCCGGCGGCCCGGGACCAGGTGGCCGAACTCGCCTCCTCCGGCGGGCTCAACCCGGTGATCGTCGGCGGACTGCGCCACGCCCGCGAGCTGGAGGGCATCCAGTTGCTGCACATGGCCCTGCAGACGCGCCCCGAGGGGCACGGCTGGATGAGCGCGATCAAGATCGTCACACCCTGAGCCACTTCTGTGCCCGGACCGAAAACGGCCCGTGGAGAAGCTGTGCCGACCCGTGGTGCCCGAGAGGTAACCGAAGTCCCGGTGAACGCGGGGGCGCACGCCTCCGGCGCATAGTACCTTCCCCACAACAGCCGTGGCTCTGGGGGGAGTTGCGCTTATGCACGGCACGACAAGCGGGTTCCACTACGGTGGGGTCACTCCGGTGGCGGCCTATCTGATGGCCTGTCTGGGCGCAGCCCTGGGGCTGCGCTGCATCGCCCGGCGGCACCGGCCGCTACGGCACCCCGGGCCGCCCCGAGAACCCGTACGGCGCCCCCTCGAACCCCTACGAGTGGTGACCGCCCCGAAGGACGCCAACCCCCTCGCGTCACCCGCCCGTTGATCGTTGCTACGGTGCCCGCGTGTCTGACTCCTCACGCGAAACCGCAGAAGGCGCCGGCTGGGGCGATGCCGAGCGCGGCGCCTATCGCCAGCTGATGCCCGGCCATGTCGAGAAGCTGTTCTGGTTCAACCCCAGGACCATGTGGGCCGCCCGCAACGGGGTGCTGGCGTCCTGGTTCGGCGACCCGACCGGCCGTACCCGCAGCCGCTGGGTGGCCCAGCGGGCGGCCGCCGGAGCAGCGGCCGACAAGGTGATCCGGCGTGCTGAGGCCGAACGGTTCTCGTTCATGGTCATCGGTGACACCGGTGAGGGCGACGACTCCCAGTACGCCGTTGTGCCCGGCTTTCTGAAGATGAGTCAGGACACCGACTTCGCGGTGATCGCGAGCGACGTGATCTATCCGGTCGGCGCCACCGACGACTACGGCACCAAGTTCTTCCGCCCCTACCAGGACTATCCGGCGCCGATATACGCGATACCCGGCAACCACGACTGGTACGAGGACCTCGGTGGGTTCATGCGGGTCTTCTGCGAGGACGCCCCGCCGCTGCCGCCCGATCCGAAACCCCGTCCCCTCTCCCGCGCCTGGTGGCGCACCCTGCTGTGGCACCGGCCGAGCCCGGCGGACGAGCAACTCCTGGCCGAGGCACGGAAGTTGCGGTCGGCGAAGGAGCAGACCGCCGTACAGCCCGGCCCCTACTGGGCCATCGACGCCGGCCCGGTGCGGATCGTCGGCATCGACACCGGTCTGCTCGGCACCGTCGACGCCGAACAGGGCGCCTGGCTGCGGGAGGTGTCGCGGGGGCCGCGCCCGAAGATCCTGGTGACCGGCTCGCCGCTGTACGTGGACGGCGCGCACCATCCATGCCCGATCGACGGCGGTGGCACCGTCGACGACATCGTCCGCGACCCGGCCCACCACTACGTGGCGGCGATCGGCGGCGACATCCACAACTACCAGCGCTACCCGGTCGAAGTGGCCGGCCGCACCATCCAGTACGTGGTCGCGGGCGGCGGCGGTGCCTTCATGCACGCCACCCACACCATCCCCCGGATCTCCGTCGCGAACGTCACCGAGGACGACTTCCGCTGCTACCCGCTGCGCGGCGACTCCCTGGCCTTCTACAGCCGGCTGTACGGCCGCCGGCTGCGCATGCCCCGCTTCTTCACGCTCACCGCGGCGGAGGCGACGGCCGTGATCGCCGAACGCCTCGGCATCGAGCCCGGACGCGCTCCCGGCCCGAACACCCGGGTCACCCGCCGCATCCGGCTGGTCGCGAGCCTGCTCGGCGCCGGCGGCCGCCCGGACCGCACCTCCCGCTTCCGGCTGCCGGTGAAGAAGATCTACACCCAGCTGTTCTCCCCCGGCTCGGCCACCTACAGCCCGCCCTTCTTCAAGTGCTTCCTGCGCCTCGACGTGAGCCCGGAGGCGGTACGGCTGCGCTGTTTCGCCGCGACCGGGAACCGTGTGCAGGAGCTGGATCCACCGGTCGAGGACGAGATCACCATCCCGCTCGTCTGATCACACTCCCGCAATGTTCGGGTGCCACAATCGGGGCAGAACTGACGTACGACCGCTGGAGGACCCGTGCCGTCCACCCCCCGCCCGCTGCGCAGACTGGGCTTCCTCACCATCGGCCTGTTCGACGGGGCGGATCCGGGCAAGGGGCACGAGTCCACGCTGGAGATCATCGAGCTGGGCGAGCGGCTGGGCTTCGACAGCGCATGGGTGCGCCACCGGCATCTCCAGTACGGCATATCGTCCCCGGTGGCCGTCCTCGCGGCGGCCTCGCAGCGCACCAGCCGTATCGAACTGGGCACCGCGGTGATCCCGCTGGGCTGGGAGAACCCGCTACGGCTCGCCGAGGACCTGGCGACCGTCGACATCCTGTCCGGCGGCCGTCTCAACCCCGGCGTGAGCGTGGGGCCGCCCATGCACTACGAGCAGGTCAAGGAGGCCCTCTACCCGGACACGGCCGACACGGAGGACTTCAGCTACGAGCGGGTGCGGCGGCTGCTGGACTTCGTGCGGGGCAAGCCGGCCACCGACTTCAGAGGGGTCGAGGGCTTCGAAGTCTTCTCTGACGTCGTCCAGCCACACTCCCCCGGACTCGGGCGGCGGCTGTGGTACGGCGGCGGCAGTCTCGGTTCCGCGCGCTGGGCGGGCGAGCACGGCATGAACTTCCTGACCAGCAGTGTCGTAAAGCCCGAGGGGCCGGACGGCCCCCATGACTTCGCGGAGATCCAGCTGTCGCACATCCGTGAGTTCCGCGCCCATCACCCGGACGGTGACGCGGCCCGGGTCTCGCAGGGGCTGGTCGTCATCCCCACCGACTCCGCCACGCCCGAGCAGCGCGCCAAGTACGAGGCGTACGCGGCCGAGCGGCTACCCCGCACCGCGGCCCCGCAGGGCCCTGCACGGCTGCTGTTCGCGCCGGACCTGGTGGGCACCTCGGCGCAGATCGCCGAACAGCTGCACGCGCACGCCGCGTTCCGGGAGGTCGACGAGGTGGCGTTCGCGCTGCCGTTCACGTTCGAGCACGAGGACTACGTGCAGATCCTCACCGACATGGCGACCCGTCTGGGCCCGGCACTGGGCCGGCAGCCGGGCCTCTGAGTCACCAGCGGCCGGCCTCCGTGCCGGTCACCGGCTCCGACGGCCTGCCGTCCACGCCGACCGGCACGTCGCCGTGCAGCATCACCCGGTGCATGACCCGGGGGAAGCCGAGGTGGGCGTTGTCGCTGGGCGCGAGGTGGATGGTGGCCCGGTTGTCCCAGAAGGCGACGCTGCCGGGCTCCCAGCGGAAGCGGACCGTGTACTCGGGGCGTACCGCCTGTTCGAGCAGCATCTCCAGGAGTGCGGCGCTCTCCGGGCGGGAGACGTCGGTGATCTGTTCGACGTAGTAGCCGTTGACGTACAGCACCCGCTCGCCGGTCTCCGGGTGGACGCGCACCAGCGGGTGCACCGAGGCGACCTGATGGTCGAGGAGATGGCGCAGATAGGAGTCGTCGCCGGGCCGGGGCTGGTAGCCGACGCCCAGGCGGTGCTCGGCGCGCAGTCCGTCGACGAAGGCGCGCACGGGTGCGGAGAGCCCGGCGTAGGCGGCGGCCAGGTTGGCCCAGGTGGTGTCTCCGCCGTACGGCGGGACGGTCTCGGCCCGCAGGATGGTCGCGGCGGGCGGGTCGATCCGGGCTCCGTGGTCGCAGTGCCAGCCGCGCAGCAGGGTGTGCCGGCGCCGCTGGAGCCACTCCTCGTGCTCCATCCCGAACCGTCCGCCCAGCTCCAGCCGGTCGGCGGTGGTCTCCACCTCCGGGAAGCCGGCGGGCGAGGCGCTGCCCCGCCGCCCCAGTACCACCGGCTCACCGAACCGCCGGGCGAAGGCCACATGCCCCGTGTGGTCCAGCCGCTGCTCCCGGAAGAAAACGACCTTCCAGCGCAGCACCGCCGCCCGGATCAGCGCGACGACGGCGTCGTCGAGGTCCGCGCCGAGGTCGACGCCGGTGATCTCGGCCCCGATGTGCCCGGCGACGGGTTTCACCTCGGCCCCCGCGACGCGCTCCGCCTGCTCCGCCGTGCCCCTGTCCGTCGTCATGCGTGCTCCGATGCTCGCCGGTACCGCTCTCTTCGAAGATCGTGACAGCCCGGCGCGCTCGGCAAAAGACGTGAACAGACGCGTCGGCCCCGTTTGATCGCCACTCCCCCCGTCCGTGAGGGTGGAGGGAGGACAACGTCGAGGGAAGGTCTCATCGTGATCAGCATTCCGACGTATTCACTCAACGACGGTTCTGCGATCCCCGCCATCGGCCTGGGCACCTGGCCGATGGACGACACGCAGGCCGAGCAGGCCGTTCGCCATGCGCTCCAGACGGGCTACCGGCTCGTGGACACGGCGGTGAACTACCGCAACGAGACCGGTGTCGGCCGGGGTGTCGCGAGCAGCGGCGTCCCCCGTGAGGAGGTGGTGGTGACGACGAAGCTGCCGGGCCGGCACCACGGTCACGAGGAGACCCTCGCCTCCTTCGAGGAGTCCCGGCAGCGGCTGGGCGTGGAGTACGTGGACCTGTATCTGATCCACTGGCCCAACCCCCGGGTCGGCAAGTACGCCGACTCGTGGAAGGCGATGATCAAGCTGCGCGAGGAGGGTCTCGTCCGCTCGATCGGCGTCTCCAACTTCACCGAGGAGCACCTCACCCGGCTGGAGAAGGAGACCGGGGTGCTGCCGTCGGTGAACCAGGTGGAGCTGCATCCGCTGTTCCCGCAGGAGGAGCTGCGCGCCTTCCACGCCGAGAAGGGCATCGTCACCGAGAGCTGGAGCCCGCTCGGCCGGGGCAGCCTGCTGCTCGAGGACCCGGCCGTCGTCGGCGTGGCGGAGGCGCTCGGGGTGACGCCCGCCCAGGTGATCCTGCGCTGGCACGTCCAGCTCGGTGCCGTGGCCATCCCGAAGTCGGCGGATGCCGAGCGGCAGCGGGCGAACCTGGACGTCTTCGGGTTCCGGCTGAGTGAGGCCCAGATGGCCGCCATCTCGGATCGGCCCCACGAACGGCTCGGCGGTGACCCCGACAGCCACGAGGAGTTCTGAGCGGCTGGTCCTCCCTGCGTTCCTGGGGACGTGCCTGGGGGCGTTCGTGGGGAGTCTCGCGCTCCGCCCCGGTCGCGGTGAGGCTCCCGAGGATGTCCAGCAGCTCGGCGTCGTGGCTGCCGGGCTCGGCGTGGCAGACGACCAGGGTGAGTCCGTCGGTGCCGTCCACGTACCAGGAACACGGGGGCTTGGCCACGCCGCACGCGGACCGCCACAGGCCGGACGGCGAGAAGGGGACACCGGACCCGAGCGGTGGCCCCCCGGACTTTCCGAGAGGCACGACACATGACCGCACACCTCGCCGGAACCCTGACCCCGGCCGAAGGCCTGACCCTGACCCGCGTCGGCTACGGCGCCATGCAGCTGGCAGGCCCGAACGTCTTCGGCCCGCCGAAGGACCGCGCCCGTGCCGTCGCGGTGCTGCGCGCCACCTCGGCGCAGCAGGTCGCGCTGGCCTGGCTGCTCCAGCGCTCCCCGAACATCGCGCTGATCCCGGGCACCTCCTCGCCGGAGCACCTGCGGGAGAGCATCGCGGCCGCCTCCCTGGTGCTGCCCGAGGACGCGATCACCGGACTGGACGGGATCGGGCAGCAGACCGCGGGCTGATCGGGGGCGACGGAGCCGGGTACTCGGGGCGCACCTCCGACGAAGGGAGCCGTGGTGGGTAGCGACGAGCGGCTGCGTACGTACCGTGACAAGCGTGACTTCGGGCGGACCCGGGAGCCGGCGGGGCAGTCGGGTCCGGGCGGCGAGCGGCCCCGGTTCGTGGTGCAGATCCATGACGCGCGCCGGATGCACTTCGACTTCCGGTTGCAGGTCGACGGGGTCCTGAAGTCCTGGTCGATCCCCAAGGGCCCGTCGGCCGACCCCGGGGACAAGCGGCTGGCCGTGCCCACCGAGGACCATCCGCTGGAGTACGAGGACTTCGAGGGCGTCATCCCGAAGGGCGAGTACGGCGGCGGCACGGTGATCGTCTGGGACCACGGCTGGTACGAGCCGCTCAGTCACGACCGCAAGGGCCGGCCGGTCGGCTTCGAGGAGTCGCTGGAGCAGGGGCACGCCACGTTCCGGCTGCACGGCTCCAAGCTGCACGGCGAGTACGCCCTGACCCGCTTCCGGGGCAGCGACGGCGAGGACGCCTGGCTGCTGGTGAAGAAGGGGGCCGCACGGTCGGGCGGGCACGGCACGCCCGATCCCCGCCGGGCCCGCTCGGTGGCCTCCGGCCGGACCCTCGCCCAGGTCGCGGCGGACGCGGGCGAAGGGTGACGGGCGGTGCCAGACCTGTCGGACGACGACCGGCTCCCTCCGGCCCCGCCGGGTGTGGAACTGGCCGCCCACCCCATGCTCGCCACCCTCAGTGACCGCCGTGAGTTCGGCGACGGGTGGGTCTTCGAACGGAAGCTGGACGGGGTCCGGATGCTGGTGGTGCGGGAGGGCGGCCGGACCCGGCTGTTGTCCCGCACGGGTCAGCGGCTCGACGACACCTTCCCGGAGGTCGGAGCGGCGCTCACCGCGCAGGAGTCGGGCGACTTCACCGTGGACGGGGAGATCGTGGCCTTCTCCCGCGGCCGCACCGACTTCTCCCGGCTGCAGCAGCGGCTGGGGCTGACCCGGCCGCGGGACATCGAGGCGACCGGGGTCTCGGTGACGTACTACGTCTTCGACCTGCTCCGCCTGGAGGGCCGCGACACCCGTCGACTGCCGTTGCGGGCGCGGAAGTCGCTGCTGCGGCGGGCGCTCGCCTACCGCTCGCCGCTGCGTTTCACACCCCACCGCAACGCGGGTGGTGCCGAGTTGCTCGCCGACGCGTGCGCCCGCGGCTGGGAGGGACTGATCGCCAAGCGGGCCGACGGGCCATATGTGCCGCGGCGGTCCACCGACTGGCTGAAGCTGAAGTGCTCGCAGGAGCAGGAGTTCGTCATCGGCGGGTTCACCGAGCCGGCGGGCAGCCGTGTGGGGCTGGGCGCGCTGCTGCTCGGCTACTACGAGCAGGGGCGGCTGCGGTACGCCGGCAAGGTGGGCACCGGGTTCGACCGGCGGACCCTGCTGGCGCTGCGTGAGCGGCTCGACGAACTGGCTGTGCGGGGCTCGCCGTTCGACGGGCCGGTGCGGGCGGACCGGGTGCACTGGACAAAGCCGGAGCTCGTCGCCCAGATCGCGTTCACCGAGTGGACGAGAGACGGGATGCTGCGGCATCCGCGGTTCCTCGGGCTGCGGACGGACAAGGATCCCCGGGAGGTGGTCCGGGAGCGGGCGGGCGGATGACCGCGGGCGTTGCCCCGGTCCACCGGGATTTGCGGCGTTCCCGCCCCGGCCGGCCCGCTGGGGGCCTATGTTCACGGAGGTACTCGATCTTCGGCTCAGGAGGCCCTCCGTATGCGCACCGCGCTCCGTACCGCGCTGGCCGGGGCGGTCGCCGCCGGCACTCTGCTGACCTGCGGCACCGCCTACGCCACCCCCGCCGGGCCCGGTGTGACCGGCCGGCTGATCAGCCAGACCACCGTCGGCGGCACGGACTACGTCCTGCGGGAGATCACCGTCCCGCCCGGCCAGAGCACCGGCTGGCACTTCCACGACGGCCCGGTCTACGGATACGTCCAGAAGGGCACGCTGAGCCACTTCCACTCGGACTGCGAGGGGGACGGCGTCTACCGGCAGGGCGGCACGGTGTACGAGCCGGGCGGTCCTGGCGATGTGCATCTGGGTGCCAACCTGGGCGACACCGACCTGGTCCTGGACGTGCTGTACATCCTCCCGCACGGCTCGCCGTACTCCGAGTCGGTGCCCAACCCGGGCTGCGACTTCGAGTAGACCGGCCGCGCCGTCAGGCGTCGACGACCTGCAACGGCCCTTCGGGCAATGGCTGTTCGGCCCAGATGGTCTTGCCGCTGCCGGTCTGGCGGCTGCCCCAGCGCTGGGTGAGCTGGGCGACCAGGAGCAGGCCGCGGCCGCCCTCGTCGTAGGCGTGCGCGCGACGCAGGTGCGGTGAGGTCGAACTGCAGTCGGAGACCTCGCAGATGAGCGCCCGGTCGCGAATCAGGCGCAGCTGGATGGGCGGTTCGCCGTAGCGGATGGCGTTGGTGACGAGTTCGCTGACGACGAGTTCGGTGACGAAGGCGGCCTCGTCCAGGCCCCAGGCGGCGAGGCGTTCGGTGGCCGCCTGCCGGAAGCGCGCGACCTCGGCGGGGTCGGGCGGGACGTCCCAGGTGGCCACCCGGTCGGCGCCGAGGGCACGGGTGCGGACCAGCAGGAGGGCGACGTCGTCGGAGGCCTGTTCCGGCAGGACGGCCTTGAGCACGTTGTCGCTGAGGGCCTCCAGCGAGTCGGCGGGCGAACTCAGCGCCCGGCACATCTCCTCGGTGGCGCGGTCCACGTCCCGGTCCCGGTCCTCGATCAGGCCGTCCGTATAGAGGGCGACGACGGCGCCCTCGGGCAGGTCGAGCTCCGCCGCCTCGAAGGGCAGCCCGCCGACACCGAGCGGCGGCCCCGCGGTCATCGGGACCAGCTCGGCCTCGCCGCCGGGCAGCACCACAGCGGGCGCCGGATGGCCCGCGGCGGCGAGGGCGAGGCGGCGCGAGACCGGGTCGTAGACGGCGTACAGGCAGGTGGCGCCCAGTTCGGCGACCTCCCCGCCGTTGCCGTCCGCGGCCAGGTGGGTGACCAGGTCGTCGAGGTGGGTCAGGAGTTCGTCGGGGGGCAGATCGACGTCCGCGAGGGTGCGCACGGCCGTACGCAGCCGGCCCATGGTGGCGGAGGAGTGGATGCCGTGGCCGACGACGTCGCCGACGACCAGGCCGACCCGGCTGCCGGAGAGCGGGATCACGTCGAACCAGTCGCCGCCGATGCCGGCCAGTGATCCGCAGGGCAGGTAGCGGTGCGCCACCTCGACGGCGGCCTGGCCGGGCAGACCGCTGGGCAGCAGGCTGTGCTGGAGGGCGAGGGCGGTGGAGCGCTCGCGGGCGAAGCGGCGGGCGTTGTCGATGCAGACGGCGGCGCGGCTGCCGAGTTCCTCGGCGAACACGGTGTCGTCGATGGCGTAGTCGTCGGGGTGGCGCATGCGCACGCCCACGGCGACGCCTAGCAGGACGCCCCGGGCCCGCAGGGGTACGGCGATCATCGAGTGGACGCCGCGACGGTATCTGCGGCCCTCGGGCGCACGGGCGTTGCGCTCCGCGACCCAGCGGCGGAACTCCGGCTCGCCGACCTGGCTGACCACCGCGTGCCCCTCCCGCAGTGCCCGGGCCGGCGGCGACGACGCCAGGTACACCTCCGTCCCACCCAGCCGTACGGCCGCCTCGGGGGTGCCCTCGTTCGCCGAGCCGTGGGCGACGCGCCGCAGCACGATGTCCCCCTCCGGGACGGTGGGCAGTTCCTCGGCGCCGAGGACCCAGTCGAGCAGGTCGACGCTGGCGAAGTCGGCGTAGCGCGGGACGATGAGTTCGACGACCTCCTCGGCGGTGCGCACCACGTCCAGGGTGGTGCCGATGGAGGTGGCCGCCTCGTTGAGCAGGGCGAGCCGAAGCCGGGCCAGGTACTGCTCGGTGCTGTCGAAGGCGGCGAGGGCGACGGCGGTCAGCTCGCCGCCGGGGTCGTGCAGGGGCCACATCTCGATGCTCCACGCGTGCTCCCGGTCCAGGGCCGGGGCGCCGGTGAAGCTCTCGTAACGGGCGGGCCGACCGGTCTCGACGACCTGGCGCAGATGGCTCAGGAAGCCCTGGCTCTGCGGGGTGTCCTCGACGGTGTCCAGAAAGAAGCGGCCGCGCATCGCCTCCTCGGGGACGCCCATGACCTGGCAGACCTCGTCGTTGACGCGGAGATAGCGCTGGTGGACGTCGAAGACCGACATGGACATGGAAGCCTGCTGGAAGGCCTGTTCGGCCAGGGTGGGCTCGGCCTGCCGGGGCGGGTCGGCGGTGAGGACGTATCCGGTGGTCTCTCCGTCGGGGCCGAGGACCGGACAGGCGGTCAGGGCGATCTCCGTCGGGTGTCCGTCGGCGTGGCGCAGGACGACGGTCCCGGAGCGGGCGGCGAGCGCCGCCGCGGGGACCGCCTCGGCGAGCAGGTCGGCGGCGGGGCGCCCCACGACCTGCTCCGCCGGGCGTCCGGTGAGTACCCGCGCGCCTTCGCTCCACCCCGTCACCCTGCCCAGGGCGTCAATGATCGCCGCGGCCGCGACACGCTCCATACGCCCCAGGATGGGACCTGTGTCCCACGGCATCAAGCGCGGGGACGGGCTGTCTCAGTCCTGCCGACCGCGCAGTGCGGCGAGCGCCCGGTCGGCGTGCGTGTTCATGCGCAGTTCGCTGCGGACGACCTCCAGGACGGTGCGGTCCTGGGCGATGACGAAGGTGGCACGCTTGGTGGGGGCGAGCGCGAATCCGCGCTTGACGCCGAACCGCTCGCGGATCGTGCCCTCACTGTCGGAGAGCAGCGGCATGCCGAGCGTGTGCTTCCCGGAGAACTCCTGCTGCCGTTCGACGGTGTCCCCGCTGATCCCGACCGGCCGGGCGCCGGCGGCGGCGAACTCGGCTGCCAGGTCCCGGAAGTGGCAGGCCTCGGTGGTGCAGCCGGGCGACAGGGCGGCCGGGTAGAAGAAGAGGACGACCGGCCCGTCGGCCAGCAGCTCCGTGAGCGTCCGCGTCGTACCGGTCTCGTCCGGCAGCGCGAAGTCCTCGACCTTGCTCCCGACCTCGACGGTTCCCGCCATCTATCGGCCCTCCTCGTTGTGTGCGACACCGCGCGCCCACAGCACCAGGGGGACCTGGAGCGGCAGGCGGACGAGGGCCGCGGTCCTGAGCGGCTCGGGCCGCTTCTGCCAGTCGACAGCCATCTGCACATTGGCCGGGAACACGCCGACGAAGTAGGCGGCGGCCGCCCGGGCCGCCGCCCTGCGGGTGCGCGGCAGGGCGATCCCCGCCGCCAGCGCCAGTTCCACCGCCCCACTCCCGTACGTCCACGCCCGCGGCGAGCCCGGCAGTGCCCCGGGAATCGTGGCGTCGAACGACTTCGGCGCCGCGAAGTGGGCCACTCCGGCGGCGGCCAGCAGCCCCGCCAGCAACAGGGGTGAACGTTCGGACCGGGACACGGCGCCTCCTCTGACGGCCTGCCGCAGGACACTACCGGGCGGTACCGGCGCGCTCGCCGTCAGGGTCTGTGCTGGGTCGTCCGCAAGGCCGGCGGCTCACACGGTCCGGCCCGAGGGCACCGTCTCGCCGGACTCCGGGCCGGGCTCGTCCTCGACCGCGTACGTCAGAAAGTCGTCGACCATGCGGTGAAAAAGCGTGGCCAGCTGCCGCAGCTCCGCCGGCTTCCACTCGCCAAGGGCCAGCTGCATCCCGCGCGCCCCGGCGTCCCGGACCCGGTCGACGGCCTCCCGTCCGGCGTCGGTGAGCTCGATCCGCTGGGCGCGGCGGTCGTCGGGATCGGGGACCCGGGTGACATAGCCCGACCTCTGGAGCTGCTGCACCGTCCGCGTCACATGGGACGCCTCGACTCCGAGCCGCTGCGCGAGCTCCCCCGGGCGCAGCGGCTCGGAGTCGGCGACCTGGCGCAGCAGGGCCACCGCGGCGCGGTCCAGCGGGACACCGGCGAGGGCCATCAGCCGCTCGTGCTGCCGGGCCCGGGTGCTCAGATAGGTGATGCGCGTCAGCGCACGCTCGATCTCGATGACCTCCGGCGTGGCGGTGGGGACGGCTGGCAGGGGTTCTGTGGGCATACCAGCCAGTTTACCATATCGTTGCGTAACTCAAGTAAGCTACCGCGTGGGTTTACGCACCCTACTGCACAGCGCGTATCACGAGCGGGACGAGTGTCTATCCGGTCGGCTCCGGCGCGCTGTTGCACTCGCACAACTGCGACGAGCACGCGACCGTCCTCAAGGGTGAGGCGGAGGTCTGGGTGGACGGCGAGGTGACCCGGCCGGAGCGGTTCGACACACCTACGTCCCGCGTCCCCCGTCCCCCACCTGTTCCGCAACGCCGGCGACACCTCGCTGCGGCTCCTGCGGGTGTGCTCGTCGGGATATGTCACCCGGACCTTCACGGAGACGGGAAAGACGGTCGAGCACCTCTCCGCCGAGGACCAAACGGGCTGAGCCCCGTCCCCGGGGACGTCCCAGGCGTCCCGGGGCACGCGGGGACGACATGGTCGCCCTCGGCCATGGCAATCCTCCGAACTGTGATCACGCTTCGTGGTCACAAGCACGACAGCACGGAGGTTTCCATGTCCCGTCGGATCCTGAAGAGCGGCCTGCTGGCCACTGTGGCGGTGTTCGCGTTCCTGCCCACGGCCGGGGCCGCCACCGCGAGCGCCGCCACTCCGAACCCCGCACCGCACGGAATCGTGCAGTACTACAACTACACCACCCTGCCCGCCCCGGCGGCCCACCGTCATTACTACCGCACCCTGGGCCGGGTGACCACGCACCACCACGTCTGGCTCAACGTCCGCTCCGGCCCGAGCACCCGCTACCGCGTCGTCGGCCACCGTCACAACAACCGGCTCGTCCCGGTGGCCTGCAAGGCGTACGGCGGCTCGGTGCGCGGCAACCACACCTGGTACCGGCTCCCGCACCGCAAGGGGTTCGTCTCCAGCCGCTACGTCCGGGTCGGCCACGCCGTTCCGTGGTGCTGACGGGCCCCTTCCGCCGTACTCCCTGACCGTCGAAGACCTGTTCGGGAACCCCGCGTTCCCGAACAGGTCTTCGGCATGCACCCCCCGATTCGCCCTCTTCACACCTGTTCGCCGATTACGCCCCCGGTATCCATGGGAAGCCATCCCGACAACAGGGGCGAAACGCCCATAGCGTAATGAAGTTGGGGCACGCGACATGCGGCACTCCGAAGGAGCGACCACCACCCCACCCGACGAGTCCCCGGCGGCAAGCCTCCGCGAGCTGAAGGAGCGTACGGGGCTGAGCCTGGCGGCGCTGGCCGCCCGCACCCCGTACAGCAAGTCCGCCTGGCACCGCTATCTCACCGGCGCCAAACGGCCGCCGCGCCCGGCCGTGGAGGCCCTGGCCCGGCTCGCGGGCGCCGACCCGGCGGCCGTGCTGGCGCTGTGCGTAGCCGCCGAAGAGCGACCGGCCGCGGCTCCGGCCCCGGAGAAACCGCGGCCGAGGCGGTGGGGGCGGCTGCCGCTGACCGCACTCGCGCTGCTCGCCGTGGCCGGGGTGACGGCTGCCGCCGTGACCGTGTCCGACCGGCGCACCGCCCAGGGGGCGCAGCCGGTGTCGGGGGCGCCGCGCTGTCACGGGCGGTCCTGTCAGGGCGAGTTGCCGGACGCCTCGGCGTGCGCCCGGGACGCACAGACCAAGAGCAGGGTCACCGGAACCGCGTACGACGTCCGGCTGCGCTACTCCCCCACCTGCGGCACGGCCTGGTCCGAGGTGCGGATGCACGCCCCGCACGCCCGGGAGGTCTCGGTCCGGGCCGGGCAGGACATGCTCTCCGCGAGCTATCCCGCCGCGGACTCCGTCGGCTACACCAGCCCGATGCTCACGGTGCCGACACCCCGGGGGGTGGAGGCGTGTGCGGAGGTCGAGGGCAAGCTGGCGTGCACCGGACTGGAGGCCGAGCCCGGCCTGGAGGAGTGAAGAAGTGGCGCCGCGCCCGTGGAAGGAGCGCGGCGCCGGACCGGTCACGGACACCGGTCAGTGGGCGGCGACCAGTTGCTCCTGGTCGTTGCTGCGCTGCGGCTGCCCGGCCGAGCGCAGGGCGGCGATGCCGATGAACACCATCGAGGAGACACCGGCCAGCGCGAAGGCGGTGAAGCCCCAGTCGCCGTTGCCCGCCGCGAGCAGCTGCCCGCCGAGCCAGGGGCCGAAGACGGCACCGAAGCGGCCCATGCCCGAGGTCCAGCCGACGGCCGTGGCCCGGTTGCCCGGGGTGGAGCGGATGGAGACGGTCGCGTAGATCATCGTCTGGGCGCTGTTGAGGAAGACGCCGGTGAGGAAGACGACCACCATGGTCACGCCGGTGGCCATGTGGATGCTGAGCAGGTAGACGCCGACGGCGGTCAGGGCGAACCAGATGGCCGAGATGCGCGGGGCGCCGAACCTGTCCGCGGCACGGCCTGCGACCAGCATGCCCACGATGCCGCCGAGGTTGAAGACGACGACGAAGGTCAGGGCGCTGCCGAGCTCGTAGCCCTCGCCGCGCATCAGGGTGGGCAGCCAGGTCGCGACGCCGTAGACCAGCAGCAGACCGCCGAAGGAGGCCAGCCAGTACAGCAGGGTCTGGACCCACTCGCCGCCGCGGAACAGGTTGAGCAGTGCGTCCCACCGGTCGGCGGCGGTCTTCTTGCCGGCCGCTGCGGGCAGCTCGACCTCGTAGCGGTCGGCCAGTTCGCGGGCCTCCTGGCCGCGGCCCTTGGCGACCAGGAAACTCAGCGACTCCGGCAGGAACTTCAGCAGCACGGGCACGAAGAGCAGGGGGAGCACGCAGACCCAGAAGGCTGCGCGCCAGCCGACCGGTTCGACCAGCCACTTGGCGACGTAGGCGGAGAGGATGCCGCCCGCGTGGTGGGCGGTCATCAGCATGCCGATGGTGATCGCCACCCGGCCGCCCCTGGCGTAGTCCGAGACCATGCTGATCGCGGTCGGCAGCAGCCCGCCGAGGCCGACGCCCGCCAGGGTGCGGCCGAGGCCGAAGACGGCGACGCTGCCCGAGACCGCGCAGATGCCGGAGGCGAGCGAGAACAGCGTGACGCAGCCGATCATCAGCTGCTTGCGGCCGATACGGTCCGCGACCGTGCCCGCGGTCAGGGCACCCACCAGCATGCCGAAGGTGGCGTAGGAGCCGAGGTCGCCGGCCTGGCCGGCGGTGAGGCCGAAGGTCTTGGTCTCCAGCAGGTGGGGCAGCACCGAGCCGTAGATGAACATGTCGAGGCCGTCGAAGAGCACGGCCAGCCAGCACAGACCGACGACCAACAGCGCCAGTTTGGTGCCGCGAGCGGACAGGGCGGGGGAGGAGGACATCTTTGTTTTCCTCTCGTCCAGGAGGCGTTCCCTGGAGGGGAAGCGGTGAGGGGGTCGACGCGGCTCGTGCGGCTGACCCGTGGTGCGTAGACGCTAAGGACCGGAACCCAAACGTGTCAACGATTTCGTCAACAATCTCAGCAACAATCCAGACGCCGGCCGCGCCACCCGGTGGACGGGTAAACCCCCAGGTGGCAAAGGGGGTGTGCGACGCACAGCAGCGCGTCGCACACCCCCTGATGGCCGAAGACGGTCAGTCGACCGGCGGTGTCCCATGGGTGTGGAAGGACTCGATCGTCCTCAGACCCCACGCCTGGCCCTTGGCCCGTTCGGCCTCGGTCCAGGTGATCAGCGGCCAGTCGGGCGCCAGCACCAGCCTGGTGAGCGGGTTGCAGAGCTCGATACGGTTGCCGCCCGGCTCGTAGACGTACAGGAAGAACGTCTGCTGGATGGCGTGCTTGTGCGGGCCGGTCTCGATGAACACGCCGGTGTCGATGGCGAGATCGGCCGCGCGCAGGACGTCCTCGCGGGTGTCGGTGGCGAAGGCGATGTGGTGCAGCCGCCCGGTCGAGCCCGTCCAGTCCGAGGTGTACACGACGTCGTACGACTTGTTGGTGAAGGTCAGCCAGCGGGCCGCGATCTTCCCCGTGTCGAGCCGGATCTGCTCGGTCGGCCGGGCGCCCAGCACCTGTTCCTGGAACTCGGCGTTGGCCAGCACGTCGGCGGCCAGGAAGTTGACGTGGTCCAGGCGGCGCACGCCGACCCCCCGGTTGGGCTTGGCCTGCGGCTGGTTCTTCAGCGCCGGTTTCATCGCGTCGGGACACAGGTAGTGCTCGCTCTCCCAGTAGAGGGCGTGCTCGTGGCCGTCCGGGTCGGTGGTGACAAAGAGCTTGCCGAGACCGGGCTCGTCCTCGACCCAGTGGCCGGTGCCGCCCGCCTCCTCGACCGCCTTGATACGACGGTTCAGTGCCTCCTCGCTGGACGTGCGCAGGGCGAGCCGGCCGAGGCCGGGCCGGTCGCGGGCGGTGAGGACCAGACTGTGGTGCTCGTAGTCGTCGAAGGTGCGCAGATAGACGGTGTCGCCGTCCTGGCCGTTGACGGTCAGTCCGAGGTAGTCGGTGAAGAAGGCGACGCTGGCGTCCAGGTCCGGGGTGAACAGCTGGGCGTGGCCGATATGGGCGATGTCACCGAGGGGCGGAGCCATCGTTGCCTCCTTGGGGTTGTGCGGGGATGGCGGCGGCGCGGGGGAAGACCGTGCCGTCGAAGATCTTGCGGGCGGTGCGGACGACCGCGGTGCGGCGGGCGGCCGGCGGGGAGCCGTCGGACCCGGGGTCGACGCTGGTGTCGACCTCCAGGAATCCGGTGGGGTGTTCGATGCGGATACGGTCACCGTGTTCCGGGAGCCGGGCGATCCCCTCCCCCACGCTGCCGGGCAGCCGCAGGCCCGCGGCCACGCTCGCGGCGCCGAGGACGCCGATCGAGGTGTGGCAGCGGACCGGGATGAAGGTCCGGGTGGTGACCGCGCCGCCGTCGCGGGGCGGAGCGAGCAGGCTGAGCTTGGGCACGGTGGCGGTCTCGACGTCGCCGAGGCCCATCAGCTTCCCCGCGGCCAGCCGGATCTCGTGCAGCCGGTCGGCGAGGGCGCGGTCCTCCTCCAGGTCCTTCGGCGTCTCGTACCCGGTGACCGTGAGGTCGCGCGCGGCGATGAGCACGGTCGGCATACCGTTGTCGACACAGGTCACCGTCGTACCGGCGACGGTGTCGCGGACGTTCCCGGTGGGCAGCAGCGGGCTCTGGCCGGCCGGGAACTCGATCACCACCGGGGCGGCCGTGCCGGGCACGCCGGAGATCTCGGCGTCCCCGGTGTGGTCGACGCGCCCACCGGGCGTCGGGAAGGTGGCGATGGCCGACTCCCCCGTGTTCAGCATGCGGATCCGTACGGAGGTCTCACCGTCGCCGGGAGCCACGAGCCCCCGCTCCACGGCGAACGGACCGACTCCGGCGAGGATGTTGCCGCAGTTCTGACGGTCGCTCACTTCCGGCCGGTCGACGGCGACTTGGAGGAAGAGATAGTCGACGTCCGCCTCCGGGTCGTCCGACGGCCCGACCACGGCCACCTTGCTGGTGAGGGGGTGCGCCCCGCCCAGGCCGTCGATCTGCCGCGGGTCGGGGCTGCCCATCACCCGCAGCAGCAGGTCGTCGCGGGCGGCGGGTTCGGCGGGCAGGTCCTCGGCCAGGAAGTAGGCGCCCTTGGAGGTGCCGCCGCGCATCAGCATGCAGCGCACCTCCGCGGGCCCGGTCACGGGGCGGACTCCTCGTACTCCTCGTACGTCTTGTACTCGACACCGAGCCGCTTCAGGGTGTCCCGCAGTCCATAGCGGTCCAGGCCGAGCTGTCCCTCGACGAACGCGGCGCGGGTCGCGGCCTCCTTGGCCTCCCGGGCCTCGGAGTTCTCGGCCGTCTCACGGACGCGCTCCCGGGGGACGACCACGACACCGTCGTCGTCGGCGAGGATCACGTCACCCGGGTTGATCACCTGGCCGTCGATGGCGATCGGTACGTTGACCGAGCCACCGGTGGCCTTGACCGTGCCCTGCGAGGAGACGGCCCGGGACCAGGCGGCGAAGCCCATGTCCCGCAGCTCCTGGGTGTCGCGGACACCCGTGTTCAGGACGACCCCGCGTACCCCGCGCTGCTTCAGCGCGGTCGCGAACAGCTCGCCGAACAGACCGTCCGTGCAGGGCGAGGTGGTGGTGACGACCAGGATGTCGCCCTCGCCGCACTGCTCGACGGCCGCGTGGATCATGAGGTTGTCGCCGGGCCAGCTGAGCACGGTGACGGCCGTGCCCGCGACCCGCACGCCCTGCTGGACGGGCCGGATCCCCGGGCCGAGCAGGCCGGTCCGCCCCATCGCCTCGCTGACGGTGGCCACCCCGAAACCGGCAAGCTCGTCGACGTCCTTCAGCTCCGCCTTCGGTGGATTGGTGACGATCACGCCCCTCATGCCAGCTCCTTCGCGATCTGCGGGAACGGCCGCATGAACGCCTCGGCCATGGTGTTGTGCGCCAGGCCCAGGTTGGGTCCGGCGTTCCGCTTGAGCTGGACGCCCCGGCGGACGGCGAGGTCGGTGTAGTAGGCCCACAGGTGCTGCTGGGCGCCGAGGCACTCCATCGCCTTGCGCTTGGTGTCCCAGACCTCGGTGATGTCGAGGAGGACCTCGGGCCTGAAGCCGCTCATCTCGGGCTGGTGGGGCTCGAAGTAGAAGACCGGCGGGGCGCCGATGATGTCGCCCTCGCCCGGGTAGCCGATGGCCTGGGCGAGGATACGGGCCTCCAGGGCCATCCGGTTGGCGGCCGGGTGGTCGCCGTTGTAGGGGTCCTCGACGGGGTGGGTGAGCACGACGTCGGGCTGGGTCTCGCGGTGGACGGCGACCAGCTGGTCGGTCAGCTCGGCGGAGGCGACCAGCGGGTAGTCGCCGGCGTCGAAGAAGCGGACCTCGGCGCCGAGAGTGGCGGCGGCCTTCTCCGCCTCCTCCCGGCGTATCGCCTTGATCTCTTCGAGGTTCTTGCCCTCGCGCCACGCCTTGGCGGACTCCCCGCGCTCGCCGAAGGTCAGACACGCGATGGTGACCTTCTCGCCCCGGGACGCGGCCAGGGCGATGGCTCCACCCGCCCGCCACACGAAGTCCCCGGCGTGCGCGGTGACGACCAGGGTGGATCGCGGTGGGATGGCAGGCGCGTTGGCGTGCGTCATTGCAGAAATCTCCTTGGTGGACAGGTGTGCGCCCACCCAGCCCCGGGCGTCTCAGTCGCTCAGTGCGTCGATCACGCTCGTGAGGTGGGCGCGGACGGCCGCCTCGGCCGCCTGCGGGTCCCTGGCCCTGATCGCCTCGATCATCGCCAGATGCTCGTTCAGGGATTGCTGCGGACGCCCCGGGCGCAGCGCCAACTGGAATCGGTGCCGCACCAGTTGGGCATTGAGCCGCTCCAGCAGTTCCACGGCGGTCTGCTGGCCGGAGATCTCCCGGATCTTGTCGTGCAGTCCGTGGTTGAGCTCGGAGTAGGTGACCGGTTCGCCGTCCGCGACGGCCTTGGTCATGGCCGCCCCGAGGTCGGCGAGCTCGGTGAGGTGCTCGTCGCTGGCCACGACGGCCGCCTTCGCCGCGCACAGTCCCTCCAGGACCATGCGGCACTCCGTGATCGCGACCGCTTCCTCCACGGTCACCACCCGCACCCGCGAACCGCGGTTACGGATCCGCTCGACCAGTCCCTGCGCCTCCAGATCGATCAGCGCCGCACGGATGCTGGCCCGCGTCACACCGAACTCCTCGGCGAGTTCGTTCTCCACCAGCCGCTGGGCCGGGGCCATCTCGCCGTGCAGGATCGCCTGCCGCAACAGCGCGAGCGCATGCTGCTTGGCCTGCTCTCCGGTGCTCGGACGGGCTTCTTTCGGCATCGTTTGCCCTCCCTGAGTGAGTGCCTGTCGAACGTAAATCTAGCCAAACAAGATTGTCAACAATTTTGTCTGCCATATTGCCGGGTCGGTCCGGCCTCCACCGCGCTCAGCCGGTGCGGTACAGCTCGCTGAGCAGTTCGACAACGGCCTGGTGGGCGGGGTGCGGATCGTCCCGCCACCAGGCCAGCCGGACGGCGACCGGTTCGGCGTCCCGCACCGGCCGGTAGACGATGCCGGGCCGCGGATACTGGTTGGCGGTCGACTCCGCGGTCACGCCGATGCCGCGCCCGGCGGCGATCTCGGTGAGCCAGTCGTCGACCGAGTGCGTCTCCTCGACGGCCGGGCGGAACTCCGCGGGCCACAGCTCGGCAGTGGTGGTGCCGGTGCGCCGGTCGGTCAGGACGGTCCGGCCGGCGAGATCGACGAGCCGTACGGACCGGCGCCGGGCCAGCGGATCGTCGGCGGCCAGCGCGCACAGCCGCCGTTCAAGACCCACGATCGCCGTGTCGAACCGCCGGTCCTCGAGGGGCCGCCGCACCACAGCAAGATCACAGGCTCCCTCACCGAGCCCGGCGGAGGCCGTGTTCACCCGGACGAGATGCAGATCGGTCCCGGGGTGGGCGGCCGTCCATCTCCGCTGGAAGGCCACGGTGTGCCGCCCCACCGCCGACCAGGCGTAGCCGATCCGCAGCCGGGTGTGCCCCGAGCCGGCCTCCCGCACCAGGTCGGCGACGTCCGCCAGGACCCGGCGGGCCCGCTCCACCACCCGCAACCCGGTCGCCGTGGGCGTCACCTCACGCGAGGTGCGCCGCAACAGCCGTAAGCCCAGGGCCCGTTCGAGCCCCGCCAGGGTGCGGGACACCGCGGCCTGGGACACCCCCAGGGCGATCGCCGCGTCGGTGAAGGTCCCCTCGTCGACGATGGCGACCAGACAGCGCAGCTGCCGCAGCTCGACGTCATCCATACGGCAATCGTATAGATCCAGGAGCGCATGCATTTTGCGCAAGGCTCGGCCGGGCGGACTCTGCTGTCATGCGACGAGTCCTGGAACGCCCGGCACCCTCGACCGCGGTCCCGACCTCCGATGCGGGGCGGCCGGCCGCCGTGGCGACCATGTTCGGCAGCGGCCTGTCCAACCAGACCGGCGCGGCGATCGGCGCCCTGGCCTTCCCGGTCCTCGGCCCGCTGGGTGTGGTGGCGGTACGGCAGTACGTGGCCGCACTCGTCCTCGTGGCCGTCGGCCGCCCCCGGCTGCGCGCCTTCACGTGGCGGCAGTGGTGGCCGGTGCTGCTGCTGGCGGCGGTCTTCGGCACGATGAACCTGACCCTGTACACCGCGATCGACCGCGTCGGCCTGGGCCTGGCGGTCACCCTGGAGTTCCTGGGCCCGCTCACCATCGCCCTGGCCGCGTCCCGCCGTCGACTGGACGCGGGGTGCGCGGTGCTGGCGGCGGCGGGTGTGGTGGTGCTGATGCGCCCGCAACCGTCGACGGACTACCTGGGGATGGGGCTGGGCCTGGTGGCCGCGGGCTGCTGGGCGTCGTACATCCTTTTGAACCGGCTGGTCGGGCGCCGGATACCCGGGGCACAGGGGTCGGCGGCGGCCGCGAGCGTGTCCGCGCTGACGTTCCTGCCGATCGGCGTCGTGGTGGCGGTACGACACCCGCCGACGACCGGGGCCGTCCTGTGCGCGGTGACGGCAGGCGTCCTGTCGTCGGCGGTGCCTTACCTGGCCGACCTGCTGACGCTGCGCAAGGTCCCGGCCCGGACTTTCGGGCTGTTCATGAGCGTCAACCCGGTGCTGGCGGCGGTGGTCGGCTGGGTGGTGCTGGGGCAGAGCCTGGGGGTGCCGGAGTGGGCGGCGACAGGGGCGGTGGTCGCCGCGAACTCTGTAAGTGTCGCGACGTCAGACGCCCCGTAAGGAGCGCGGGGCCGTACCGCCACCCACTACCGCAACCACCCCTTCAGCTCACGGCCTCCCCCCACAACGCTCCGACCGCAATCGCCTGCCGCCACCCCCGAATCACCTTCGGCGCCATCCCCACCGCGAGCACCCCGCTCAACCGCTCCCCGGTCCGGTACGCGACGACGAACCGCCCCTCCTCCAACTCCCCCTCCACGACCTGCACTTCGTCGTGCCCCCGCAGATACCCGTACGCCTGGATCTTCAGGTCGTACTGGTCCGACCAGAAGTACGGCACCGGCGCGAACGGCTTGCGCGCCTCGGCGTTGAGGAGATTGCGGGCCACGGCCATCCCCTGCTCCGCCGCGTTCGTGCGGTGCTCGATGCGTATCGACGCATCGAACAGCGGGTTGTACCAGCGAGCGACGTCGCCGGCCGCGTACACGTCCTTCGCGGCTTCGCAGTACTGGTCGCAGATCACCCCGTCGCCCACGGTGAGCCCGCTCCCGGCCAGCCACTCCACGTTCGGCAGCGAGCCGACCGCGACCAGCACCTCGTCGGCCTCGATGGTCTCCCCGTCGGCGAGCCGCACCCCGTCCTCGGTGACCTCGGTGACGGAGACACCGGTCCGCAGGGCCACGCCCCGCTCGAGATGGGCCCGGGTGAGCACCCTTCCCACCTCTTCACCGACCGCGTGCGCGAGCGGTACCGGTGCCGGTTCAAGGAGGGTGACCTGCGCACCGAGCTTCCAGGCGACGGCGGCGGCCTCGGCGCCGAGGAACCCGGCGCCGACCACCACCAGGCGCTGCCCCGGGCCGATCCGCCCCCGAAGGGTCAGCGCGTCGTCGAGGGTGCGCAGCACATGCGCACCCTCCCCCGGCAGCCGGCGCGGCCGTACCCCCGTGGCCACGATCAGCCCGTCGTACGGCAGCAGGGAGCCGTCGGCCAGACGAACCGTACAGTCCGCAATGTCCAGCCCGGTCGCCGCCACCCCGAGCCGCAACTCCAGCTCCAGGGCGTCCAGTTCGGTCGGCGCCCGCAGTACCACCCGGTCCGGCGCCCACTCGGCCGACAGCACCTGCTTGGACAACGGCGGCCGGTCGTACGGTGTGTGGAGTTCGTCGCCGACCAGGGTGAGCGTGCCGTCGTAGCCCTCGCGGCGGAGGGTCTCGACGGCCGCGAGACCCGCGGCCGAGGCGCCGACGACCACGATCCGGTTCATCGCTCCACCAGTCGGATCGCGGCGGCGGGGCAGACCGCCACGGCTTCACGGACGTCGTCGAGGAGTTCCTCGGCGGGCTTCTCGTCCAGCACGAAGGCGATCCCGTCCTCGTCCCGCTGGTCGAACACCTCGGGGGCGGCGAGCACACACTGCCCGGATGCGACGCACTTCGGCTCGTCCAGTTCGACACGCATGGCGTTCTCCTTGCCTTTCGCTTTTCTTGCTTTTCGTGGGGGGTGGTGGGTTACCAGGCGACCGGGAGTTCGTGGACGCCGTACACGCCGCCGTTGTGCTTGAAGGGCAGGTCGGCGAGGTCGGCGGCGAGCCTGAGGGTGGGGATGCGCCGGTAGAGCGTGCCGTAGACCACCTGGAGCTCCATCCGGGCCAGCGGCTGGCCCAGACACTGGTGGACGCCGAAGCCGAAGGCGACATGGCGGCGGGCGTCGCGCCTCAGGTCGAGGCGGTCCGGGTCGGGGAAGGCCTCGGGGTCGCGGTTGGCGATGTCGCTGGCCATGATCACGCCTTCGCCGGCCTTGATCACCTGTCCGGCGACCTCTATGTCCGCCAGGACCGCACGGCGCCGGCCGCTGTGCACGATGCTCAGGTAGCGCAGCAGTTCCTCCACCGCGCCGGCGATCAGCTTCGGGTCGTCGGTGTCGCGCAGGACGGCGAGCTGCTCGGGGTGTTCGAGCAGGGCGAGGGTACCGAGCGTGATCATGTTGGCGGTGGTCTCGTGCCCCGCGAGCAGCAGCAGGACGCCCATCTGCGCCGCGCCCAGCCGGGTCAGCTCACCGGCCTCGACCCGGGCCACCAGGCCGGAGAAGAGGTCCTCGGCGGGGTTCTTCATCTTGTCGCCCATCAGCCGGTCGAGATACTCGACCAGCCTGCCGTGCGCCGCCGTCCGGTCCTCGACGGAGGTGTCCCGGCTGATGAGAAGCTTGCTGTTCTCCTGGAAGAAGTCGTGGTCCTCGTAGGGCACTCCGAGGAGGGCGCAGATGACCAGCGAGGGCACCGGGAGCGCGAAGACCTCGACCAGGTCGACGGGGTTGGGGCCGGCCAGCATCTCGTCGATCAGGTCGTCGACGATCTTCTGCACTGCGGGCCGCATGGCGTCGACCCGCTTGACCGCGAACGGCGCGGTGACCATACGGCGCAGCCGAGCGTGCTCGGGGTCGTCCATCATGATGAAGCTGATGTTGTTCTTGCCGTTGCTGGGTGCCTGGAGCGGGTATCCGGGACGGTCGGGCTCGGCACTGACCCGCGGGTCGAGCAGCACGGCACGCTGGTCGGCGTACCGGGTGATCAGCCAGTAGTCCTTGCCGTCCCAGAGCCTGACCCTGGCGAGGGGGCCCGCCTCCTGGGCGGCCTTCAGCGCCGGAGGCGGGTCGAAGGGGCAACGCATGGACCGGGGCATCGGGAAGTCGGGTGTCTCCGCGGGCGTGCCGGGAGCGGCGCCGGTCAGGGTGTCGGCCATCTCTGTCTCCTCGCGGTGGGGGACTCCGCTCGGTGCGGAGCGCCGGGACGATCGGTCAATTCGCTTGCTTGACTCAAGTAAGACACATGTGCTTGCCTAACTCAAGTAACTGGGGCGCCACTGAGCGGAGGCCGCCCCGAGGGTCTGCCCCGGCGGACAGGCCCTGGCGCCGAACCCGTGGGGACGGGTACCGGCGCAGCCCTCGGACCGGGACGCCGGCCCACTCCCCCCGGCCCGGCACCCGGCCCGAGGGCACCTCCCCGGCCGCACCACCACCGGGCGAGCCGAGACGCCGGTCTGCCTCAGCACCTCCAGAAAGCGAGAGTCACCCCATGGCCACGATGAAGTCCGTACAGACCGGTGGCGTCGGCAAGATCGAGGTCGTGGACGTCGAACGTCCCGTGCCCGGCCCCAGGGACGTGCTGCTGAAGATCCACGCGGGTGGCATCTGCGGCACCGACGTCACCTTCCTGCACATGGGCGGCATGCCCTCCCGTGCCGACCTGGGCGGCGACCTCGTCCCGATCGCCCTGGGCCATGAGCCGGCCGGCGAGATAGTCGAGGCCGGCGCCGAGGTCACGGGGCTGAAGGTGGGCGACCGCGTGGTCGTGAACCCGCAGGCCGCGCCCACCGGGATCATCGGCTGCGGTGGCAGGTACGGCGCCCTGAGCGAGTATCTGCTGATCGAGAACGCCGAGGCCGGCCGGAGCGTCGCGGTGTTCCCCGACACCGTGCCGTTCGAGGTCGCCTCCCTGAACGAGCCGATGGCCGTCTCCCGGCACGCGGTCAACCGCTCCGCCGCCGGACCCGACGACAAGGTGGTCGTGTTCGGCGCCGGACCGATCGGGCTGGGCGCGGCGATCTGGCTGAAGCTGCGCGGGGTCGAGCACGTCGTCGTCGCGGACGTGATCCCCGGCCGCCTGAAGAAGGCCCTCGCCGTCGGCGCGGACGCGGTCGTCAACTCGGCCGAGGAGGACGTCACCGCGCGGCTGACCGAACTGCACGGGCAGAGCGCCAACGCGCTGGGCCGGCCCCGCCCGGGGACCGACATCTTCATCGACGCGGCCGGTGCCCCGGCCGTCTTCAACACCGTGGTGGCCAACGCCAAGTGGCACGCCAGGCTGGTCATGGTCGCCGTGCAGAAGAAGGGCGAGATCGACCTCGGCGGCATGCTGCGCAGCGAGCTGACACTCGTCGCCTCGCAGGGCTATCCGACCGAGATCTTCGAGGTCACCCCCGAACTGGTCGAGCACCACGAGCGGTTCGCGAAGCTGATCAGCCACCGCGTCCCGTTCACCGAGGTCCAGCATGCCTTCGAGCTGGCGCTCACTCCGGGCGCCGCGGAGAAGGTCGTCGTCACCTTCGACGCGTAGCGGTGACGGGCGCCAGCCACAGCCCCAGGAGCGCGTCGGTGAGCCCCGTGGCCGCGTCGCTCCAGGTGGCACGGGGGGTTTCGGTGCCCTCGGCGAGGGCGCGCTCGCGCTCCGCGCAGGTGTGCAGGATCAGCGTCCGCGCCATCTGGCCGCGTTCGGCGCGGACTTCGGCGGGCAGCTCCGGCAGCCGCCGGTTGAGCCCGGCGACGGCCTCGCGCAGCGAGGACGAGGCGAGGGACTCCTCGACCATGATCTCGTAGAGGGCCGGATCGGTCGCCACCTGGGCGCAGAAGCGGGCGTACCACGTGGGGCTGCGAAGGCTCGCGAGGTGTTCGGTGATCGGGCGGACCAGGCAGTCCACCCAGTCACGGGCGTCGTCGGAGTCGCCGGTCGCGGCAAGCAGCCGGACCCGGATCTCCTCGATCCGGTCGAAGTGCCGGGCTGCGATCGCGCGGACCAGGTCGGCCTTGGTGCCGAAGTGGTAGCCAACGGCCGCGTTGTTGCCCTGGCCGGCGGCCTCGCTGACCTGACGGTTGGACACGGCGTACACGCCCTGTTCGGCGAAGAGCCGTTCCGCCGTGCTCAGGATGGCCTCCCGTGTCGCGCCGGCCTGCTCCGCCCGCGCCGTCCTGCCCGCCATACCCACCACCGCTCCGGGACCGCACACCACCCGGTCCGGCCGGTCCCGCGAGCCGTACCGGGGCCTCGCCCGGGGCGGCGAGGTCCAGCCGAAGAAGCCTACGCGGCAGCGACGCGCGGTGTGATCCGGTCACACCAGTAAGATAAGTCAAGCGACTGACTTAACTCTTGCCCATGTCGCTCCGTGCCGCCCCCTGTTCTGCCTACGGAGGCCCTCTCCATGTCCGAAGCCCCTGTCCAGCCCGCCGGATCCCCGGGACCGGCCCGCGCGAATCCGAACGTGGTGGTGGCGGTGCTGGCCCTGGCCGGTATCACCGTCTCGCTGATGCAGACCCTGGTGATCCCGATCGTCCCGGAGCTGCCGAAGTACCTCAACGCCTCCCCGTCCAACGCGGCCTGGGCGGTGACGGCGACCCTGCTGGCCGCCGCCGTGGCCACCCCGGTGGCCGGCCGTATCGGTGACATGTTCGGCAAGCGGCTGATGCTCCTGGTCAGCCTGGTGCTGCTGGTCTCGGGCTCGGTGGTGTGCGCGCTGAGCGACACGCTGGTCCCGATGATCGTCGGCCGTACTCTCCAGGGTCTGGCGGCGGCCGTGGTGCCGCTGGGCATCAGCATCATGCGCGACGAGCTGCCGCCGGAGCGTCTGGCGGGCTCGACGGCGCTGATGAGCGCCTCGCTGGGCGTCGGCGGCGCGCTGGGGCTGCCGGCCGCGGCCTTCATCGCGGACCACTTCGACTGGCATGTGCTGTTCTGGACCTCGGCCGCCCTCGGGGCCGTCGCGTTCCTTCTGGTCATGCTGCTGGTGCCGGAGTCCAAGATGCGCTCGGGCGGCCGCTTCGACGCGGTCGGCGCGGTGGGCCTGGCGGCCGGCCTGGTCTCGCTGCTGCTCGCCGTCTCCAAGGGCGCCGACTGGGGCTGGGCGAGCGGCACCACGCTCGGCCTGTTCGCGCTCGCGGTCGTGGTCCTCGTCGCCTGGGGCTTCTTCGAGCTGCGCACCACCCAGCCGCTGGTCGACCTGCGCACCACGGTCCGCCGCCAGGTGCTGTTCACCAACCTTGCCTCGATCGCGTTCGGCTTCTCGATGTTCGCGATGTCCCTGGTGCTGCCGCAGCTGCTCCAGCTGCCTACCCAGACCGGCTACGGCCTTGGCAAGTCGATGATGACCGTCGGCCTGGTCATGGCCCCGCAGGGTCTGGTCATGATGGCCTTCGCCCCGGTCTCGGCCGCCATCACCAAGGCCAGGGGCCCGAAGATCACGCTGATGACCGGTGCGGTGATCGTCGCCGCCGGCTACGGCCTCAACATCGTCCTGATGTCCGAGGTCTGGCATCTGATCCTGGTCTCCTGCATCATCGGCGCCGGTATCGGCTTCGCCTACGGCGCGATGCCCGCGCTGATCATGGGGGCCGTCCCGGCGTCGGAGACGGCCGCCGCCAACAGCCTCAACACGCTGATGCGGTCCATCGGTACGTCGGTGGCCAGCGCCGTCGCCGGTGTGATCCTGGCGCAGATGACCATCAGTCTCGGCGGCTACACCCTGCCCTCCGAGAACGCGTTCAAGGTCGTCATGGCGATCGGTGCGGGCGCGGCCGTGCTGGCCTTGGTCCTCGCCTCCTTCCTGCCCGGCCGCCGCCCGGCGGACGCGGAGCCCGCTCCGGCGCCGGTCGGGCCCGCGGCCGAGTCGGTGCACTGAGCGACCCGTAGGGAGGAGCGAGCCGCGCCGTCCGTCGAGGGCGAGGCGCTCAGCCGCTCGTCAGCCGCCCCGGAGCCGGCTCGCCCATGACCTTCTCCTCATCTCTCCCGGGCCGTCCGTGTCGCCGCAGCGCGGACGGCCCGCCCGCCGTATCGCGGACGAGGGTCACAGGAGACCGACCGGAGCGACCGATGAGCATCCCCTGGCAGCGTTACGCCGAAGACCACGCCCGCACCGTCGACACGATGGCGGCGGTACTGCTGTTCGCCTCCTTCCTGTTGGGCGGTGAGACCTGTGGGCGGTGAGATCACCACGAGCAGCGAGGACCAGCCGCACGTGGTCGGGCTCACCATCGCCCTCGCCGCGGTCGGCTGCGGCGCTCTGCTCTGGCAGCGCACCCGGCCGCGCACGGTCGTCACGGTCAGCGCTGCGGCCACCGCGGCCGCCACCGGGCTCGGCCACCTGCACCCCGCTGCTGCTGGGCGCGCTGATGGCGGCGCTGTACCGGCCGGCGGTCGACACCGACAGGCCCACCGCGCGCCGCTACTACTTCGGCAGCGTCACCCTCGTGGTGACGATCGCGATGTCCTTCGACCCGGTGGGCATCCCCTGGCCGCTCGGGACGGTCAGTCCGGCCGCCTGGCTGCTGCTGCCGGTCGTCGCCGGAAAGGCGGTCCGCCTGCAGGGCGCGTACCTGGACGCTGTGCAGGCCGGGGCGGAGTACGCGGAGCAGGGCCGGGAGGAGGAGGCCCGGCACCGGGTCGCGGAGGAGCGGATGCGGATCGCGCGGGAGGACGTGGTGGCCCACCATCTGCGCTGGCCAACGCCCAGGCCGGCACGGCGGCCCAGCTCTCGCGCACCCATCCCGACCAGGTGCACCGGATCCTCGGGGACCTCGCCGGTACGACCGCCTCCGCGCTGCGCGAGCTGAAGGCCACCGTGGGGCTGCTGCGGCAGACCGACGACCCGGACCTGCCGCTCGCCCCCAGCCCGGACCTGAGGCAGCTGCCGGAGCTGACCGAGGCCTGTGAGTCCGCCGGGCTCACCGTGCACGTCAGCGTCGAGGGCACCGCGCGCCCGCTGACGGCGGGCGTGGACCTGACGGCGTACCGGATCGTGCAGGAGGCGGCGAGCGGCTCCTGAAGGCTGTTCGGGGGAACCGGCGCCGGAAGAGGCGTGCCACGGCCGTAGGCGGTTCACATCTTCTGCCGTGACCACCGCCCTGCCGCTGATCCCGCCCATGCTCGCCACGCCCGGCAGGCTGCCGCCCGCCGCGCAGGACGCCCGGTGGGCGTACGAGACCAAGCAGGACGGCCAGCGCGCGGTCGTCTATCTGCCCGGTGACGGCGGTCTGCTGCTGCGCGCCCGGTCCGGCGAGGAGATCACCGCCGCGTATCCCGAACTGCGCCCGCTGGGCGGGATGCTGGGCCGGGTACCGGCGATCCTGGACGGCGAGGTGCTGGCCCTCGACGAGAACGGGCGCGCCGGCTTCCAGCTGCTGCAGAGCCGGATGGGCCTGGCCCACGCCCCGGCCCGCGCGGCCCGGATGGCGGCCCGGGTCCCCGTCCATCTGGTGCTGTTCGACGTGCTGCACCTGGAGGGCGCCCCGCTGCTGAGGGTGCCGTACGCGCAGCGGCGGACCCGGCTGGAGGCGCTCGGCCTCGACGGGCCTTACTGGTCGACGCCCGGGGCCGTCGTCGGGCACGGCGCCGAGGCGCTGCGGACCACCCGGGAGCACGGTCTTGAGGGCCTGGTCTGCAAACGGCTGGACTCGGTGTACGAGCCGGGGGTGCGGTCCCGCGCCTGGATCAAGATCCGGAACATGCGCGCCGAGGACGTGATCGTCGGCGGCTGGCTCCCGGGCAAGGGGCGGCTGACCGGGCTGCCGGGCGCGGTGCTGGTCGGCCAGCGGTCCGCCGGCGGGCGCCTGCGGTACGTCGGCGGGGTGGGCACCGGCTGGAGCGAGACGGAACGGACCGACCTGGCCGCGCTGCTGCGGGCCGCCGCGACCGACGCCTGCCCCTTCGTCCCGGTCCCGCCGGTCCCGGGCGCCCGTTGGGTGCTGCCCCGGCTGGTCGGCGAGGTCAGCTACAGCACCAGGACCCGGGCCGGGCTGCTGCGCCAGCCGTCCTGGCTGCGGCTGCGCCCGGACCTCACACCGGAGCAGTCGGCGGCGGACCTGCCCGACGGCATCGGCTGACCGTCGCGAACCGACTGTTGGGCGGGGGTTCACCGGCGGGACGCCCGGGGCGACTTGGCAAGGTCTTGACCGAACGGGAAGCTGAACTTTCCTTCCCCTCATAGCAGTTGGAGGCCTCCGTGTCGTCACGGACGTTCCGCATCGGTCGCCGCGGATGGCTGACCGGACTCGCCGGTGCCGCCGCCCTGATCGTCGCCTTCCCCGCCGCCGCCTTCGCCGCCCCGCCGCAGGCGCTGCCCGCCAACGCCGAGCCGGTCGAGCAGACCTACCAGCCGGCCTTCGACTACGACACCGACGGCTGCTACCCGACGCCCGCGATCGGCCCCGACGGCACGGTCAACGGCGGCCTCAACCCGACCGGCGCGCTCAACGGCTCCTGCCGGGACGCCTCCGACCTCGACAACACCAACAGCTACTCGCGCTACAAGTGCAACAACGGCTGGTGCGCCTACATGTACGGCCTGTACTTCGAGAAGGACCAGGCGATAGCGGGCAGCAGCATCGGCGGGCACCGGCACGACTGGGAGCATGTCGTGGTGTGGGTGCAGAGCGGCCAGACCAAGTACGTGTCGACGTCCAACCATGGCTCGTTCACCGTGCACGCGGCGTCCGAGGTCCGCTTCGACGGCACCCACGCGAAGATCGTCTACCACAAGGACGGCGTCAGCACGCACTGCTTCCGGCTGGCCAACTCCAACGACGAGCCGCCGGAGAACCACAAGGGCACCTGGCAGTACCCTCCGCTGGTGGGCTGGAACGGCTACCCGGCCGGCCTTCGCGACAAGCTGAGCGCCTACAACTTCGGCAGCGCCAACTTCGGCCTGAAGGACGCCAGTTTCGCCTCCCACCTCAGCTCGGCGAAGCCGTCGGGAATCACGTTCGACCCCAACGCCTGACCCCGGCCATGATGGCGGCATGGATCCTGCGACGGAACGGCCGCCGGACGCCCGCCAGTTGTTCGAGGCGCTGTCCGCGCACGGCGGCACGGGCGTGAACGGCACCGTCGTCGAGCCCTGGCTGGGGCGGTTCGGGGACAAGTACCGCACCCGGATCGCCTCGGCCGCCCGGGCGGCCGTGCTCGCCGAGCCCGACCGGGCGGCCCTCTGGGAGTTGTACGCGCTCAGCCGGGTCAGCGACATCCTGCTGCTCGCCTTCCAGCCGCCCGGCCACGGCACCTGGACCGGACCGGGCCTGACGCTCGACGAGTATCTGGCGCTCTTCACCCGCCTGGGGATGGTGCCGTTCGAGGAGACAGCGGTCTTCGACCCCTTTCTGCACGAGATCGTGGAGGTCGAGCAGGCGGCGGATCCGGACGGGCTGATCACGGTCACGGAGCTGGTGTGGCCGGGGCTGTGGCTGGACTCCGTGCTGTTCGCGCGGGCCGGGGTCCGGGTGCGGGCGGGGGTACGGCACGCCGAACGCGGGGTGGCCGACCGCGCCCCGCTGTACTGGACCTACCGTCGCCGCCACCGTCCTGCGGTCGACCTGTCCCACGGCTGGGGATCGAACTCCCAGTGGCGCACCGGCTTCCGCGTCGACCTCCGCGGCGCGGACGCCGACCGGCTCAACCTCGGCGGCGATCAGCACATCGACGCCGTGGCGGACGAGGAGACCGAAGCGCTGCTCACCCCGGCCGAGCGCCGTGACCTGCTGCGCAACCGCTGTCTGCTGCGCACTCCGCTCGACCCCGCCGTGTCGGCCCAGGACGCCGACCTGTTCCCCTTCGGCCGGCGGCCGGCGGGGTGACGGGACTCTGTTTCGCCGAGCGGAGGCCGACAGGATGTCGGAATCCTCGGCCGGCACGAAGGTCTATCGTGTCCTCATGTCCGTGCCAGAGTTGATCCGTATCGTCTCCCGCGACTCTCCGATGGCGCTCGCTCAGGTGGCCCGGGTCCGGGCCGAGTTGGCCGCCCTCCATCCGCAGGTGCGCACCGAGGTCGTGCCGGTGAAGACGACCGGCGACAAGTGGCTGGGCGATCTTTCCCAGGTCGAGGGGAAGGGGGCGTTCACCAAGGAGGTGGACGCCGCGCTGCTGGCCGGCGAGGCGGACCTCGCCGTGCACTGTGTGAAGGACGTGCCGGCGGACCGGCCGCTGCCCGCCGGGACCGTGTTCGCGGCGTTCCTGAAGCGGGACGACATCCGTGATGCCCTGGTCCACCCGGACGGGCTGACCCTGGACCAGCTGCCGCCGGGCACCCGGATCGGCACCTCCGCGGTCCGCCGGATCGCCCAGCTGGCGGCCACCCATCCGCATCTGGAGTGTGTTCCGTTCCGGGGCAACGCCAACCGGCGGCTGGAGAAGCTCGCCGCCGGGGACGCCGACGCGCTGCTGCTCGCGGTGTCGGGCCTGGAGCGGATCGATCGTACGGACGTGATCAGCGAGGTGCTGGACCCGGAGACGATGATGCCGCCGATCGGCGCGGGCATCCTCGCACTGCAGTGCCGGGAGGGCGACACCGAGCTGATCGACGTGGTGAGCGAGCTCGGTGACCCGGACACCTACCGGGAGGCCACCGCCGAACGGATGTTCCTGCACGTCCTCCAGGGGCACTGCAACAGCCCGATCGCCGGGTACGCCCGGGTCGACGGCGGCGGTGAACTGTCGCTGCGCGCCTGTGTGTTCACACCGGACGGCAAGACCCGGCTGAACGCGCACGAGTGGGCGGGCCGTCTCGACCCGGCGACGCTGGGCACCTCGGTCGCCGTGGCCCTGCTGCGGCAGGGCGCCCGCGAGATCATCGACGGCATCCCGCACTAGGACTCGGGGACGCCCCCTTGACGACTAGGCGGAGGAACCGGGCTCCGTCTGGTCCTTGAGGAAGGCGCTCACCTGGTGGGCCAGGCCGCCCGGCCCGGCGCTCTGGCAGGCCGTGGCGGCGGTCGACTCCTGTACGCCGATGCCGCCCGCCCACAGCCGGCGGTCGGTCCAGTCCTCGTCGACGCGCAGCTGGATCTGGATGTCCACCTGGGTGAGGGCGGCCTCCGGGCCGGCGGCGTAGAGAACGGCGGTGGCGCGGCGCAGCGGGTAGACGTCAAAGCCCTCGATGAACTGGGAGCTGCGCCAGTCGATGAACGCGCCCTCCCCGTCGGGGCCCACCCGCACGTCGATCTGGCCGTCCTCCAGTTGAACGCTGAAGTGACGGGAGCCGCGGTTCTCCACGGTCACCCGGACACTGAAGTACGTCAGCCCGGCCGCGGCGTCGTCCCGGCCGCGCGGCGGCTCGGCCTCCGCCAGGCGGTGGACGCGGACCCGCAGACCGGCATGCTCTTCGTACTCGTGCCAGTCCCCGACCACGTTCGGCTCGTACACAGTGCCCCTCTCGACCACCGCTGTCTATCTGTGCCCTCAGCGCACTGTCAAATGAGCGGAATGCGCCGTGGCCAGGGGGTTCGCCCGCTTTGATCGCTGATCAAAGCGTTGCGCAGCGGTTATCCCGCCCCGGGACTCCGGGGCGGGACGAAGGCGCGTGCCGCACATCACGTCGGCGTCTCACCCACGGCAAGATCAGCGGGCCAGGCGGCCGAGCAGCGACGAGGCGGCGGCGATACCGAGGGCGGCGGCGACCGCCAGCACGGCGAAATCCAGGCCGAGATGGGAGGGCGTGCCGAGCAGCAGCCCGCGCAGGGCGTCGACCTGGTAGCTCAGCGGGTTGATCTTGCTGACCACCTGGAGCCAGCCCGGCATGATCGCCACCGGGTAGAGGGCGTTGGAGCCGAAGAACAGCGGCATGGTGATCGCCTGTCCGATGCCCATCAGCCGGTCACGGCTCAGGACGATTCCCGCGATGCTCATCGACAGGCAGGAGAAGAAGGCCGAGGCGAGGACGACGGCCAGCCCGACCCCCAGCAGCTTCAGCGGGTTCCAGGTGAGGGAGACCCCGAGGATCGCGGCGATCACGATCACCACCACGGCCTGTATCAGGGACTTCACCCCGGCCGCGAAGGCCTTGCCGGTGATGAGCGCCGAGCGCGGGGTGGGGGTGACGAGGAGCTTGTTGAGGATGCCGGCGTCGCGCTCCCAGATGATCTGGATGCCGTAGAAGATCGCGATGAACATCGCGGACTGGGCGATGATGCCGGGCGCGAGGTAGTCGATGTAGGGGATGCCGCCGGTGGGTATCGCCTTGATCCGGGTGAAGGTCTGCCCGAAGATCAGCAGCCACAGGGCCGGCTGTATCGCCCGGGTGTAGAGCTCGGTGCGGTCGTGGCTGAGCTTCTGCAGCTCTACGGCGCACATGGCGACGACCCGGGCCGGCAGCAGCTGCCACCCGGAGCGCGGCTGGGGCGGCGTCAGCAGCAGGGATGCCGCCGTGCGCTCAGCCGACGCGCTTCGCGGTGCGGCGGGTGCTTCGGACATCACGGAAACCTCCTGACTGGTCGTCGAGGCCGCTGCCGGCCACGTCGCGGAAGACGTCTTCGAGGGTGGGCAGGGTGTCGGTGCCCTGGCGTTCGGCGAGGCCGCGCCTGAGCTCGTCGGGGGTGCCGAGGGCGCGGATGCGGCCGCGGTGCATCAGGCCGACCCGGCCGCAGTGCTGGTCGGCCTCGTCCATGTAGTGGGTGGTGACCAGGACGGTCATGCCGGTGGCTTCGCGTACGGCGTTGATCTGGTCCCACACACTGGTGCGGGCGATCGGGTCGAGGCCGATGGTCGGCTCGTCGAGGATCAGCAGCCGGGGCGCGCTGACCAGTGCCTGGGCGAGTTCGAGGCGGCGGACCATCCCACCGGAGTACGTGCCTGCGAGCCGGTCGGCGGCGTCGGCGAGGTCGACGGCCTCCAGCGCCTGCGCGACCCGCTCGGCGCGCTCGCGCCGGGGGACGTCGAAGACCCGGGCGAACAGGGCGACGTTCTCGCGTCCGGTGAGCCCGCTGTCGGCGGACAGCTGCTGCGGGACGTAGCCGAGCAGTCTGCGGACGGCCATCCGCTCCCGGCCGGTGTCATGGCCGAAGACACGGACCATTCCGGCGGGGACCGGAAGCAGGGTGGTGATGCAGCGGATGGCGGTGGTCTTGCCGGCGCCGTTGGGGCCCAGCAGTCCGAAGACCTCGCCCTCGCCGACGGCCAGGTCGAGCCCGTCGACGGCCTTGGTCTCCCCGAAGGTGTAGGAGAGCCCGGTGCAGTCGACTGCGGTGGTGTCCGGCGTCATGATTCCTCGGCCTCCTCGTGCAGGGTGACGGCCAGCTTGCGCAGCGCCGGAAGCGCGGCCTCGAGCGCCGCCCGGTCCGCTTCGTCGAGCCGGGACACATGGCTGACGACGAGGTCCGCGCGGCGCCGCTGCCAGTCCGCGAGGCGTTTCTCGGAGGCCTCGGTCAGCAGCAGGCGGGCGGACCGGCGGTCGGCGGGGTCGGTCTCGCGGAGCAGGTAGCCGTCCTTGGCCAGTTGATTGACCAGGGTCGACACCGAGTTGCTCGCCAGGTACAGCTCCTTGGCGGCGTCCGAGATGCCGATCCCGGGCCGCGACTCGACCAGGCGCAGCAGCTCCACCTCGGCGCCGCGCAGCCGGGGCAGCGCGAGCCCGCGGCGTAGTCGGCGGCGGATCAGCCGCTGGATACCGACGAGCGCGTCGGCCAGCTCTTCCGGAAAGGTCTCGGATCTCACACCCCGAAGATTACCTCTGCTACAGAGGTAATTCCACCCAAGAAGGAGTCAGGACAGAAGACCAATGCCACCTTTTTAAATGAGTTGTTTGGCTATGCCCCATTTGGGGCATGCCCTCCTCAGTGCTTCGGACCGGAGGCACGTGCGTGGGAGCCACCTTGCGCCGGTGCCCCCCGTGTTCTCCCGGGGTCCGAGTGCGTTCCTCCCACGGTGTTCGTCCACACAGCACCCGCTGAGGAGGTGCGCGCCATGCGTGCCACCACCGCCACCACCAAGCCCCATCCACACGACGACGCCCCTGACACGGCCGAGGACTTCATCCGGCTGGCCGGACTGCCCGAAGGCCCCGAGCGCCGGGCATTGCGCGACGGCCTGGTCGAGGTCTGGCTGCCCATGGCCGAGCGGATCGCCGTACGGTTCCGCGGCCGCGGGGAGACCCTGGAGGACCTCTACCAGGTCGCCGCGCTGGGGCTGGTGAAGGCCGTCGACCACTACGACCCGGCGCGCGGCCGGGCTTTCGAGGCGTACGCCGTGCCGACGATCACCGGCGAGATCAAGCGCCACTTCCGTGACCACATGTGGACCCTGCACGTGCCACGACGGGTGCAGGAGCTGCGCAACCGGGTCCGGGTCGTCCTCAAGGAGCTGGACCAGGCCTCGCCGGGCGGCGCGCCCACCGTCGCCGAGATCGCCGAGCGGGCCCGGCTCACCGAGAGCGAGGTGCGGGCCGGGATGGAGGCCCTGGACTGCTTCTCGGCGCTGTCGCTGGACGCCGAGGTGTCCGGCGCCGACGGCTATGCGCTGGGCGACACCCTGGGCGGACCCGACCCCGGCTACGACCTGATCGTCGACCGCACGGCGGCGGAGCCCTGCCTTCAGGGCCTTCCGGAGCGTGACCGGCTCATCCTCTACCTGCGGTTCTTCCGCGGTATGACGCAGAGCCGGATCGCCGAGCAGTTGGGCGTCTCTCAGATGCATGTGTCCCGGCTGCTCAGCGCCTGCTTCGAGCGGCTGCGCGAGGAGCTGCTGGCCGAGGCGGGCTGAGTCTCACTCGGTCGGTGTGCAGGGGATCTGTGTCGGCCCGTGTCGGTCGAGGGCGTCCTCCAGTTCGGCGCGGACCTCGGCGGGCATGTCGCCGGTGCGCCCCCAGAGGAGCATCAGCTCCGCGACGTTGCGGAGCTTGATGTTGGTGTGCTGGGAGACCTCCTTGAGCACCTCCCACCCCTCGTCGGGGGCGACCCGGCCGAGCGCTACCACCATCCCGATCGCCTGGTCCACCACGGCATGGGAGGCGACGGCCTCCTTGAGCTGGTCGATCTCCTCCTGGAGGTGGAGGATGAAGTGCGCCTCGCTCTCGCTGTCGCTCACTCCCCCATCGTCGCCACTCGTCTGGCCGAGTGCCACCGGGGTACTCGGCAGGCACCCCCGCCGCTTCCGGTTGGAGACTGGTCCAGGACCGGTACCCCGCCGGCCCCGACCCCAGGACGAGTGCCATGAACAACGACACGCCTGCCCCCGGCCCCGTGAAGAAGCAGCGGGACGTCCTCTCCACGCACTCGGTCTTCGGCGCCCCCTGCTGGGTGAGCCTGACCAGCCGGGACCTCCAGACGACCGAGGACTTCTACAGTGCCGTGCTCGGCTGGCGATGGCGCAGTGTGAGGCTCGGCGACCATTTCCGGATCGCCCTGGCGGACGGGGTACCGGTCGCGGGTATCGCCGCGGTCGCCGCGATGTGGCAGATGGCGGTGGCGTGGACGCCGTACTTCGCCGTACCGGACGCGGACGAGGCGGTCGCCCGGGCCCGCGAGCGCGGCGGCACCCCGGCGGTGGGGCCGCTGTCCTTCCCGCCCGGCCGGGCGGCGCTGCTCGCCGACCGGGACGGGGCGATCTTCGGCATCTGGGAGGGCGAGCTGGTCTCCAACTGGGAGACCTGGCGGCAGGCCGCACCCACCTTCATCCGCCTGCACACCCGCAACGCCTTCGACTCGGCGATCTTCTACGGCGAGGTCCTCGGCTGGGCCTCCGGCAAACCGGGCTGCTGCGAGGTGGAGTACGAGGGCGGCGAGGTCGTGCTGCGCAGCCGGGGCAACGTCGTGGCCCGTATCGACTCCGGGGCGGTGGAGACGGCCCCAGACCCGTCGGTGCGGCCGCACTGGCAGATCCACTTCGCGGTCAACGACGTCGGCGAGTGCGCACGGGCGGCCGAGAAGCACGGCGGCAGCGTCCTCCAGGAGAAGGACACCGAGGCCATACTGCGCGACCCGGACGGGGCTCAGTTCACCGTGACGGCACGCCCCCTTCTCCCCTGATCCCTCAGTCCTTGCCGCGGGAGGGCCGGGACAGCAGGACCAGGCTGCGGGCCTCGGCACGCAGCCTGGTGTCGGCCTTGCGTTCGCGTTCGTCGGGGATGCCGTCGGGCTCGGCGGTGTCGATGAGGGCCGACCAGCGTTCGCCGTAGGAGTCGTCGGGCAGCCGGAAGTCGACCGGTTCCCAGCAGCTGTTGAGGAGCAGGAGGAACGAGTCGTCGACCAGGCGCCGCCCGTAGGGGTCGCGTTCGGCGATGGCGTCGCCGTTGAGGAAGACGCCGACCGAGTGCGCGTCGGGGCGCTGCCAGTCCCGGTCGGTCATCTCGCGGGCGTCGGGCAGCAGCCAGACCAGGTCGGGCAGTGGCTGTCCGGAGTGCATGGCGGTCTCGCCGCGGAAGAAGCGGCGCCGGCGCAGCACGGGGTGGGCGGCGCGCAGCCCGATGACGTACCGGGTGAATTCGCTGAGCGTCCGCTGTTCCTCGGTGAGGTCCCAGTCGGTCCAGGACACCTGGTTGTCCTGGCAGTACGCATTGTTGTTGCCGCGTTGGGTGCGGCCGAGTTCGTCTCCGTGGCCGATCATCGGGATGCCCTGGGACAGCAGCAGGGTGGCGAGGAAGTTGCGCTGCTGGCGGGCCCGGAGTTCGAGGACGGCCGGATCCTTGGTGTCGCCCTCGGCACCGCAGTTCCAGGACCGGTTGTGGCTCTCGCCGTCCCGGTTGTTCTCGCCGTTGGTCTGGTTGTGCTTGTCGTTGTACGAGACCAGGTCGCGCAGGGTGAAGCCGTCGTGCGCGGTGACGAAGTTGACGCTCGCGCGCGGTCGGCGGCCCCGCTGCTGGTACAGGTCGGAGGAGCCGGTGAGCCGGGAGGCGAACTCGCCGAGCGAACCCGGCTCGGCCCGCCAGAAGTCCCGTACGGCGTCCCGGTACTTGCCGTTCCACTCCGACCACAGCGGCGGGAAGTTGCCGACCTGGTATCCGCCCTCCCCCACGTCCCAGGGCTCGGCGATGAGCTTCACCCGGCTGATCACCGGGTCCTGCTGGATCAGGTCGAAGAACGCCGACAGCCGGTCCACCTCGTGGAACTGCCGCGCCAGGGTGGCCGCGAGATCGAAGCGGAAGCCGTCGACATGCATCTCGGTCACCCAGTAGCGCAGCGAGTCCATGATCAGCTGGAGGACGTAGGGGTGGCGCATCAGCAGGCTGTTGCCGGTGCCGGTGGTGTCGTAGTAGTGCGCCCAGTCGCCGTCGACGAGCCGGTAGTAGGAGGCGTTGTCGATGCCCCGGAAGGACAGCGTGGGGCCCATCTCGTTGCCCTCGGCGGTGTGGTTGTAGACCACGTCGAGGATCACTTCGAGGCCGGCCGCGTGCAGCGCCTTGACCATCGCCTTGAACTCGTTGACCTGCTGGCCCCGGCTGCCGAAGGCCGCGTAGGCGTTGTGCGGGGCGAAGAAGCCGATGGTGTTGTAGCCCCAGTAGTTGGACAGGCCCCGGTCCTGCAACACCCCGTCCTGCACGAACTGGTGGACCGGCATCAGCTCGACCGCCGTGACGCCGAGCGAGGTCAGGTGCTCGACGACCGCCGGGTGGGCGAGACCGGCGTAACTGCCCCTGAGCCGTTCGGGTACCTCCGGATGGGTGCGGGTGAGGCCGCGGACATGGGCCTCGTAGATCACCGAGTCGGAGTAGGCCCGCCGGGGCGGACGGTCGTCACCCCAGTCGAAGTAGGGGTCGGTGACCACACCGAGCATGGAGTGCCCCGCACTGTCGGCCGGGGACGGCCCGCCCGGTGTGCGCTCGTACAACGAGGCGTGGTTGTCGATCTGGCCGTCGACCGCCCGGGCGTACGGATCCAGGAGCAGCTTCGCCGGATTGCACCGGTGGCCGACCTCCGGGTCCCAGGGGCCGGTCACCCGGTAGCCGTAGCGCTGGCCCGGCCCGACGCCGGGCAGATAGGCGTGCCAGACGAAGCCGTCGACCTCGGTCATCGGCACCGGCCGCTGGGTGCCGGCGTCGTTCACCAGGACCAGCTCGACCCGCTCGGCGACCTCGCTGAACAGGGCGAAGTTGGTGCCCTGTCCGTCGAAGGAGGCACCCAACGGGTAGGGGTGCCCGCTCCACACGGGCACCCCTTTCCGGGACTTCCGAGCCGTCACCGGGCGCCCTCCAGAATGCCCTGGCCGGATGCGGCCAACTGGGCGACGGGGAGGGCGCGGGGCGCCCGGAGCGTCCTGCGCAGGCTGGGCGCCGGCGCGGTCGGGACCAGCGGGACGCGCTCCCCGGACCGGGCTCGCTGCGAAAACCAGATGATCTTGCTGCCGGTCTCCGGGGCACAGCACCCCCAGCCGTCGCTGGTGGCGGCGAGATGCGCCAGGCACGACCGCAGATCCTGGTCGGGGCGCAGGTCACGGTCGTCGTCGCCGATGGCGGTGATGAGGTGCTGCCCGTTCCACCACATCTCGATGGACGTGTGTTTGTCCGTCGCGTGCTGGTCGATGGCGGTCAGCAGCAGTTCGACACCGCGGCAGACGGGGTCCACGAGGTTGTCGAGGTCCCAGTAGTGGAGATGGGCGGCCAGGATGCGGCTGACCTGTCCCACCCGTTCCGGGCTGACCTCCACGTCGAGGTGGTAGTAGCAGGGCACTGCGGTCTTCATTGTCGCTGGCTCCTCACCCGGCGCGGCTCCCGCTCCCCTCACCCGCCCGGAAATCCGTTCCGGACGCGTAGCGTGAGCACTGATCGCTTCTGAGTCACTTCCCACAGTGCGGGCGCTACGCCATTCGTGCAACACGAGAGCCGCATGAGGTGGTTGAAGATCCAACAAGACGCTCGGTCGTCATCCGTGCACCATGAGTGAAAGCCTCGATTCGCCGTAACAGCTCCGTGCCCCTTCCGTGCCCGGACGCTCCCCGACTGTCGGGGACACGTGCCCACTCGAGAGCGTAGGAAGGAAAGACACGGCCATGCTGCTACCCGCGAAGGCCGAGGTGGCCCGGCAGCTGCGGCGCTACCGGGCGTGGGAGCGTGTCATGCTCGCCTCGCCGCAGGACCGCGAGGTGCGGTCCACCTTCGAGGACTCGGGCTACACGCTGTGCGTGCTGATGGGCAAGCGCTGCGCCCGGGAGGCGGTGGACGCGGCCGAGCGCTATCTGCGCACCAGCCTCGTCACCTATCTGCGGGAACAGGGCGGGCGGACCCAGCTGAGCGGGAAGGTCCGGCGGGGTCCGCCGTCGGACCGGAGCTCCGCGAGGCAGTGATCCGCAAGCGGACCCCCGCGGGAGGACACCAGTCCTCCCGCGCACTACGGACCGCGGAGCCGGGCCCGGGCCCGGCTTTGCGCACGGCGGAGGTGAGACCCATGAAGGCGACAGAGGCCATCGGCCGTGTTCCGGTGCGTGACGTGCAACCGGCCGTGGAGAGCGGCGGGCGTCCGGCGAAGGCGGTCCCCGGCGAGAGCTTCGAGGTCACCGCCACCGTCTTCCGCGAGGGTCATGACGCCGTGGGCGCCAATGTGGTGCTGTGCGACCCCGAGGGCCGGCCCGGCCCCTGGGCGCCGATGCGGGAGCTGGTACGTGGCACCGACCGCTGGGGCGCCGAGGTCACCCCGTGCGCGACCGGACGCTGGACGTATCACGTGGAGGCCTGGAGCGCCCCGCTCACGACCTGGCGGCGGCACGCGCGCGTGAAGATCCCGGCGGGCATCGACACCGGTCTGGTCCTGGAGGAGGGCGCCGAGCTGTACGCGCGCGCGGCCGCCGGGGTTCCCGAGGGACCGGAGCGCGAGCGGGTGCTGGCGGCGGCCCGGGCCCTGGGCGACGACACCCTCCCCCTGCACACACGTCTGGCGAGCGCGCTCGCTCCCGAGGTGGACGAGATCCTGGCCCGCTATCCGCTGCGGGAGTTGGTGACCTGCTCGGAGCCGCTGCCGCTGCTCGTCGAGCGCGAGCGGGCCCTTTTCGGCTCCTGGTACGAGTTCTTCCCGCGCTCCGAGGGGACCGAGGACCGGCCGCA
>NZ_JBVKCG010000031.1:0-83207 GCF_055634995.1 Streptomyces sp. NPDC111744
GGGCCGTGGCGGACGCCGCCCGGCGAGGCCCGTGCGGGTGGGCGGAAACTGCCGCTGACCTGCGAAAACATGTGATGTAGATCACTCGTTTGGAGGGTCTTTCAGGCTGGACTTCCGTCCCGAAATAAGGCATGATTAGTGATGTCGGAAGGGAATGGCAGTCCCCCCGGCAACCCGAACCTTCAACACGGGAGCAACGATGTACGCAGAGCTGGAGACCGAGACCCCGCGCGAGATCGGCGGATTCGCCCTCTACCTGTCCACCACCTACGTGTGGACCGAGGGGCGCCCCCGGCTGGTGACGACCGCCGCCGACGTCACCGAGACGTGGTGGACCGTCCGGGCCGCCGACGTGACGGACAAGCTGACCGTCCGTCAGTCCTCGGACTCGGAACTGGTCCGACTGCTCGACGCCGAGGACGACACCGTGGTCACCACGATCGTCCCGGTCCCCGCCGGGATGCTCGACCACCACACCCCCACCCTCGCGGAGGCCCGCAGCATCCCCCTCGCGGCCCGCTGGGTGAGCAGCCCGCTGTTCACCCGCCCCGCCGGGGCCGCGCCCGAGAGCGCCGACCGCTACGAGGTGCGCGACCTCCTGGTCCGCGCCGCCCGCCGTGGCGAGACCGTCGCGACGAGCTCGGACCTGGTCATCGTGCGCAACTGCGAGAACCGGCCCGTCGCCTTCCTCCGTGAGGGATGGCACCCGCAGAACGCGCGGCCGTCCGCCCCGAGCCTGAGCGCGCTGCTGAAGCACCGCCGCCGGTAGGACTCCGGTGGGCCCGCCCGGTGGCAGCCGGGCGGGCCCACCCCGCAAGGGCTTTGGCAGAAGCCCGCCCCCGAACCTTCAACACAGGGAGACAACGACATGGCGACGAACGACGCCCCCGACACCCCGGAGAAGCGGTACAGCATCGGTGACCGGGTCCCGGACGGCCGGTACCCCGTCACGGTCGACGGGAAGCTGATCGGCCACATCTACCGCTGGCACGGCGACTGGCATGCGCGAGTGCTGGGCCAGGTCGAGGAGAGCCAGCACGAGGACCGCGACAAGGCCGCCGCCCACCTGGACACCGTCACCCAGTCCGGCGCCACCCTTCCCCGGACGGAACAGGCCGGTGACGCGGCACTGGAGGGCATCGTCCCGTGGCTGCACCCGCGGATGGCGCCGACGCGGCGCAACATCCTGAGCGCGGGTATCTGCCTGGGCAGGCTCGATGAACTGGCATGGGACCCCAAGCACGGCTATCCCGGGTCGGACAACCCGTTCGAGATGAAAGACCTGATCTGCGGTTGGGTCGGAAACCGCTGGTGGAGCCACTTGCGCGGGCGGAACGGTGACCCGACGCCGCGTCCCGCGTGGCGGCACGAGGGGTGCAAGGTCCCGTTCGAGGAGCAGGCCGCCCGCGTGGCCGAGCTGGTGGGCAAGCGTCCCACCCAGTGCCCGTGCGAGATCAAGCACCCGACCGAACACGAGGCGGTGACCGGCCTCCTGGACGAGGCCGACCGCGCCCGCAAGGCCGGTGACATCGAGGCCCTGCGCGGTCACCTCACCCGGCTGCTCGGTCCCTGCCCGGCGGCGCCGACCCGCGCCGCGGTGATGCGGGACATCGTCAAGCCCCCGCAGAAGGGCTGACCTGGACCGGGGGCACGGGCCCACGCCCGTGCCCCCGGCAACAGGGCGGCGACCGAGCCGCCCGCCACGACCGCCGTCGTCCGCCGGCGCGAAGCCATTCGACCCGAGGATTCAGTTCCCGTGCCCGCAACCGCCCTGCCCGCAGCCCTCTTTGACCTGCCCGAGCCCTCGGAGCGGACCACGTTCGGCCGGTCCTCCGGGATGACCGTGCTGAGCTACGGACTCGGAGCCGACAGCACGGCCATCCTGATCGAGTTCCTGGACCACCCCGAGCGGTACGGACTGGCCCCCGACCTCTCCGACCTGATCGTGGTTCACGCGGTCACCGGCGACGAATGGCCGGACACCCTGGACTACGTCGACCGGCTGGTCCTGCCGCGCCTCCGCCGGGCCGGGGTCCGGCTGGTGCAGGTCGCCCGCGCCGGCCGCCAGGACGCGGACGGCGTGGTCGTCCTGGACGACAGCCGGTCTCCCCGGCGGATCTTTGCGCGGGGGCCGTGGCGTCTGAGCGACGAGCTCCGGGAGGCCGGAACCGTCCCTCAGATCGCCAACGGCCGGAGAACGTGCAGCATCCGTTTCAAGGGCTGGGTGCTGGACCAGTGGACGGAGGCCGAGTTCGGCGGCGCGAGCTACCGCCGGGTGATCGGCTACCACTACGGCGAGCTGAAGCGTGCGGAGAAGGACAGCCGCATCCAGCGCGAGCACAACCGGACTGCGGGCCGGACCATCTGCGAGTCGTTCTATCCCCTGATCCTGGCCCGTCAGGACCGGGCGGACGTCGAGCGGTTCGTCCTGGAACGGCTCGGAGAGCCGGTGAAGAAGTCGTACTGCTCGCAGTGCCCCTTCAGTGGCGTGTGCGCGAGCAGGGAGGCCCACGAGGCGCGTCTGCGGGACCACCCGCACATCGCTGCGGACGTCCTGCGGATGGAGCACGTCGCGATGGCGCTCAACGAGCGCTCCAGCCTGTACGGGACGGACAGCCTGTACCGCAGGCTCACCGAGGACGGCCGCAACCACCCCGTGCTCTCGGCTTTCGAAGAGTCGTTGGACCAGGCCCCGTACGCGATCTACGAGGTGCGGAGGATCTACTACGCGGCCCGTACGCCGGACTGCCGCACCCATCACGGCCGGTCCTGCCGGTCACCGAAGTGGTGGTGCCGACAGCCGCGGACCGAGCAGTGCCGGGCCGACCACCCCGCCGGGGACTTCGAGCCCTGGTGCCCCGGGCACCGCGAATGCCGGGGACCGGCGAAGAAGGGCCCCGCCTGGCGGTCGGTGCGGACCGTGTGGGAAGGCGACCGCCGCACCGCCGAGCAACTGATCCGGCAGTTCGCCGCCCGTCACGGGCTCGCCCTGGAGCGCGGGGAGACGTCCGGCATCCAGCGGGCCCACTACCTCACCGCCGACGGCGGGTTCCCGGCGGCCGCCGCCTTCGCCGTCGCGGCGCCGGCCGGAGTCCGCGACAAGCAGAGGAAGCACTTCGAGGAGGCGTGGACCCGGCACACCGGGGACGTCGGCACCCGCTGGAACCCGCTCCGGCCGCTGCCCGCGCCCGAACCCCCACGCCCCACGGGCGGAAAGCCGCTGATCCGCCGGGCCAAGACCGTCGGCGGCGTGACCCTCATCGCCTGAACCACCCAGCGGGCTCCGGAACCGCCGGAGCCCGCCCAACACCGAGGAGAGCAAGATGAGTTACACCGATCCGGTCGCTTTCGCCGCGACCCGGCACCGCATCGTGATCAACCTGTCCGGCGGGAAGGACGGCGTGATCGCGGGCGCCAAGGCGATGGACGCCGCCCGCCGGGCCGGGGTCGCCGACCGCGTCTGGACCGCCCACGCCAGCCTGGGCCCGATGGAGTGGCCCGCCGTCACCGTGGACGGTGTGCGGTGGCCCAGCGCGAGCGAGCTCGCCGCTCAGCACAGCCAGATTCTCGGCGTCCCCCCGGAGCGGCACATCGAGGTCCGCCGCACCCGGCAGGTCGACGGCCGCACGGTCCCCTTCGATCTGCTCACGTTCATCGCCGAGCGGGGGGATTGGCCCTGGCTGGGTCAGGCCCGCACCTGCACCGGACCGTGGAAGACGAAGATGGTGTTCGGCGCGTTCACCCCGCAGGTCCGCGCTCTGCGCAAGGAAGTCCAAGGGCCGCTGATGTTCGCCAACGTCCTCGGCCTGAGGGCTGAGGAGAGCCGCGACCGACGCAACCGGCAGGTGTGGCGCCGCACGACCGAGAACTCCCACCGGGTGGTGGACGAGTGGCTGCCCGCCCACCGGGTGAGCACCGCCGACGTGTGGGCGTGGACCCTCGCGGAGGAGGTGCCGTACCACTGGTGCTACGACTCCCACCCCGGCGCCGGGGACCGCCGGGGGTCCAGCCGCTGTTCCTGCTCGACCTGCACGCTGGCCAGCCACCGCGATCTGCTGCTGGGCGTCGCCCGCCGGCCCCGGCTTGCCGAGCTGTGCGCACTGGTCGAGCGCGTCCGCCAGGTCCCCTTCAACCCCAACATCACGATGGCCGAGCTGATCGAGCAGTCCCGCCGCCGCGACGCCCCCGACCCGGGCGTCCGCGTCGAGGAGAACGCCGACTTCGAGCGCATGGAACGGGACGTGCACGCCGCCCTCCGGCGGCCGCCAACGTACGAGTCCAAGGCCCGTACCGGGGCCGCCCCGCTGGTGCACGCCACCGGCGGGTGCGATACCTGCACCCTGACGATGTAGGCCCAGAGCAGGGAGAACGGCGTTGACCCTGCCACCTGTATAAGGCAGAATTAGCTATGTCCGAAGGTGTGGCAGTTCCTTCGGGCGGACCCCGAACCTTCAACGACGAGGAGCCGCGATGAGCCCCACCGCGCTTTCCGTGCTCTCCGCGGGGCGGACCCGCCAGGTCCACCGAAGCTGACCATCCCGCCGGCCCGGCCGTCCCGCACGGCCGGGCCGCGCCGCCCCCCAGGAGAACGCATGACCAGCATGTCCCTCACTTTCCCCGTCAGGACCGATCAACTGGCCGCCCTGCGGCAGGCGATCGAGCAGGCGGACCGGCAGACCCGGGCCCACGGGCTGGGCGGGTGCCACCTCACCCGCGGCCCCGTCGAGCTCATGCCGTGGCCCGACGTCAACGGCGTCCCCATCGGTGCCGTGGCCAGTCAGGACGTCACTGTGACGCTCCCTCTGCTGCGGTTCGAGGGGTGGACCGTCATCGCCCAGGTCGAGCACGACCCAGCGGCGGGCAGCGTTGTCACCGCACTCCCCCCGTACGAGGACGAGGCCGCCGACCGGATCGCGCACTGCGACGCCTGCGGGGAGCGGGGGGCCCTGACCAGCTATCTTCTCCGCCACGAGGACGGCAGCACGATGCAGTTGGGCGCGACGTGCGCGGGCCCGTACGCGGATCTCCCCGTGGCCGTCCTGCGCGACCTGTGGCGCCTGATTCGCTGGTGCACGACGGTCGAGCCGTACGAGCCGGGAGAGGTGCCGCCGGATCTTCGGCTCCACGTCGACCAGGTCCTGGAGTACGCCGTCGCCCTGACGGTCCAGGCCGGGTACGTCAAGCGGGGCGAGGGCTGGACGACCGCCGAGCAGGTTCGCGCGCTTCTGCTGGGCGGCGCCGGCCGGGAGGACCTGGACCAGCTGCACGAACACCTTCGAGCCGCCGAGGACGTCGCGGCCACGGCCGCCGCCGTCCGGGACTGGTGCCGTCGAGACGACACCGCCGCGAGCGACTACCGCCGCAAGCTGGCCCGCGCGGTCGCGCGGGACGTGGCGCCCGGAGACATCGGCCTGTTGGTATCCGCGGTTCCGATGTATCTGCGCGAGGCCCAGCGCCAGTTGACCGCGAAGGACCGCGAGTCGATCACGGCCACGGTGACGGAGGTCAGCCCACTCGCGAGCGAGTGGGGTGAGCGCCGTCGTATCCGTTTCACCGACGGTGCCGGACGTCTCTACGCGTGGGACTCGATGGCTCAGCCCTTCCCCGACGAAGGGCAGCATCTCCGTGTCACCGGCCGGGTTGTGCGCAACGCGGTCCGGGAGGGCAAGGTCGAGACGTACCTGACCCGGTGCCGTGTCGCGCCGGCCTGAGCCTGGTCGACGGCGTCCGCCACGGCTCCGCCCGGTGGGCGGGGGCTCCCCTCGGTCGGTCGGGCAGGCTCCGCCCGTACCCGGGTTCCGGCGGGGTTGCCAGGCTCGCGAAGCGACCGCGAAGCGGCCCCGGCCTGGCGGCCCCGCCGGGTTCCGGGTAGCCCTCCGGGTGACCGACCGGCCGAGGGGAGACCCCGGCCACCCCCACGCCCCAGCCACCCACGGCCCGCACACGACGGCGGAGCTCCCGCCCCCTTGGGAGTAAGGGCCCCCGCCGGAGGCGGTCCTGTAGGTATGAAGAGAAGCCGGACGCGGGTAGTCCCAACCGTCCGGACAAGCCATTGAGCTGGCATTTTGTGGCTTGTGCCCCTCAATTGGAGGGGGCATAATTAGGGATTCCGGCAGGTTTGAAACAGCCTGTCGGTGTCGTGTGGTCGTTCGCTTCGGCCGTGTCCGCCGAACGACTGGACAGGCAGTAACCGAGTAAGGCACGATTAGTGAAGCCGAGAGGTTCGATGCTCGGCTCTTCCGCGGTGACGCGGGAGGAAGTGGGGCGGACGGTCAGCCCAATGGCAGTAGTGCTGACCGTCCTGAAGCCCCCTAGCCCCAGGCCCTTCAACAAGCCCATATACCAGGAAGGCATCTACGCATGATGGTAAACGACGCGGAGCTGCACACGGCCCCCGCCCTTGACGACCTGATCACCCTGCACGCGGGCAACACGGCCGGTGTCGACCACGGGCCGCTCTACCGCATCGAGGACGGCCCCCTCCCCGGCGACGGGGGCTGGTTCATCCAGCTCGCGGACGAGACCGCCCCCGGCGCCCAGGACTGGGCGGCGACCATCCAGAGCCAGGACATCGACACGATCACCAGGCCGATCGAGTCCGGCGTCATGAACTGGAAGCACGAGGACGACGAGGACCAGGTCGAGGAGGACGCGGACGAGGAGCCGGAGGTCGAGCACGGCCTGACGGAGTCCGGCGTGGTACTCCTGCCCCGCACCGCCGGCCACGACCAGCACCACCGCGACCAGGGGGCGGGCAATGACGACTGAAGCCCCGTCGCGAGACGGAAAGACAACGGAGGACTCCCTCATGGCCATTCTCAACGGGCGCCGGGTATCGACCCGCAGGGAGCTCGCGGACAAGCACGACCTGAGCGTCACCCACCTGGAGAAGTTGTACCGAGAGCGGGAGGCGAACGGGCACCCCGAGCCGGTCCCGGACTCCGCCGGCCGGGAACTGACCTGGTACGACGCGGACTGGCGCCGCTGGTACAAGGACCTCACGGGCACGGCGGGGCTGGAGAGCCGTGCTGAGCTGCAGGAGCGCACAGGGCTGGGCCGGAGCACGCTCGAACTGCTCTGGCGTGAGAGGGAGGTCAACAAGCACCCCCAGCCGGAGAAGACGGTCGGTAACACCATGTACTGGAACTCCAAGGAGTGGGACCGCTGGTACAAGGGCTACCAGGCCGGACAGGCGTGGCGTACGGAGATCGACCGCAGCGGCAACGCCGAGGACGAAATCACGCTCGCTCAGGCCGCGCGAGTCCTGCACATGGAGCCCACCAGCATCACGAAGTACCCCACCCGGAAGCCAGCGCACTGGCCCGAGCCCGTCAGGGTGGAGACCACCGACAGCGGCCGCCTGAAGCGGTACTACCGCCGCGGGGACATCTGGACGTACGGCGAGCGCCGCGAGCGGACCGGCGGCGGGCGCCCCGCCGGCACGGCCGGGACCACACGCCGCTACCCGTACGACGGGGACCCGCGGCTGGAGAAGGCCAGGACGGCGTTGAAGGCGAACCCCGACATGCCCACCGCTCAACTCGCCGGCGAGCTCGCCCGCGAGCACGGTGGAGCTGCCGGGACCTGGTCGCACATCGTCAGCAGCGCACGGCAGAATCCGGAGGACTGACCAGATGACCACCAGCGTCACCATCGCCTCCGAGGTCATCGACCAAGTGGGCCTGGACCAGGCCGCGCAGTTCCAGAGCCGCGTCACGGGGTTCGAGTGCGTGGAGTGCGGGACCGCAGGCGACGCCAGGACGGAACCCGCCGTGGTCGTGCTGCGTCGCAGCCCCGGCCTCTCCCATTTGGGAGTCGCGCACCATCGCTGTGCGGACTCGCAGGTACGGGACTACGGCCCGGGAGACCTGGCCCTCACGGAGGAGACCGAACTGGTCCCTCGCGCCATCGGCCTGCCCACAGTGGACGGCACCAAGCCCGCCCTGTTGCTTGCCTTTGAGGAGCAGGTGGCGGTCACCGAGGGCGGGCAGACCTACGACCCGGTAGTGAGGCAGCTGGTCTCGGAAGGTCTGCACGAGTTGCCGGGACTGGGCAAAGCAGCGCCGGACAGTCCCAACTGGTGCATCGTTCTCGGCTCGGAAGGTCTCGTTAGGGTGCAGTCGGATGTGCGGGTGCACCTCCGGGGCCACGTCGTGGCGCCGCCGTCCTGGTTGCGTCTGGCTGCCCCCGCACGAGCTGTGACACTGCTGTTCGGCCGTCTGTCCCATGTGGACATCTATGCTGACCAGCCACCTTTTCGGGCCTACGCTGCTGCCCTGCGAGACGGGCGGATGGTCGGAGGAACCGTCAGGTTGGAGACAGGTGTGGGTGCTTCCTGATCCGCTTTGCGTGAAAGAGGGGCGGGCCGCGTCACATGACGCGGCCCGCCCCTCTTTCTGTCGAGACGTGTCTGACTCGCGGCGGGCTGATATGGGGCTACCGGCCCGCGTCAGACCGGTACGGTCGCATCGACACGCTCTAGGTACCGTTCGAGCGCAGTCCCCGGAAAACGCGAACGCCGGGAGAGCCCCCGGCGTACGCAGTCGGAACCCACCCGTAGAAGGAGAGAGAACCGTGAAGTACCACCATAACCAGCCCGAGGGAACACAGCGATGACGTCAGACGCGTTGGTGGAAGCCAGCATCGAGACCGTCGGCCACCAGGTCACTCCCTTTCCCGTGCAGGAGCCAGAGACGAAGTGCGTCGTCGGATGGAAGGGCGGGATCGGCAAGACGACCCTCGCTCAGGAGCTGGCCTACTTGGACGACGGTGTTGGCGGCGACATGGACTGGTCGAAGGGGGGTCTGTCCAAGGGCTGGGGCTACAACGAAGAGACGCGAACCGGAGCTCCGCTGATCGAAGCCTTCGAGAACGACCGGACGCCCAGGCCGCTGCGAGGCGGTCCGCGCAAGCTGGACCTGATCCCCGGCCACAGCACGTTTGGTGAGTTCCAGCCTTCCCCCGAGGTCGTGAAGACTTCCCTCATCCGCTGGGCAGAAGAGCTGAAGAGGAAGATCACCTGGGATACGCATCCTGATGCCTGCGCCTCTACCCACGGCGCCCTGGCAGCTTCGCGTGTCGCGGTAGTGCCCGTCATCCTGAAGACGCGAGAGATGGCGTCGCTGGAGCATCTGCTTCAGGACATCAGCGACTATCCGCTTCTCCTGGTCCCCTACATGGTGCCTAAGTCGGTCCCGACCTGGCACAAGGACGAGCTGAAGCGGCTGGCGAAGAAGTTCCAGGTTCCGGTCGGCCCCATCGTCTCCGAGTACGCATGGGTCGGCGTGCGTCGTAAGCGCGTGGCCATCTGTTCTGAGCCCGTCTTCAAGAAGGAAGAGGCGTTCGTGGAGCAGATGAAGAGGGTTCACCAGGCGGTGGTTCGGTATGGCAACTGAGGAGAAGCAGGCAGTGGAAGAGGGACAGGGTACGGGCGAGCTGAACGGCCTGGACGAGCTCGATCAGCAGCAGAGGGGACGTAGCCGGACACGTCCGCCGGCCCCCGCTCACAGGAAGGCCCCCACGGCTCCCCAGGGAGAGAAGCGGGAAGAAGCCCAGGGTGAGAAGCGCGCTCCAGCCGCTTCCAACTCTGCTGGAAGGGAGGTAGCCACCGTTCCGGCCGCCTCACTTCCCTCGCCTGGATATGTTCCCTCTCAGGTCTCTGTCAACGACGGCCAGGGGTGGGAGGTGGGGCCGGGACGCCCCGAGAACCTACCCACAGCGGCTGAAGTGCTGAACCAGCGCTCTCCTAGGAGGGAGTCCCTGGATGCATCTGTTGCAGCCGAACTCCGGCTGAAGAAGCGCCTTAAGCGCTTCGCGCTGGACAACGACGTGGATCACCTTCCTATGGGTGACATCGTCACCGTCGCTCTGGACGACTGGCTTACTTCCCGCGGCTTCTGATCTCATCTCCCCCCTCACGCCAATCGTGCGGGAGGGGGGAGGGTCGGACGACTATTTCAATAGTCGCCTATGCTGATAGGTAGTCGCCTATTGATCCGCCAGGAGGTTCGGGCTTGAGTGCCAAGGAACGTCAGATCGCTTCTCTGCGTGCCATCGCGGACGAGTTGGAGGCCGAATCTGCCGATGAGGGAGGGAGTGATCCGTATGAGGCGCACCCCGACACTCTTCGGATCATCGAGTCAAGGGGGACAAAGAGGGGGCAGTTCAACTACTCGGTACCGCAGGAACTGGACCTTCAGCGCCGTATCCGCAGGTATCACGTAGAGCACGGAACCCAGCATGGGGACGTCGTGGCCCTGGCGCTCGATAGCTGGCTTAGGGCACAGGGCTTTCCCCCTCCCCTTCCTGCCCCCCTCCCCGCGAAGGGTGAGAAGTGAGAAATAGGTCTCTTGTGGAGGCTTACGCAGAGATCTTGACAAGCCGCAAAAAGTAAGGCATAATTAGGGATAGCGCAAGAGGTTGATGCGCGCCCATTACGCACGAAACCCCGGGTGCCACTGCTTGGAGGGCAGGCATCCCGGGGTCTCACACCAGAGACGAGGCTCCGATGTCGTACTTCAGTATCACCCCATTCTGGGGTGGACGTGCACCTTCCGGTGCTCTACTGCCGGAGGTGGGGGCGTGAACGTGCTTCCCCGTATTCACGCCGTGGCGGAGTCCCTGGGCGTGCCGCCGTGGACGGTTGCTCTCGGTGGAGTGCTCGCGTGCGTGGCGGCCCTGGCCCTGCTGATCCTGGTCGTGCGCCTGGCCGGCCGGGCGGCGACGCGGGCGGTCGAGAAGGCTCGCCGCGACGATGACAGCGAGGCCCGTGCCCGGGTCATGGCCATGATTGACGACCGCTGGCGGACCATCGTCGGCATCTGCGGCATGTCCGTCAGCATGTACGGCCTGTACGGGTTCGCGGAGGACACCGCGGGGCTGCCGCTGCTGCTGCGGATCTTCTTCATCGCGATCTTCGACGGTGCGGAGATCGGCCTCATGCTGGGCCTGGCGCGGTCCCTGGCTGCCCAGGATGTCCCGCGGTGGACCGAGGGCATGATCCGGTCCCGCCGGATGGCGTGGGGCCTGGTGGCCCTCTCGGCGGCGGCGAACTGGGTGCACGCGCCGGAGGGCGGCGGCCTGTGGGCGAAGGTAGCCCTGGCCGGTGTGCCGGTGGTGTCGGTCAAGCTGCTGGAACACGGGCTGGACCTGCGGATCGCGGAGCTGGCGAAGGCCGAGGAGGAGGACGGCGTCCGGCCGGGCCCCCTTCGTCTGTTCGTCCTGCTGTGGCGACGGATCTGGATCGCGGCTTTCGCGTGGCTGGGTCTGGACACGACGTCCACGACCAGTGAGACCTCCCGCCGGCTGCTGGCCCAGCGTGCGGCCCGCGCGGTCATCGTGCTGGCCCGTGCCCAGAAGCGTGCCGACCGTACGTTCCGATTCGGCTGGCGGAAGTCGCTGGCCGACCGGGCGGTGGACCGGCGGACCGAGGACGCGGCGGTCGCACTGGACCGCGCGGACGCCCCGGTCAACGTCGACCAGGCGCTTGCCGTAGTCCGGCGGACCATGGGCCACATGCAGGCCGGGCGGCTGGGACGGCTCGACTACGCGGATGTCGACGCCGTGGTGAACACCGTGGTCTCGCTGCCCGCGCTGCAGCAGAAGGTCACGCAGAAGCTGGAGGAGCAGAAGGCCGAGGTTCAGGACGAGCTGCGTGCAGCGGAGCGGGCCGCCAAGGCGGAGCGGGACGAGGCCGTGGCCGCACTGGAGGCGGAGCGGGAGGAGCGCACCCGGCTCCAGGCGGAGCAGCAGCAGGAGCGCGAGCGCTTCGAGGAACTGGCCGAGCAGCTTCGCGAGCAGGCCGAGCAGCTTCGCACCGAAGCAGAGCAGGCGAGGCGTGAAGCGGCCGAGCAGGTTCAGCTTGTCCGTGACGCCGTCGAGCAGAGTGCGACGCGTGAAGCGGAGGACCGCCGAGCGGAGCGGGAGACCACCGAGCAGCGGGCCGAGCGCGAAGCGAAGCGGTGGCACGAGCAGACCGAGCAGCTTCGTGACGAGGCGAAGCGGCAGCTTCAGGAGCAGGCGGAGCGGTTCGAGCAGCAGAGCGCCGAGCAGGTCCGTGCGGAGCGGGACCGGTGGAGCAGGGAGCTGGAGCAGCTTCGCACCGAAGCAGAGCGGCAGCTTCGCGAGCAGGCCGAGCAGCTTCGCACCGAAGCAGAGCAGGCGAAGCGTGAAGCGACCGAGCGGGTCGAGCGCGAAGCGGCCGAGCGGCTGGCGGCGGAGCGGGCCGAGGCGGAGCGGAAGATCGAAGCGGAGCGGGCCGAGGCGGAGCGCAAGGTCGAAGCAGAGCGCGCCGAGGCGGAGCACAAGATCACCGTTGCGCAGGAGCAGGCGGAGCAGCTTCAGGCTCAGCTCGACGCGAAGCAGGCGGAGCCGGAGCAGACCGCGCCCGCCGGGACGGCGGAGCAGCCGCGGACGCCGAAGCCGAGGGAGGCGTCGAAGTCGATGCCGACACTGGCCAAGGGCTCGCTGAAGCAGCGCTTCATCCAGCGGGTGCACGAGCTGTGCGAGCAGGGCGAATCGCGTCTGCTCGGACCGGCGGTGACTCCCCGCACCCGTACCGATGTCGCGTACCAGGTGCAGGCTGAACTGGGGCTGACGTCGCAGGGGACGGCCCGCACCTACATGCAGGAAGCGATGGAGCGCTGGGAGGCCGCCCAGCAGGCCGCGGCGGAGAAGAAGGCGCCCGCCAAGACGGCCGAGGCCAAGGACAAGGGCAAGGGCAAGCTGTTGGACACCTTCGGGCGCCCGATCGCGGACCTGGACGCGCTCGAATCGAAGGGGGCCCTGGCGCGGATCTGATCTAGACGCAAACGGGGGCTGGCCGGACCTGGAAAGGGTCCGGCCAGCCCCCGTTCTGCTGCCCGCCGACTGCCTTGGCGTGGCATCGCAGGAGGCCCTGAGCGCCGTTCTGCGGCCCTGCTGGCAACCCCCCGGCCGGGAGGGTCGGAGCCGTCCCGGACGGGCGTCCAGCGGCCGCGAGGTCGGTCCCGAGTCGGGGGGGCGAGGACGCTGGTAGGCCAGTAGGTAGGCGGCGGGTAGGCGCCGGTAGGTGGCCTCTGACCTGCGGAACTACCCGGCTACCGGGTGGCGGGACGCGCCGGCCCGGCCGGTTGGGGAGCGGGGTGTCAGGCGGTGGTGGTCCACCGGTAGGAGAGCGACCACAGGTGTGCGGGGAGCACGCTGACGGTGACCGCCACGGTCCGGTCGGCGGTGGCGGCAGTGCGGGTCAGTTGGATGACCCTGTTATCCGCGTCGATCTCCAGCGCGGCCGCTTCGTGCTCATGCGGCGGGCGGACGTCGACGGTCTCGGAGAAGTCCGTGGGCCGGTGCCCGAGCTCGGCCAGAAGGCCTTGTACGCCCCGGGGGCCGAGGTTCGGGTGCTCCAGGTCGGTGTGCCGCGCGATGTCGAGCGGCAGATACGTGAACGCGAGCTGGACGGGAGTGCCGGGATCGGCGGGCGCGGAGCCGGCCGCCACGGCGAACGTCCGCGTCTCGCGGACGAGGACCTGCCCGTGCCGCTTCAGCCCGAGCGGAGCGGCCAGGTCCTGTGGGGCCCGTTCAGTGCGGACGTCGGGGAAATGGCGGGCGACGAGCCCGAGCGTGCGCAGCTCCGCTTCGAGCGCGTCGTCCGAGCCGTCCGCTTCGCCATCGGGGACGGAGTGGAGCAGGAAGTCCGTCCGCCGGGTGATCCGCTTCAGCAGGCGGGAGACGTAGGCCCCGGACCCCTTACGCGTGGTCACCAGGCCCTCGGCAGCCGCGACCCGAACGGCCCGCTCTACAGCGGAGCGGGTGCACCCCAGATGGTCGGCCAGTTCGGCAGCGGCCGGGAGCCGGGAGCCGGGTTCGTACGTGCCGCCCGTCACGGCGTCCCGCAGTCGCTGAGCGACGTGACGGAACTCCGGGGTGGCGGACGGGTGCTGTGTCATGAGCTGAGCGTAAGGCTCCGCAGCAGATCACTCAATCTCCCGAGGAGATTTCTAAATCTCCCGTGGAACTTGATTGACCTCCCGTGGAGGTTGGCGTTTACTAGAGGTACCGCAGGACGCCAACGCGCTTGCTGCGGCGCTTCGTTACATGACAACGGCCCCGCACTGACGCCTGAGCGCAGCCGGGGCCGATAGCTCCGGGACGGCCTCCCACCTTCCACAGCAGACGGCCGTCCCGGTCCCATCCCGATCACGGAACGGACCTTCATCATGCCATTTCGCAAGTCGATCTCTCAGGCCGAGCTGCGAGAGAACCTGACGCCCGAGCAGCGGGCGAGCGGCCCGACGTACCAGGCCAGCCGCGGCGGCTGGTTCCCCGAGACCGCGAAGCCGGTCCCCGGCACCCCCAAGGGTGACGAGCCCCGCACCCAGTAGCCGGCCGCGAGGCCGTGGGCGGCCGGACGGGTTCCGGCCGCCCCGGCGGGAGGGCGCCATGTACGCGCTGCACCTAGTTCTCACCCTCATGTTCCCGGTCTCGGCCGCAGGGGCAGCCGCCGCACTCGGCGCCCGGCCCCACGGACGGCAGGCCCTCGCCTGCAGCACCGCTCTGGTCGCGGCGTTCGCCGTCGCCCTCGGTGTTGCGCACTCCTGAAGGAATCCCGTGCTCGACCTCCTGCTCGGCGGCGTGCTGATCGTGCTGGCCGCGACTCACCTCAGTCGGCCGCAGACCCGAGCCGTCCGCATCGCGAAGGACGCCCTGACCATCGGTTCCGCCCTGGCGGTCCTCATCATCTGGAGCCAGCTGTGACGGTGAACCAGCGCGCGACGCGCGCTCACCAGAGGCCGAACGCCCCTGCGGCTGCCGTGACTTCGCACGTCCCCGGCCCCCGCACCGCCCCGAAGCATGCGCGCTCGCCGCTCTCCCTGGACCTCCCTCCCGGGTTCGAGCGGGCGACGACGCCGACCGCCCCGAAGGAGCCCACGGGGCGACTCGATCCCGACGAGATCCGCATCCGGCGGCTGATGACCGCCGCCGTCCGCAAATGGGGGTGGCTGGCCCGGTGACGACGAACACAGAGCAGAAGGCGCAGGCCACCGAGGCGGGTGTCCGCGACGTGAGCGACTTCCTCGCGGACCTGGACGACGTCCTGGCGACGTCGACCGCGCCGACGATCCCGGCACCGGCAACCGAGCCGGACCCGGAGCCTGACGCTGCGGCGACCATGCCCGACGTCGACCTGGACCTGGACGTGGTCGGCCCGGTCGAGGCACCCGCCCCGGCCCCGGTCGAGGCACCCGCCCCGGTCGCACCGGCGAAGGACTGGTGGAGCGACGTCTACAAGGACGACGCCGCGGACCAGGACACTTTCACTGGCAACGCTCCCACTCCGGCGGCCGTGCCGCCCCCGCCGAAGCACGCTCCCGCCGCCGCCCCGGCCCAGCCGGTGGTTGAAGAGGACGATGCCGACAACGAGGACGGCGACGACCAGGGCGGGGCGCCCGAGTCGAAGAAGACCCGGACCTGGCGGAAGAAGGACCAGGACGCCGAGGACGACGAGGCGGGCACCGGCGAGGCTCCGGAACCGGCCGCGACGACGGGCGGCCGGTTCGTGGCCGCTGTCAAGAAGGCCGGTCCGGTCGTCGCTGGCACCGCGAACGGCGGCGGCCTGATCAACAACCCCCGGGGCCGTCAGGTCGTCTTCGCCGGCACCGCGTACGCCGTGGGCTGGGGTCTGCACCTGGACGACTGGGTCACGGGACTGCTGGCCCAGGCCGACCAATACGCCACGCCCGTGGCCGGTTGCGCCCTCGGGCTGGGGGTCTTGGGCCTGGCCACGCGGTCGAAGCTGGGCGGCGTCGTCTTCGTCTCTTCGCTGGTCCTGATCACGGCTCTGCAGATGGCTCGGCCCGCCTGGGTCGTCGGCGGCGGCATCTCGCTGGGCCTCCAGATCGCTTACCGCATGGTCCGTGGCTGGGTCGGCCCTTACGGCGAGCGGTGGCCCTGGAAGGGCGTCGTCTGGGCCGCCCACATCCCCGCCGCCACGGCCACCGTCGCATCCCTCTTGTACGGCACGAACTAACTGAGAAGGCAGATCACAGACATGGGCCAGATTTTTGGAGCGATCGGTTTCACCGGCGGCGCCGTCGTCATGACCGCGTTCCTGATTGTTGGCGCGCGGGGCCAGTGGAAGATCAAGCTGTCGCACGAGGGTGTCATCGCGGTCGCGTTCATCACGGGCCAGCTTTACGCGCAGGCGGGCGAAACTTTCAGCTTCGTGGCTGACATGAGCGGCGGCTTGTCCCAGGCCATTCAGAGCAGCTTCGGGCCTGGGTCCAACGTCGTCGGCGCCGGTGCGGTTGCTCTCCTGATGTGCATCCTGCTGTACGGCCTGAAGCCTTCCAAATTCCGCAACGGTCTCTTCGCCCTGATGCTGCCCAACATGTTCACGGCAGCGGGCGGCCTCTTCGCGACAGCCACCCACCTGATCAGCAACCTGACCGGCACGGTGGTCGCCTGATGACTGTGGACCTGGTCAAGTCCGACCCCGGCGACGAGGACAAGGCCGTGGCGGACGACGTCGAGCTGGTGGACGACGAGGGCGTGACGGCGGAGCAGCCGTCACGCCCTCGGGCGTGGTGGGGCCAGATCTATGAGTCCCTGGAGAAGCACGCGGACGCCCCCCGGGCGCCCGGCCGTGCCGTGACCCGTCCGGACCTGTCGGCCTATCACGCATTCGACCGCGCCGGCCTACTCGCCGTACGGACGGGGTCGGTGATCATCCTCCGCTGGGCCTGGACTCTGGCGCGCCGAGGCTGGGTGCTGGCCATCGGCCGGGTGCGAAAGGGGAAGGGGGCGAAGTCGGCCCCCAAGGCGGCGAGTGGTGGCGCTGAGGGCTCCGCGAAGCCGAAGCGGCCCAGGGGGAAGTCCCCGGCGAAGAAGTCGACGGGCAAGAAGGCGCCCGCGAAGTCAGGGACCAGCACCGGTGACCTCCTTATCGGTGGTGCGGTACTCATCGGCATGGGCGCCATGTTCCTGGTCAATACGGCGGTACCGGCCGTGGGGAAGCTGGCGGCGGCGGTAGGGAACTGGGCGGTCGACCACCCAATGGACCTGATCCGAGGAGCGGGCGGTTCCGTGATCATCTTCGTGGTGATCGCCTGGATCGTCGGAGTGGTCACAGGAGCCCACGAAGATCACAAAACGGGAGATCGCGAAGAGAGCATGAACAGGGGAGTCGCGGATACGGGTCCCCTTGAAGATCACGAAGAGGGTCAGGGGAGTGGGGAAGCGGAACCCGATCCGTCCGGTGGGGAAGTGGCGGAACCATCCCCCGAAGAGGCCGCCGCAGCGGAGCGAATCAGGGTCTACGCGTGGGTGCGCGAGAGCATCCGAACCCGGGGGAATGGCACCGCCGTGCACCTTCGCGAACTGGCCCTGGGAAGCCTCCCCGAGGGGGGCGACATGCGGTCCGAGATCGGCCGGGTGAGGGCCCTCCTGGCGGCCCACCAGATCCCCGTCCGGGACGGCGTGAAGGCCCCCGCATCGGACAAGGACGGGGCCACACGTAACCGGCCCGGCGTGCACTCCGGGGACCTTCCTCAGAGCTTCACTCCCCTGCCGGCCCAGGGGTCGAACCTGGTCCGCCTACTACCGGTAGGTCAGTCCTCTGACCTGCAATAACTACCCGCCGCCTACTGCCCGCCTACCGATTCGGTAGGCGGGCTACCTGCCGTCCCGAGCAGGTTCTAGGCTCGATTCGCGCATCAGCAGCCGCCCCTCGGCGGCCCGTGAGAGGAGAGCGTCCCTGTGGCGTACTGGAAGTGCGGCGCTTGCCGCACCCGCTTCCCGATCGGCCCGGAGGGGGAGACGGCTGCACGCGAAGCCCACCGCCACCAGGCCCACTTCGGGGGCATCCCCGACGGCGAGGACGGACCCGAGCAAAGCGGCAGTCAGCCGATCACCGGCCGCCAGGTCCTGTACGGACTGGTCGTGCTGGCCGTGCTCGCAGTGCTGGCCCGCTCATGCGATTTGCCCCTCGGCCACTGATCGTTTCGCGGCACAAACGGAACGGGCCCGACAGACACATGGTCTGCCGGGCCCGTTCCGTGATGTCACGCGCCGACAAGCTGGCGTTCCCGCCTCAACACGCCGTCGAGGAAGAACAGCCACTCGCGGTGGGTGTAGACGTGAGGCGTCCCCGCGGTGGAGTCCCGATCGCTCAGCACTGCCGCCTCCGGAGTGATGACGACCGAGATCCGGGACGCCTCGGCCGGCAGCAGGCCGCGCAGGTGGTCCAGGAAGTCGTCCCACGTCGACTTGGGGTAGAGGTGGGCGGGCTTGGTCACGTCCTTGCTGTCGCGCACCGCGACCTGGTCGCTGGCGAGGAAGGCGACCTCAACGCACCCTTGGGCGCTCTCGGAGAGAGATGCCTTCCGCCACAGGGCGTTGCTGAGGTCAGGGTTCGTGGTCATTTCATCTCCTTCAGCACGGTCTTCATGAACCGCGCCGACTCGGCTTCATCGAGCGCCATGCCGCGCAGTCGACTGTGGGACTGGTCAAACCGTCGGGTGTCCTTGGCCTTCTGGAGGTACAAGTTCCCGCCGGGGCTGTCCACGTAGACCACTGCGGGCTCCGTGGGATCGGGAAAGTCGAGGATGGTGAAGGCGCCGGTAAGGGCCGTGTGGGCGCCCTTGCTGTAGGGGAGTACCTGCACCGTGATGTTCGGGACCTGCTCGGCCTGCTCGATGAGGTGCTTCAGCTGCTCGCGCTGGCAGTCGATCCCGCCGATCTGGCGCCACAGGCACGCTTCGTCAAGGATTACGACCAGGTCCAAAGGCGACTCGCGGGTGAGTACCTGCTGCCGCTGCATGTGGAACTTGACCAGGGTCTCGATCTCGTCCGCTGGCGCCGACGGGCTTGTGCCGCGCAGAACCGCCCGCGCGTAGTCCTCGGTGCGGAGGAGGCTGTGAACCGAGGCGAGGGCGAACACCCTCAGCGCGGCGGCCTCGGCTTCGAGGGCGATGTACGTGTCCAGGTTGGGCGGCAGCTCGAAGTTCGTCCACCACGACGCTTCAGGTGAGGCGCTGTGCATGGTCAGCAGGTGCTCGCGGGTTTCGGCCGGGGCGTCGTACGCCTCCAGGAGCCCCTTCAGCTCGATCAGCTGGACGTCGCGCTTGCCATTCTCGATGCGGCTGATCGTTGAGTCCGACCGGCCGATCGCGGCTCCCGCCTCTTCGATCGTCAGTCCAGAAGTTTCACGGAGCGCCTGAAGCTCACGCCCTATCTGACGTCGCTTGACCATGGGTCCTTGTGCTCTCGCCATACCGGCACCTCCCCTCAGTCTCCGCCTGCGTACACGGCTCCATCCTGCCGCACGGCGGGGCCCAGGAGTAATCGGTCCGTCCACTGTGACCCTCCGACCGTCAGAAACTTCAGTGAATCTTCCCGTTGAAGTTGCACAGAGAATCTTCTGAGAGCATTCTAGGGTGACGGGCTCATTACGGCTGGTGATCACGTCCAGCCGGTCGCGGCGCGTGGACGCGTGAAGCGCAGCGACTCGCCGAGCCGGGAGGGAAGCCCCCGATGAAGAACGAGACAGTTCCGCAGGCGGCAGCACCGATCCCAGATGGTGAACGCGGACCCGCCGCCGAGACGGCGATCTGCCGCCGGTTCGAGGTCCCCGACGTGAGCGGGGCCGTCTTACGCGTGCTTCAGGGCTCTTCCTGCCTGTGCTGCCGAATGCCGGACGGAGAGCTGCGTTCCGCCGGCCGGGCCTGCACGGTCAGCCCGAGCGGCGACACGCTCTGGTGGGACGTCAAGGCTCACGACAAGTGCATGGCGGCCGCCGGGGGCGAGTCATGACGGCCGCCGTCACGGACGCCGCCACGGGCTGGTTCCTCGCGGCCCACCCCCGCCCCGACCAGTTGGCCGTCGAGTGGACCGAGCACCCGAAGTGGACCGGGCAGCTTCCGGCGGGCCGGGCATGGGACGCAGTGGCGATGCCATACCCCGTCGGGCTCGACGTGCTCGGAGTGTGCCGGACGCTCAAGGGCCACTGCCCCCCGGCGCTGGCAGACCGTTGGAACCGTCGCCTCTACCTCTTCATCGAGCCGGACGAGGGCGGAGTCTGGGCTGAGGACATCTGGACCCTCCCCCGTGAGTCTTGGCTGACCATCCCCCACCCGCAGTACGGGCCATACGACTGCCCGACCTGGTGGGTGCAACGGCCGTACTCGGCAAGTGAGTTGCTGGGCGCCGTCGAGCTGCGGACCGCCCTTCGGCTCGCAATGCCCGCCTACCGCCGCCGCGTCGCGTCGGTCCCCGCCGACGGAGGTGTGCTGTGACGCGTGAGATGCCGAATCGTTCGGCGAAGACACCGGCACGCGACGTTGGGGCCGACGGTGCCACGCAGCCGAACGTCCAGCCCGAGCCGCACCAGTACGCCTTCGATGGCGACGATCAGGCCCCGGCCCGCGCCCGTCACCACGTCCGCGAGGCCCTGTGCTCTTGGCGGATGCCGGAGGACACCGTCGACACGGCCGTCCTGCTGGCGTCTGAGATCACGACCAACGCGGTGCGGCACACCACGTCATCCAGCATCGAGCTCGAACTGCTGCGGCGTGACGGCGAAGTCGAGGTGGCCGTCCGTGACAGCGGTCCCCGGCCCGCCAGACCGCTCCGCGCGATCTCGGAGGAGACCACCGACCTGTGGGACGAGCACGGCCGCGGGCTCGACCTGGTGCGCCGGTTGGCCAGCCGGTGGGGCGCCACGGAAGCGGGGCCGGGGCTCAGGGTCTGGGCCGCGATCGAGGCGACGGGCGATGTCCGATGACCGAGTCTCCGGCCGGCCGCGCCCTCGCGGAGCACGCACCGACCACCACAGCCACCGCGCCGAACCGGCGAGCACGCCGTCCGGCGCGGACCCCGGGCGCCTTATCGGCGCCCCCCGTGCCGCCCCTGGCAGGGCCAACCCCCCGTATCCCGCGCCGGGGGCGGCACGCCTACGCGATAGGGAGCTGCTGATGCAGTCGACGTACGCGGTTCACGCTCCCTCGGTCAGCGCCGAGAAGCTGGCTCTGCTGGCGGCGGCCCTGCGAAGGATGCGCACGCTCCCCGAGATCCTGGACGACATCGGGGACGCGCTCGACCCGCAGCCTCCCGAGGAGGACAAGGTCGAGGAGATTCACGGTCACCTGCGTGACGACCTGGAGCGACTGGCCGCCATTGCTATTGCGGCGGAAAGCAGGGACGCCGAGGTGCTGCGGCTCGCCGAGCGGGCCGCCGGTCTTCAGGCCGTCGAACTGCCGGAGCACTTCCGGGACCGCGTTCTCCACCTGCGGCTGGTGGGCGCCGTCGCGAACGACCTCCTGGAACGGCTCACCGCCACGCGAGCGATCAAGCAGGTCGCGTGAACCAGAGCGACCAGCGAATGCCTTCCCCAGCACAGACCACCGAGAGGACGAGCGCTATGTGTCCGCACAACCCTCCCTGCCCGGCAGCGCACGAGCCGGACCGTGAGCACGCCAAGGTGATCGGCCGGGACTGCCTGCTGGGCTGGGCGCTGCTGTGCAACGGGACCATCGTCTTCGACGACACCGGGAGCCTGCTGCCCGACGGGCAGGTCATCGCGCCGCACCGGCCCAAGTTCGCGGCGGCAGCGGCATGACCGTGACTCAGTTCCACTGGCGGGGACTCCACGTCCCCTTCGTTGCGCCGTGGAGCGAGGAGAACCCGCTGCCGACCAGGCTGATCAAGCGGGCCGGTCCGGACGGCGCGGAGGGAATCGGTTACGCCGACGAGGTCAGCGGCGCGGACCGGAGGGACGGCGCTCTCTGGGTGCGGTACCCACTAGTGCGGGGGAGGGGAAGGCCCCGTCTGGCGGATATCCACCCTCTACGTCAGCGTCAAGCCATGTCGCACATGCTCTGCATGGTCTGTGCGACCTCCACGTTCGACAATGACGAGTTCAGCCGCCGCTGGGGCGGGAAGCACCTGTTCATCGGACGCGCGGTTGACGGGCGACCGATTCGCGACGGTGATGTGACGGACACCCCTCCCGTGTGCCTGCCGTGCGCCGTCGAAGCCGCCGAGGCTTGCCCACACCTGGTCAAGGGGCACACCGCCGCCCTGGTCGAGCGGACAGAGCCGTGGGGAGTTTCCGGGATCGTCTACGATCCGCGAACCCTTCGGCCGGTCCCGACGAAGAGCAAGAACGGCCTCACCGATGTTGCGTTCGAGGACCCCGCGCTCCGGTGGACCCTCGCCGCCCGTGACGTCGTGACTCTGCACGGCTGCACCCCCGTGGACTTGGCCGAACTCGCGACAGCGAGCGTCGCGGTCTAAGCCCCGTCCGGCGGCCCAGTGCCTCGCGCCCGGGTCGTCGGACGGTCAGCGCCGGCGGGCACAGCGCCCGCCGCACCATCCTCCGAAACAACCGAGAGAGCGAACCGCCATGCCTGACTTCCCGTACCTGCGTCGCATCCGCGCGAAGCGCCCGCCGCGGCAGGACTTCGAGCCCCGCACCCTCATGGACATGCTTCTGGACCAGGGCCAGGACCAAGAGCAGGTCGAGGGCAGTGCCGTGCAAGTGCCCGCGGTGACCGTCTCGTTCTTCGGCTTCCGAGCGCGGTCGCACGGCAGGACAGGCTTCGCCGCGCTGAAGCACATGTACCGAGACCACCCGGTGCTGGTCCGCTGCCTGTGCACCTACCTGGGCGCCATGTGGACCCTGACCGCAGCCGCGGCCGCTCAGAACCTGCTCTGAGGCGGACCGGCGTCGTACCGGTGCCGCACCGCCAGCCGGTGGGCGCCGGTCCCTCCGCCGTCCCGTCACCGACGACCTGACCGCGACCGTCGCGGACCGTAGAGAGAGGGCCTTTCCGTGCTGGACGTTGAGGGGACGAAGTCCGTCAGCCTGCCGGGGCAACGCGTTGCGCAGGCACCGTTGATCGGCCGGGCCGACGCGGAGGCGCTGGCGGGAGAACCCGCGCACTGGGAGCAGGTGACGGACCGCAGAGGCGCGGCCGTCTGGCAGGTGTCCGGACCGCGTGGGCTGTGGGCCTTGAAGGTCGGCACCGGCGAGGGGGCCGCCACCGTTGCCCGCGAAACCGCGGTGCTCCAAGAGACGCACTCGCTGGTGCCCGGCCTGTCGTACGGAGGGCGGGCGAAGGCGGGCCGGGGGACAGGTTCGGCGTGGCTCATCACGCCGTGGCTCGAAGGCGCCTCCACCTGGACCCGGTTCGAGAGCGTACGCCAGCAGCACGGCGAGGACCGATCCTCGGCCCTCGCCGCAGCGGTCGACGTGTGCCAGGCCGTCGGAGCTCTGCACGCGGCCGGGTGGGTGCACGGTGACCTCCAGCCACACCACACCGTCCACACGTCCGGCGCGGTCCGCTTCATCGACTGCACATGGGCGTCGGGCCCGGTGCTGGCACCGTCGCACACCTTCCTCGGCGGACTGGTGCACCTGATGTCACCCGAATTGATGCACCGCATCGAGGCGGGGAAGCGTCCGGTGGTCACCGAGCCCTCGGACGAGGTGTACGCCCTCGCGGCCGGACTGTGGTGGGCGGCGACAGGCACATGGCACCGCGACTACACCGCGGCTGGGGTCGACCCGGCGCGGTTTACGGCAGCAGTGCTCCGCGGCTTGCTGCTGCGTAGACGGTTGCCGCACGGGCACATCACGCACTGGCCGCAGCTCGAAGAGGTTCTGCAGTACGCCCTCATGCGACCGCCGGCCGCGCGGCCCTCCGCCGAACAGATGGGTCAGTGGCTTCGCCAGATCGGCCCCGGATAACCCTCACTGCACGACAGCAAAGCCCCGGAGAGCGGCCAACTGCCGTATACCGGGGCTCAGTTGTGCTCTTGTCACATGCCCGGGGCCTGTCCGTGTTGTCGACGGGCCCGGCGCCGGACGCGGTCGGGTGCGAGCTCCGAAAAAGCGGAACCATACCCCATTGATCGCGAAATCGTACTTTTAGGACCAAGGTATACGTACGCGGTTAAACGTTCCTCCTGGCTGTAACTCATTCTGTGGGTTTGTCGACAAAGGGCTATCTCTTCTTCGCCTTTTTTAATGGAGCGCTATTCCTGACGGTGTGTTCGTCGGTGTTGAAGAGGGATTCAAGTATTGGCACCCACCTGTCGGGCAGGACCTGGCGTCCTGTCTCGACATCGCAATACGTGCTGACGGCGACTTTGAGCGCCCTCGCCACCTGTGCCTGCGTGAAGCCGAGGAACCGGCGGAGTATCTTCAACGTCCAGTCAGTGTCGAGGAGTTCGACCAGGTCAAGGGGGGATACGTCGAGGCTGTTGGCCAGCCGGAGCAGATGCTGTGGACTGGGCCGCTGATTCTTCGACTCCCACATGGCGACAGCACTGCGAGAGCAGCCGACCGCTTTTGCCAATACCTTCTGGGAGATTCCACGGGCCTGCCGCAACTCAGCGACAAGCCATCCCCGCAGACGCCATCCGTCTGCCCCCGTGCGCATGGCGCCGCACTCTACCGCGATCCATACGAAATTTTTTGACGCACTGTGGCCGATCCGCGTACTGTCCAGTTCAGTTCGGGCCTATCGCGGGGAAGGTCGTCTGGGGATGAGTGCGCTCAAAACGGTCGTGTGGAAGGTTCTCAACCTCCCGGAGCCCCGGAGTAAGGAAGCATCAGCTCCCCAAGCGGAACCGCCCCAGCAGCAGACCGTACCGTCAGCCGGCGCCGCACACTGGGTAGCCGCAGGGAAGCGTGTCCAGGCCGAGCGCAACGGGCACACCCCGACTCAGGTTGCGACCGAATCCAAGCAAACGCGGACGCCTGCCACCCCCTGGGTTCTGCAGGAGGAGAAGACCGGCACGAGGGCGCTGGTCGTCACCGGCCGGATCGTGCTGTGGGTCGTGGTCGGCCTGGCCGTGATCACCGGTGTCAGGTCTTGGTTCTGGCCCACCCAGCTCGCTCCCTCCCCGCCGCCGACGGTGAAGCAGGGGCCCACCTACCCGGTGCAGGACGCCCAGTCGGTCGCCGCTCGATTCGCGTACTCGTACCTGACCTGGGATGAGGCCGCCCCGGACCAGCGGGCTAAGGCGCTGGCGCGGGACATGCCCAAGGGCACGGACACCTCCGCGGGCTGGAACTCGAAGGGGCAGCAGACCGTACTCCTCGCCCAACCGGGCACCGTGAACGAACTCGGCGGGCAGCGTGCCCGGGTGCACGTGGACGTGCTGGTCAGCGTCCCCGGCGAACCGGCCAAGGACAAGAAGGACCCGACTCCGACCCAACGCAAGTGGGTCGGACTGGAGGTCCCGGTCCTCAGCACCGCCGGCCGGATCGTCGTCACCGGCGAGCCGGGCATCGTGGGCGTCCCCACCTCTGGCCCGTCCGTCACCGACCAGAACGCGGTCGACAGCGATGTCGAGCTCTCCGCCCAGACCCAGAGCACGGTGACGACGTTCTTCACCGAGTACGCCAAGGGTGAGGCGGACAGCGTGACCGCCCCGGGCGCAAGCGTTCCGCCGCTGCCCGAGGGGATGACGCTCCAGGGCATCCAGAGCTGGAATGTCGACCAGGGCAAGGGCAGTGACCGCACCGGAACCGCCGTCGTGCGGTGGCAGATCGGCGCCGCCGAGCTGGAGCAGACCTATCGGGTCGAGCTGACCCGGGTGGCCTCGGCCGCCGCCGAGCGGTGGCAGGTCGCCAAGGTCCACGGCGGAACTGTCTAACTCCGCCTGAAGGAACCAAACGAGGGGATACGAGGCATGCCTGCCGACACGGTGACGCTGGCGCTGACCAGCGGCGCAGACCTGAAGACGTGGGTCTTCCTGATCGCGGGAAACATCTTCCTGATCATCCTGGTGGTCCGAGCGATCGGCCACTACGCCAAGCGCGAGTGGGGTGAGCTGATCGGTCACGTCATCACCGGCATCCTGGTGGCCGGGTTCGTCTTCGCCACCGACACCACGAAGAACATGTTCGTGGAGATCTTCAACAAGGTCGCGGGCGCGTGAGGACCGGACACACCTACACGCGCCATTTCGATCTTGAAACTCGCCAGCACGAGATCTTCGGCATGGACCTGGGTGAAGGTCCCTCGCGCCGGATGCTGGTCACGGGCGTGGTCGTTTACGTCTTGTGGACCGGGTCTCTACTGATGCTGTTCGGGCTGCCCAGTCAGCTGACATTCACGCTGTACTTCGCGCCCCCGGCAGTGATCACGTACTACGGGGCCCAGCGCAGCCGGAGGAACGAGCGCCGGTGGAACCTCACCCAATGGGCGCTGTGGGTCCGCTACCTGACGCTGGGACACCGGCCTGTGATCAACGGCGGGCGCCGTGCGGCCGAGAGGCACGAGTGGTTGCCGATGCGTGCTCGCCTCGGTGAGCGCGCCGAGGCGTTTGTCGAACTGCCCGGCATGGGCGCCTTCGAGAACGTGCTCAGCAAGGACGCGCCCCGACTCACCGCTGGCCGGGCCGTCCCGTTCGACTCCAAGACCCGGATGTACGGGCCGGACGCGGTGTACCGCGCCCGCAAGCGCACCGGCGGCAAGCCGCAGTAAAGAGGGGTACGGGGATGAAGATCACGAAGGCAGTCGGGAAGTTCCTCGGGATCACGGGGGACCGTTCGGCGCCGCCGCCGCGATACCTGGCCCTAGCGGACGGGCTCACGGTGACGGAGACCCACGCGGAGGCGTGGTACGTCCTGTCCAGCAGCAACACCGACCTGATGTCGGAGACGGCGAGGGACGCCGAACACGACCAGGCGTCCAGCGCCCTCGCCCGCACGCTCGCCGGGCACGACTGCCACCTGCGGATACTGTGGAGCCCGCTGAACGCAGCGGACTACCGCGTCGAGGCCGAGGAGCTGTTCACCGCCGGAGACTTCGCGTCGTGGGCGGAGGCCCGGGTGGAACGGCTCGATGACCTCGCGCTCTCCCAGCGTCAGCTACTGCTGGGTGTCCGCATCCAAGAGCGCTCGGGGCAGACACAGGCCCGCAGCCGCAGCGGTATGCAGGACGCCTTCGGCATCAGGAAGACTGGCATCCCGCAGCGCGAGCTGGCCCGGCTCGACGCGCTCGCGCGTCGGCTCGGACGCCAGTTGGAGACGACCCCGTGGCGGGCCAAGCCCGCTCCGGTCGAGGTCCTGGCCTGGATGATCGCGCGCGAACAGCACCGAGCCACGAGTCTGCCGACGCCGAACTCCGCAGGCGTGATCTCCGGGGCCAAGCTGGCCGCACTCACCCGCGGCCGCGTCGTCCCGTACCCGGACCACGTGCGCGTGATGGACGCCCAGGGCGAAGTCGCCGCCTGGACCAGCGTCTTGACGATGGACTCCTTCCCCGAAGAGATGGAGTCCCCGGGACCGGGGGAGTGGCTGCGGACGGTCAGCGAGATCACGTACGTACCTGAGTACGACGAGGACGGCGTCGACCCCGATGTTCAGATCCTCCCCGTCAACCCCGAGCCGTCCGTGCGCTTCAAGGTCCTGCACCGGCGCGACGCGCTGAAGTTGACCGAGGAGACACGGAAGCTGGCCAAGGAGCAGGGCGACTCCGCCGCCCAGCACTCCGCCGGCACACCCGCCGCCGACATCATCGAGACCGAAGAGACCATGGCCCAGCTCGCGCGCGACATGAAGCGCGAGGACGTCACCTTGTTGGAGGACCACCCCCGTCTGGTCGTCTCCAGCGACGTCTCCCTGGAGGACCTGCGGTCGAAGATCGACGCGGTCACCACCCACTACGGTGGTCTCGGTATCGAGGTGTCCATCGGCACCGAGGAGCAGAAGGAACTCTGGCTAGAGACGCTGCCGGGCGACAAGGTGCGCGTCCCTGACCTCTCCCACATCCGTACCGTGGGCGCCCTCGCCGGAAGCTGGTTCTGGGGCGGGGCCTCCGTCGGTGACGACACCGGCCCGGTGATCGGCTACCTCACCGGCTCCACCCCCGGCCTGGTCCGCAACGACCTGACCGGCGGCTCCGCACGCGGTGACGCGACCACCACCGCATTCATCGGCCGAAGCGGACGCGGCAAGACGACCGCGATGATGATGAGCCTGCTGGACGCGGCGTTCCGCGGCAGCTTCGTCCTGGCGCTCGACTTCAAGGGCGACATGGGCGGTCTTGCCGCGGCTGGCCACCGCTACGGTCTGAACGCCCACCTGGTGGAGACCGGCGCCCAGTACGCGGGTGTCGCTGACCTGTTCACCCTGCTGACCGGCGAGAGCGCCGAGCGGGCCCAGACCGAAGTCCCCGCACAGCTGGGCATCGCCCTTCCCCAGCACCTACGGATGCGCGGCGCCGAGACGCCGATCCAGTCGGCCGTCAACGAGGTGATCGCCGCCGGGGAACCGCGGGTGTGGAAGGTCATCGAGCACCTGCGTCAGTCGACCGACGAGCTGTCCAGAGAGACCGGCCAGGCCCTGTACGAGCTCGCGCAGACGGGCCTCGGCGCCCCGTTCATGGGCAGGGCGACCGGCGACAACATGTTCATGCGGCCCGAGCCGGGCATCTGGGTGGTACAGATCCCCGGGATCTCGCTGCCCGCCCCGGACGACGACCGCGAGGACTGGTCCGTGCATCAGCGGCTCAGCGTCGCCCTGGTCCACTCCATGCTCGCGTTCGGGATCTCGATGGCCGGCCGCAAGGACCTTCGCGGCCTGCGCAAGGCCATCGCGGTCCCTGAGGTGCACGTACTGACGGCGACCCGCGAGGGAAGCAGCTTCCTCCAGTACATCGCCAGGGTCGGTAGGGCGCTCCAAACCGCCCTGGTCATCGACACCCAGGACCCGGAGTCGCTGGCGAAGCTGACCGGTCTCATCGAGCAGATCACCACCATGTTCGGCTTCCAGCTCACGACCTCCGAGCAGCAGGACGCCCTCGCGGCCCTGCTCGACCTGCCTGTGGGTGAGCACACCCGGGCGCTGATCCAGGCGATCGGTGTGGGCTTCGACCAGGAGATCCGTCACGGCCACGCGATCATGCGCGACCGGCGATTCCAGTCCGCCACCGTCCAGTTCGACGTCCCGTCGGAAGAACTGCTGGAACTGCTGAGCACGACACCGAAGGTCGACACCGGCGGGGCCGATCTGACCAAGGAACCGCAGGGGGTAGGGGTATGAAGCGCGCCGTAACCATCGCCGCCGTGGTGGGCGTCGCCGTACTCGTTGCCGGGTGCTCATCCCAGGACGAGGGGGAGAAGGGCGGGTCCGGTGGGGGCGGCGGTGCCGACACCACGGCGGCCGCCGTGCAGGTCGCCCGGACCTACCAGAGCGCGGTCAACGATGGCGACTGGACGAAGGCGTGCGGCCTGCGGACCGAGCGCTATCGGCACGGCTCCGTGAAGGAGTGCGTCGCCGACAACGCGCCGAAGACCCCGAGCCCGGAGCCGAGTCCGACCGAGTCCGATGAGTTCCCGCCGCTTCGCCGGGCGGACGGCTCTGTCGTGCGCCCCAAGCCGAAGCCGAGCGCCAGCGGCCCGGACCGGGCGGAGACGGGCGAGGTCAAGGCCAGCGCGCCGCAGAGCGTCCCCGCCATCGGTGACCACCCGGCCGGCACGGGCGTACGGGTCGAGTACACCGTCACCTGGCCCAACTCCACCACCACCAGCCGCAAGGCCCTGCGCGTCGTACAGCAGGGCGACACGTGGCTGGTCGACCAGTCCGAGGACATTGCCGAGTCCGACGAGGCACACGGCAACCCGGTCCACGACGCACTGATGAGGGGATGACGTCGTGATCAGTCTTGAACCGCGGAAGAAGTACCGCTTCAGCGTGCTGAAGTTGCTGATCCGGCTGCAGAACTTCCGGCTGCCCCGCAAGCGGACCCTCCTGATCCCCATCCTGGGGATCTACGTGACGCTGATGGTCACCGCGCAGTCGGCATGGGCGAAGGACTACACCCCGGTCGGCATCGGTGACCTCCTGCCCTCCGTGGACATCCCGTACACGAAGGGCCAGGGGACGCTGTACGAGGAGTACGGCAACCCCCTGCTCTACACGGTCACCGACGACTACGGCATGTGGGACGTCATGGACCCCATGCTGGAGATCCCCGCGACCATCTGCATGGCCCTCACCGCCGTGGTCGGCTCCGCCGCCGTCACGATCGTGCAGTGGATCTTCAACGTGACCACGATCCCGCCGCTGGAGAACGCGATCACCGCCTCCGTGGGCGGTGCGGCGAAGACGCTCACCGAGACGCTGCTGCCGTCCGCGATGGTGATCGGCGCCCTGGTCGCGTACGCCAATCACCGCCGGGCCGCCGGGTCGAGCCTGTCCCAGCTGGGCTGGGTGGCGGTCTCGACCATCTTCTCCATTTCGCTGCTGATGGCCCCGCAGACCTGGGTCAACGGGATCGACTCCGCCCGCAACGTCGGCTCCAGCATCGCCATGAATGCCACCTCCGCCGGCCTGGGCGACGGCACGAAGGAGCCCATCGACCTCGGCCACGGGACCACGTACGGCAAGAACGAGCGCGACAACATGCTGCGGAAGTCGAGCGATGCCGTCTGGCGGACGTACGTCGTCACCCCGTGGTGCGTGGTCGAGTTCGGCAGCCTGGAAGCCTGCAAGGCCGAGGGTAAGGGACTGCTGGACAAGGGGATCAACCCGGAAACGCGCAAGGACCACATGAAGGACGTGGGCGACCGCATCGGGGGTGACTCGAACTCCTGGGTCGACGGCCACAACCCGGTCGGCCGCATGATGGTCGCCATCCCGGCCCTGATCTGCGTGATCCTGTTCGCGGCCCTGGTCCTGATGTTGGCGTTCGCGAGTCTGGCGTCCCTGATCGGCGCCCTGCTCATGCTGGTGTCCGGAGTGATCTTCGCCTGCCTGTGGATCATCCCAGGCAGGCCCAGGACGTGGGGCGTCCGCTGGTTCGACTTCCTCCTCGGCTACACCCTGCAGAGCGCCATCGCCACGATGACCCTCGGCTCGGTCCTGGTCGTGACCACCGCGTCCACCAAGATGATGGGCGAGTACGGCTATGCGGCCGCCGCCGGAATCAGCATCGCCACCGCCATCGTCGCCTTCAAGTTCCGCAGCGTCCTGGAATCCATCGTCGGCGTCACCGGCCTGACCAGCCCGGCCGCCGCCATCGGTGGACTGCTCGCCGCCCGCGCGGCGGGCAAGGCCGGATGGGGAATCACCAAGGGACTCGGCCGCGGACTCGCGGGGATGCGACTCCCCCGGATGCCCCGGATGCCCAGCCGCGGCGGCGGGGGCGGCGGCAACACCGGCAGGCCGACGACCCCGCAGCTTCCGCCGGGCGGCAACCCGGGCGCCCTGGCCGGTGCCCGCCGCCCCATGCCGCCGCTGCCCTCCGGGCAATCAGCAGGCGCCGCACTGCCGAACAGCGGCAGCCGCAAGGAAGTCGGTCCCCTCACTAGCCGTCCCGAACTGCCATCGTCCACCGCGCCGGCCCGCGGCCGGTCCGTTGCCGACGGCCCGGCGAAGGCCGTGCCGGGTACCCGCCGTCCGGCCGAGGTCGGAGGCACGCGTCGCCCGGCAGAGGTCGGGGGATCGGTGCCCCGCCAGGCCCTGCCCGCCGCAAGCGGCTCTGCCCAGGCGGCGACCCAGCACGCGCCGAACAGCGCGAGTCGTCCGGCAGCGGGCGCGGCCAGTCGCCCGTCCCCGACGCTGCGGACCGAGAACAACGGAGCCAGCTACACCTTCCGGCAGGGTCCGAAGACGGGCACCTCCGCGCCGAAGGTCATTCCGCACAAGGTGGTCCGCTCGACACCGAACCGTCCCGGCGGTTCCACCGGACCCAACCCCACCCGGCCGGAGAACCGCAGCCGGGCCCGCAGTCGCGGCCGCGGCCGCGGCCTGTCCGTGCCGACCGTGACGCGCCGCAACGGGGGGAACTAAGTGGCCGACGACGACAAGAAGCCGCGTACGCCCGCAGAGTTCCGCGAGCTACTGCGGGAGGTCTACGAGGTTCCGGAGGTCGAGGAGGAGGGCAAGCGGCGCCAGCGCCGCAAGGCCCGCCGCCGAGCTCGCCGCGAGACGAAGGCCAACCGCAAGACCACGGTGAAGCAGGTACTGGAGGACGAGCGGGCCAAGGAACCCATGAACCCTGCCGGTGCCGCCCTGATCATCATCGTCATCCTGGTCGTGGGTTTCGGCGCCACGAAGTGGATCACCGGGGACGACAAGGGCCAGCAGAGCGTCAGCACCGCCCCGAGTTCCGCCCCCGCCGATCCCGCCGGCGGCGGGACCACGGCGAGCTCACCGCCGAGCCCTTCCGCATCGGCGTCGCCGTCCGCCTCGCTTCCGGCCGTGGACCTGAGCGCGCCGGAGAAGACGGCAGAGGGCTGGGGCAGGGTGTACATGACCCGCAACCCGCCGGTCGACAAGGAGCACGAGACCGTGGTCGAGCGGGCGGCCCCGTGGATGACTGAGGCCCTGGCCCGCAATCTCGCGGGCAACCGAGACAGCCTGTGGGACAACTTGATCTCTAACGGCGGCATGTCCACCGTGACCGGGGTCGAGGTGGGCAAGGCCGACGAGAAGCTGGGCATCGACACCCCGCTACGGGTCTGGCGGGAGGTCAAAGTCAAGACCGCCATCGAGGGCTACAAGAAGTACGACAAGACCTATGTCTTCCAGGCGGAGATGACGCGCGACGGCGACCAGTGGCGCGTGTCGAGGGTGCTGGGGGTCTGACGTGAACTCGCGCCAGGCCGCCATGCTGGCCTCGGGGGTGGCGCGTCGGGGGGCGGCGCTGAAACTCGCCGTCCCCGCCGGCATCCTCTTCTTCTGCTTCCTGATAGGACTCGGGATCGTCGGCGGAATCGCCGGAAGTTCCCAGGCGTCCGCCGCGTCCTGCGGCGGCGCCGGTCTGCCCGATGCTGAATACGAGAGCGGTGGTGACAGCACCAGCACGGACAGCACCGATGGACTCCACGCGCAGCAGGTCAAGAACGCGAAGATCATCGACGCGGAAGCGATCAAGGCGAAGCTATCCGGCAGAGCGACCCTGGTCGCCCTCATGACGGGACTCCAGGAGTCGACCCTCCTCAACCTGGATCACGGCGACCGCGACAGTGTGGGCGTCTTCCAGCAGCGCCCGAGCACCGGGTGGGGCACCAAAGAACAGATCATGAACGTCAGCTACTCGGCCAGAATGTTCTTCCTCGGCGGGGACGGCGGCGACCCGCCCGGTCTCGCCGACATAGCAGGCTGGGAACGCATGGATCTGGGAGACGCTGCCCAGAAGGTGCAACGCTCGGCAGCCCCAACGCTGTACGCCGGACAGGAGTCCGAAGCCCGACGGATCGCGAAGGAAGCCGGGATCAATCTCACCCGTTCCGGCACGGCCAGCACTCAGCCGAGCGGCACCCCGAGCGGTGGCGCGACCCCTCCGTCCGACGCCCCCAGCGGGGCGCCCACTGAGCGGTGCAAGAACGGGGGCGACCAGCAGGACACTCCCGCCAACCCGGGAACGGCCTTTCACGACAGCCATGCCGACTGGCCCGCGCAGGTGAAGAACAGGCGCTCCACCGCCGATGCGGTCGCATGGGCCCGCAAGCAGGCCGAGACCGGCACGACCGGGTGGTACCGGAAGTGCCTGCGATTCGTTGGCTTGGCGTATGGGTGGGAATCCACCGAGACGTATGCAGTCGATCAGTACTACGTGGCACCGATGAGCATGCGGCACAACCTGGATCGCAATCCTCCCCTGGGCGCCCTGCTGTACTGGCGCACCGACAGCCGCGCGGGACACGTCGCGATCTACGTCGGCAACGGCGAAATTGCCTCGAACGACATCCGGGAACCAGGAAAGATCAGCATCGTTCCGGCCAGCGACATCGAGTCCAAGTGGGGGGCGACGTACCTGGGATGGGCCCCGCCGTACTTCCCGACCAGCGGGTGAAGTGATGTCAGTGCCTTCTGTCATCATTTGGAAGCAGAAAGTATAAGGAGACGGTTGTGGCTGAAAAAGTGATCCTGGTCGATGACCTTGATGAGACGAGCACCGAGGGCGTCACAAGGATCGAATTCAGCTGGGGGGGCGTGGACTACGAGGTGGACCTGAGCCCCACTCACGAGAGCGAGTACGGGGACCTGCTCGCACCGCTGCTGAAAGTCGCCCGGGTGAAGCAAGGCGCCGGCCGCAAGGCACGCAGGTCGGTGAAGTCCAAGTCCGAGACGGCGGCAGAGACGAAGAAGATCCGCGACTGGGCCAAGGCCCATGGGCACGACGTGCCCGGCCGCGGCCCGGTCCCGGCGGAGGTCCGCGAGGCGTACGCCCGAGCCCAGACCGAGCCGGGGCCGAGCGTCCCGCCGCAGGGCGCACAGGAAGAGGCCGCCGAGCCCGCGAGCCAGAACCCCTATGCCGGTCGCTGATCCGAAGGGACGCACCCGGCCCTCCGTGGCCTGGCGGCCCCTGACCGAAGAGGCAGCGAAGAGGCTGACCGAAGAGGCGGCCTGCTTCGTCTGGCTCAACCTCACCACGGGGGAGCTGGAGGTACGCGCGACCGATGAGTTCGCGGCCAGTCCCCCGTGGCTGGTGGCCGTGTGCTGGACACTCCGCTGGCCCGTCGCCCCGCTACCCGCGGACCGGGCCAACAAGCTGATGGACGAGATCGCCCCCCACGCTCAGCACCTGATCAACGCCACCAGCACCGAACTGCCCGACCGCGAACGGCCGGGAACCGTTCTGTACTACGGCGCCGGGCCCGCGCTCGACGCCATCCAGAGGTGCTGTGCCGCCACGTGGACCGACCCGGACCGGCTGCACACGAACACGCAGTAAGGAAGTGGCCCGATGCCTGTTGTGACCGACCATGACGCCGTCCCCCTGACCCCGGTCTACACGATCGTGATCCGCGAGAGCGGTGAGGCCAGCGTCGACGGGCATCCAGTGGACACCCTCCCCGGCCAGGACGCCCGCGACGCCGCCCTGGCGCACATCCAGGAGAAGGCTGCCCGGCTCGACCGACCGGTCCGCGTCAACGCCAAGGAGCCGGACGGCAGCACCTGGCCCCTGATTGTTGACTGGGACGGCGAGGTGACGCCGCTCGAACAGCCTCACCCGGCGCCGCCGGCCCCGCCTGCAGCACGCCGAGCTCCCGAGCCGCCTCCCGCGACCGCGGCCGCCCCCGTCAACCTTCCCCCGCCCACCGGTGAGCCGGTCATCCCCGGCCCGCCGCCGGCCGTCCCCGGCGTCGACTGGATGGCACCCCTGCCTCCCGAGTACCGGGAGATGCTGGATGCGGTGAGGTCTGCGGACATCGCGGGGAACTTCCCCGCCGCCGAGGTCGCGGCCAAGGATCTCGAAGACGCGCTGGACGACGCGTACGGAGCCTCGCACCCCTACACCGTGAACGTCGTCGCGGTCAGGGCCAATCTGGCACTGCGCAGGGCGGCATGGACCACCAGCCTGGAACTGCACATGCGCGCGGCCTGGCTCCGGCATGACCAACAGGCCCCCCGGGACGAGACGCTGAGGCTGGCCCGCAACGCGCACTTCTGCTGGAAGCACCTGGTCGCCCAGTGCCCCAAGCACCCCGGGACTCACGATCCCGCCCAGGCCCAGCAGCGCGTCCAGGACCTCCTTCGGGTGCTCCGGCATGTCGACGTCGAGCCGATCATCATCACCACGACCGAGGAGTGGGCGGCGAAGCTGCTGCCCGCAGCCTCCTGACGCACCACCACGAGACGGGGGAGCGGATGGCGATCCGTGTGGGACCGGGCCAGTCGGCCCAGCAGGAGTACAAGCGGCGTCTCCGGTCCTGGAGGACGTCGGCACGGCGGCGGTTTCTCATCGGGCTGGCCCCCGTACTCGCCCTCGCCGGGGTGCTGGAATGGTGGGTCGGCTGGCACGGCATCGGTGTCCCGCTGTTCGGCCACATCGCTGCCCTCGCCGTCGTCCTCGCGTGGTGCGGAACGCTCACGGCCCCCCAGCACGTACGGGCCTGGCGGTCCGGCGCGGAAGGCGAGCGGCGGACCGCGCGGATGCTCGCCCCGCTGGCCCGCCGCGGTGCGGTCATCCTCCACGACCGCGCACTCGGCAAGGTCGCGAATCTGGACCATCTCGCCATCGGGCACTGGGGCATTGCCTGCATTAACACCAAGAACTGGCAGGCCAAAGGCGCGCGAGTTGCCGTTAGCCCCGACGGCGGAACCCTGTGGTACGGCGCCCACGCCCAGAACCGCGAGGTGGCGAAAGCCCACGGTGAGGCGAGGCAGGCAGCCGCCGCCCTCCGGCGCCCGCTGGACGGGCTGCCGGTCGACGTCCGGCCGATCATCGCCGTACATGGGGCTCCAGTTGGCCGTCGCGGCATCTTGGTCTTCGACGGCGTGGTGGTGATCGAAGCCCGGCGCCTTCGCGGCCACCTGCGCAAACAGCGTCGCGTCCTCTCGCCGGCCGAGGTCGCCCAGGCCGGGCAGGCAGCCGACCAGGCCCTTCCCCCGAAGGAATAGAACGTCGCTCCGCCAGGAAGTCGAACAAATCATGCCAATGGCCCGGGAGTCTTTCCGGGCCATTGGCATGTGGGTTTTCTGAGCAGTTTAATGGGTGTATGGCAGCAACGCAGCGCGTCACCGTCCACATGTCCGAGGATCTTGCTACACGGATCAGCAGTACCGCCAGGTCGTACCGGATGGCCGAAAAAACCTGGCGTCGCCTTTCCCTGCTAAACGCGAGGGATTCCCGAGAGCGCAAGAAGATTCGAGTAGAGGCGGAATTGCGCCGTAAAACGGAGTGGCCGACGGAAGACCATCTTGTCGAAGCCTGCGTCCGTGGCCGCATGGCGCAGCCGGACCTTGCCCGCGACTGGCTCCCGCTGACCGAGGAGGAGAAGGCCGAGCTGTCGTTGCCCGGCATGTGGCCCGGATCGGAGCGGCCGGGGGAGGACTTCGGGACTCCCTTCGCCTGCACACTCGACTATGACCTGGTCTGGCGTGCGCGCACGGCCGCATGGCGGATCAGCGAGCCGTGGATCGAGGAGATCCTGAGGCAGGGGCTGGGCAACCTGCGCGGGCTCACCGAGGAACAGCGCGACCGGCGGGCCGCCCTCGGTGCCCATGTGCTCACCTTCGGCGCCATCGTCCGGCAAGGGATCGCGGACCACTGGCCCACCAAGGGTGCTTTGCAAACTGAATCACGAAATGGTTCTGACCAATAACGTTATTTCGAACCGACATATCTGCGGATCGTTTCCGTGCCGCATTTCTGACTGATTGCCGATTCTGCTTGTCAAGCGTCATCGGTACTGCTATCCATGAAATGGCTTCGGTGAAGTAAGCGAGAAATGGAAGGCTCTGCGGATGTCCGAAGAGGTAGCGGTCGCGGCGCAAAAGGCGCGGCCGAAAGTGGTCAACGGAACGCAGTTGGCGGCCGAACTGGGCATCGAGCCCTGGATGGTCACCCGGGCACAGGAGTTGGGACTCATCCCGCCCCGCGACACGTCCAAGGGGTGGTCACGCGAGGCAGCCGACGCCCTCACGCCGCGGGTCGAGGAGATCCGCGAGGGCATCGCGGACCGCGAGGGCTACGGCGCCCGGCGTACGGCCGAGCTGCTGGCCGAGCTGACCGGGCTCGAAGTCGAGTCCGCCGACGTGCCGCCCCTGGCCGAGAAGACCAGGTTGCGCGTCGTGGATCAGTACAAGGGCTGGGACCTCTACTCGGTATGCGACGCGCGGGCCCTCGCGGTGTCCGACGACGCCAAGGCGCTGATGACCGAGCTGATCGCCGCCCGGCAGGAAGCGAAGGCCCGCAGCGAGGTCGAGTGGACCGCGTGGGTCGAGGTGAGCCTGCCGCCCGACGAGGCAGCCGGCCGACTGGGGTGGAAGGTGGCCGAGTTGAAGCAGGTCGCCCAGGACGGGCGGATCAGCGCGGGGAGGGGCGGACGGTTCGCCGTCGAGGACCTGGACGTGCTCGCCGCGGACGAGGAACTGTGCGAGAAGGTGACGGGGGACCGGCTGATCCGGGCCGACGAGGCGGCCGGACTGCTGGAGATCCGGCACCCCACCGACTGGCAGCACGTGGTGGCCGCAGGCTGGATCACCCCGGCTTCCCACGTCGAGGCCCGGGTCGGCAAGAGCCGGTGGATTGACGTCCCGCTGTTCCGGACCCGCGACGTCGAGGGCCTGCGGGATCTTCCGGGTGTGCCGTGGGAGGAGGTCCGCGCGGTACGAGCCGGAGAGCCGAGTCCGCTCCGCGAGTACAGCCGGGTGACGACCCGCGCCGAGGCGATCCACGCCTTCGCCGCCGCCGTCGCCGACCGGCACCAGGTCGAGGTGTGGGCCTTCCACGACGACCGCACCGGCGCGTGGGCGCTGGACTGGGCCCGTGACGACCAGGACGGTCCGACGCGCGAGCAGGTCGCCGCCGAGCTCCGCGCCGACCAGCAGGCCGCCCGCTACCGCGCGGACATCACGGTCGGCGGCACCCGGTGGGGCCAGCGCGCACGTCACGCACGCGAGATCCTGACGTCGGACACGGCGGTGCTGCTGTGCACCAGGTCCTCCGGGCAGCCGACCAGCGACTCCGAGACGACCGAGATCATCGAGATCGCCGTTGTGGACGCCTCCACCGGCAAGGTGCTGCTGGACCGCCGGGTGAAGCCGTCCGTCCCGCTGGGGGAGCGGTACGCCGGAGGGCTATCCGACGAGGACCTGGCGGACGCCTCCCCGTGGGAGCGCGTACTGGTCCGGGTGCGGGACGTGACCCGTGGGCGCCTGATCGTCCCGGGCCGGCCGGGGGAGGACCAGAAGCTGATCGCGGCCGACACCGCGCGGGCGGGCAAGCGCCCGATGCACCTTGCCGCCGACGAATCCTGGGCCCTGCGGGAGGGGGACGACCCGGTCACCCCGGTCAGGGGGCTGCCTGCGGTCAAGGGGTGCGAGTACGTACGTGAGGAGCTGCTGCGGCGGTCCCGCGCCCGCGGCCGCGCTCACCTCCCCGAGGCCACACCCCGCCAGGAGGTGACCCGCTGATGGCAGAGATCCGGATCATGGGCGCGAGCGTCGAGGAGCAGGAGCAGGTCACGGACCTGATCAGGAAGGCCCTCGCGGCGTACCCGGTACCGGTCGCCGTGGACGAACCGCGTCGTCTGCAGAATCGGCGGACCGAGCCGGGCACCCCCGCGTACCGGATCGTGTTCACCGTCATCCCCGCTCCGGCCCCGGCGCCGGCCGCCGAGGAGCACACCGTGCACGTCGAGCGGGAGGAGCCCGTCCGCCGTCGAGGAGAGCGCCGTGGCGGGCGTCCGATGAGCGGGCGCCGGGACCGTCCCGCCCTTCCTCCGGGCACCGGCGGGTAGCCGGACGGGGCTGTCCGTCGTATCCCGCACGGGCCCTTGCCGCCGCTACTCTGGGGGCGAGGGCCCGGCGACCGTCCGGAGCCCGTGGCACGGGAAGGCGGTGACCATGCGCGAGGCGGCGAATCCTGGCGAGGGGGAGTGGACCCCGGACGCCATCGCTCACGCCCTGACACCGGGCCAGCGGATGGAGTTCATGCGTCAGCTGAACCTCACCCCGTTCAGCGAGCTGGAAGCCCTCGGTGCCCGGTGGCGGAAGCTCATCGAGGACCTGCGGGCCGGAGCTGCGAAGGCCCCCGAGGTCCTGGACTACCAGCGTCAGCACGGCGGCGAGCTGCCGCCGGAGTACACGGACGTCACCGAGCTGATCAGCGAGCGGCGGGTCGCGTGAACTTTCGGCTCTACATGGACCCCACGCAACACGAGGTCTACCGGAGCCTGCCCGACCGGGCCCGCGACCGCCTAGCCCGCTTTCTGCTCGACTCGCTCACCGACCCCATCGCCGCGACCGAGCCGTACGGCGACGTCGATGACGGCGTGGTGCGGCTCTGGGCTGCCGGGGACCTGGCGGTCGTGCTGATGGTCGGCGCCGAGACCAAGACCGTCACGGTGCTCAGCATCGCGTACGCCGGCCTGGACTGACGACGAACGACGAGGGGCTTCTCCTCCTACCCCCCGCGGGGGGTAGGAGGAGAAGCCCCTCGGTGTCTTCAACACCCTTCCGCGGGCGGAACCGATCAGCGACCGTTCCGAAGACACCGCTCGGCGCCGAGCGTGAAAGTCGATGCGGAATGACCTCCGCCGAGATGAACGAGCGCCCGCCCGTGAGGTCACGCGGGAACGGGCACGCCCAGCGCCGAAACGGGGGGATTCGGCGCTGGGCTGTTGGCCAACTCTGCCACGGAATTGCCCGCCCGTACCCTGATTTGAACCTTTGGGTGCTCGGCACGACAGAGCGCCTGTCAGGCGAGAGCCTGCCCAAGAAGGTCCCGTGGGCGGCCATTGAGTGCATGGTGCAGGGTCTCGGCCCGGGACCGGATCAGGCCGTCACGGTAGGGGGCCGGGAGGCGGTCGAAGATGCCTGCCGCCATCTGGGCAGACGCTGAAGGGTCGCCGTCGAGGCGCAGACAGGCGGCGGTGTCCATCGCGATCAGGGCCCGGGTCATCACCGATGGGGAGTCGGTGAGGTCGAGGGCATCGTCCTGGGCCGCGTAGGCAGCCTCCGTGTCCCCGAGGAGGGTGTACGCCTGGGAGAGGTGGACGAAGTGCTTCTGTCCCGGATAGCCGAACCAGGTGTCTGCTGTCTCCTGTCCGTCGAGGTGTTCCACGAGGTTCCGCACATCTGTGATCGCCATCTGGGCGCCCCGAAGGTCACCGATGGCGGCCAGAGAGCGGGCCGTGACCGCCGCCGCCAATGCGCCGGCGGCGGTGGGCGTCCGACCGGCGGCCCTGCGAGCTCGGGAGGCGATCCGTACGGCCGCCTCGGGGGCGCCGTAGTTCAGCGGCACCATCGCGTGCCGTGCCAGCACCCAGGCGGTCATCCTGCGGTCACCGGACTCGCGAGCCGCCTTCTCCGCCGTCGCGAACCATCGGAAGGCGTCCCCCTTGTCGCCGCGATCGTGCTGGACGATGGCGACGAGACCGGCAATCCCCGCAGCGGTACGGGCGAGATCAGCGCGTGCGCCGGCGGGGTGGGGCTGGTTGAGGACTTGACCGAGGAGATCGAGGTCCGCCTGCATTTCGCTCAACACGTCGTTGGGCGCCCGGCCGTGGTAGCCGCCCCGGTGCCGCTCGAATGCCGACTCCAGGTAAGCCAGGTCACCGGCTCCGGAGCTCGTGAGGGCCCCGTCGATGCCCTCGCGTGCCTGCGTGATGCCGGGCAGCGCGGTCGTACCTACGACCGCGGCCGCCACCCCGAAGAAACTGCGTCGCTTCACGTCCTCTTTCTCCCTGCGCTGGCTGCGTCGGTGCTGTCGCGATGCGGCGACTGCCCGCTGCACGTCCGCGACGCTCAGCCCGTATGCGCGGGCGATCGTCTCGTGCCAGTCCGGGACCGGTAACCGCTTCTCCAGTTCCCACCGTTTGATGTTCTCCCAGTCGAACCACCGGCCGCCCTGGGCCTGTTGAACGACCTTGGCCTGTTGATCTCGGGTGCGTCCGGCGCGTTCGCGGATCGCTCGAAGTAAGGCGCCGATGCCGTCCGGGGCCACCATGACACTTTCCCTCCGTCGCCGTCGGGTGCGGCCCTCATCCTGGCCCCCCGGAGCGGCCCCCCGCCGGGAAACGCACCCCTTCGTGGCCCCTCATTCCTTGTGTTCCCCGGCAGTTCAATGGGCGAACGCCGCCGACCCTCGGTTCGCCGCCGGAACGGTCTCGGCGGCGGGTCGGGGTTCCACCGGCCGCACGGCGCCACCCGGACAGACAGGCCAACTGGAGGGGATCATGGACACCGAAGCACCCGTGGATCGGCTGCCGGCTCGCGCCGCCTGGGAGGAGACGGGAACGGCCATCGTTCCCGGTGTCCTTGAGTCGGACCGCTTCAAGGCCCTGGTCGAGGAGGCACACGGCCGGGTCGACCTGGTCACCCCCCACGTCCACGAGCACACCGCCGCGCACCGTGACGGCAGCTTCGCCTCCCCGGTCCACTGCGGCTTCATTCCGCCCGGCCCGGTGCTGGAGACCCTGGCCTACGACAAGACCCTGCTGATGGCCCTGCGCGAGGCCACCGGCATTCCCCGGCTGATCCCGCGCGGTGGCGCCGTCGTCCTCTACAGGGAAGGCGACTTCCAGGGCCTGCACGTGGACTCGGTGAAGTCCACCGTGACCGTCGCGGTCGCGCTGACCGAGGACCTGCCGCCGATGGGCTGGGCCCCCGACCTGATGGGAGCCTTCCCCGACCGCCTGGGGGAGGTCGTCACCGAGCACGGCATGTTCCCCGAGGGGGAGGGCTTCACGACCCTGGCCCACCCGTACGGTGACGGCAGTGTCCGGGCGTTCGCCGGGTACCACGTGCCGCACTGGCGCCGGCCGGTCACGTCGACGGGCCTGCTGGTGACGATGTCGTTCATGGACCTGTGATGGCGATGACTGCACGTCAGCTCTGGCTGGCGGAAGGACGGGCGGTCGTTCCGGAGGACGTGGTCGACCCCGGCCTCTGGGAGGAGCTTGCCGAGGAGGCCGACCGGTGCGAGCCGCACGCGGTCGTCCGCCACAACCGGCGGCCGGGCCTGCTGGTGATGCGGGACGGCTCGATCACCTCCCCCCAGCGGTGCCGGGTCCACACCGGGGGAGACGCACTCAGCCAGCTGGCCATGTCCAAGGGTCTCGCGGAGGTGGCGGGCGAGGCGACCGGCCGGGCCCGGATGACCCCGATCCGCTTCGGCCTGAAGTTCTACGAGCCCGGCGACTACATGCACGTCCACCGCGACGACGGGAAGTGTGAGATCACCTTCTCGTGCGGCCTGACTCCCGGTCTCGTCTCCATGGGCTGGCTGCCCCGCCTGCGGTGGCTGACCACCCAGCAGGTGGCCGACCGCCTCGGTGACACCCCATACCCCGACGGCGGCGAGACCTTCCCGGTCCGCCACCGCGTCCTCACCGGATTCGACGGAAGTCGCATCCCCCACTGGCGTACCCCGCTCGACTCCCAGTCGCGCGAGGTACTGATCACCATCTGCTTCACCGACCTCTCGGTGTAGCAGCGTCCTTCTCCAGACCCAGGAGGAACGACTATGTCCCAGCAGATCCCGTCCGCCACGACGCAGGCCGTGGACCCGGCCGACTTCGTGGCCGAGCTGCACGCCGAGGGCAACATGCCGCAGAACTCCGGCGGCGACCCGGCCGTGCCGGACTCCGCCTTCCCCGACACCCACACCTACCCGCTGCCGTCCGCCTGACGGCTCCGCAGGCGGTAGCTGAACCCGCCCGGCCGCCGGGGCACCCTTCATGACCTGGGTGTCCCGGCGGCCGGGCGTCGGCATCTGCGAAGGGAAGAGCCCATGCGCAAGGCGTACTTCGACGGCACCCACCGGACCCGTCATCCCGACGAGACCTGGGAGGCGATCCGACCGCTGCTGATGGCGTACGGCATCACCCGCGTCGCCGACGTGACCGGGCTGGATGACCTCGGTATCCCGGTGACCATGGCCGTGCGGCCGCTGGCCCGCACCCTGTCCGTCGCCCAGGGCAAGGGCGCGACGCTGGCCGCCGCCCGGGTCTCCGGGGCCATGGAGGCGATCGAGGCATGGCACGGCGAGCGGGCCGTCCCGACCGCCGAAGTGCGGGCCCCGGCGGACGGCCTCGGCCTGGACCTGCCCTATCCGGTCACCGCCCTGGAGAGCCACCCCGGCTCGCTGGTCACCAGCCGGACCGTCCTGGACTGGATCACGGCACGATCAGCACTGGACGGTGAACCCACGCTGGTTCCGGCGGCGTGCGTACAGCTGGGCCGGGAAGCCCACGACCGATGGCGGCTGCACCTGCCCAGCGCGTCCACGAACGGTCTCGCCTCCGGCAACACGCGCGCCGAGGCCGTCGTCCACGCCCTGGCCGAGCTGATCGAGCGCGACACGATCAGCGCGCTGGCCGACGGGTCGGGGCACGGCCGTCTCATCGACCCCGGCACCGTCGAGGACAAGCACTGTGCGGCCCTGATCGACCGGGTGCGGGCGGCAGGGGCCTGGCTGGAGCTGTGGCACCTGCCGAACCGGTTCGAGGTGCCCGTCATCACCTGCTACCTGTGGCGCGAGGACCAGCCGGCCCTGCTGGTCTCCGGCTCCGGCGCCCACCTTGACCCCCACGTGGCTCTGTCGAGGGCGATCACGGAAGCGGCTCAGTCCCGCCTCACCCAGATCACCGGCAGCCGGGAGGACATCCACCCGGCCGCCTACCGGCCCGCCGTGCACCACGGCCCCAAGCCCGCCGCGAGCCCTGGCGCCCCGTGGGCGGAGGTCACCGCGGAGCACACCACCGGCTTCGCCACGGACGAAGGCGAGGCCGAGCACCTGGCGGCCCGCATCAGCGCGGTCACCGGCCACTCTCCGCTGGTCGTGGACCTCACCCACGGACCCCACCAGCGGCGCGAGTTCGCCGTCGTCAAGGTGCTGGCCCCGGCCCTGCGCTACGACGCCCGGCACGTCATCCCCCGACCGACCCAGGAGGCAGTCGCGTGAGCGTTCACGTCTTCTCCGGGCCCACCGTGCCCGCCGCCCGCGTCGGGGAAGTCCTCCCCGACGCCGTGACGCACCCCCCGGTCCGGCACGGGGACCTGATGCGGCTCAGAGCCGGCCCCGGCGACACGGTGCTGATCATCGACGGTCTCTGGCACCAGAGCGCCCCGGTACGGCACAAGGAGATCCTGGCGCTGCTGGCCGACGGCGTTGCCGTGGTCGGCGCCGCCAGTATGGGAGCCCTGCGGGCTGCCGAGCTCGCTCCGTACGGCATGGTCGGCATCGGCCGGATCTTCGAGGACTTCCGCAGCGGCGCCCTGGACGCGGACGACGAAGTCGCCGTGGTCCACACCGACGACGGCCGCCCGCTGTCCGAAGCCCTGGTGAACCTGCGGGCCGCCCTGACCCGGGCCGCCGCCGACGGACAGCTGGACAACACCGAAGCAGCCCGGCTGACCGCCCTGGCCCGCTCCCTGCCCTACACCCGCCGGTCCTGGGCTGCCCTGGGCCGCCTCGCGGCGGGGGAGGGGTTGAAGACCGCGTTCAACCGGGCGGACGCCTGGCGTCGCGCGTATCCCTGCGACGCCAAGAGGGAGGACGCCGAACGGGCGCTTGCCCTGGTGGCCGCCGGCCTGCCCCCGGCCGCCCCCGGCACCGCCGGGGGCTGGGTTGGCGAGCCGTGGCAGACCAGCTTCGTCCGGTACTGGCAGGCGGCCTTCCGGCCGGTCACGGAGGCGAGCGGGCAGTCCGTGAACTGCCTCGCTCTCCTGAACTATCAGCAGCTCTACGACCCGGGGTTCCCCAGCCGGTGGCGCACGCGGGTTCTGGCTGCCCTCGCGCATGAAGAGTGCGGCGACGTGTGCCGCCCGGTGCGAGCCGCGGCGGTGGAGCGGTCCGCTCTGCGGCGCGTTGCCGATGCGGGTGTGGAGCTGGGCAGCATGTCCGGCGGCCAGCTCGCCCACTGGCTCACCGAGGACGAGGTGAGCCAGCTCCCACCGGGGGAAGCGCTGGTGCGGATCGTCGTCCGCTCCGCCCGCCTGGACGGAGCTTGGACGGTGTGGCCGGTCACGGTGGCGGAAGCGGGCGACCTCCTCGGGTCCGTCCCCTCGGTGGCCGAGGCCGTGGCTGCCGCGTTGACCTTCAACGCCGAGGTCGAGGCGGCCGACCCGCACCGCACCACGGCCCACCTGAGCGCTGACCGCATCGCCGCATCGCTGGTCCAGCGGTGGGGGCTGCCTGAGCGAAGCGGCCGGACTGTGCTTGACGCAGCAGCCCGGGACCGGGCGTTCCGCGACTTCGCCGGCGCCGTCGAGGTGGCCCGAGCGTTCTACCTCTCCGCCCGCGCCGGTACTACCGGGCCGTCGCCCTGCTTGGTCGCCAGCGGCGCGAGGCAAAGCCCCCGGACCTGAGCAATGGCCAGCGGCACGACAGCGGCGGCCGTAATGATCAGGGCGCCCGCCGCCAGGGTCGTGCGAAGCCCGAATACCTGGGAGGCGGGACCGGCCAGGAGGTATCCGAAGGGCACGGGCAGGATCTGGCCGAGCGTTGAGTAGGACAGGGTCCGGCCCAGTCGGTCCGCTGGAATCCTCTCCTGCACCAACGAGGCCCACACGGTCATGCTGACCGCCAGCCCCGTGCCCGCCAACGCCGTGGCGACCACGAGGGCGGGCAGCGGCACGGCCGCCGCCATCGCTCCCAGCGGCACCGCCATTGACCCGGTGCCCGCACAGACCACGAGCCCGACCTGACGCGGCTTCCACATCAGGGCGAGCGCCGCCCCGGTCACCAGCCCCGCGGTGAAGCCGGACACCACCACACCCCACGGCGCGGCACCGCCGAGTACCCGCTGCCCGTACACCGGACCCAGGAGCTGGTAGCCGACCAGCCACACGGGAACGATCACGGCGGCCTGGCAGACCATCACCCACAACCAGCGGCGGGAGCGGAAGTCATCCCAGCCCTCGCGCAGGTCGGCGGTGAAGCCGGTCCGGACCTTCACGTGCTTGGCCTTCAGGCTGATCCGGGAGAAGAGCAGGGCCGAGGCGGCGAACGTGAGAGCGTCCCAGCCGAGGGCCCAGCCAGGGCCGACCACGGCGACCAGGACGCCGCCCAGGGCGGGCCCCGCCACCTTCACCGTGTTCTGCCCGATCTTCAGCAGGGCATTGGCCGCGTGACGGAGTTCGGCCGGGACGACCTCCACGACGATGCCGCCGGCCGCGGGGGTGAAGAAGGCTCCCGCCGCCCCGCAGACAGCCGACATCGCCACCAGGTGCAAGACCTGGGCCGTGCCCGAGAGGAGCAGCAGCACCGCCGCCGCTTCGGCGGCCGCGCAGACGACGTTGGACCACACCATGACCCGATGTCGGGGCAGCCGGTCCGCGACGACCCCGCCGACGAGCAGCAGCAGGATCTGGGGTACGACGCTCGCCGCGAGGACCGCACCCAGCGCTCCGGGGCCGCCGCCGATCTTGAGGACCGCGAAGGCCAGCCCGATGGGCGCCACGGCCGAGCCGGTCCAGGAAAGCAGGCGGGCGGCGAAGTGCAGCCGGTACGGTCTGATCGCCAGAGGGGCGCCTGCCTCCCGGACCCGGGCCGCCCAGCTGATACGTGGGACGGGCCCCGCTGGATTCCGGTCGTGCAGCCGCGCCTTACGCAAGATCCAACTCCACCCAGAGAACACGAAATCCCGGCAGCGAGGCGCCACCGGGAAGGTCGTCCCGACTCTAGAGCAACCCGAAGATCGTCTGTCGCAGACGCACCAACAGGCACCGGCAAGCCAACAGTGAGGCCGCTCACCTCAGCCACAGAACGGAACCCCCAAGCGCCCGCAGTCGAGGACCGGCGAGCGGAGGTACCCAGCCGTGCGGCCCCCAGGCCGTACGGCGACACCCCAGCGGACATCGGCCACGCTTCCCTTCTTTGATCGTCACGACGCCCAGCCACCCGAGACTCAGAGCCGCTGCTGCTGTCCACCGGGCGTTCGCCGACGACGGCGCCGCACGCGAAGCGAGCTCAGCCCGCGACCCGTCCACGACAACCACCGCGGCGGGCGGTTCACTCTCCGGGGTGGTGCGCATGTTCGGACAGTGCCGCACGCACCTGAGCGACGTTGAGCGAGATATGCGAAGGAAGATCACGACGGCAGTTCTCGGAGCGACGACGCTCACCCTTACGAGCCTGCTGGGGGCCGCGCCGGCGACGGCCAACAGCTGTGGGTACGAGGTGACCAGCACGGTGCATCTGCGGTCGGGGCCGGGTACCAGCTACAAGTCGTGGGGTTTGCTCCGCAAGGGCGACTCGGTGACCAACCCGTCGAAGAAGCAGGGTTCGTGGTGGAAGGTCGAGCCCACGATCGAGCCGCAGTCCGGCCTGTCCATCGACCGGGACGGGTGGGTGAACAAGCGGTACCTGAAGCCGAGTGTGTGTATGCAGCTGGACTGACCCGCACACCTGTCCTGCAGACAGAACGGCCCTGCCCCACGCAGCGTGGAGCAGGGCCGTTCTTGCGCGGTTCAGCGTCAGGCTGGGTGATCGGACATCGCCATCTCCCGCACCTTCGCCAGGAGGAAGCGGCAGTCCTCCACGGCGTTGTGCGGCCCTCCGAGCTTCTGTGTGCGGTAGCGCCCCCGCTTGGCTGACCACAGCCCCTTCCAGACGGCGTACGGCTCCATCGCGTCGTCCCACCGGCACCCACCCAGCCACCGCGCGGCCGACTCCGCAGACCCGTGATGCCGCCTCAGCTCCCGTTCGAGGCATTCCCTGTCGAAGGGCATGTTGTAGGCGACGCACGTCCGCCCGTGCAGTGCCTCGGTGAGGGCTGGCAGCAGCTCGCCGAAGGTGGGGGCACCGGCGACCTTCTCCGGCGTGATCTTGTGAACGGCTACGGCGCCCGGCTCGATCTCGGCACGCGGGTCGAGGTAGGCGTCGAAGAGCACAGCACCGCTCCGGTCGGTGGCCGCGATCTGCACGGCCCACGGCTTGTTGAGGCCCGTGGTCTCCACGTCGATGGCCGTCAGGGACTCGTCCGCCAGAAGCCGCCGGGCCCAGTCCGAAACCTGCGCCCGTTCGCGCGGCCAAGACCGGGGCCTACGCAGGGCCCGCACCGCGTCGTCCAGGACGTCGTGCCGTTCGTGGGACTGCCCGAGCCGCCACCCCGTCCCGCCGCCGGACTGGTCGGAGTACAGCATCCCGAGGAAGTCGCCCCCGTCGTACACCCCCCAGTTGGGCAGGTCGGTGTCCGCCGGCCGGACGAACTGGGCCGACCGCCCGTCGACCTCATGGGTGAACAGGTCCTCCAGCAGCGAGGGGTCGGTGAGTGTCACTGGACGTCTCCCTCACCCTCGCTCTGGACCGGCTTGCCCTGGTCGTCCACGATGAGGGACTGCCCGGGGATCGGTTCGTCCTCGGCCACGGCAGCGGTGACCTGTTCGCGGCCGTGCCCATCGTCGGCGGGGGAGGCCGACGCCGACTTACCGCCCTTGCCGCTGCTGGGCTTCGGCTGCCGTTCGAGACGCCGGACCTGGGTCTCCAGAGCCTTGCGAGCCCTTTCCGTCCGCTCGGCCGCCGCCGCCTGGGCCTTGCCGAATTCCCGGCTCTGGCGGAGTTCTTCGAGCAGCCGGTCACGGTCGGCGTTGTGCCGCTTGACCAGCTCATCGCGTTCTTCGTTGTGCTGCTTGATCAGGTTGCCCCGGTCGGTCAGGTGCTCTTGGATCAGGTCCTTCCGCTCCCGCTTGGCCTCCGCGACCTGAGCCGTTGCGGCCTCCGCCGTCGCCTTGTGCTGGGCGGTCTCCGTCTGGAGCTGGTCGACGCGCTCCCGGGCCGTCCGCTCGATGGTCTCGACGTCCTTCCGGGCGGTGGCGATCTCGTCCGCCGCCTTCTTCCGGGCGGCGGCGATCTCGTCCTTGGCGTCCTTCTCGATCCGGGCCCGGTGTTCCTCAATCTGTTTGTCGGCTGCCGCCTTGGCCGCTTCGATCTGCTCTTTCGTCTCGGTCGTGACTCGCTCGATCTCCGCACGGGCGGCTTCTTGAGCGTCGTGCGCCCGCGCGTCGGCAGCAGTGACCCGTTCCTCAGCCTCCCGCTCGGCCACCTGTTGGGATCGCACGGCGTGCAGCGCGAGGAGGAACATCAGGGTGGCGGTCGACTCGGCCTGTTCGCGGAGGCCGTCCGCTTCGACGGCCGCCTCCTCCGCCGTCTCCTTCAGGCTTTTGAGCCGCTTCGCCTTCTGCTCGGCGGCGATCCGGGCCTCATGCTCCACCCCGAGCTTCGTCTGTGCTTCGGTGACGGCCAGCCGGGCGGCGTTCTGCGCGTTCGCGACCTGGACGCTCGCCAGCTCCGGGTCGCCCGCGGCTTCCACCGCCGCAAGATGGCCGGGGAGCACTTCGAGGACCTGGACCAGGAGGGAACGAAGGCTGATCTCCGTGGTCTGGGCCTCCGCCACGGCGGCACTGTGCGGGAGTGTGGACAGGTCGTCCGGCACCACGTCCTGACGAGCGGCGGCGTCCTTGCCGTGCTTCCGCTCCCAGCGCAGGGCTTTGAGCGCGGTGTGGTCGGGGTCATCGCAGTATTTCGACGGCGGCCCAGGGGTCCCGGGCGCCTTCGCCTTCGCCGGCCGGGAACACCCGGCGGGGAACTCGCACAGTCGGACGGCGGTCTCGGTGGGGCCGTCGCTCTGGTCGTTCATCAGTGGATTCCGTTCCCCATCGCTCAGGCGGCGGTCGTGCGGGTGGGCAGGGCGATGACGGCGGCTTCCTTCGCGGATTCGAGCGCCGTGGTGAAGGCGTCGGCGATGGCTGCGGCCTCTCCGGTCATGCCGTCGATCTCGGCGACGGCGAGGTCATCGCGCACGGTGCGGGCGAGGAGTTCGAGGACGTCACTGCCGCCCGCCGTCAGGGCCTGGATCTGCTGGAGCTCCCGGTACTGCCGGTCCGCCTCCGCGACCTGATCGGCGTAACCCTCCAGGGCAACCACGCGCCGGGTGATGCCGTCGAGGCTCGCCTGCAGCGCTCGGTGCCGGGTGTCGAGCAGGACCGTGACCTTGTCTCCCTCCGCCTTCACCGGGGCAGCCTTGATCAGACGGCTGTACTCCCGCAGCGTCTCGGCGATCTCCCACTGCTGCTGCGGCAGCGCAACCTCATTGCGTTGGCGGTCGATCAGGTCCTGCTTGTGGACTGCCGAGCGGAGCACGGCGTTCGCCGCGGTGCTGGCACGGGCCAGGAGCTGCCCGGCGTCCTCCGACAGGTCCGTGTCCATCACGTACTGAGTGCGGGCGTCACGCATCCGGCGCAGCCGTTCCCGCTCCGATCGGCGTTCGAGGACCGACCCGGCAGCCCAGAGCATCACGAGTCCGCCGCCGACCCCGAGCGACGTCCACTGGTAGGGGGCGAACGCCTCGGACTGGGGGGCGGACCAGACGAAGAGCCAGGCGAGGCCCACGGCCCCGGTCTCTTTCCGGACCGGAGCGAAGATCCCCTTCCATGGGGTGATGTCATCCGGGGATCGGTGGAGTTCACGGGGCTCCGCCGAACGCAGCAGGTCCTGGAGGTCCTGGGGGAGTGCGGGATCGAAGGTCAGTCGGGGGACGACCAGCTTGGACTTGCCGTCGTCCTGCTTCTTCGTGGTCATGGTCTGGTCCCCTATCAGGCGGCGGTCGTGCGGGTGGGCAGGGCGATGACGGCGGCTTCCTTCGCGGATTCGAGCGCCCTGGTGAAGGCGTCGGCGACGACGGCGGCCTCTCCGGTCATGCCGTCGATCTCGGCGACGGCGAGGTCATCGCGCACGGTGCGGGCGAGGAAGTCGAGGATGTCGTCGCTGCCGTCGGTCAGGGCCTGGATCTGCTGCAGTTCGCGGTAGCGGTCATCGGCCTGGGCTACCTGCTCGGCGTACGACTCCAGGGCTTCGACCCGCCGGGTGATCCCGTCGAGGCTCGCCCGCAGGGCCCGGCGCCGGGTGTCGACCAGCGCGGCCACCTTGTCCCCCTTGAGGTTCGAGGGCTCGGCCTTCACCAGCCGGGTGTACTCCCGCAGGGCCTCCGCGATCTCCCACTCCTGCCGGGGGAGGGCTACGTCATTGTGCTGCCGGTCGATGAGGTCGAAGCGGTGCACCGCCGAGGTGCGAACAGCCTTCTTCGCCTGCTGGGCACGGGCGAGGAGGGCGCGGGCGTCGTCGTTCAGGTCGGAGGGCTGGACACACCGGTCCTTGAGCTCCGCCAGGCGCCGTGCCGTCTTGTTCCGTGAAACAGCGTTCGCCGCGTACGCGAATCCCATGAACGCGAGGACGGCGGTTCCGATCGGCCACGCCATGAGGAGGGCGGAGTGGAGGCCGTCGAAGAGTTCCTGCACCGGGCGACCGAAGGCGTCGTTCACCGTGGCCCCGCCGTCGTGCGGGCTCGGCCTGTACCACTCAACTGCCCCGGTGACCCAGGCTCCAGCTCCGAGACCAGCGACGGCGACACCGGGACGGAGCAGGTAGGGAGCCGTGGCCCACCAGACGCTCACCTCGCCACGAGGGTAGGAGCGCGGGTCACGGTCGGCCCGGACCAAGAGGTCCCGGTCCTTCTCGGCCAGGTCGGGGTCCCGCGCGGCGACGGCGGCCAGGCGCGGTGACGGCGGCGGTTCCTTCTTCACCTTCGGGTCCTCCCCTGTGCCGACTTATGTGCGTCGCGGGGCCTCACGGTCTCACGTGTCGCTGACAAAGAGGTCGTCGGTTCCAGCACGACGTCATCCCCTCATCAGTGCGTCGTGGACCGGGTTGCCGTGGGCTTCGTCGGACTCGGCAATGTCCTCGGACTGGTCGACCAGCCACGTGTCGCCCTGCTGTACGACGCGCAGGGCCTTGCGGCTGGTGGTGGTGGAGTTGGGCCAGGTGACGGTGTACTCGACCCGTACGCCCGTGCCGGCCGGGTGGTCACCGATGGCGGGGACGCTCTGCGGCGCGCTGGCCTTGACCTCGCCCGTCTCCGCCCGGTCCGGGCCGCTGGCGCTCGGCTTCGGCTTGGGGCGCACGACAGAGCCGTCCGCCCGGCGAAGCGGCGGGAACTCATCGGACTCGGTCGGACTCGGCTCCGGGCTCGGGGTCTTCGGCGCGTTGTCGGCGACGCACTCCTTCACGGAGCCGTGCCGATAGCGCTCGGTCCGCAGGCCGCACGCCTTCGTCCAGTCGTCACCGTTGACGGCGCTCTGGTAGGTCCGGGCGGCCTGCACGGCGGCGGCCGTGGTGTCGGAGGCGCCACCGTCACCGGACGCGCCCTTCTCCGTTCCGGCCCCCGACGCGCATCCGGCAACGAGTACGGCAATGCCCGCTACGGCGGCCGCCGTAGCGCCCCGCCTCACAGACCGATGGCGGTTCTTCACCTTGTTGTCCTCCCCTTGCCACTGTGCGGAACTTCCAACATGTGCAGCAGGACGGCTCTCAGCGAAGAACAGGTGTACCGACCTGACTCCGCAGTGTAGTCGAACCTGCTTCAAGATCGCAATGCAATGTAATGAAACGTAATGTAATGCAACGCAATGAAATTGATTCGGCATGGGGTTTGATCAGGCATGATCCGACACACGCCAATCTGAGATAGAGGTTTCATTTCAGTGCAGGTAACTACTGGGTCCGCCAACGAATCCCGTAGAACGGCACACAGCGGCTCGCCCCTCCGGCCGCCGCCGTCGCTGCCTTCTCCCCTCGCGCGCCGACGAGAGCGGGCACCGGCCCACCGGCCGTGCTGGCACCGGAGCGGAGAATCGCTCTCACAGAACCGTTAGGCATTCGAAGTACCCGTCCGGGCGACGCCGAAGGCCCCTGCCGGCGGGCTGATTTCCGATACCGTCTCCTTAGCGGAAATCAGAAACGGCGCGCTTGCGGACGCTCATAACAGGCGCTGACAACTACTGGAGGGGGCGGCGATGCCGGAGCGAGACGAGGCCGAGGAGCCGGGCCGGTCGATCGAGGACGTCCAGCGGCTGCTTCAGGTCGAGGCCGACCGCCGCGGCGTCAGCGGGCCCGAACTGCTCGACCAGCTCGCCCGCGAGGGCCGGGCCACCGGTCTGGTCGACACCGACCCGCAGGGCGACCTCACCGGGTGGACCACCACGGTGGTCGACCGCAGTGGTGAGGAGAAGACCGTGTCCGTCCAGCCCCTGGTCTCGCCCGAGCTGTTCGGCGGCGGACCGGTGACGATCCTGGACGGCGCCGAGGGGGCCGCCATCGCCGCCATCCTGGGCCCGCTGAACAGCGGGAAGACCAACGCCGTCGACCTGTACCGGGCCCAACTGGACGCCGCTGGCCTCTCGTACGAGGAACGGGCCGTCACGGACGACTTCGGCGTCCAGCGCGTCGAGTTCACCGTCGAGCGGCCGGAGAACGGCGAGTGACCGACGACCGGATGCCGTACGGCCGGTGGTGCATGGAGGCCGACGCGGCGGACACCCAGCGCGAGGACCTGGTCCCGCTCGCCGAGCTGCCCGGCCTGGCATTCGGCCGGGCGACCCTGAGCCGGGCGCTGGAGCTTCTGCAGGAGGCCCCCAGCCGGCCCGCCGCACTGGACGAGGCCCGCGAGGCGATCCGGACCGCCCTGGAACAGGTGCCCCAGACCGGCCGTGACCAGCACTGTCACGAGTACCGGTGGCGGTCGGGGGACGCCCCGGTGTGCTCGGTGAAGACCTGCGGACGGTGTGCTCCGATCCGGGCCGCCCGCGACCGGCAGGACGCGCGGTGACTGCCCCGTACACCCGGGCGGAGGCCGGGCGGGACCGGCTGGACGAGCAGATCGCCACGGCCGCCGCGAACATGCAGCGTCTCGCCGAGGAGATCGCGGCTGAGGCCGCCGAGCTGAGGCGACTTGCCGCAGCCGGGGCGCCGTTGAGCGCGCAGGCCCGGAAGCTGACCGACTGCCTCCAGGGCGTCGCAGGGGGCGCCGCACGGCATGACGCCCTGACCGACGCGGTGAAGATGGTGTACGGCAGACCGGCCGTACCAGCGGATGCTCCCACCGCAGTCCTCCCCCTTCCCGCGCCGCCGGACGAGCCCTTCCGGGGAGACCGCTTGATCCGGCTGACTGCCGCGGAAGTGCAGGAAAAGATGCGCACCCTGAACAACGAGACCCCAGGCACGGAGGGCACGGGCCGGTGAGCCAGACCTACGAGCAGGCCCGCACCCAGGAGTGGGGGCCCGAGGCCGAAGCGATCAAGACCCGGGTCCACGCCGCACTGCGGCGCGGCCGTGGAATCGCCGTCTTCCCGCTGGTGGAACTGCTCCTGGAGGGCGAGGAGTTCGACCTGACCGGCCTGCCGGACGAACGCCGTCGGCTGGAGATCGGATTCGCCTACCGCGCCGGCCGGATGGAGGTCGAGACCTTCCCCGCCGCCCTGCCGTCCGACCCGGGCGAAGCCGTGCTGGTCTACCGAGCCCAGCCGCTCGATGGCATCCCGGACCCCGTCGCCACGCTGCTGGACGCGCTGAAGGCGATGACCCGGGCATCCGGCACGGGCGCCGAAGCCGTCCACCAGGCCGCCCAGGACGCGGCGGCCGCCGTACGCGCGATGCTCCCGACGACCCGCCCCAAGCGGAAGTAAGACCCGGAGGTCCCTGCCGTGACCAGCACTGACATCGCCCTCCCGCCCTCTCGTCCCCTTGCCCGGCAGGTGGAGACGGTGACCACCAGGACCGGAATGCGCCTGTCGGCGTCCGCCGCCAAGTGGTTCGAGGAGAGCGTCCCGCAGTCGAGCCGGGACGCGCGGGCCTGGCGCTGGCGGGAGTACGCGCAGTGGTGCAGCGACGTCGACTGGCACACCGCCGAGCGCGGCGCCGTGGCGTCGTTCATCGCCGCCCTGGCCGACCGGGGGCACCCGGTCAAGACGCTGCAAGCGATGTCGGGCACCCTGCGGGGGATGCGCGCACTGGACGGATCGCCGCTGGACGCCGAGGAGTTGAAGGCGATCGAGGGCGTCATCCGGGGACGCGCCAAGCACGAGGCGAAGGGGATCGGGGGTGTCCAGCCCGGCCCGCTGAAGGCGGACGGCGTGACCCCGGGAGACCTGCGGCGGATGGTCGGCACCCTGAACCTGAGCACCCCGCGCGGGGCCCGGGACGCGGTCACGCTGGTGCTCGACTGGTGGATGGCCGGGCGGTGCAGCGAGCCCGCCGGCCTCAACATCCACGACATCCGCATCCTCACCGTGGAGCTGACGGACGAGGGGACCGGCGAGATCCACGAGGTGCCCGCGCTGGAGGTCGAGGTCAGGGAGTCCAAGGCGGACCAGGACGCCGAGGGCGAGACCGTCCGCATCCTGGCGCCCCTGGACGCACCGGAGTTGTGCCCGGTCACCGCCGTGCGGCGGTGGTTCGACGTCCTCGCCGACGCCGGACAGCTCACGGACGGCCCCCTCCTCCGCCGGATCGACCGGCACGGGAAGATCGGCGCGGACGCCGCTGGCCGCCGCAACGACGACGCCGACCGCCAGGGCGGCATCACCGCCCGGACCGTGCGGACCATCATCAAGACGGCCGCCCGCGCGGCCGGGCTCATCAAGGACGAGGACGAACGGGCGGTCGCCGAGGTCTGGGAGAGTCGCGCGGAAGCGGTCACCGCCGCGGCGGCGGCCGACACCGAGGCCGAGGCCAGCAGCATCCTCTCCGGCTGGCGGCTCCGCCTCCGCCGTGCCCTGCAGCAGGGCCGCCGCATCACCGGGCACAGCATGAGGCGCGGGTTCATCCAGGCCGCCCTGCGCAGCAAGAAGCCGCCGCACCAAGTCGCCATCCACTCCCGTCACGCACCCAAGAGCCGGGCCTTCTGGGAGTACGTCGACAGCGTCCCGGACTGGGAGCAGAGCGCGACGATGTCCCTGCGTCTCGCGGCTTAGGACGTCATCACGAACGGCTTGTTGCACCCGCCGCAGATGACCGGCGGCCCCTCCCAGGTGCCCGCCGCCGCCCGCAGGGTGCGCACGGGACGGCACTGGCAGCTCGCCGGCCGGTAGTTGGTGTTCCGGCGTTGCCCGCCGGTGGCGGTGGCGCCCGAGGGCGGGATCGTTCGCTCCGCCCGGATCGCCGCCTCCAGTGCGGCGATCGGCTCGCGGTAGCGCTGCCGTGCGATGTCCGTGATCGAGGTGACGGAGTAGCCGTTGCGCTCCGAGCGCTCCACGGCGAGCCCCAGGACCTGGGCGGAGTCCCGGAAGAACTTGTTGTGGTACTGCGCGGCGTTGCAGTCCTTCTCCCCGCGGGTGGAGCACCGGCCGTGCGCTCCTTCGTGCAGCAGGCTGCCCATCACGTCGGCGGCGCCGCGGGCCAGGCCCTCGGCGGCGATCCATACCTCCGGGACCTTGTCGCCGCCGGTAAGACTCCACTGCTGGGCCCAGAAGTGCGCCCAGAGAGGCTTCCGGTGCCGGGTCCCCATCGTCACCACGGCGTCTGGCACGTCGGGATGGTGGCGGCGGATCGCCTCCCAGCCCACGGCGAGGGCCCCGGTGATGGCGGCTCCGACGCTGCTGAGCGTCGCATTCTCGGCGGGGCCCTCGGACTCCGATGCTGACGTGGTGATGATCGCTTCTCCCATTCTCGCGTCTTAAGACGCGAGAATATCGGACCCGGGCGCCGATTTCACCGGCCATAGGTCGACTCGCACAGCTGCGAGAGGGAGGGGTCGACGGTCCCCTTCGACATGGCGCACACCGTACCCATGTCGTACGAACGGGCAGGGCGGGGACGAACCGGAGGCCGCTTTGGCACCGCACGCGGCCGTGGGATCACGTGCTTGACCCGGGGGCGCGGACGCGGAGCCGCGCGGCGTTCGGCGGGGGCCGGTGCGGCGCGGGCTGGAGAGGCCGGGGACCGTGGCGGCGCCTTCCGGGTCTCCTTCGCCGGCCGGGGGGAGGACGTCGCGGAACCTGCCGAGTCCTCGGAGGTGTCCACGAGCGCTTCGAGAGCGGGTGGAGGTGAGGGCAGCGGCGTCTCCGGGAAGATCATCGGCCGGGCATTCGCCGGGGGCCGTGTGCCGTCCGGGTGCGGAGCCTGCCCGGCGACGCTGACGCAACCCGTGCACCCCACAGCGAGCAGGACGAGGGCGGACAGGAGACGGCGCACCACCCCACCGTGCCCGAGCCGGGAGAGAGCCCGCCCCCGACACGCGGAAGGACCACCGGTACGTGTGACCATCCACCGGCAGGTGCTGACAGAAGGGCGCCTGTCCCTGGCCGTCAGGCCCACTCGGTGCTGGTCGAGCAGATGGCAGGCAGGGCCGCTCCCGCCACCAGGTGGTGGACGACCCCGAGCGCGATGAGCCCGCAGGCGTGCAGCGCTTCCTCGCGCTCCATCGTGTAGACGCCGAGCCCGCGGACGTCGAGCGCGGCCACGATCCGTTGTGCCTGCCGCCACCGCGCCCGCCGGACACCGAGCGGGGCGGCCTTGAGCACGGCCCGGCGGCGCAGCCGGTGTATGAGCAGCTTCTCGGTACGCTGCCACCGGCTCATGTACCGGTCGAGTTGCACACCGATGCGGCCGCTCTGTTCTGCGGTCCGCCACTCGGCGCAGGCCGTCAGGTACGCCAGGGCCACGGTCACGACGGCCGCGTCCTGGCCCCGGCGCTGCAGGAGAGCGTCCACCGCCTCCCAGTCGGGAGCGCTGGCATCCAACGCGGCGACCCCTGCCCCGGCGCGGTCCCTCGCCCCGTCCTCTGGAGGCCGGGTCACAGCGACTCCTGCGGCCGGTCGGCTTGTTTCAGCGGCCGGTCAGCGTACGGGTAGAGCGGACGTTGCCGCGCGAGTTCCGGCGCCCGGTCGAGGCGGTCGATCACGCTCGGCTCGCGGTAGTGCCACCGGGCCCAGTCGAGGGCCGCCCGCTTCGTCTGCTCGCGCCGCAGGAGGCCGAGGTCGGGGTGCCACACCACCCAGTCCAGATGACCGCCGCGGCGAGAGCGCCACAGCACGAACAGCACGAGCGCGACCACAGCACTCAGCCCGGCCCACGGCAGGGCGAGCAGTGCGGCCGCATCGCGGAGGTCGGAGGGCTGGGCCCACAGAAGCAGCAGGCTCAGGACGGGAGACACCGCCCAGGCGACCCAGTACGCGTAAGCACCGCGCATGACCCGGCGGTACACCATCACGGCGCCGATCAGTGCACCAGCCGCGACGAGTACCGGCCACCGGTGTCCCGAGCCGGCCGCGAGGACGACGCACACCGCGGCGGTGCCGGTCAGTCCGGCCGCCGTCGTACGGTCCTGCCGATCGCGGGCGGCGGTGGATTCTGGCATGGTCGCAGGTCCTGGTCAGACGAAAGTGTGACGGCCGCCGCTGAAGTGCCGAACCATGGGGTCGAAGACCTGATGGCGGACCGCGTGCTCGGCCGCCTCGTACTCTACGGGGTGGTCGAGGTCCGGAGAATCGTCCGGGCCCAGCCCCAGGTTCGCCGCCCACTCCACGCAGTTGTGGCAGCCGTCCACCCGGGGCGGATTCAACCGGTGCACAACCAGTTGGTGCGTCGTCCACGCGATCTCGGCGTCATACACCTCCCGGGCCGCTTCACCGGAGTTCACGGCGGCGGCATAGGCGGTGACCCACGTCTTCATGAGGTCGCGGCCGTCGAGGCAGCACGGTGTGGGCAGGCCCGGGATGGTGAGCGGGGAGGGCGCGAGGGCGTTGTCCGGCATACGGCAGACCGTACCGGGCGGACGCCCGCGCCGAACAGGGAACGGGTTTCCCGGACGGTTGGCTGGTTCCCGCAGTCGTGCACCAGTGCGCTGCTGCTGAGAAACCGGTGTGACCAGTAGCGTTTCTCCGGGGCCGCGGCAGCGGCACACGGGAGCCGGGAAGAGCGGAGAACACGGTGGACGATGTCGAGGGCCTGCGGATCGAGGTGTACCGCACGCTTCAGCTCGCGGGCCTTCCCCTGAGTGATCTCCCCTCCGCCCCAGTCAGTGCCGGCGGCGGCGTGGACGTGGTGGAGTCCCGCGAACTGGGGGCCGTCATCGTGGGGTGGGCGTGCAGCGCGGAGTTGTTGAAGGCGGCCGCCGACGCCATCGACCGCGAGGAGGACGAGCACCCCGACGTCCAGCTGCAGGACGAAACCGAAGCGGCGATGGCCGCCGCGATCGACCGGGTGCTACGACGGCGGGGTTTCGTCACGAGCGTCCGGGCCGACGTGCCCGGCAGTCACCAGTTGATCGTCACGCGGAGGGATAGCGACTGACCGACTCGGCGTTCATCGCCAGAAACTCGCGTCAGCCGTGGGTTCCTGAACGAGCGCTTCCACCAGATCGCCGGAACTCCCGTTGTCTACAACACGAGTTCAACGATTGGGAACGCATCGTGGAAACCGTCGCGCACGTTAGCCACGTTCCAGTCGTGCGACCTGGACGCCGCATCCCACGGTCCCTTCGGTCCCCTGCCGAGGGGACCGCCGTACGTCCGGAGACATCGCGAGTCTGAGGGCGCAGCCCGCAGCACTGCCGAAGGAGCCGACACCCGGTCTAACGCTCACGCAGAGCGAGGGTGACGACTCGTCACCCTCGCGAAGGACACGCGCCCCGCCATCGTTGACGCGCCGGCGTCACAGCGGCAAGCCGACATGAACAGGTAGAAGGTCGGACATTCCGCGTTGAGCGGGGCGGGACGGACGTGAAAAAAGTGCTCCGACACGCGTGATTCGTGATGCACGGAAGGGGTCGGAGATGGCAAGATACGGATCATGGCCGGGACTGGGAACAAGCGGATGCTCACGAATCGTGAGAGCGCCTATGACCCTGCCTCCGGCGAGAACTGGCGGATCACCGTCAACCTGCCGCCGGTGGTGGCAGAGGCTCTGATCCCGAAGCTGCGGGAGATTCACCCCCGCCTGGCTGCCGCCGGTCTCATCGGCGCCGTCGTGGAGCACCTGGTGCTGCGTGGCGACGTGCCGCTGGACTGGAAGCGCACAGCCGAGATGGTGAAGAAGGAGATCGAGGGGATCGAGGGTGCACAGCGCCCGTCCAACCCGGCTCAGGACGCACCCCTCCCTCGGGGTAGTCGCCATGGGGGCATATCGACGTAGCTGATACACGCCCCGGGGACTCACCCGCGGGGCCAACGAAAACTGAATCCCAAGGCACTGTCAGCGATCGGTTTGGTCGCCAGTGAGCTGACCAGGGCCTTTTCCATCGACGTCGGAGACATCGCCCGATGCGGGCTTTGTGCTGCCTGATGTCGTTCAGTTCTGGAGACCATCATAGCCACAGGTCCCCGGGCCGGCACCTCCTTGCCCGAAAGCGGTGTGTCACGCGCGCCGTTCACGGGAGTACCCACCGCCGAGCCCCGTACGCACAGGGCCGCGGCCACTGAGCCGCTGTTCACCCTTCCCAGCACTTCGTCCCTGCCCCGGCAGCAGACGGAAGACAACACCGAGAGCGCAGCAGAGCGAGCCCGCGTGGCCGCCATGCTGCTGGACGACCTCCTGTTCGCCGCCCCCGTCTTCTGCATCGACAGCGGAAACTCAAAGGTGGCAACCGGCCGACCGCTGAAGTTCCTCAGCGAGGCCGCCGAGTTTGTCCGCACCGGCCGCGCAGCCTCCTACGTCGCCACCCTCCGGGAAAGCGCGGTCGCCGTCGACATCGACGGCGACGACGACGACTGGAGCACCAGCGCGCTCGAACACCTCACCACCCGCGCCAGGGAACTGGACGGTTGGTTCGTCACCCGTCGATCGGGCGGCGGCGCCGGCCGCTGGCACCTGATCGCGTGTTTCCGCACCCAGGCCGCCCGCGCCGAGTTCAAGACGACGGTGGAGACGGTCCGCGCACACTGGGGTGCCACGGCCCGCCAGATCGACTGGCGCCGTACCCTCCGCCCGCTCTCCGCACCGCACCGCAAGAGCGGCCGCGTCGACCTCCCCGAGTTCGTTGAGGGAGCCGCCAACACCCTGCCGTCGTGGGCCATGAACATGCCCCAGTACACCCGGCCGGTCACAACTCTGCGAAAGGAAGTTCCGGCAACTCCCTGGCAGCGTCGTATCTCCACGATTCCGGAGGGGGAGTTCTGGGAGCGGCTTCGTAAGCCCGGCCCCGATTACTGGGTGGACCGGTCCCTGAGCGAACTACTCTCTACCGCCCGCCTCATCATCGCGGGGTTCGATGCCGACGCCGCATGGCAGGTAGTCAGCGACCCGGCACACCTCGGTTTCCACCGCGCCCGCAATCGCGGCCACCGCTGGTGGGTTAACCACTGCTGGAACGCCGCCGTCGAGTACGTGGACGACCACCGGAACAGCCGCACAGGTAAGTCCGCGTCCGAGCGCTGGAAGAAGGTCACAGGCCCGCTTCTGGCAGGCGTACGGGAACTCCACTGGCCGAACTGGACCACCGCCACCCGGCACAGCAGGGAACACATCCTCGCGGCCATCGGGGACCGCATGGCGCGTCAGGGGCTGGCTTGCCGGCCGCTGCCTGAACGCGACCTGGAGAACGACACGGGGAAGTCCCGGAACACGATCAGGGACGCCCTGGACGCGTTCGTGGAGGACGGCGTCCTCATCCGGACCCGGACGTACGACCAGAGCATGGGCACCAAGGCGTCGCACGAGTTCAGCCTGAACCTGCTCACCCTGGACTTCCGTGCTGAAACTTCTGAACCACCCTGTAGTCACTCCCCCGCCCCCCGCAGCCGCTCCTGGTTCAGCCTCGCTACGACCCTCGCCCTCCACCCCGGCCCCCTCACGGTCACGCAGCTCTACACCCTCAGCGGCTACACCCCCACCCCCCGACCGACCCGGGCACAGCTGACGAACGTGGAGACCGGCCTCCAGGTGCTGAGGAAGCTCCGTATCGCCCAGGCCGGACGGAAGGGCTGGGAGCTCACGGGTCAGGCAGTGCGGGAACTGCGGTCCATGACCCAGCGGAAGGCAGCAACGGCAGCACGGATCGAGCGCGAGCGAAGTGCCTTCGCGAGGTCCTGGGAGGCCACCAGGGAGAAGCTGCAGCGCCGTTGGCAGGAGCGGAAGGAGAGGGCCCTCCAGAGGCGTGCAGCGGCCGACCAGAGCCGTCGCGAGCAGTGGTGGGCGAGTTTGCCCGCAGAGGAGAGGAAGAGCCGTCGAGACGAGTGGAAGGCGCGTTTCCGTGAGCTGACGCCGGCCCAGCAGAAGGCCAGGGTCACCGAGTTGCGTGAGCGCCGGTACATGGCGAAGTGGGGAGCGGCCGCCTAGGTGAGTATCCCCGGGTAGCCGCCCGCCAGTTCGGCAGCGCGAACCCTGCCAGCAAACTCGGAGTTTGCCGCAGGGTGTAAAACCATGTGTAAAACAGGGTGTGACAAAGGGTGCTCCCCCCACCCACTCTGACCTGCCCTTTTCCACGTGCTGCATCCTGACCACCCACTCCCATCGTCCCTCAGGAAGTGGGTGGTCAGGATGCAGCACGTGGGTTCAGATCAGAGTGGGTGGGGGGAGCACAGGTTGAGTGTGGTGGAGGTAGAAGAAGAACTGAGAGGAGGAGAGTGAGAGTGAGTGAGAGAGAGTGAAAGACAAAGATGAAGGACAAAGACAAGGACAAAAGAGAAAGACAAAGACGAAAGACAAAGAGAAGAGAGAGAAGAATTTAAGAACTAGGGTGGGCCGGTGGGGGGTACGGAGGAGTGATGTCTGCAAGTGGTCGCTGGTGAGTTACTGGGCGGGGGTGGACAGCGAAACTTGAAGCCGGTGGGGGCGTACGTTCTCCGGTGGGGGCGGTGGGTTCGTCGGGAGGGTGCCGCCAGGAGGCGGGCCGGTGTGCGGACGGCGACCGACTCTGATCTGTGCCGTCGTGATGCACCCTCACCACCGTTGGCGAGTTCCGCGTCTTGAGGGTGTGGGTTCGCTTTCTTCCGCCGGCGGCGAGCCGTCGAGTTCTCCCCGTGGTGGGTGGCTGGGCGAGTGCGGGAGTTTCCGCCGGAGTGCGGCGAGGTTACTGAAGTTGGCGCCCTTCGGGCGGCGTTTGGTGGTCCGGCGGCGTTCACCTGGTCGCAGACGTCGGCCCCTGGGGGCCTTTGGTCTGCCACCAGGGCGCCGGACCTTGGTCGACCCCTGGCGGGGTCGGCTGCTTTGATCTGGTGGTGGCCTCCTACGTCGGCCACCACGGCAGGGGCTCTCGTTCCTCGGCCCCTGCGGGCGGGCGAGGCTGGTTTGAACCTCAGAGTTTTGCCGTGTGCCGCACGGCGCGCGTTCGTAAGTCACGGTGGGAGTTGGTTGTCGTGGAGGTTGTAGTCCGCGAAGTGGTGGTGCCCAAGGGCAAGAACTGGCGGCTTACCGAGCGGGACGTGCCGGTTCTGGAGTGGATCGGCCGGTGGTTCGGCGTAACGGCAGAGCAGGTCACGCGGCAGTTCACGGGAGACGGCGGAGTTCTGCCGTCTCGTCAGGTGGTGTACCGGAGGCTCCGAGCGCTGACGTCGATGGGTCTGCTGTCAGCCGGCCAGCTCCCCGGACGGCGCGCTCAGGTGTTCTGGCTGACGAAGTCGGCGACGGAACTGCTGAACATTCCTGGGAACGCAGTGACGCCGAATATCAAGGAGTACAACCACGACCTGGCCGTGGTCGACCTGGCTCAGTACATCAGCAGCATCAGGCCGGACGATGAGCTGGTGACCGAGCGGGAGATCCGTGCTCGCGATACCCCGAACCAGTACGCGAGCACGGAGCCCACCTACGCGGTGTCGACCGGGGAGAACGGGCGCGGCCGCCGTTACCCGGACCTGGTGGGTCTACGTCCGGACGGAACCGTGTGGGCCCACGAGCTGGAGCGAACCCAGAAGGCGCGTCCGCGTCTCGTGAGGAACATGCTGCTGTACGTCAACGCCGATCACATCAGTTACGCCATGTACTGGGCCTTTCCCAAACTGCTGAAGAACGTGGAGTCGGCCGCGGAGGAAGCGAACGCTTCAGCCGTCGAGCTGGGGCGGGGACAGAAGATCTTTGTCCGCGTCTGGGATGTAGAAGAACGGGGAGCAGAGTGAGTACGCCACGGAGCCAGCGAGCACGAGGGAACATCGCAGGCGGACCTACGACGAAGTGGCAGGGTTCGCAGCCCATCAACCCAAACTCCGGTGAGGCCGTGGCGAGGGCAGCAGGGGTGATCCTGGCCGTCCTGAACCCGGTCGCGGCGATTCTCGTGCTGGTCCTGGTCGCGGCCGGCCGCCGCTTCCCGCCGCGGGCCCGGCACTGGGTGTGCTGGGCCGGGTGGGGTGCCGTAGTCGTCGGCGCGCTGATCGGATTCTTCCGGTGGTACCTGGTGCCGTACCGCGAACTGGGGACGGCGATCTGGGACAGCCCGAACCGGGCCGCACTGGCAGAACTCGCCCAGGAGAACTGGGCGAGCTGGGTGGGCAACCAGATTCCGTTCAGCGTGACCGTCGCGGCCGGGATCGGCGGAGCTTGGCTCATCCGGCGAGCGAAGTTCCAGGCGGAGTGGCGGACGGTGAAGGACCCAGTGCCGCAGAAGCGGATCGAGGCGAAGCTGCGGGAGCTCGCGCAGAACGATGACCGTCCCCCGGCGCAGAGTTTGGACGACCTGCGTATCCGGCTGGGCGTCGACAAGATGACCGGCGACGCGTGCGAGATCAGCGGCCGTGCCATGAGGCGTCACGGATTCATCCCCGGAGCATCCGGCTACGGAAAGTCCCGCACGATCGAGCAGCTGGTGTACGAGCTGGTCGTCAGTTCACACGCGCGTCCCCTGGGTATCGGGTTTCTGTTCGCCGACATGAAGGCGGACCCCATGCTGATCGAGGCTATGGCCGGAGGGGCGCATCACGCGGGGCGCCGGTTCAAACTGGTCACGGTCACCGGGGCGGGTACGACGTACAACCCCATCCGCCACGGTTCCGCCGAGCAGATCCGGAGCCGGATCGTGGAGTGCCTGGACCAGGTGGCCGGCGGCGGGTTCTCAGAGCCGCACCACCGAGAGGCGGCTGAAGAGTTCCTGCTGTATGCCGTCCGAGCCCTGGACGACCTGGTTCGCGGAAGCGTCACCGAGTTGTTCCCCGACGGGACGACGCGGGCCTGGCGCCGCGACCTTCCCGACCTGGCCCGCCTGCTGACGCTGAAGTCTCTCGGCTCCCGGACGAACCACTTCTCGCCGCGGCTGCAGAAGGAACTGGGCGACTACCTGAACTACCTCAACACCGAGGCGAAGGACCTGAAGCGCTCGATCCCGGGCCTGGCCACCCGCATCCGGAACTTGGTGTCGGGCGACGCCGGCCGCGTCCTGATCGAGACCCAGGACGGTGTCGACCTCTACGAGTCGGTCAAGCGCGGCGACATCGTCCTGTTCTCCCTCGCGGCGAACACCGACGCGAAGGCGGCGCGGCAGATCGGCAACCTGTTCCTGACCGACCTCGGGTCGGTCGGAGACCGGCTGCTGGCGGAGAACTTCGGGGAGAACGGCGGACTGTTCATCGCGGGCGTCGATGAGTTCAGCGGGCTCGGGGGCAGCACGATGACGGGGCTGTTCCAGCGGTTGCGCGCCGCCGGCGGCGGTCTGTTCGTGTGCACCCAGGACCTGGCGGACCTGGCCGACGTGTCCGACGCCTTCCTGGCGGCCGTGCTCACCAACGCGGACGTGCTGATCCTTCACCGCACCAAAGCGTCCGCGGAACAGGTCTCCGAACTGCTGGGAACGTACGAAGGGTGGGAGGAGACGCTTCAGGTCCAGGAGGACATCGGAGTTCTCGGCTCGACCACGGCCGGGTCCGGAGTCGGCTCCCTGCGCCAGGTCGACCGCTTCAAGGTCCACCCGAACCAGCTACGGGAACTCGGTGTTGGCGAGGCCATCGTCGCCATCGGCCACCCGGAGGACTCTTCCCAGACGGTGCAGATGGCTCTTGCCCCGCGGTACCCGGTGCCTGAGGCAGAGCAGAACGAGGTGGTCGAGCAGCAACCGCCGGTCGACCTCACGAAGGAACTTCCCTTTACCCCGCCGCCGGCCCGGAAGGACGTCGAGACCGTCGAGGCGCCCCCGGAGCGCGAGCCGGACGACGCCGCCGAGTACGAGGGCTGGGAGGAGGAACCTCCGGAGGTCGAGGAGGAACCGGTCGAGGCCGACGAGAAGGAGACCGTGGAAACCGGCGACGATGCGGCGGCCGCGACCGCGGAGGAAACTCCGGTCATCGTTCCCCAGCCCACAACGAGCCCGTCCCCAGCGACGCCGAAGCCAGCCAGCGACCCGTTCTGACGAGGGGCTGAGCTTCACGATTTTCTGCCTCCGGCGGGCCCTTACTCCCAAGGGGGTGGGGGCTCGTCGTGTGTGTGCGGGCCGGGGAGTGGCTGGGGTTGGGGGTGGGCGGGGGCTCCCCTCGGCCGGACGGGCACCCTTCGGGCTACCACCGAACCTGCGGGGGGTGCCAGGCCGAGCCGCTTCGCGGTCGCGCAAGCGCGAGCCTGGCACCCCCCGCAGAACCGGCGGTACGGCGGAGCTGCCCGACCGACCGAGGGGAGCCCCCGCCCACCGGGCGGAGTTGTGGCGGAGGCCGCCGGGCAGGCCCGCGCGGGTGGGGGCGGAAACCGCCGCTGACCTGCGGAAAGATGTGATGCAGGTCACCCGTTCGGAGGGCTGTTACAGGTGGACTCAGGCACTCGAATAAGGCAGAATTAGTGATGTCGGAAGGGGATGGCAGCCCCGGACGACAGGCCCGAACCTTCAACACCAGGGAGACCACGTGAACACCGAGACCGGCACCGCGAAGCACTGGATCGTGGACGCCTACGACGCCGTCTGGGTGGACGGCGTGATCGTTCACGACCTGTTCAACGTCGCCCGCGTCTGCATGACGTGCCACATGGAGACCGGTCTCACCGGCCCGTGTCTGCGGGAGAACCCCCTCCCGACCCCGGAGGAGATCACGCAGGTCGCGACGCTCGCCGAGCTGCACGAGGCCGCGCGTATCGCGTTCGGCACCCTCCCCGTGTGGATGGTCGACGCCATCGCGCGGGGCGAGCTGGACGCGTACGCCCCGGACGACCGGCGGAAGCGCCTCAGCCGGGCGCGTCAGTCGCTCGCGTACGCCGAGCTGCACCGCCGGGCGCTCGACACCGAGTAAGTCACCGCACGAGCCCCACCGTCCGGGGCGGGATGGCAGCCCGCCCCGGACGAGCCCCGAACCTTCAACACCGCAAGGACGCACAGCATGAGCACTCAGCCCGTGAAGCCCGAGACCGACGCCCCCGAGTGGCCCGCCGCGAAGCCCGCCGACATCGACGCCGCCACGGCGTCCGGCATCATCGAGGCCCGCGCGATCAGCGAGGAGCTGACCAAGGCGCACGGCGTTCCGGCCGTCACCGTCGGGCACGGCATCGACCCGGTCACGAACGGGCCCGTTGTGCGCGTCGACACGGCGGAAGGGCTCGTTGCCCTTGCGATCCCGGCGGTTGGCGAGCCGTACGTCATCCAGCGCGGCGGGAAGCGCCTGTTGGGGCTCCAGGCCGTCCGACGCCCGCGCGCCCAGGTCGCCACCGTCGCCCGCCAGTTCGTCGGAGTGCTCCAGGCCCGCCACCTCGTGTGACCCAGGTCACCCGAACGAGGGACGCGAAAGACTGGACCCGCACCCCAAAATAAGGCAGAATTAGGGATGTCGGGAGGGGATGGCAGCCCCTCCCGGCACCGGCCCGAACCTTCAACACCGGGAGACGCAATGCGGAACACGCCCACCACCGACAAGCAGGCGCAGGAGAACTTGCAGGCCACCAAGGCACTGCTCGGACTCCAGCAGCGCGGATACCTGCACACCGCCGAGCGCCGTTCCTTCGGCTGGATCGCGGTGATCAAGCAGGGCACTCCCCCGGTCGTCATGCACTCCCCCAAGGGCGTCATGCAGTTCGTGGCGAACCACGGGATGCCCCAGGACCTGGGACCCGTCCGCCGCTAGCCGAGCCCGCCGGGAGGGGTGGCAGCCCCTCCCGGCCCCCGAACCTTCAACGAGGAGTAACGCAATGCCCCGGAACCACAACCACAACGCCGCCCGCCAGAACGACGGAAGCCGTTTCGGACTGGCCATCGTCGTCGGTATCGGTGCCCTGATCGTGGGGGGCGCGATCGGCCTTGACGGCGTGTGGTGGCTGATTCAGCACCTCATCCCCGCACTCGTCGTGGTCGGCACGCTGGGCGCGGTCCTGAAGATGCTGGACCGCCGTCGCAGCTGAAGCCCGCCGCCGCAGGGTCCCCAGCCCGAGTCGGGGACCCTGCGGCGGCGCGGTAGCGGACGCGCCTGGCGGCGCGGCACCTCTTGTTCGTCCCCTTCGGGGCCGGCGGCCGCGCGGCGGCCGGGGTCCGCTGGCGCGGACCAGGCCCTCCTTCGTCGGGCCGAACGGACGCCCCTGGCGGGGCGGCGGTGTTGGTGGCCCGGTGCGTGCTCGCCGGCCCCGGCCTCCTTCGTCGGCCGGTGCCGTCGGCACCGGGCCGTGGACGCGCCTGGCGGCGCGGCACCTTCTTCTTCGTCCCCTTCGGGGCCGGCGGCCGCGCGGCGGCCGGGGTCCGCTGGCGCGGACCAGGCCCTCCTTCGTCGGGCCGAACGGGCGCCCCTGGCGGGGCGGCTGTTCCCGTTCGGGTCCGCTGGCGCGGACCGCCGGACCCCTCCGCGCCGACCGGCGCCGCCGCCGGAGTGCAGGAGGTTCGGCACGGACGTCGAAGCGACGCGTGCGACGAGCGAGGGGCATTCAGTTGCATTGCATTACGTTGCATTGCAATGAAATAGATCGGAGCGAGGCGGATGCGCCTCCGGCGGGGGCCCTTACTCCCAAGGGGGCGGGGGCTCCGTCGACCGGTGCGGGCCGTGGGTGGCTGAGGTGGCGGGGTGGCCGGGGTCTCCCCTCGGCCGGTCGGTCACCCGGAGGGCTACCCGGAACCCGGCGGGGCCGCCAGGCCGAGCCGCTTCGCGGTCGCGCGAGCGCGAGCCTGGCACCCCCGCCGGAACCCGGGTACGGGCGAGCCTGCCCGACCGACCGAGGGGAGCCCCCGCCCACCGGGCGGAGCCGTGGCGGACGCCGCCCGGCAAGGCCCGCGCGAGGGGTGGAAACCGCCCCTGACCTGCGGAAAGATGTGATCCAGATCACCCATTCGGACCCCCGTTCCAGGTGGACCCAGGCCCTCAAATAAGGCAGAATTAGTGATGTCGGAAGGGGATGGCAGCCCCGGACGACAGGCCCGAACCTTCAACACCAGGGAGCGACCGTGACCGTCAAGACCGAATGGATCGACACGAAGGACGTGCAGGTGGGCGACAAGATCGCCTGTCTGCTGAGCGACGCCCGCGCCTACCCGCGCGTCACCGGCTGGACGGACCGCGAGCTGAAGCTGAGCGACGTCACGCACCGGACGTTCCAGGTCACCGGGGCCCCGTGGTGGGCGGACGACATGACCACCTTCGACCTGTCGGGACAGGCGCTGATCGTCTCCCGAGAGGTGACGGAGGACCAGGAGCCCGAGGGGGGCGGGGACGGCACGGGGACGCCGTCCATCGAGCAGATGCAGAGCTGGATGTCCGAGGGCGGGGCCGAAGCCCGCGACGGGTGCTGGGTGGAGCCGGACGGCACCTGTGAGCACGGCTCGCCGTCGTGGCTGCTGGCCATTGGCGTGATCTGACGCCGTGGCCGGTCGGGCGGGGGCGACGCCCCCGCCCCCTCCCCGAACGCTTCAACGAACAGAAGGACTTCCCCGTGGTCATCGCGTCCCCGTACACCGTCGAACACTCCGCCCAGTGCCTGCCCGTCGACCCGCGCAGCAAGACCCGGCTCGACTGCCGCCGGTGCGACACGATCCGGGAGTACGGGCCGTACTGGATCGACGCCGAGAAGCCCGTCACCTGCGGCACCTGCGGCGCCGACGACGCCCCCACCCCCGCCGACCCGCGTTTCGCCGGGTACGCCGGACACCACTCGCGTCCCGAGAACTGGCGCTCCGCGTGCTCCGGCGAGTACCTGGCGCACGGCCGCACGACCGCCGAGCGGTCGACCGAGCCCGGATGGATGCCGCTCGCGCACGTCCGTCTCGGCGACGTCATCACCACGTCCGACAACTGGGGAAAGTGGGCCGACCCCGCGATGGTGGTCGACATCGAGGAGGGCGAAGCGGCGCCGGGGCATCCGCGCATCTTCGTCCGGTGGCTGAGCGACAACCCCCACCACAGTGGCGGCGTATGGGGGATGTGGGCCGCGCCGGGCACGCCGGTCCTGTTGGTCGAGGCGGCCACGGCCGAAGCCCCGGCCGCCCATGTGAACGTCTACTACAGCAACGCGATCAGCAGCCGGAGCCAGGTCTACTCACGGTGCTACCGGACCGACGCCGCCGCCCAGGCGGACATCCGGAAGTTCTGGCCGTACAACAACACGAGGTCAACCGTTTCCCGGTGCTGGTGCCGCCGTAACGAGCTCCGGTAGCCGGGGACGACGCGGCCCGTCCCCGCCGAGCCGGCCGGGGCCGGGCCGCGTCGTGCTGTGCGGCGGCGGTTGCGGACACGCCTGGCGGCGTGGCGGTGTTGGTGGCCCGGTGCGTGCTCGCCGGCCCCGGCCTCCTTCGTCGGCCGGTGCCGTCGGCACCGGGCCGTGGACGCGCCTGGCGGCGCGGCACCTCTTGTTCGTCCCCTTCGGGGCCGGCGGCCGCGCGGCGGCCGGGGTCCGCTGGCGCGGACCAGGCCCTCCTTCGTCGGGCCGAAGCGGACGCCCCTGGCGGGGCGACGACTTTGTCCTGGGCCCGCTGCCGCGGACCGCCGGACCGGCCGTCCGCTGACGAGCCAGGAATCCGGGCTGCACCTGGTCGTGGCGGAGGTCGAGGAGGACCGCCTCCGGCGGGGGCCCTTACTCCCAAGGGGCGGGGGCGCGGGGCGAGTTGGGCCCCGGTGGGTGGCTGGGGACGGGCGGGGGCTCCCCTCGGCCGGTCGGTCACCCGGAGGGCTACCCGGAACCCGGCGGGGCCGCCAGGCCGAGCCGCTTCGCGGTCGCTCCGCGAGCCTGGCAGCCCCGCCGGAACCCGGGTACGGGCGGAGCCTGCCCGACCGACCGAGGGGAGCCCCCGCCCGCCGGGCGGAGCCGTGGCGGACGCCGCCCGGCAAGGCCCGCGCGGAGGGGGTGGAAACCGCCTCTGACCTGCGAAAACATGTGATCCAGATCACCCCCGAAACCCCCGTTTCAGGTGGACCCGGACCCCCAAATAAGGCAGAATTAGTGATGTCGGAAGGGGATGGCAGCCCCGGACGGCGAACCCCGAACCTTCAACACCAGGGAGCGACCGTGACAACCGATCAGGTCGAGAACGCGCCGGTGGACAACCGGTACCGGTCCGTAACGCTCACCTTCGCCGGAGACGGCGAGTGCTCCGCGTGCGGACACGAGGAAACCCCGCTGTACTCCGGCGGCGAACTCGCCCGCGTGTGCCCCGCGTGCGTGGCCGCGACCTTCCCGCCGCCGCCGTGGGAGGGTGACTGCCCGCCCGAGAAGGCGGATGTCGTGATCACCCACACCCGCGCCGACGGCACCCTCCTGGAGGGCTCGCGCAAGGGGGACGGCATCTTTGAGGCGATCCGCCCGCACGGGTGGCGGTTCTTCCCGTCGCTCGGATGCCTGGGTCTCAACCACTCCCGGGACAGGTCGGCGGACCAGTACAAGATCCGTCCGGCAGTGAAGGCGATTCGCGAACTGGGCTTCACCGTCTGCGTCGTCGTCAACGAGGACGAGCGCCGCGCGTTCGCCGAAGCGGAGGCCGACCGGCAGGAGCGGGCCGAGGGACGCGCCGAGCGGTTCGAGGGCCGGGCCAGCAGCGCGGCCGCATCGTCCGACGCGGCTTACGCGCGGTCGAGGCAGATCGGAGAGCGCTTCTACATGGGGCAGCCGATCTTGGTTGGGCACCACAGCGAGGGACGCGCCCGGCGGGACCATGCCCGGATGGACAACGCCATGCGCAAGTCCATCCAGGAGGGGGAGCGCGCCAAGCACTGGGCCCAGCGGGCGGAGGCGTCCGGCGCGTACGCGGAGCACCGAACGAACCCGGCCCGGACCCTGCGCCGGATCGACACCAAGGAAGCGGACTTGCGCGGGGTCATCCGCTGGCAGCGCGGGGAGTCCAACAACGGCCATTGCGTGCGGCTCTCGCCGGCCGTCGTGGTCGAGCTCTCGCGGCGGCGCGACGAGCTCACCGAGGAAGTCGGTTACTGGCGGTCGATCGTGGCCAAGGCGGAGGCCGAGGGGTTCAAGGTGTGGGGGGCCGACGACTTCACCAAAGGCGACTTCGTGCGCTCCCGCGGATCGTGGTACGAGGTGCTGCGGGTCAACAAGAAGACGCTCACGGTGGCGTGGAACCTCCGCCTTGCTCCGAAGGCGGTCATGACCGCCGCAGATGCGACGTTCGAGGACGGGCACGTCGGCAGGCAGCCGGTGGACTACTCCGACGTTAAGACGCGCATGAGCGCCGGGGACATGGCGCGCTATCTGGAGCGTGACCGTACGCCGAGCATCGCCGACGCCAAGGCGCTTATGGACGGCGTGACCGCCAGCAGTACCGGGGGCCAGGACGAGGCCCCGGCGGAGGTGGAAGGGTCCGCCGACATCCCCGAGCGCCTGCGGGACCTGCTGGCCGAGGGCGAGCAGATGCTGAAGCTGCCCGAGCGCGAGTGGAGTTTCACCAGCACGTGCGGGCGGGTGTACCGGGTGCGGATGGTCACCGGGCGGGACGTCACGGACCTGCGTTTTGAGGTCCGCACCGTCAACGCGAACGGTACGGGTGTCGGTGTGGGCAAGGACTGGCCCGGCACGCTGGAGGTGATCCGGGAGCACGCCGCAGCGGCCGGTGAGCACGAGGGCAAGCAGTGCCCGCGCTGCGGCCGGACGTGGGGCAAGGGGTTCGGGAGCCCGGAGGCCCCGGCCACCTGCACCCCGGGCCACTGGTCGTACTGCGACCGCGCCGCCGTACCGGTGGAACAGGACGCCCCCGAGGACGCCCCGGCCAAGCCGAAGGCGAAGAAGCGCACGAGCGGACCGAAGATGGTCATCGTCACCGCCGCCTACGGGTCGAGGCAGGCCCGCATGGTCTACGCGAACGGCCGGGGCACCGTGCGCGAGGACATCCCGGCCGTCTTCATCGACGCGCCCGAGGGCGTGAAGTTCAACGAGGGCCCCGCCTCCGCCGCCATCTGGCAGGGAGTGGACGAGGTCCTGAAGAAGGCCGGGTTCGTGCGACTCGTGGGCCGGACCGGAATCCGCTTCGGGGAAGTCCGCGCCAAGATCACCGAACGGGAGGACACGGAGCCGGTCGCGGCCGCACCCGCACCGCAGAGCCCGGCGAGCTGAACACCCCGCCACCCCGTCCCCGCCGAGCCGGCCGGGGGCGGGGTGGCGCCGCCGCGGCGGTAGCGGACGCCCCTGGCGGGGCGGCGGTGTTGGTGGCCCGGTGCGTGCTCGCCGGCCCCGGCCTCCTTCGTCGGCCGGTGCCGTCGGCACCGGGCCGTGGACGCGCCTGGCGGCGCGGCACCTTCTTCTTCGTCCCCTTCGGGGCCGGCGGCCGCGCGGCGGCCGGGGTCCGCGCGGCGGACCAGGCCCTCCTTCGTCGGGCCGAAGCGGACGCCCCTGGCGGGGCGACGACTTTGTCCTGGGCCCGCTGGCGCGGACCGCCGGGCCCGTTCGCGCTAGCCGATGTCGTCGCCGGGCTGCACCTGGTCGTCGGGGAGGTGGTCCGCCTCCGGCGGACGAGTGCCGGTGCCTCCGGCATCGGCAGCGGTGCGGTTCGCTCCGCGATCCGTGGCAGTGTCGGCGCTTCGCGCCGAGGTGCGGTGCGCCGCGCCGCACGGGGTGGGTCCGCTGCGCTGGACCGGTCTGCAGTGCACGCTTCGCGTGGGGTGTCGTCGCTCCGCGACGACGGCGAAGGGCGCCCCCGCTTCGCGGCGGCGGGGGCCCGCTGCGCGGGCCGGCCGGACCCATCGGCGCCCAGCGATGCCGCCGCCGGAAGCACCCGGTCGTAGTGGAGAAGAAGGACCGCCTCCGGCGGGGGCCCTTACTCCCAAGGGGGCGGGGGCTCCGTCGACCGGTGCGGGCCGTGGGTGGCTGAGGTGGAGGGGTGGCCGGGGTCTCCCCTCGGCCGGTCGGTCACCCGGAGGGCTACCCGGAACCCGGCGGGGCCGCCAGGCCGAGCCGCTTCGCGGTCGCGCGAGCGCGAGCCTGGCACCCCCGCCGGAACCCGGGTACGGGCGAGCCTGCCCGACCGACCGAGGGGAGCCCCCGCCCACCGGGCGGAGCCGTGGCGGACGCCGCCCGGCAAGGCCCGCGCGAGGGGTGGAAACCGCCCCTGACCTGCGGAAAGATGTGATCCAGATCACCCATTCGGACCCCCGTTCCAGGTGGACCCAGGCCCTCAAATAAGGCAGAATTAGTGATGTCGGAAGGGGATGGCAGCCCCGGACGACAGGCCCTAAACCTTCAACACCAAGGACGACGACGTGACGACCGAGACCGTCGAGCAGACCATCCCGACCACCTTCCGATTCGAGGACGTCCCGCTTTCCCAGCTCACCGCCCACCCTGGCAACGTCCGTGAGGACCTGGCCGTGACCGACCGGTTCCGCCGGAGCCTCCGCAAGAAGCTGCGGACGCCGCTGCTGGTGACCCCGCAGGCAGACGGCACGTACAAGGTGATCGACGGTCACCGCCGTCTGCTGGTCATGATCGAGGACAAGTGGGAGACCGTCCCCGTCGTGATCGACGACAGCCGGGCCGAGGACGAGGCCGGGCAGTACGTGGACATGGTCACCACCGCCGAACAGCGGGTGGGCCTGAACACGCGGGAGAAGGCCGCCGCCCTCTTCCAGGCGAGCGAGCTGGGGGCCGGGGTCAAGGCCATCGCGACCGAGACCGGGTGGACGCAGAAGGACGTGAAGACCGCCGTGCAGGTGGGACGCGCGGCCAAGACGATGGAGGCGGCCCAGGCCGTCCAGTACGCCTGGACGCTCGACCAGCTCGAAGCGCTGGCCGAGTTCGAGGACGACCCGGAGGCACTGAAGGAGCTGACCGAGGCGGCGCAGGGCGGGAACTTCTCCTACCGTCTGCGCAGGCTCCGCGACGACCGGGAGGAGACGGAGCGGCTGGCCAAGGAGCGGGCCGAGTTCGTCGCCGCCGGGCTGACCGTTATTGACGAGTACGAGGCCCTGCCGGACAGCGCGACCCGGATTCACGAGCTGCGGACCCACGACGGGGCGAAGACGATCAGCGAGGAGGAGCACAAGGCGTGCCGGGGGCACGTCGTGGCCCCGGCGCAGTACGGCTCCCACTGGGTGACGTACTGCCTGAAGCCCGCCCTGTACGACCACGCCGTCTACCAGCCGCCCGGCAGCACCACGGCGACCACCAAGGCGGAGGACAAGGAGGCCCGCCAGCGCATCATCCAGGGGAACAAGCACTACAAGGCCGCGACCGCAGCCCGCCGCGAGTGGCTGAACGGCTGGATGACCCGCAAGACGTTCCCGCGTGACGCGCAGGTGATCATGGCGCGGTTCGTCGCGGAGTCGACCCTGCGCGGCGACGATCTCGGCATCGGTGACATCACGAGCGAGGACGGAACCCGCCTGGTCCGGGAATGGCTCGGCATCGCGGACGCCTCCCGGGCGAACACGATGACGGCCGAGATCCTGGCGAAGGCCGACGCCCGCCGCCTGGCGCTGTTCCCCTTCATGGCCTGCGTCGCGTCGTACGAGAAGACCACCGGCCACAAGGACAACCGGCCCTGGCGCACGGACCGCCAGGGGCTGAGCAGCCACACGCGGAAGCGGATCGGCGCGTACCTCTCCATGCTGGTTCAGCTGGGCCACTCGGCCTCACCGATCGAACAGGCCATCATCGACGGCCAGGAGTACGACGGCACCGAGCACGCGGCGAAGGTCTCCGCCGAGAAGGCGAAGGAGACGGGACAGGAACAGCTCGACTCGAAGTGACCGCAGGCTGGGAGGGGGGAGCCCCCTCCCAGCCCGCGTACGGCAGCGTCGTCCTCACGGACAGCGCCGCCGTACGCGGCGCGGGTAGCGGACACGCCTGGCGGCGTGGCGGTGTCGTGGCCCGGTGCGTGCTCGCCGGCCCCGGCCTCCTTCGTCGGCCGGTGCCGTCGGCACCGGGCCGTGGACGCGCCTGGCGGCGCGGCACCTTCTTCTTCGTCCCCTTCGGGGCCGGCGGCCGCGCGGCGGCCGGGGTCCGCGGGGCGGACCAGGCCCTCCTTCGTCGGGCCGAAGCGGACGCCCCTGGCGGGGCGACGACTTTGTCCTGGGCCCGCTGCCGCGGACCGCCGGTCTGTCCGCGTCGACCGATGACGTCGCCGGGCAGAACCAGGGCGCCGATCGAGGTGAACACCGATGCCTCCGGCGGGCGCCGGGCCTGCCCAAGGGGTGCGGGGGCGGTGTGCCGCGTGCGGGCCGGGAAGTGGCTGGGGCTGGGGGTGGCCGGGGGCTCCCCTCGGCCAACCGGTCACCCTTCGGGCTACCACCGAACCTGCGGGGGGTGCCAGGCCGAGCCGCTTCGCGGTCGCTTCGCGAGCCCGGCACCCCCCACAGAACCGGCGGTCGGGCGGAGCTGCCCGGCCAACCGAGGGGAGCCCCCGCCCACCGGGCGGAGCTGTGGCGGAGGCCGCCGGGCAAGGCCCGCGCGGGCGGGGCGGAAACCGCCTCTGACCTGCGAAAATGTGTGATGTAGATCACTCCCCCAAACCCCCTTTCCAGGTGGACTCAGACCCCCAAATAAGGCAGAATTAGTGATGTCGGAAGGGGATGGCAGCCCCGGACGACAGGCCCGAACCTTCAACACGCAAAGGACAAGCCCGATGGGGTACAGGAAGCTCGCGCCGGAAGCCCGGCGAGAACTCGGCAGGCAGCGCACCGCCGAACTGGCGGATCTTCTCCAGGCCGGATACGCCGCTATGGGGCGCCGCGACGTGTGGGCGGCGGTCATGAGGGCGGGAGCCGTCCATCTGAACCACCGCGGACCTGTCAACGCCATCGCCATCGGCCTCCAGGCCCCAGCGGCGACGCGCGTACTCGGCTACAAGGCATGGCAGGACGAGGGGCGGCAGGTCCGCAAGGACGAGACCGGCATCCGGATCTGGGGGCCCATGCGAGGGCGGCGGGAGGACGAGCCGTCGACGCTGGACGACCCCGAACAGCAGGACGAGGCACCGGCGCGCGGGTGGGTCTCGAACGCGGTCTTCGACATCTCGCAGACCGACGGCCCGCCGGTCACGCCCCGCCCGATCTCCGGCAGCCCCGCCCAGGTGGTCCGCAACCGGCTGATCGCCGCCCTGACCGCCCAGGGTGACCACCGCGCCTTCCTGATCAACGGGGTGCCCGCTGAGGCGATCGACCCGGAGGACGCATCCCGGGCCCTGCTGCTGAAGGTCGCCCGGACCGCCATCGAGTCCACGGCCGGAGTCGACGCCGAGCAGGTCGAGGCCGAAGCGGCAGCCGCCTCCCACGTCGCCGCCCGCATCCTCCGAGTGCCGCCGGGTCCCCTCCTGGTACCGCCGTCCGCCGGATGGATCACCGCCGATCCGAAGAACCCGCCCGTCAAGGCCAGCGCCGTCCGAGCGATCACGGTGGGCCGCAGCCTCGCGGGGCTGATCGGCGAGGTCTGCCCGTGCTGCGACGGCACCCGCCACACGGTCGGCCGCGACCGCGCCGACGCCTGACCGCCCGCCGGGCCGGTGCCACTCGGCACCGGCCCCCCATCCCCCGAGAGGTAGACGTGAACACCGAAGCAGCCCAGCCCCAGGCCCCCGCCATCGAGGAGGCCCACCCCCGCAACAGCACCGTGCGGCACCGCACGCTTCCGCTGATCCTCGGAACCGTCACGGGGTACGGCACCGATCCTTTCACCGGCAACGAACTGGCCATGGTCGTCTGGCCCGGCATGGGCAGGCCGGCCGGATACAAGGCCGACGAGATCGCGCGGGAGGCGTAACCCGTGCGGCAAGAGGACGTCGAGCGACTGCACGCGGAATCCCGCGTCCACCCCGTGCACGCGCCGGAACGAGATGGAGCCGGAGAGGTTCCCATGATCACGCTGGGCGGGATGCATGTGTCGTCGTACCTTGTCCTGGAACCCGGCGGCGAAGTCCGTGTGCGCCTGTCCGTCGACCTGGACGAGGCATCATCGGCCATCCTCACCGACGCGGGAACCCTACCGATGGAACTGCTGGTTGGCGAGCAGCGCGTTTGGTGGGGAAAGTTGGAAACACGCACGTCGGAGCGTTGACGAAGGCCCAAAAGTAAGGCAGAATTAGTGGTGTCGGGAGGGGATGGCAGCCCCTCCCGACCACAGCCCGAACCTTCAACACCGGGAGACTGCATGTCATACGCAGACGAAGCGGCCCGCATCGCAACCGGCCTGGCCGGTCTGCCCGTCAGGGTCCGCAAGTGGGTGCCGGACGCCCGAGACCCCCGCCGCCGCTTCGCCGGATGGGAGCCCGCCCAGGTCGCCGGTCCGGCCGCCGAAGGCGACTCCCTGGCGTGGGGGATCGAGTACAGCGACGGCCGCGAGGCATCCGTTCAGTGGCCCGACGTCATGTTCTCCGCCGAGACCTTCCAGGAGGCAGTCAGCCGACTCGCCAGCAGCACCGCCTGACCCGCCGGAGGGAGAGAGGCAGCTCTCCCCCGGTCCAACACCCAAACCTTCAACAGGAGTTCACATGACCACGACCCTTGAGCAGATGACCGCTTTCATCGTCGGCGACGCCGACGACGCAGCGCTGGACCACATCATCGACGCCGTCAAAACCCGCCGTACGGCCGACCGCCGCAAGGCCGAGACCGTCGCCGCCGCGACGGTGACGAAGGGGGCCACGGTGAAGCTCGCCAACCTCACCCCCGCGTACCTCAACGGCCTTAAGGGGATCGTCTCCGAGGTCGACCGCCCCCGTCGCGGCAAGCCGAGCGCCACCGTGACGCTCGACGCGGACAGCACGGACGTCCTGCGCTACAGCGGGCGCCGTAAGGTCTTCGTCGCCCCCGGCGTCACGAACTACGACCTCCACGGCGTCCCGCTCACCTGCTGCGTGACGGCCGAGGCGTCCGCCGCCGAGTAGCACCCGCCGCGCGACGCGGCCCGTCCCCGCCGACCTGGCCGGGGCCGGGCCGCGTCGTGCTGTGCGGCGGCGGTTGCGGACACGCCTGGCGGCGTGGCGGTGTTGGTGGCCCGGTGCGTGCTCGCCGGCCCCGGCCTCCTTCGTCGGCCGGTGCCGTCGGCACCGGGCCGTGGACGCGCCTGGCGGCGCGGCACCTCTTGTTCGTCCCCTTCGGGACGGCGGCCGCGGGGGCGGCCGGGGTCCGCTGGCGCGGACCAGGCCCTCCTTCGTCGGGCCGAACGGACGCCCCTGGCGGGGCGGCTGTATCCGTTCGGGTCCGCTGACGCGGACCGCCGGGACCGTCCGCGCCGGCCGAGGCGGAGTCCGGGCTGCACCTGGTCGTGGTGGGAAAGATGGGCGCCTCCGGCGGGCCCTCACTCCCAAGGGGCTGGGGCGCAAGGCGAGTTGAGGCCCGGTGGGTGGCTGGGGTGGAGGGGTGGCCGGGGGCTCCCCTCGGCCGGTCGGGCACCCTTCGGGCTACCACCGAACCTGCGGGGGGTGCCAGGCCGGGCCGCTTCGCGGTCGCTTCGCGAGCCTGGCACCCCCCGCAGAACCGGCGGTTGGGCGGAGCTGCCCGACCGACCGAGGGGAGCCCCCGCCCACCGGGCGGAGTTGTGGCGGAGGCCGCCGGGCAAGGCCCGCGCGGGTGGGGCGGAAACCGCCGCTGACCTGCGGAAAGATGTGATGCAGGTCACCCGTTCGGAGGACTGTTTCAGGTGGACTCAGGCACTCAAATAAGGCAGAATTAGTGATGTCGAAAGGGGATGGCAGCCCTGGACGACAGGCCCGAACCTTCAACACCAGGGAGACGACATGACCACCAGTACCCTCTACCGCACCGGCGGAGTCGTCTCCTTCCACCGTAACGGCCCCCGGGTCGCGGAGGGCCGGGACGTCCCCCTGACCGTGGTCCCGATGCACGCCGCCGAACTCCGGCACTACGACTGGTTGGTGGAAGCTCTCCAGGAGGACGGCTACCACGGGGACATCGTGGCCGCCAACGTCTACTTCGCCGACACGGACGCCTTTCTCGGAGCCTTCTTCAGTGACGGCCGCCGGACGCACACCGAGTGGTGGGACGACGTCGTTCTGCACGACCTGGAGTTCGTCGCCGAGGTCCGCACCCCGCAGATCGCCCTGAACTACATGGTCGACCGGTGGAACTGGATGCACGGTCGCGTCCTGCCCGTCCGCGAGCCCTGGGAGGACGACGAGACGCTGGCCAGCCGCCGCAGGGAAGTCCTGAAGGCCCACACCGTGGCGGGTAGCCCCTCCCCGTCCGCCGAGATGCTGGCGGAAGCCATCGCCGCCCAGGAGGCCGCCGCAGCGGAGAAGGCCCGCGCCGAGGCCGCGAAGCGCGCCGCGTACGAAGCGGCGATGCGCAGCAGCGCGTTCGGATTCGACGTCACGCTGGCCGATCCGTACCGGGTCATCGACCTGGCCAAGGCCGGACGGCCGGGCCGCTGCGACCACCCCCGTTGCACTCAGCCCGCCCCCGTCGCGATCGAGGCGGACCCGTGGATCAAGCGGGCCCCCGCCGACCGCCGCCCCGTCCGCCGCCGGGCGTGCGCGTTCCACTTCCTGAACGCCATCGACGCGGTGTTCGGGTCCTGACACCACCCCGCCCGCCGGGCCCGCCACGGCGGGCCCCCCGCACCTTCGAACAGAGGAGATCATGATGAGGACCGCAGCGGACGAGATCGAGGTGTACCGGCTGATCCCGCGCCTGAAGACGATCACGGTGAAGGGTGCCGACGTGCAGCCCGGTGATCACCTGTACCAGTACAAGCACCAGGCCGGTGTCCGGGTCGGAGCGATGTGGTGCGGCCGCGTGCCCGGCGGCACGGCATGGGACCGCTACCGGGTGAACTTCCGGCAGGCAGACTTCCCGTGGAGCTACAGCAGCATCAGCCCCCTGGTCGAGTACCCCGTCCAGCGGTCCGGGGTCTACGTCGAGGGGTGGAGCCCCGAGGACTGCGAGAAGCGCCGCAACGAGCTGTTCGAGGAGCTGCGGCGGGTCGAGCTCGACGGCGAGGACGCCGAACTGCGGCCGATCTTCGACCCGGACAGCCGGACCTACTCCGTCCAGCTCTGGACGCGGGGAGAGCTCACGGCGACCCACGGCACCACCGACAACTTCCGGTACTCGGAAGAACCGCTGGAGGCCATCGACGCGTTCCTGAGCGAGCAGGGCATCTCCCGCGCGATCACGGACGACGAGGCGTTCCGAGTGCGCGCCGGTCTCAAGTACGCCAGGGGCGGAATGGAGTGGGCCGCCTTCACCAGTTGACGCTGGACGGTGAGGCGCACCCCTTGCCAGGCCGGCCGGAGGTTACCGGAGGATAGTGATGCACGTCACCCGTTCGGAGGGCCGGGCGGGTAGACCCACACCCCAGAATAAGGCATAATTAGGGATGTCGGGAGGGGGTGGCAGTCCCGCCCGGCATCAGCCCCAAACCTTCAACCAGGGAGCCCCGCTCCCGAGGAGAGAGCATGCAGACTCGACACGGCAAGAGCTCTTGGTACATCCGGATTTCTCGCTACTTTGGTCAGGTTGTGGGCCGGAGCGTCGCCCCGGTGGCTGGCACCGGCGAAGCGCTGACGGGGGTCGACCGCGCCGCCTGTGCGGCCGCGCTTGCAGCACATCAGGACGCTCAGCGGGCAGCAGTGGAGCGCGGATCTGAACTGATGCGCACGGTGTGGGCAGAGCTGGAGTTCGGTCGGACCAGGTCGATCCTGACAGCGGCCAACAAGCAGTTCGGCAGTTGGCGCATCGTGATCGCGAGCGATGGAGCGACGGCAGAGATCGAGGCGTCAGGGGTACCCCCGCAGGCGTGGGGCGAGTTCGTCACCGAGGCCGTCGACCGTCTGTGGTTCCACGAGGACCGCGCGAGGTGGAAGGGTGCTGAAGACTGGCGTAACGCACTGCCTGGCTCATACATGGGTCAGTCGTACAGGGCGCAGTACGCCGACGTTCTGAAGCTCAACGAGAGGTGTGAGGCGACGGAGCTGACTCTCCGTGCGGTTGACGTCCGCAAGGCGGCCCGCGGGTTGTACGCGATGCTCACAGCGGAGGACGTCCACGCGTAAGCCGCCCCGCCCCGTCCCTGCCGAGCCGGCCGGGGCGGGGCGTCGTCGCGGCGGTAGCGGACACGCCTGGCGGCGTGGCGGTGTTGGTGGCCCGGTGCGTGCTCGCCGGCCCCGGCCTCCTTCGTCGGCCGGTGCCGTCGGCACCGGGCCGTGGACGCGCCTGGCGGCGCGGCACCTTCTTCTTCGTCCCCTTCGGGGCCGGCGGCCGCGCGGCGGCCGGGGTCCGCTGGCGCGGACCAGGCCCTCCTTCGTCGGGCCGAAGCGGACGCCCCTGGCGGGGCGGCTGTTCCCGTTCGGGTCCGCTGGCGCGGACCGCCGGGACTGCCCGCGTCGAACAGCGCCGTCTCCGGGCAGTACCAGGCGGCGATGAATAAAGGACCGCCTCCGGCGAGGGCCCTTCACTCCCAAGGGGCCGGTGTGCATGGCGAGTTGAGGTTCGGTGGGTGACTGGGGTGAGGGCGGGCGGGGGCTCCCCTCGGCCGACCGGTCACCCTTCGGGCTACCACCGAACCTGCGGGGGGTGCCAGGCCGGGCCGCTTCGCGGTCGCTTCGCGAGCCTGGCACCCCCCGCAGAACCGGCGGTTGGGCGGAGCTGCCCGACCGACCGAGGGGAGCCCCCGCCCGCCGGGTGGGCCGTGGCGGACGCCGCCCGGCGAGGCCCGTGCGGGTGGGCGGAAACTGCCGCTGACCTGCGAAAACATGTGATGTAGATCACTCGTTTGGAG
>NZ_JBVKCG010000032.1:0-77076 GCF_055634995.1 Streptomyces sp. NPDC111744
AAGCCTCTGGTTGTACGGACGTGATCTTCGCAGACCCGTTCCTACCAGGGGCTTCACTCATGCCTGACGCCGAGTCACCATCCCACCGTCCAACACCATCACGCACCGTAACCGTTACGTTGCCGAGAAGACTTCAATGAGCAGCGGTTCCGTGCACGGTCTGACATCATCGTGACCGGTTTCCTCGCGGAGCAGCCGTCGGAGACGGACTTTCATCAGTGCGGCGAATCCCAGAAACTGGACTGCGCGACGGGTGAAGTACTCGCCACAGAGACGGCCAACACCGATGCGATGTCGTTCCACCACTTCAATGTCGGAAACACCTTTCCCGACCCCGAGGGTGGCGTGATCGACAACCCGAACGAGTTCTGCGTCAATTTCCTCTACGACGGAGCTGCCATCAACCCCCTCGCACCGCCCGGAGCCCCCAGCGCAGACCTGACTGCCTTCTTCACGATTGATCCGGTTGGTCGTACGGTGTCCGTTCGGGGAGCGACCAATGCATACCCAGACTACGAGGCCTACACGAGTGTCGATGACGGCGAGCCCGTGGTCCTCCTTCAACAGAAGCACTCGCTCGGTTCCGTCGAAGGCCTGCCCGGTCCTGCCGACCAGCCGTTCAGCGTGACCGTTTCCGTGTAGGCGGCGGTCGAGGCGTCGATACAGGCCTGTACGGGCGTCCATATGGCTACGTACAGGCGTCCCTAGCGGCAGGTCTGCCGTTTGGAGGTCGATTCCTGTGATGGTCCCAAGAATCGTCACCGCCCAGCTCCTGGAACGGTTCATCTTCAACTTCAGGCTGCGCCCCGACAAGTTGAACGAACGGCTCCCCGCCACCTGGCTGCAGCCGCAGGTGTTCAACGGCTGGTCGGTGGCATCCTTCTGTGTTCTGGTCCTTGACCAGGTGACCCTGTGGCCGATTCCCCCGGTGGTCAATGTCCGCACTGTCTCCTGCGCCTACCGTTGCGGAGCCGTCGATCTTTCCTCTTCGCAGCCGGTCCCGACGGTGTACATCACGGATAGGAACACGGACCGGCCGCTGATCGCGACTGTTGCGCCCTTCGTCCTGAAAGACACGATTCCCCTCGTGAAGGCTGACGTGGCCCACTCCGAGGGCGTGACCGAGGTCAGTGTCAGCCACACCGACGGCCAGCGCCTGTTCTCGGCGCTCGTGCATGCGGCACCGAATCCCGGCGAGCTGGAGTCCGAAGTCTTCGATTCCCTCGAAGCCTTCGTCGCCTTCATCAAGGGAGGAGTGTCCAGCTGGACACCGTCGGTTCAACCGGGAATGCTCGCCCGCGTTGATCTGGCCAAGGAGGATGTCGGATACGAGGCCCGCACGGCCGACGTCGACTTCAGCGCACTCGAAAGTCTCTGGCGTGATGCCGACTTGACCCTCGACAGCGTGGTCCGAGCCACCGCAGGCCGCTACCGCTGGACCTATCGGGGATTGGCCAAAGCCGACCGTGAGGTGCGTTCGGAGGCGCCTCCGGACCCGGGATACGCCACGGCTGATCTGTTTCATTCCTGAATGAACGGTCCGCTCACGCTTTCTCGCGCCATCCACCCGCCGTCGGAAGACTCAGAAGACAACTAGTGCTCTGACCGCGTACGTTCGCCGGGTTGGTGTGGGAACGATTGGAAGGGCAGTGACGTCCGGTGCGACGCGTGGGCCGCTTCCTGACACGCCTTGGAAAAAAAGTTGCGGGCCGCTGTCGATCCGGCCACGTCCCGTTCGACGTCATGATGTGCGGCGCCTCGCCGCACGATGACGCGACAGGACCTGACGAGGAACACGTGGATCAACTGCTGAGAGTCATGAACTTCAACGTCTCGAGCGACGGAATCGGTGCCGGTGAGCACCAGAGTCTCGAGAGGCCGTTCGGCCACGACCATCCCGAGAGGCTGTTCGCCTGGGCCGGAGCCACGGCGAGCTGGCCCATGCGCACGGATCCCGGAGGGAGCCGGGGCCTGGACGACTACTTCACGCGGGACTTCGCACGCAACATCGGTGCCGAGATCATGGGCCGTAACAAGTTCGGGCCCCAACGCGGGCCCTGGCAGGACCATGAGTGGCGCGGCTGGTGGGGTGACGAGCCCCCGTTCCGCAGTCCGGTGTTCGTCATGACCCACCACACGCGTCCGTCGTTCACGCTCTCCGACACCACGTTCCACTTCGTCGACGGCGACCCGTCCACGGTCCTCGAACGGGCGCGGGAAGCGGCGCAGGGCAAGGACATCCGGCTCGGTGGCGGGGTCACCACCATCCGGCAGTTCCTTGATGCCGGCCTCGTCGACACCATGCACGTGGCGGTCTCGCCGGTAAAGCTCGGGTCCGGACTGCGACTCTGGGAGTCCCCCGATGAACTGCTCGACCGGTTCCACCTGGAGGTCGTGCTCAGCCCGAGCGGCGTGACGCACCACCTGTTCTGGCGAAGGTGACGCGAGGACCCACCCGAGTTCAGGCTGCGACCGCGAGGGGGCGTCCGCCCCAGCGGATGCCCTTCTCGCTGCGGATGCGCGCGCGTTCCTTGCGTTCGGCAGCCGGGTCTGTACGGTGAGCGGTGTAACTCCCGAGCCGGAAGCGACAGTTGATGACTGACGTGACGAGTGACATCGAGGCCGGGGAGGCCGCTGTGGGTGCGACGGGCACCGTGGATGACGGGCTGGTCGCCGAGCTGGTGGCCCGGGCCCAGGCCGGTGGGGTGAAACTCACCGGGGAGGGTGGCCTGCTGCAGCAGCTGACCAAGCGGGTGCTGGAGTCCGCGCTGGAGGGCGAGCTTACTGGTCATCTGGGGCACGAGCCCGGCGAGCGGGCCGAGGGCGGTCGGGAGAATTACCGGGCCAGAGATCCATGGCGCCGACCCACGGCTCGCCCTCGTAGTAGTCCGTGCCGACGCCGGGATGGCGAAACTCGATACCGCCGTGGATGTCCGTACTCACAGCGCCTGACAGTACAACTGCTCGGAGCCACGGTCTTCTGCATTGAGAGACCACGCTTGCTAGTGCTGTGACCGGGAAGGTTGGCCGGGTTAGGGCCTTCCGCCGGTGCTGATGGCCTCGGAGTATCGGAGTGTGGGGCATCAAGGGGGACTGTCCGACGCATTCCGGGCGGAAGCACGCGTTGAGTTCGCGTTCCTGGTCGAGGACGCAGGCTTCTCGGGCCCGGAGCAGACTGACGTTGGACTGCTCTTCCACAGCAGCGATCTCGACGTGGAGGTCTGGTTCCTCGACGGGCACGAGCCCATGGTGGCGACGCTGGTCGCCCCGGTTGCATCGGACGGAGTGAGGACCAGGGGAGTGTGGCTGGACGAGTTGTACGTCTTCAGTGGATGCGGTCCCGCTCAAGACGTGCCCGGCTCGGCCCCGACCCGTCGAGCCACGCTTAAGCGTGTCGATCAGCATGCGGCTGCGCTGCGTCGGCTCATGCCGCAGTTGCTCACCGCTGATGGTGCACAGCTCATTGCCCGCTGTCGCCCGGACTGACTGCGGCGCCCGGATCCTCATGTGGTCTTCGCTGCGGGGCGTCCGCCCCAGCGGATGCCCTTCTCGCTGCGGATGCGGGCGCGTTCCTTGCGTTCGGCGGCCAGGACGTCGCGGTGGCGGGCATTGGCGTTGCGCCAGCGCAGGTAGGCGTGCAGGGCCTGGGTCTGCACCGTGTGGTTGGGGTGATGGGAGTTGGCGATGGTGAACTGCCGCAGCGGTCCGAAGTGGGCCTCGATGGGGTTCGCCCAGGAGGCGTAGGTCGGGGTGAAGCACAGCTCGACCTTGTTCTTCTTCGCCCAGCGGCGGATGTCGGTGCCCTTGTGGGCGGAGAGATTGTCCAGGATCACGTAGATCGGTGCGCCGTCGGGCCGGGCGGCGCGGATGGACTTCAGCGCGGCCAGCGTGTTGACGGCGCCCTTCTTGCGCCTGTTGACGCCCCACAGACGGTCGTCGCCGACCGAGTAGCAGCCGTGGAAGTACCGCACGCCGTGGGTGCGGTGGTAGGTGGCAGGCAGCCGGTCGGGGCGTTTCCGCACGCCCCAGCACGAACCGGCGGTGGGCCGGATGCCGAGCGGGCCGAACTCGTCGAAGGCGAACACCCGGTCCGGAAAGCGGTCAAGGACTTCCTCGATCCTGTCCAGCTTCACCTCGCGTTCGGGATCCGGGGATTCCTTCCAGGTCTTGGTGCGCTGGAAGGTGACGCCGCGGCGGGCGAGCAGGCACCGTAACGCCTCGCGGCCGATGAGGATCACCCGACCGTGGACTTTGCGCAGGTAGGCGACGAGTTTGCGCAGTGACCAGCGGGTGAAAGGCTGGCCGAGTTTGGTGGGACGTGTGGTGGCCGCCTGGATGACGAAGTCCTCGTCGTCACGACTGAGCAGGCGGGGACGGCCTCCCGCCCACCGAGGGTCCAGACAGGCCAGGCCGATCTCGTTGAACCGGTGGATCACATCGCGCACGGTGTCCTCATCGGCCTGCACCAGCTGGGCGATCACCGGCACCCGGTTCCCGCCGGCCGAAGCCAGCAGCATCATCGCCCGCCGATAGCGCACCGAGCCGGTGCTGCCCCGACGCACGATCTGCTGCAGCTTCTGCCCCTCCTGATCGGTCAGTCTGCGCACACGGACAGGCTCAGCCACCACACATCCAGCTGTCGGACGGACATCACCGCACATCCAACCGCCACAACGGCCAACCCGGCTGGTCGACCGCGACACCGCCGTGCCCCGCACAGCAGGACCCGCCACCCCCTGTGCGAGGGGGGCCTGTGGGGAACCGAATATGGTGGGTGGGCGTCCTGAAAGCCATGATCAACGCTCCGAGGATGGCGGCACACGGGTGGAGACGCGGGGTGGCGGCTTCAGTAGTCGGGTTTGCGGCAGTCGTGGTTCTGGCCGGGTGCGGGAGCAGCACGCCGCAGCCGGTCGGGAATCCTGATCCGGGCGGACGGTTGCTTGCGGCGATCAAGCCGGTGCTTGCCGTCGCTCCGGCGGGGGCACATATCTCTTCGAGGTACGCGACCAAGCCGAGGTGGGACTCCTGTGATGGGATTGAGTCCACTTACGGCTGGGACGAGCCGACGGCGAACCTGGAGTTCACCGGCGGAGGCACGGACGCGCAGGTCGTCGCGCATCTGAAGTCAGCCCTGCGAAAGTCGGGTTGGACCTTCGATACCGCGAACTCCGCCCCCACCGGGCCTTGGTACTGGCACAAGACCGTGGCCAGGAATGTCCAGGGCACCGTGCAACTGCTGGGCGGTTCGGCCTTCAACCCCTCCGACTGGGACCTCCAGGCCACCACTCCCCCGGCCACCCACCCGGTCACCGGCTGTTGAACTGTTCCTCACCTCCTACAACCGCTTGTCGGCGAGTGCAGGAGAACTGAGCACTGCGCACCCAACCAAGTCATTCACGCAATCGTGGCCAGATCCACATTCGAAGAGCCTCATCAACCCGCACCTGCAGCCCGTCCACCGTGCCCACGCACGGTCGCCAGCTGGATCCTGACCCACCCCGACACCCTGCCGGAGAGCGAGCGGCTGAGGCTCAAATCTGTCCTGCCCGGCTGCCCCGAACCGGATGCCCTCACCGGGCACGTCCGCGCGTTCGGGAAAATACTCACCCAGCTCCAGGGTGACCAGCTGCCGCAGTGGATCAAGGCGGTCCGCGCCGACGACCTGCCCAGCGTCCACGCCTTCGTCAACGGCCTCGAACGGGATCTCGCCGCCGTCACCGCCGGCCTCACGCTGCCCTGGAGCTCCGGCGTCGTCGAGGGCCACGTCAACCGGATCATTCTGTGGAATCAGCGATGTCAAGCCGTGTGCTTGTGCATCACGTCGAGGTAGTGCCGATCGTGGTGCGGAACGTGGTGGTCCCGGCCAGGCAGGCTAAACACAGCGCAGACCTCGGCCGGCTGGGTGAGGATGCTCGACTGCTCGCCGAAGGTCAGGACAGGGTTGACCTCGTGGTGGCAGCCGGCGGTGTCGAGGGCAGTGACCAGTTCCTCGCGGAGCACGGTGGCCTCGAATGACTCGGCATCGGGCAGGACGAGCGGTGGGAGTTTGGCGGTCGAACCAGGCCAGAGGTTGATCCAGATGGCACTGACGGCTCGCTGCGTGACCACCAGTCGCAGCCCGTTCCAGGAGTAGGGGTAGCCGTCGATATCGGGCCCCTTCATGATGTGGGCGGGGTGCGGGCGCCCCGGGCCGAGCAGGTCTTCAGCCTCGGTCAGGGGCATCCCGCAGTGAAGAGGGCCGATCCGGCCGGTTCGGGCGAAGTCGACGAGCACGTTCATCAAGGTCACGGCCGTGACTGTGACACTCTCTTGGGCCTGTGCGCACTCCGATATCAGCGCGGTGCGGTGCCTGCCCCGCCCTGTCGGACGTCTACGAGCGGCAGAAGACGGGCTGTCGCCGGCAGGTCCAGTTCGCGTGGTGTCGGGCCGGCCGGAGTGGGTGTGTCGGCGAGGCGGTCGAGTAGGCGGTCCAGGGCCGCCTGGCCGTCGTCGACGGCTGCCTGCTCATCGTCGGTCAGCGGAATGGACACGGCCATCTTCTGCAAGTTGCTTTTGGCTTCGAGTAGTTGGGATCGAGTGGACTCCTTGGGGCTGTAGAAGTCGCAGCGTGCGCAGTCCATGCGGTGCTGGCATTGCTCGAAGAAGGTGTAGCTGCAGTAGCCGTGGCCGAGGTCGTAGTGCTGCCAGGGCTCACCGGTCGCGGCGGCGCCGGAGGCGACGGCGTCGCGGTCGACCAGGACCTCGATGGTGCGCACGTTGCGCTCGAAGTAGCCAGCTTCGGAGTAGGCCTTGGAGAGGGTGTTGGATGTGATCTTCGCGTAGTACTGGGTGGATTGCGGCGATCGGTGTCCGAGCCAGGCCTGCAGTTCGAACAGCGTCATCGGTTCCTTGGCGTTGTAGAGCTGGCTGGCGATGGTGGACCGGGCCCGGTGGCTGGTGATGTTCCCGCGGACGTCGGTGTCCGGGACTCCGGTCTTGCGGCAGAGCATCGGGATGATCGTGTTGTTGATGTAGTGCGTGGAGACGCGGCGGGCCCGGATGGCGGACAGCAGGTCGACGCGCTCGCCGGTGCGGCGGTCGGTGAACTTCGGCTGATCCGGGCGGACGGCCTGCCAGGCGTCGACGGCCTGGCCGAGGATCGGGTCGACCGGCTTGGTGAAGGCGGTGCCGGTCTTGTGGGGCGGGACGTCGAGGAGACAGACAGTGTCGCGGGCCAGGACCTGCTGGGAGTCACCGGTAATGGGGGTGCCGTCGTGCTGCCAACGGATGCAGCCCACTCTCAATCGGGCGATTTCGTTGCTGCGTTGTCCGGAGAACAACCAGGTCAGTGTAACCGCGCGGACCAGTTCGAAGGGGTAGAACTGCCCGGCCTGGGACTGTGGGAGATCCGCAGCTTCCAGGTTCAAACCCGCCCACAGAAGCTTCGCCCAGACCTCATCGGCGATCACCCGTGGGTCGGGGCCGAGGAGGGCTGTGATGCTGCGAGGGATCGCCAGCGCGCGCAGTGGGTCGAAGCTGCGGGGCAGCCACTCCCATTCCTGGCAGTCCCTGAAAAACGTCCGCAGCGCGGTGATCTGCCCGGCCTTGGTCGCCGCTTCGAGCGGCTTGCCGAGACGGTCTCCCAGGCCGGCCGTCCGCTGAACGTAGTCACCGACCCTCATCCGGTCCACGGCGGCGATCCAGGTCGCGCAGGTCTGCCGCGTCCAGTATCTCGGGTCAGCAGTGTCGGGCTGTTCCGCGGCTATCCACCGGCCCACCCTGAGGAGGGCGGAGCGCATGGCGCCGCGGACGCCCGGAGTGAGCGTAGAGGTGGCGTACCAGCGATCGACCCATTGTTCCCACGTCTTCGCGCCGCCGGTCGCCCGTGCCGACTGGCGGCCGGTGATGGGCTGCGGAGGATCACAGAATCCGAGTTCGGCAACCGCCCGCTGTGTGGCGTGCAGGGTGTAGCGCTGTGAGCCGGCCAGCATCTTCTCGCGCCGGACCCGGTCGAACAGCGAGGTGTCGAGATCCTCCAGATGCGGGCTCCGGTTGAGGAGAAGCAGCTGGCAGACGACCATCGGCAGCAGCGTGTCGTCGTCCCGCCCCAGTTGATAGCCCCAGGACGCGAGGACGGCGCGGATGCGGGCGATCTCGCTGGTCACCAGGCCGCGTCCGAAGACCCGCCAGGACAAGGTGAGTCGCTGGAAGCTGCCGAGTCGGTGGAATTCGTTGAAGGAGCCCAGCAGGTATGCGTGCGCGGCGAGATAGGGGCGGACCTCGTCGTTGACCCAGCCCGGGGCGTGCTCGTGGAACTCGGTCTGGTTGCGGCCGAGCAGATGGATCCACTCCTGCGGGGTCCATCCCCAAAAGGTTCGGCCAGTCTCCGCGCATCTGGTCAGCAGCACAGCGATCACGTCGAGCATCGCGCGTCGACGGTGCGGGGTAGGTGGCGAGTCCACAGCGGCGTTGACCGCCTCCAGCGGGACCAGCAGACGGTGGATCACCCGCCAGCCGGCAGCGGACGGATCGTGGTCCTTGAGCCGGCGCAGATTCCGCACCCCGAGTTCGCTCACTGCCACCGCCTCGGCGGGCCGGACCTCGACAGCAGTGTCGTAGTGGTCCGGGATGATCGGCCAGGACCAGCGTTCGGGCCCGTTCTCAGCTGGCAGGGCCAGGCGAGATGTGTTCACCGTGCCACCTCCGTTGCCGTGCCGTTCGGGGAGGTGAGCGCCTCTATTCGCCATGCATGGATGTGCTCCATACCGCGGGCGAGCTTGTCGGCCAGGTCCCGACCGGACAGATGGATGTACTGAAGCGTGGAGTCGGTGTGACGGTGTCCGGCGAAGGAAGCGATCGCCTGCAACTCCCAGCCCATCCGGGCCAGATCGGTCAGACACAGGTGCCGGGTGGTGTGGGTCGAGAACCGCGGGACACCGGCCGCCAGGGCGATCCTGCGGACCACCTTCGACCAGGTCCACAGGGTCAGCGGTTGTCCGTGGTTTCGCCGGGATTCCGACAGGAACAGCGGCCCCCTGGCCCGGCTGATCGTGGCCCGGTGGGCGAGGTAGGCCGACATCAGCACGCCGGTCGACGCCGAGTACGGCACCACCCGCTCCAGCCGGTTCTTCGTCGACTCCGCCCGCACCCTCAGCGTCCGGTGGGCCGGATCGAGGTCATCTGTCCGCAGCGAGCACAGTTCCTCTCGCCGCAGCGCGGCATCGTAGGCCAGGGCCAGCATCACCCGGTTGCGGACCGACTCCTCTCGCGCGACCTGCAGGATCCCCAGCCACTGCTGTTCGCTGGGGATCCATGGCAGCTTCGTGACCCGCGGCACCAGTCCGCGCTGCTGCCCGCCCTGCTGGCGCCCAGGGGTGTAGCGGCCGCGGCCGACCGGGTTCGACTCGCGCAGACCCTCCTCCATGAGGCAGTCGTAGAACAGGCGGACCGGCACCAGGCGCTGCTGGATGGTGGCGTTGGCCAGTCCCGACCCCGAGTCGATTGCCACCACGTTCGCCCCTCGGCGGTGCGGCCGCGATGTCAACTCCCGCACGTAAGCTGCAATGTGGGCGCGGTTAGCGGTGACCGGTTCGACGTTCTCCCGTTCGCACATCGCCAGGTACTCGGCCAGTCCGCGGGCGTAGGCATCGATCGTGCGGGGCGCACGTCCAAGATCCGTCCACATCATCAGCCAGGTCGCCGCCTGCTCGTGCCGGCCAAGTACCGGCCACATCTCCGTCAGCACCGTTGTGCCGCTCAAGCCATCTCCCAAGTCCGTGGTTGCACCGGGGAGACATGATCACCCCGGACAGATTCCACGTAACTTTTAAAATGATCAAGCGCCAAATGTACGGCCGGCCCGGCTTGGGCCTGTTGCGGAAGCAAGTCCTCCTGGCCTGACCGCAGCTCTGCCGCTCAACGAGCGGGTCCGTTCAGCTGATCCCGAGCGGCACGGGATCCAGGCCCAGCTTGCTCCGGCATGAGTCGACGGACCGGGTGACCCAGGCAGTCACGGCGTCGCGATCTGCCGCGATCGCGTGAAGCTCACACGCCTTCTCCTGGGCATCGACCATCCACGGGGACAGCGGATCCTCTCGAAGGACTCGCGCGAAGTGATCGCGGGCAGTGTCCGGGTCCCCGACCAGAGCGGCTGCGATCCCACAGTCGAAGCTGTCCCAGAGGAATCCCCGCCGAACCGGCCTGGAACCCAGGTAAGGGCTACATCCGGCAGAGCCCGGAACCTCTCTCTCAGCGCGGTCACGCTCGCAGCCGCCTGCCGACTGAGTTCGAGTGCCACCCGTGTGAACTGGTCCTCGGTGCGAAACAGATCGGAGCCGACCCGGACTGCGTCTTCATGGAATGCCAGGTGGTCCACGTCATGCCACAGCCACATCGCACCGACGTACAGACCACTGCTCGACGGAGTGAATTCCACAACCCCGAGCCACCATTCGTGATCATCGATCCACAGCCGCGACCGCCCGCGCTGGGCCAGGCCAAGCGGCTTCAGGGCCTCCCGTGCCGCCGAGGTGACGATCCGGAGGACCGGACTGCGATCTGCCATGACGGCATTATCGACCGTCCCACCGACACCCCATCGGTCGTGGCGGCACGTCACCATGCACGGAGGCCTTCAGCAACACTGAGCGTCACCACTCCCCAAAAGTTGGACCAGAACCCGAGTTTTGACAGCACTCGGCAGCTTGGCATCAGGCGGATTTATGGCGGGCGCCGCCCTCGATGTGGATCGTCTCGCCGGAGACAAAACCCGCACGGAGGAGCCACATGACCGTGTCGACGACGTCGTCGGTCTCGCCGTAGCGTCCGACGAAGGTCCCCGCCGCGCTCTTGCCCAACAAGCCGGTCTTTTTGTCACCAAGGCGATCCCATGCGCCCGAGTCCACGACACCAGGCGAGACGGCGTTGACCCGTACCGGCGCTAGATCCGCCGCGAGGCGCCCTGTGCCTGCTTCCTCCGCGCTCACCTTCACCCCTGCTTTCGACGAAACCGCCGGCCTGGTGGTGCACGCGTTCCAATGTATGGATTGTTGAACAATCCTTCAATAGGATGGTTCAACATCCCATCGTCTACTTCGCGGACGCGGAACGGCGGCAACCAACCGGAGGGCTGCAGGAGATGAGCTGGCATCAGTTCGAACAGGTCGACGACCACGGGCGGATCCTGTTCTGCGACGACCCCGCGCTGCAGCTCGAGTGCGTGCTGGGGGGCCTGGAGACCGCGGAAGGCACAATCACCATCGATCCCGCACAGACACCCCGCATGCCCACTGCCCTCTTCGAGTTCAGGCATGCTGTGGGCGTGGGCTACTTCGGGTACGTCGTGCCGAAGGGAGCCTCGCTCGACGAGATACCCGTGGAACCGCAGCTCGAAGGCGCCATCCTGTTCGGCATGAGGCGTCTACCGCCCGAGGTCTTCTGCGACCTGCCCTCGATCCCCGGATGGGAGCTGCACGAGATACCCGATGAACAGCCAAAACTGGATCGGTGCCTCGGGTACACCTACTCCCGGCTGGAACTGCGGACGCCCGACGGTGAGATCTACTCCCGGACCTGGGTCGCGCACGACCCCGAGTGGGCGGCCGCCGCCCTGCGTCACGGCTACGTCGTGTGCCTGTGCGGCATGGAACTGGGGATCCGCGCACCGTATGCGATGACCGAGGCGCAGCACACCGCAAGCATGCGCTACGAGGCCTTCCGCCGCGGATGCACGATGGGTCTGACAGTGGGCGGATTCGTCGCCTACGTCAACCACCGCTGACGCGCAACACCGAGCCGGCATGCATCGAGTACAAACCTTGCCGCGACGCGGCGTCCGAGCGGGCCCTGCGGACGATGTGAGGTCGACGTGCTGAAATCCCGGCTGTGAGGCTGTGCGGGCTCGGCTGCTACGAGTGCGTTTGACGCATCGAGCGGGCCATCTCCTCAAGCACATCGCCTGCCCTCACTCCCAGCAAGGTGCGGTGCGCAGTCGTCGCCAGCAGATGACGTCGCAGCCGAGGGTGACGAACGCGTGGTGGATGTCGTCGCGGATCTCCCAGCGGGTACGCAGGCGGCGGAACCAGTGCAGCAGCGCGATCGCTCCTTCCACGACCCAGCGGTAGACGCCCAGGCCGGAGCCGTGCCCGGCGCCGCGCCGGGCGATGTGCGGGGTGATCTGGAACCGGCGAACCTTGTCCCGGTAGACCTCGTGGTCATAACCGCGGTCGGCGTAAAGGTGCTTGGGGCGGCGCAGTGGCCGGCCGCGCTTGCCGCGGATCGGCGGGACGGCCTGGATCAGCGGGATCAGTTGGGTGACGTCGTTGCGGTTGCCGCCGGTGGTGATCGTCGCGAGCGGGATGCCGTGTGCCTCGACGATCAGGGGGTGCTTGCTTCCGGTCTTGCCCCGGTCCACCGGGGACCGACCGGTAGCCGGCCCGCCCTTCATCGCGCGGAAGTGTTTGGAGTCGACCGCAGCCCGGGAGAAGTCCAGCAGGTCTGCGGCCCGCAGCTCGCAGAGCAGCAGCTCGTGCAGGCGCTGCCAGACCCCGGCCTCATTCCAGTCCCGCAGCCGTCGCCAGCAGGCCATCCCCGAGCCAAAACCCAGCTCCTGGGGCAGAAACTCCCAACGGATCCCGGTGTACAGCACGAACAGGATCCCGCACAGCACCTTGCGACTATCCAGACGCTTACGACCCGGACGCCGCGGATTGCGCGGGACGGCCGGCAGCAGCGGCTCGATGCGCGCCCACAACTCGTCTTCGATCTCCCAGGGCCTGGCAGCGGTCTTCCTGGTCTCGACTGCCGGCTTCCAGCACGGCGTCGTGCTCGTCCGCCCCGTCGGTGACCCGGCGCCCAAGGACGGCGGCCCAGAACGCCGCGGCACGTGCGGCGTCGGTGGCGTCGAACGAAGCGTCGAAGAAGGTGGTGCTCATGCGTTCGTGAGACATCCACAGAAGGGCTGGTCAAGGCGATGGCTGATGCCGCGCGGCATGGGAACCTCCAGCTCTCTCAGCCTTCGGGTCTCCTCCCGGCCGGGGCCCCGCTTCAAGGGGCGACCGCGTCCTCCATGGTCGGCCGGATGTCCAGGACCTGGTCCGCGCCGGTCGGTTCCGGCACCCGACGAAGGTGTGGCAGCGATGCCGCGTGCGACGTGGTCGGGTCCGGTCGGCTCTCGCCGTCGTTCACGGAACTCAGACCGGTGAGTTTGCCGTGACGGGACCGGTGGCTGCGACGGACGATGGAATTCCGGCGTCAGGAAGCGGGCAGCCCCGAGGACCCGCTCGCTCCTCGCCGTCGTCGTTCACCGGCGGATGCCTGGCGACCAGAGGCACAACGCTCTCGGACAGCCGCGCCTTCTGTGCCTCGGGGCGTCGGGGATGAGGCCGACTTCCCCGCGTACGACGACGGCCCCCGCGCTCGGCTTGTCCCCGTAGCCGATGAGGCCGACGCCCTTCACGCCGTGGCGGGCCGACGGTTCGGTGTGGTGCAGGGCGCCCCGGGTGTCGTAGTCCGGCAGTTCGCCCGTGAAGGCGCGCTCCGGCTTCACCGACTTCACGTGACACGCGCCTCACCAAGGGCCGGTCGGCTGTCGGCCCCGGCGTCAGGGCTTTCGTCGTCGCTTTCGCCGGTGGGCGGCTCGGCTCGCGGACCGCACGCCCGGCCCGAAAACCACCAGAACCATGTGATGCCCGTTCACCAGGGCGGACGGGAGGCTGAGTGCGTCGGTCAGGCCGAACCGGAACGGGTGCGGCCGACGATGCCCAGCCGAACAGCAGGAAACGGAGCACCACCATGGCAGGAGCAACCACGCGAGAGGCAGCGCCCACCTATGCGGTTCCTCTCCCGCAGTACGGGGTGGCGGCGCGGAAATACGTCACCGAGTTCATCGGCGCGTTCTTCCTGACGTTCGCGGTCGCGGTGGCCGCCTTGAGCGGCAGCACATTCGTGCCGCTGGCGGCGGGCGCCACCCTGATGGTCATGGTCTACGCCGGCGGGCACATCTCCGGCGGCCACTACAACCCGGCGGTGACGGTGGCGGCGCTGGTCCGCCGCCGGATCGGAGCCCGGGACGCGGCCGCGTACGTGGTCGCGCAGGTGGTCGCCGGCGTCGTCGCCGGGATCATCGCCCGCGCCGTGGTCAACCCCGCGACGGTCCGGACCCTGACGCTGTCCGGGCACACCGAGGCGGCCGCCGCCGTGGTCGAGCTGCTGGTCACCTTCGCGCTGTGCTACGTCGTGCTGAACGTGGCCACCAGCAAGGACCAGCCCGGCAACGGGTTCTACGGGCTCGCGATCGGGTTCACCGTGGCGGCCGGCGCCTTCGCCGTCGGCGGCATCTCCGGCGGTGTGTTCAACCCGGCGGTCGCGCTGGGCGGCGCCACAGCAGGGCTGTTCGGCTGGTCGACGATCTGGGTCTACCTCGTCGTCCAACTGGCCGCCGGCGTCGCGGCGGGGCTGGCGTTCCTGGCGCTCAACCCCGGCGACAAGTGACCGAGGACGCCCCTCTTTCCCCCCTTTCCACCCCCCTCTTTCCACCACCTACACGGAGGAGAAACGGTCCATGACCAGCATCCAGCCCAAGCCGACGACCAACGATGCCGGCATCCCGGTGGCCAGCGACGACCATTCGCTGACCGTCGGCCCCGACGGCCCCATCCTGCTGCAGGACCACTACCTGATCGAGCAGATGGCCAACTTCAACCGGGAGCGGATCCCGGAGCGGCAACCGCATGCCAAGGGAGCCGGCGCGTTCGGATACTTCGAGGTCACGAACGACGTCAGCGCCTACACCAAGGCCGCGGTGTTCCAGCCCGGCACCCGCACCGACACGCTCATCCGGTTCTCCACCGTGGCCGGGGAGCAGGGCAGCCCGGACACCTGGCGGGACCCGCGCGGGTTCTCGCTGAAGATGTACACCTCCGAGGGCAATCTCGACCTCGTAGGGAACAACACCCCGGTGTTCTTCATCCGCGACCCGCTGAAGTTCCAGCATTTCATCCGGTCCCAGAAGCGCCGCGCCGACAGCGGGCTGCGGGACAACGACATGCAGTGGGACTTCTGGACCCTGTCCCCGGAGTCGGCGCACATGGTGACCTGGCTGATGGGCGACCGGGGCATCCCGCGAACCTGGCGGCACATGAACGGGTACTCCAGTCACACCTACTCCTGGCTCAACGCCGACGGTGAGCTGTTCTGGGTCAAGTACCACTTCATCACCGACCAGGGCATCGAGTTCCTCACCCAGGCCGAGGCCGACGACCTGGCCGGCAAGGACGGCGACTACCACCGGCGTGACCTGTTCGAGGCGATCAAGCGCGGGGAGTACCCGAGCTGGACGCTGAAGGTGCAGATCATGCCGTTCGAGGACGCCAAGACCTACCGGTTCAACCCGTTCGACCTGACCAAGGTGTGGCCGCACGGCGACTACCCGCTGCACGAGGTGGGCCGGCTGACACTGGACCGCAACGTGAGCGACTTCCACACCGAGATGGAGCAGGCCGCGTTCGAACCGAACAACCAGGTGCCCGGCACCGGGCTGTCGCCGGACAAGATGCTGCTGGCCCGCGGGTTCTCCTACTCCGACGCGCACCGCGCCCGGCTCGGGGTCAACTACAAGCAGATCCCGGTGAACTCGGCGAAGGTCGAGGTGCGCTCGTACTCCAAGGACGGCGTGATGCGTGTCCGCAACGTCTCCGACCCGGTGTACGCGCCCAACTCCTACGGCGGCCCGCAGGCCGACCCGGTGGCGGCCGCGGAGGTGCACTGGTCCGCCGACGGCGACATGGTCCGGTCCGCCTACACGCTGCGCCGTGCCGACGACGACTGGGGACAGGCCCGCACCATGGTCCGCGAGGTGCTGGACGACGCCGGGCGCGACCGGCTGGTGTCCAACATCTCCGGCCACCTGCTGGGCGGCGTGTCCGAGCCGGTGCTCGAACGCGCCTTCCAGTATTGGAGGAACGTGGACCAGACCCTCGGCGAGAGGATCGAGAAGGCCGTCCGCGACGGGCAGCCCTGACCGGCGGCCCGAACCCGCCCATGGGCCTGGCGCCGACAGGCGCCGGGCCCCCTGACGTCCGGAGCAGCAGTCCGGCATGGAACGAGCCCAGACTCTGGGCGGAACGTTGACACCATGAACGATCCGACGACATCCGCGTGCTACGAGATCCGTGTGCACGGACATCTGAGCCAGACCTTCCTCGGCGCGTTTCCCGGCCTGCGCGCCGAGATCCAGGGAACCGAAACCCTGCTCACCGGAACGCTGCCCGACCGAGCCGCGCTGCACGGCGCGCTCGCCCAGATCGAAGCGCTCGGCCTGGAGCTGATCGAGCTCCGCCGCTGCGACGGCACGCCCGTGAGCGGCCGGGTCCGCGGCAGGCGCCGCCAGGCCCGAGACCCGCGCCAGGCCTGAGACCTGTCTCAGGAACTGCGCGAAGAGGGGGCAAGCAGACCCAGGGCCCTGGCTCGCCCCACGGCCTGGCTACGGCTGTGTGTGCCGAGCTTCCCGTACAGGTGCCGCATGTGTGTCCGCACGGTGTTCACCGACAGGGACAGCTCGTCGGCGATCTCCGGTGCCGGCAGGTTCGTGGGCAGGTAGCGCAGGACGCGGGTCTCACTGTGGGTCAGCGGCTCGCGCAGCCGGGCCGGTGCGCCGGCCGCCGGCTCCGCCTGTTTGCCGGCCAGGAGGTCGAGGATCTCGGAGATCATGGCGGCATGGGCGGTACCGCGCCGGGCGTGCCGCTCGAGCACTCCGGGTGCGGGGTGAAGGAGGAAGGGCAGCAGAGTGGCGTCGGGCTCGGCGAGATCGAGTGCCTGTTCCACGGTGTGCTCGGCGGCGGCCTGGTCGCCGAGCGCATCGCGTGCGATCGCCTCGAGCAGCAGGGCTTGAACCTGCCAGCCCCGGGGTTCCATGAGCGGGGCGGAGCCGTCGAGGACGGGCGCGAGCGCGGCGGTCGCCGCCAGCGGTTCGTCCCGGTCCAGCCGCAGCGCCGCCACGGCGACGCGTGTCTCCCCGGTTTCGAGCTCCCATGTGTCCATCTCGGCCAGGGCCTGTTCGACACGCTGCCCTTCGCCGAGCCGCACCCATGTGTGCAGCTGGAACGCCCGCGCCTTCGTGGCCAGCGGATGACGGGCCGCGACCAGACCGCTCACGTGCTCGGCCGAGCGGAGACCGGCCAGCGCGTCCTCGTCACGGCCACGGGCCAGATCCAGCAGCCCACGGCCGTAGTGCAGGATCAGGACGGTCACCGGATCGGCCTCCTGGCGCACCGTCCGTTCGGCCCGCTCCAGCCACGGCTCCGCCTCGTCGAGCCGTCCCCGCCAGAGCATGTGCAGGCCGAGCGCCACATGCGCGGCCGTGACGATCCGCTCGTCGGCCCAGCCGTGCCGGTGGGCCAGCTCCATGGCCTGCCGGCCGCGCTCTGCGGCCACGGCGAGCTTCCGGCTGAGCGCCACGACGGCCCAGTGCGCCAGCCCCAGGATCTCCAGATACGGCCGCTCGATCCGGTGGGCCAGTGCGACACCCCGCTCGAGGTGCCGGTCGGCGTCTTCGTACCGCTGGCACCAGGTCTCGGCGATGCCCAGGCTGATCAGCGCCAGGGCGCGCAACTCGGCCCCGCTTTCAAGCTCCACCGCGTCCAGGGCACCGGAGGCGAGCAGCCGCTGCGCTTCCTCGACCACGGCCGGCAGGTCGCCGCGCTGGCGAGCCAGCAGGAGCCGCACCACGGTGACCATCAGATCGACGTGCTCCCGCCGGTCTGCGGACACCGGCGCGGAGCCTCGGGCGGCCAGAGCCAGCCACCGCTCCGCCTCCGCCAGCGAGCCGTTCACGGCTTCGTCGAACGCGGCCAGTGTCGTGAGCTCCCCGTCGGCGGAGATCATCTCGGCGGGGAAGCCGGCCAGCAGCGCATGGGCCGTGGCGGCCTGTCCGTCCAGGCCGAGACCGATCCAGTGGTCCGAGAGCAGGCGGCCCGCCGGACCCCAGTCCCCCGCCGCCTGGGCGTGCCGGACGGCCTCCACCGGATGCCCGTGGTCCGCGTACCAGCCGGCCGCGGCGCGATGCACCGCGGGCACCTCGTCCGGAGCGGTACGTCGCAGTTCCAGCTGGAGCAGGTCCGCGAACATCGTGTGGTAGCGGAACCAGGACCGCGGCGCGTCCAGCGAGATGACGAACGCCCCGGCTTCCTCCAGGTCCTGCAAGGTCCGCTCCGCGCCGGAACTCCCCGTCAGGAGGTCGGCGAGCTCGCCGTTGACCCGTTCCAGCACGCTGGTCCGCAGCAGCAGTCGCCGGACCTCCGCGCTCTGCCGCTCCATCACCTCGGCCAGCAGGTAATCGGCCACCGTCCGCTCGCTGCCGGCGAATCCGGCCGCGAATCCCTCCGGGTCCGGATGCCCGGCCAGCGACAGAGCGGCCAGCCGCAGCCCCGCGGCCCATCCCTCGGTCCGCTCGTGCAGCCGCGCGAGGGTAGCCCCGGACAGGTCCACCCCGGCGCCCTGGAACAGCGCTTCCGCCTCTTCCAGGCTGAACCGCAGACCGTCCGCGCGGATCTCGGTGAGTTGCGCCTCCAGCCGCAGCCGGTGCAGGCCCAGGCGCAGATCCCGCCGGGTGGCGAGCACGAACCGCAGCTCCGGCGGCGCACGCAGCAGCAGCAGTTCCAGCTGGCGTTGCGCCTCCGTCGAGCGCAGCTCATGCAGGTCGTCGATGATCAGCCAGACAGGGTCCTCCAGCGGTGCCAGGTCGTTCAGCAGCCGCTCCACGATGGTCCATCCGTCCAGGTCCGGCGCCTCCGTCAGCGGCCGCACCAGGCCGGACGCGACGTCCGTGGCCCGAAGCGCGTCGCACACGGTGATCCAGAACCGTTGCGGGTCGCGCTCCTCGCGCTGCACCGAGACGGACGCGGCACGCTCCATCAGGCCTGTCTCGCGGATCCAGGACCGCAGCAGGAAGGTCTTTCCGCTGCCGGCCGGCGCCGACACCGTGGTGACGCGCGCCGCTCCGGCCAGCCGTGCGTACAGCGCGGGGCGGGAGACGATCCGTCCCTGGACAGCGGGGATCGTCCGAGCGTCGGCGCTCTGGGATCGGCCTGCAGTTCTCATGGCGGTCACTGTGAGGTGGGCAGGGGACGGTGCGCACTTCCGACCATCGCACAGGTCGGTGGTGAATTCGCTCCGGCGGGTCTCACGCCACCGAGGGGTGAGCACGTCTCAGAGCCCGGAACCGGTCACCTTCATGAGATCGCGTGCCCCGGCGCAGAGCAGCTCCACGGCCAGTTCGCGGCCGAGTCTCAGGGCTCCGGCAAGGGGGGACGAGGAGTCGAGCGGGGTGGCGCCGTGCGTGCGCAGCACCTGCCGTCCGTCGGCGCCGAAGACGGCTGCCCGCATCCGGAGCGGCAGCGTACCCTCCGCGTAGGCGCCGACCGGGGCACTGCACCCGGCCCCGAGCGCCTGGAGCAGGCCGCGCTCGGCGGTCACCGCGGCCAGGCCGGGCCGGCAGGTCAGGGCACCCAGCACGGCCGCGAGCTCGGGCTCGTCGGCGCGGCACTCCACGGCGAGGGCTCCCTGGCCGGGGGCCGGCAGCATGTCGTCCGGTTCGAAGACCTGGGTGACGGCGTCGGCCTGACCGATCCTGGCCAGCCCGGCACGGGCCAGCACCACTGCGTCGAGCTCGCCGGAGCTCACCTTGCCGAGCCGGGTGCCTGCGTTGCCGCGGATCGGCACGCACCGTAGGTCTCCGCGCAGGCGCAGCACCTGCGCGGCCCGTCGCGGCGAGCCGGTGCCGACCGTGGCGCCGGACGGCAGGTCGGCGAGCTTGGCACCGTCCCGTGCGACCAGCGCGTCCCGCGGGTCGTCGCGGGGCGGCACCGCCGCCAGTACGATGCCCGCCGAGAGCCCGGTCGGCAGGTCCTTCAGCGAATGCACGGCCAGGTCGGCGTCGCCGCCGAGCAGAGCCTCGCGCAGCGCGCCGACGAACACTCCGTTGCCGCCGATCCGGTGCAGTCGCGCCCGGCTGACGTCGCCCGGCGTCGTCACCCCGACGATCTCCACCGGTCGGCCGGTCAGCTCGGTGATCATGCCGGCCACCCGCCGGGACTGTGCCATGGCCATCGGGCTCCTGCGGCTGCCGAGCCGCAGCGTCTGCGCGTTCACGGGAGCTCCTCCTGCCCCGGGGCGGGTGCCCGGGTGACCGCCTGGACCGCGCGCGGATCGAGGTCGAACAGGACGCGCAGCGCCGCCGCGTAGTCCTCGCCGTTCGGTGAGCCGGCGAGTTCCTTCACCCGTACGGTCGGCTCGTGCAGGAGCTTGTCCACCACCCGCCGCATGGTCTGGGCCATCTCGTCAAGGACACGGCCGCTCGGCGCGTCGGGGGTCAGCCGGCCGGCCAGTCTGGCCAGTTCGGCGTCGACCACGCCGGCCGCCTTGGCGCGGAGTGCGACCACGAGGGGGGCGACCCGGGCGGCGTCGACCGCCGACCGGTAGGCGGCGAGTTCGCTCTCCAGGATCGCCCGCACCGCGGCGACCTCGTCGGTGCCGGCGCCGGTCCGATGCTCGCTGAGCGCGTCCATGCCGACCACCGTCACGCCCGGCAGGTCGGCCACGGCGGGCTCTACGTCGCGGGGCATCGCGAGGTCCAGGAACACCAGGCTGCCGCGGCGCTCGGCGGGCACCATGTCTGCGGTGATGACGGGCCCGGCCGCACCGGTGCAGCAGATCACGACGTCCGCCTCCGCCATGGTGGCGGGCAGGTCCCCCAGGCCTACGGCCCGGGCCACGGTCGCACCCGGGCGGGCGGCCAGCCGCTCCGCCTTCCGGCGGGTCCGGTTGGCCACCACGATCCCGGCCGCCCCGCTCCGGGCCGCGGCCGCCACCGCCAGCGCGCTCATCGACCCGGCCCCGAGCACCAGCACGTCCCGGCCCGCCAGGCCCCGCTCGCCCAGGCGCGGCGAGGCCAGTTCCACCGCCAGGCCCAGCAGGCCTGCCCCGGCGCGGCCGATCCCGGTCTCGGCCCGGGCTCGCTTGCCGGCCCGCAGCGCGACGCGGCCGAGGTCGCCCAGGACCCGTCCGACGGAGCCCTGCCGGGCGGCAAGCCTGATCGCCGCGCGCACCTGGCCGACGACCTGTTCCTCGCCCACCACCACCGAATCCAGCCCGCAGGCCACGGCCAGCAGGTGGCTGACGGCGCGGTCCTCGTAGTGCACATACAGATGGGGGGTCAGGTCGTCGAGGGCGACCCCGGAGTGCCGCGCCAGCAGCTCGCAGATCACCGCCACGCCGGCGTGAAATCTGTCGACGTCGGCATACACCTCGATCCGGTTGCACGTCGAGACGACGAACACCTCGGCCACGGGCTCGGCCTGCGCCACGTCATGGAGCAGCTTGCCGAGTGTGTCCCCGGTGACCGAGGCCCGCTCCAGGATCGCCATCGGCGCGCTCTTGTGGCTCAAGCCGACCGCCAGTACGCTCACCGCTCCTCCTCATGTCCGTCAGCCACCCCAGCCTCCGGCGCGCATTGGTGAACGCACATCGCCCGATCCTGGTGAAGTGCGCCGGCCGCTCCCGGAGCCGGCCGGTATCCGCGGGACGGACCGGAGCCGCTTCACGGACCAGGGGCGGTGTGCGTCAGAGGCTGAAGACGCGCTCGGCCTGGTCGCGGTGGATGGTGGCGCCTTCCAGGATGCGGCCCGCGGCCGGATCGACCTCGCCCGGATCGAGCGGCGCTGGGAGGACATCCTTCGGATCATCGGCTCCATCCACACCGGCGCCGTCCGCGCCTACGACGTCATCCGCATGCTCTCCCGGGACGGACGCCCCACCCCGTTCGGCGACGCGATCGCGCACTACGGGCGGATCGCGAAGACCCTGCACATCCTGCGCCTTGCCGACGAGCCGGGCTACCGCCGCCAGATCAAGGTGCAGGCCAATCTCCAGGAAGGTGGGCACGCGCTGGCACGGCAGATCTTCCACGGCCGCGCGGGGCAGCTCTACCAGCGCTACCAGGACGGAATGGAGGACCGGTGCGGCGCCCTTGGCCTCGTCCTCAACGCCCTGGTCCTGTTCAATACCCGGTACATGGACGCCGCCGTCGCCCAACTCCGCGCGGACGGCTTCGAGGTCCGTGATGAAGACGTCGCCCGCCTCTCCCCGTTCGTGCGGCACCACGTCAAAATGCTGGGCCGGTATTCCTTGAGCGGTCCGTCTCCAGCGTGACGCGGTCGCCGGTGACCAGGGTGACCCCCTGCCGGGAGACGATCGGCGAGCGGCCCGCTACGGTCTGCGCGGCGGCATCCGTTCGCCCGGTGTGCGGGCCGAAGTCCTGGGCGGCGCCGGGGATGGCGGTCAGAGCGGCCACGAGCGCCACGAGGGCGGCAGCCACCGCCGTGTGCCGAGGCCGGGGAGGGCGGACCCCGCGGCGCCACCTGTTGTTCATGTCTCTCATGGGAGGACAGCGTGGTGCCGTCAAGTGCCGAGGTCAGCACTTTGCCCTGTCCATCAGGCGCCAAGTCACCTTTACGCCAACCCCCATACTTCACAAAGAAGGCAGAGGTGGCCAGTTCGGCCATGCGGCGAGGGCGACGTTGTGTATGCGGGCGACAGCCTGGCCCGCACAGCGGAGGCCGTCGCCGTGCCAGCGGCAGTCACGAAGGAGCCCGCGGTTCTTCATCCGGCCGATCACGGCTCCATGCGAACGCAAACCTCGCCGTGCGCGGCATTGCCCTTTTCCTCACCCTTGAGCAGCGGCCGTCCGGGGCATTGGCGGTGCGGGACGACGGGTCCGGTGTTGACGCAGGCGTCGTCGCCGGGCACGGTGACGCCCTGACCCGGCCCGGCCAGGCCCGAGTCCCGCCGGGCCTTCGCATCGGCGGTCGCGTCCGGCACCGGACGGGCCGCAGCCACCACCAGGCGCGTCTCCGCGTCCACGAACGCGATCTTGATCCAGGAGAGCCTGCTCGAATGGACCTGACAGGTCCGGCGGGTGTGCCCCCGCCATGACCTCGGCGTCCACGGCTTGGGGCGGGACGGTGCGGCCGCGTGGTGGTGCGCCGGCGATGGCGGACACATGCCGGCGCCGGTCGGTGAACTCGCGCACTCTCGGCCCCAGTCGCCCCCGGTACGGCTGGCCGGGGGGGTGTTTTCGTTTCGATCACTACCCGACGAGCACCCGGCCCTTCCACCAAGGCCGCTTCCTCTACCCACGACTCCGGCGATCACCGTGGTCAGCCTCCTGCTGTTCTGTCGGCTGTGCTGGACCGTGCGCCGCTGCCACTGAGCTGCCACTGGTGCTCTTCGCGGCCACCCTCGCCCTGCTGCTGGGGTGCCTCGAGCCCGATCTCGTCGTCTCGTCGAAGTCACGCTTCCTGGTCCCGGCGTCCCCGTGCTCGTCCCTCGACCCGTGCGCTCGTACGTGCCTGGCGCGCGAGGGCCGCCCAGACCGTACTGGTCGGCGGTTCCCGGCCGCCGTATCCCTGCCGTACGGGACTCACCCGACGAGCTGCGCCCACTCCGCACCCACACCATCCAGGTCAGGCCGGAAGCGGAACGCATCATTCCGTGACATCCGTCACAGCGGGTCCAGGACCTAGGCGTGCTGGATAGTAGAGACCGCTCTGACGACATATGAGATTTGTCCGGCTTGGGACGCGTACGCGTCGCGCCTGGATTCGCGGCTTTCCGTGCGCGAACTGCCTTCATCCATTCTGCGCACGCGTACGGACTCTGACGGACCGACAGCACTCCGCAGAAGGCTGCGGAAACCGGACCAGCGCGCCCACGCCCATGACGAGGTCCGACCGAACCTACGAAGCCGGCTAGTACTGAAGCCCTTTGCGCTCGCTGTGAAGGCGTCCCAAGAATGACGACCCGCAGGACACCGCCGCAGCTCGGGAGCGGATCACACATGGGCAAGCATCGCAAGAACACGCACTACCGGCGGATAGTCGTCGCCGCCGTCGCCGTGGGCACTATCGGCATACCGTCCGCCGCCCTGGCCTGCACCGACTGGCCCAACAGCAGCGGACAGCGGTCCAGCAGCGCCGAGAACAGCGCAACGAAGGACCCGTGGAACAAGAAGGACTGGTGGAACGACGCGAACTGGGGCCGCCCCTGGAACGCCGACCAGGCCGGCAAGCCGTCATGGACGGCATCGGCGGCACCGCGCGCCACAAGGACTCCGCGCGCCTCCACCAGCATCACGAAAACTCCGCACACCCCTGCGAGCGCCGGGAAGACCACCGCGCCTAGGCCGAAGGCCACCGCTCCGAGGCCGAACGCCACAGCGCCCTGGCGGACCGCACGAACCACCGCTCCCAAGCCCACCACCACCCGGTCGCCCAGCACCCCGAACACCACCACCGCCGCTTCCGCGGCCCCAAAGCCGTCCAGCACCCCGAAGGCCACCGGCACCGCGTCCGGAGTCGTCGCTCGCATCGTGGAACTCGTCAATGCCGAACGCAGCAAGGTCGGCTGTTCGGCCCTGACCCTGAACACGACCCTGACCAAGGTGGCACAGGCACACAGTGAGGACATGGCGCTTCACCAGACCATGTCGCACTCCGGCTCCGACGGCTCCTCCCCCGGAGACCGGATCACCGGTGCCGGGTACACCTGGGGCGCCTACGGCGAGAACGTGGCCTACGGTTACGGCTCTCCCGAGCAGGTCATGGCGGGCTGGATGGCCAGCCCCGGCCACAAGGCCAACATCCTCAACTGCACGTTCAAGGAGATCGGCGTCGGTCTCGCACAGCCCAACAGCTACTGGACCCAGGACTTCGGCACCCCCCGTTGAGCGGGATCCGTCGCCCGGGACGGTGTGCGCCGTCTTCATCACGGAGCCTTCGGTCTCGAAGCCGACCTTGGGCCACGTGGTGAGGGAAGTGACCATCGTTGGAACAGTCGCACAGCTCGGCGTAGCCACGGTATCGAGGTGATCGTATGGACACCGGTGCCGACGAGCGTGCATGGCACGATACCCAAGTGCTCCGCCGCGGACTGCGAGGTGACCGGCCCCGAAATGCGCGCAGCCCACGCCGTCCACCCGATCACCGCGCTGCAGTCCGAGTGGTCGCTCTTCAGCCGCGACGCCGAGACATCAGCGGTCCCCGCGGCCGCGGGAACTCGGCGTGGCGTTCGTCGCGTACTCCGCCCCTCGGCCGTGGCCTGCTCAGCGGCGCGCTCCCCGACAGCAGTGAACTGAGCGCGGCCGACACCCTTTGACGTTGCCCCGGTTCACCGGCGAGCACGCCCACACCAAACCCACGCGCTCCTCAAGACCCTCCGCACGGGCCACGCCGCCCCCCCGCACAGATCGCGCTGGCCTGGTTGCACCAACAGTCCCGCGTCCACGGCCTCACCGTCCTGCCCACACCCGGCTCCCTCAGACCCGCCCGTCTGCGGGAGAACGCCGGAGCAGCGGGCGCTCGCCCTGTCCGCGGCCGAACTCACCGCGCTCGAACCGCTGGCCGCTCAGGTCGCCGGCACCCGCTACACGGACATGAGCAGCACGGCGGCAACCCGCGAGTGACCCGCGGGCCCCGGCGGGGCTGCTCGTCCGGGCTGCCGGCCATGGCGGGTCGGTGATGCGCAGAGCCAGAACGATGACGGCGGCGAGACCTCCTCAGCGTGTACACGGACACGCTGGACATGACGGTCCTGATACCGGCGGAGGACGTCGCTGCGGCCCTGGCGTGAGGGTTCGCGGGCCCGGGCTGACCCAGGGCACCTGAGGGTGGAGCAATGCGGCATCCCCGCCGGTGACGAGAACAGCTGTCATTCGCCGAGCGCCTTGCGCGAACCGGGCTTCGACGCGTCGGCCCACACCGACGGCAACTCCCCTTCGCACTCGGCGGCCACGGCTTGCTCCTGACCGTACATCAGGCCCCAGGTGAAGCCTGCCTCTCCCGCCGTCTGCGCGGCCACGGCCAGATCCCGCAGGGCGTCCCGGGCCACGACGCTGTCCTGGTGTTCCCCGAGCACCTTCTGTACGGCTTTCACCCGCTTCCCCAGCCGCTTCGCGGGCTTGCCCAGCGAGGCGCGCGCCGGTTCGGTGGCGTAGCGCGTCTTCTTGGCGGCCTTGCGGGCTTCGTGGAGCGCCACGTCGCGTTCCCTGCCCGGGGACAGCTCCAGCGCGTGTGCCACCCGGCCGGCGAGCCGGTCGTACTCCTTGAGGACCGCCTTGGCCAGCGTCTTCTTCGGCGTGCTGCCGGCCTTGCGGCGCAGCGGGGGTCGCTCCGTGAGCCCGGCCAGGGAGTTCAGCAGCGCCAGGTAGCGCGGGGAGTCGAGGGCGTCGAGGGTGCGACGGCGCGCCTCGGCGGCGCCGGCGATGTTCCAGGCCTTCAGCCGGGCGACGACGGGCCCGAGGACCAGTTCCCGGGGCGAGTCCTCGACGCGGGATTCGAGCCGCTTCATGAGGACCTCCTGGTCCCGCGCCGCGCCCAGCTCCCCGCCGAGCCACCTGAGCTCGTCGCGGATCGGATCGGTGACCTCACGGTCGAGCACCGCCCGGTAGGAACGCAGGGTGCTGCGAAGCCGACGGGTGGTGACGCGCATCTGGTGCACCGAGTCCGGCACATCGCGGCGCACCCCGGGATCGAGGTTCACGAGGGTGCGCACCTGCTCGTCCAGGTACCTGAGGACCTCGTCACCGGCCGAGCCGGGTACGACGTTCTCGGCGCGCGCGTCCGGCAGGCGCGGCGAGCCCACTCCCGTCTCCTCCAGGGCCCGGGCCAGTTTCGAGGGGCTGTGCGTACGGTCGATGCCGTTCTTGTGCAGCGTCTTGTCCACGACGTCCAGCAGTGCTGGATCGGTGTCCTCGGCGAGTTCGACCTCCATCTCGGTCCAGGCGGCCCGGGTGGTCCTGGCGCCGAGGGAGTCGGCGCGGACGCTGTCGAGGGTCAGCTCGGCCAGCACCGCTCCGTGGTCGTCGACGAGGTGCCGTGTACTGCGGGTGGACCGGATACGGACGACCGGGGTCAACTCCGCGCCTCGGGTGCGGGAGAGGACCAGGTCCCGCAGGGCGTCCGGAACCGTGTCCGACAGCGGGGCCTGCACCTCCTCCCGGCTGTCTCCGGACAGGGGCAGCTTGAGGTGCCAGCCGGCGTCGTCCCCGCCGATCCGTCGCCGCAACACGGCCCTCGCGCCGGCGAGACGCAGATCCTCGGTGTCGTAGTACACGGCATCCAGTTCGTCGGTGCCCCGCTCCTCGACCGCCACGGTGCCGGCCACGCCGGTGAGCTCCGGCAGCCACGAGGTGTCATCGGCCGACGGAGCATCGTACTTTCGCTCTGTCTCACGCATTGACTGGGTCATGCGGTTCGCGTACACATCTCGACGCGACTCAAACAAGGTCAGGCCACATCCGTACGGCTCGCGGACAGGCCGGGTCTGCGACACCACCCTCTGCGCCCGCAGGCCCGGTACCGAGCCACTGCACACCGGCCGCTGCCCGAGGGGGCGTGCAGCAGACGTCACGCCGGCTCGCCGGACGCCACCGCGCCCCGGCCCCCTCCGGCAGGTCGAGGCTGCCACGCAGGTCACCGACTTCAGCAGGACGGCGGCGACGAGCGCGAGTACGGCCGCCTCGGCCGACACGAGGAAGACCTGTGCCGTCGCATCGCCGTACGCCACGCGGATGATCTCCTGCGCCGCGGGAGACCGAGTGTCGGCACCCGCTGTACCGGCGTCGGCCAGGCCGTACGTGACCTGGTTCTGGACATGGCGGCGAGTACGGCGCCGAGGACCGAGACGCCGATCGTGCCGCCCAGGCGCCGTTGCCGACTGACCCGCAGCCCGGCCGGCACGGCCGCGGCATCCCACCGTCCGGGCCGGCGTCGGCGTCGGCGTACGGCAGGAGGCTCGGTATTTGGCGGATCATGTGGCCCGGCAGGAGCCCCCGGAGGCCTGGCGGCGATCGCGTTCACGCGGCCCGTCGTATGCGTCGTCCACCGGCCCGTCGGTGGCATGCGCCCGCCACCCGAGACCGTCATCTGCTCCAGCCCACCTCGTACACCTCGACGCCGTCCCCGTATGCCGCATTACGCCACTCACGACCCGGGCCGAGGCGCTTGCCGGATCGGTCGGTCCGGGCTCAATCGTCATTACCCAGCCTGAACAAGAGGTGGGGACTCCCCTCTCCGACCGGACAAGCCTCAAGGGCGAGCACCGGCCCTCCGAACCCCACCGGACCGCCGTCCCCTCGGCTGCACCGCGAACCGGCTTCCGCTTGACAGAACCCCTTATCGGCAACACTGTAACCATTATGAGTACCTGGTCTGAGCCGCAGCCCGATTCCCGGTTCGTCGTGGTGGACGGTCTGCGGATCCACTACAAACGCGCCGGACAAGGCCCGGCACTCGTACTGCTGCACGGCAGCGCTTCGTCGCTCCAGCACTTCGACCGTGCGGCGGGACCGCTGTCGGAGTCGTTCGACGTCATCCGCCCCGACCTGCCCGGGTTCGGCCTGACCGGCCCTCGCAAGGACCGCGACTACCGCATCCCGACCTACACGGCGACGGTGGCGGGTCTGCTGGAGACGCTGGAGGTTCCCCGCTACGCGGTGGCCGGCAATTCGCTCGGGGCAACATCGCCTGGAACCTCGCACTGGACCATCCGGAGCGGCTGACCGCTCGGCCGTCGGTCCACGTTCAACCGTCGTGGACGAGGCCATGATCGACCGGGCCTACGAGCTCATGAGCCGACCTGGGAACCGCTCAGCCTTCGTCGACTTCTGCAACACCGACCAGCCCGACCGCTCCGCGCAGATTTCCCGCATCGCAGTGCCCACGCTCGTGCTGCGCAGCGCGGGCATCGACGGCCAGCACTTCACCCGCGACATCCCCGGCGCCAAGGAGCTGGTGCATCCCCACGGCGGTCACCTGCTGACGGAAGAGGAACCCCAATGGGTCGCGGACGCGATCGCCGAGTTCCTCGGCTCTTCCGCCGGCACCCCCACGAACTGACGCCAAGGAGTCCCGTTCCATGAAGTACTTCGTCGCATCGGGCGAGGACCGCCGGCTCACCGCCGAAGCACGGCAAGGCATGCCCGGCAGCTTCATCGAGCTGTCCGACGGCGTCACACACTACGAACTGACAGGCCCCGAGGACGGGGACGTCATCGTGATGGCGGGCGGACTGACCATCCCGTTGTTCTACTGGGACGGCCTTGCCACCGGACTGAACGCCCGCGGGCTGCGGACTCTGACCTGCAGCGCGTACGGCCGCGGTTACTCGGACCGAGTGCGGGCGCGATACGACGAGAACCTTTTCGCGCGACAGCTTGCCGAACTGACGGACCGGCTCGACCTGACGGCGTGGCCCCTGCATCTCGTCGGCACCTCCATGGGCGCACTGGTCACCATGACCTATGCGGCCCAGTACCCCTCATCCGTCTCCACCCTCACCGTCGTCGGCCCCGCCGGTCTCACGAAACCGCGGCCGGTCTCTCCCCACCGGCTGCTGCGCAACGACTGGCTGGCCGGCCTCATCGCCCGGCGGCGCGGCCTGCAGATACTCCAGGGACACCTCGGGCACAACGTCCGCGACCCGGACCTCGGCGCGGAACTGACGGAGATGGTCCTCGACGCCTTCCGCTACGAGGGTTCGCTGTATGCGGTCTTCGACACACTGCAGCACCTGCAGGTCTCCGGCCGTGACGACCTCCTCCGGCAGACGCGGGCGCTGGGCATACCGACACTGCTCCTGTGGGGCGACGAGGACAACGTCACGCCACTGGTCCACTTCGACACGGCACGCGGGCTGCTCAAGCCCCAGCACCACCACGTGATACCCCAATGCGGCCATATGGCACCGTTCGAACGGCCCAGCGCCGTCGCCGATCAGATCGTCCCGTTCGTGGCGGCGCGCACCGAAAGGCTCGACTCATGAACAGCCCACATGTCATCGACGTGCTGGTCATCGGCGCGGGGCCCACGGGCTCCGCCGTGGCGATCGACCTCGCACGACGGGGACTCGACATACGGATCGTCGACAGGTCCCCCCACGCCTTCGACGGTTCCCGCGCCAAGGGCGTGCAGCCCCGCAGCCTCGAAATCCTCGAAGATCTTGGTGCTCTTGACGATGTACTGGCCGGCGGCAGCGTCTACCCCAAGCTCGGGCTCCGTGCGGGCCCCCTCGCCGTGCCATGGAAGATGTTCCCGCCGAGGGAGGCCACCCCGGACGTTCCCTACCCGAACACCTGGCTCATCCCTCAGTTCCGCACGGACCGCGCCCTGCACGCCCGGCTCGACGAGCTCGGCCACGTGATCGAGTTCGGCAGGGAATTGACCGAGCTGACGCAGGACGAACACTCGGCCGTCGCCAAGGTGGCCGGCGCGGACGGCACGGAAGAGATCGTCGCCCGCTACGTAGTAGGCGCCGACGGTGGTTCCAGTGCCGTGCGCAAGCAGCTCGGCGTCGGGTTCGTCGGGACGACGGACGAAAGCGACCGGATGCTCATCGTCGATGCCTCGGTGACCGGTCTGGCCCGCAACCGGTGGCACATGTGGCCCGGCCGGGGCGGCAGGTTCATCGGCGCCTGCCCGCTGCCCGACAGCGACATGTTCCAGTGGATGATCCGTCTCACGCCGGACGAGGAACCGCCGTCGACGAAGGACGACATCCTGCGGCGGATCCACGACCACACCCACAACCGGCGCATTCAGCTGCACGACATCCGCTGGACGTCGGTGTTCCGGCCCAACATCCGCCTGGCGGAGAGCTATGGCCAAGGACGTGTCTTCCTCGCCGGTGACGCCGCGCACGTTCACACCCCGGCCGGCGCCCAGGGCCTGAACACCGGTATACAAGACGGTTACAACCTCGGCTGGAAGCTCGGCCAGGTCCTCGCCGGGGCGGACCCGGCGCTGCTGGAGACCTACGAGGCCGAACGGCAGCCGATCGCCGCCGGGGTCCTGGGGCTGTCCACGGACAAGTGGGGCGGCATCGCAAAGCTCGACCCGTCGAGCATGAAGCGAGGCAAGGACGAGCAGCAGCTCACCCTGACGTACTACGGCGGCCCGCTCGCCCCCGTCGACGGCATGCGCACCGGGACGCTACGGGTGGGTGACCGCGCTCCGGACGCCGAGCTTCTGGGCGCCGACGGCATCAAGGCCCGGCTGTTCGACGTCTTGCGCGGGCCGGACTTCACCGCCATCGCCTACGGCCCCGGCGCCGCCCGGGACCTCGAACAGCTCGCCTGGCCGACGACGGGCGCCCAGCTGAAGCGACTCGTCGTCGGACCGGCAGCCACAGACGGCTTCGCCTTCTCCGACCCCAGGAACACGCTGCAGCGTGCCTACGGCCTGACCGGCGACACGCTGCTGCTGATCCGTCCCGACGGCTACATCGGGCACATCGCCACTTCGGACTTCCTCACCACCACACAGACTGCAGTACGGACCATGACGCCGTAGGCAAGGAGCCGCACCATGTTCAACAGAGCCACATCAGCCCCGGCTCGGGCGGCGCCGCGTGAGCCGCACGCTGCTGCGCGGAGCGCAGGTCATCACCATGGCGCCGGACTGGCCGAGGCCGAACGCCTCGGCATCCTCGTCGACGGCGACCGCATCGCCGCCATCGGCGAGAACATCGGGGCGCCCGACGCCGAAGTCGTCGACTTCTCCGGCCGCATCGTCATCCCCGGCCTGATCAGCGCCCACCTGGCAGACCGCGCTGCGCTCTGCGGGCGCCGACCAGATCAACTGCCGTACGACGACCCTCGGCGACTGGTGTCGCAACGCCCTGTCGCCCGAGCACGCCGACAACGCGGTGCCGCTGCGCTGGTCGCGCCATGCACGGCGGCTCGGGTCGGGCTGTTTCCGGGAGCTGGTGGTGTTCAGCAGAAAGCTCCCTTCCCAATTGGCGGAACGATACCGGGACATGCTCACTTCTCCGGAGCTGCCGCTCACCGCGGAACAGGATCTGCCAGAAGGAGCGCTCCGCTTCTGACGCTGCAGCAGTGGATGGCCGCAGGCGCACATCGCTCGTTCGGTCAGACGTCGTCGCGCAGGCGCTCAAGCCCGCTGAGAAGAAGTTCGAGGCCGAAGGAGAACTCGTCCTCGATCGGAACGGGCATCACGGAGGCAACGGTGACGGTTGCCGGGAACAGGTCCGGATCCACGCTCTGGAAGACGGCCGCCGCCTGTGCGTCCTCGGACTGGCCCATGTCCTCGTGTTTATTGACCTGTACGGCGAATCCGAGGACATAGCGGGCCAGGGTCGCGTACGCGTGCGCGGCCAGCCGCGGCCGGAAGCCACTGTCGAGCAACACCGCGACACAGTGCTCCCGCAGTGCCATTGCCTTCGGCCCCAGGGGAACCTGCTCAACCATCAGGCGCGCCGCGTTCTGGTGCCGGGTCAGGGCGTCGAACATGGCGTGCGCGGCCGTCCGCAGCGCCTGCTGCCAGGCCATCGCGTGGAGTTCCTCGCCGTTCAGTTCCACGGCGCCGAACATGCGGTCCACGACATGGGCGATCAGCGCTGCCCGGTTGTCGAAGTGCCGGTACAGCGTCGCCGTGCCCGAGCCCAGACGCTGGGCCAGCGTCCGCATCGACAGAGCGTCGACGCCCTGCTCGTCCACGATCTGCAAGGCGGTGGAGACAATGCGTTCCAGCGGCACGGGCGGCCGCCCCGGGGAACGCCGCGCCGGTGCCCCGCCCACTCGCGCAGGACCTGCTGCCACAGAACGTCCCACCTCCTCAGCAGGCACCGTAACAGCGACACCGTATCCAGTATGAGGGCCTCATCGGTCGTTGCGATTCGGGTCCCTGCCGTCAGCTGGCGGAGAAGTAATGGCCGTTGTCCAAATCGGCCAGCAGGCTGGGCTGAGCGGGTTCCCAGCCGAGGGTCCGGCGGGTGATGAGGTTGGACGCCGGGTAGCTCTGCGTGACTATGTTCGCGAGGAACCCAAAGTATCCCGGCACCATCAGTACGTCCGCGGGAACGCTCACAGCGGGCAGGCCCAGACGGCTGCCAATGGCCTCGGCGACCTCGCGGAACGGGATCCCCCCGTCCCCAACCGCGTGCCAGTATTTGCCGGCCGGCCCCTTCTCCAGCGCCAAGCGGAACAAGGAGGCGACATCGCGGATGTGTACGGCGTTCCACAGGTTCGCGCCGTCTCCGGGGTAGCCGACGAAACCCTTCTCCTTCGCGAGCGCGATCAGCGTGGGGAGGAAGCCGGCACGATCGGTCGTGCTGTGCGCGATGTTGGCAATCCGCACGACCGAAGACCGCACTCCCCACTCGGCGAGGCCGACTACGGCGGTTTCCACGACGTTACGAACCCGCAGGGTGCCCTTGTACTCATCGCCGCCGGGAAGGGCCGGGTCCTCCTCGGTGGCCGGCCGGCCCAGGCTCCCGGGCGAGCCTATACTCCCCGCTGCGACCAGCGGCTTTCCGGTTCCCGCGAGTGCCTCGCCGTACGCGAGCATGATCGGGAGCTCCGCGGCGGCCACGGCGTCGATCCCGCCGGACGGAAGCAGGTCTTGCCTGTGCGCGACGTGGATGACGCCGTCGGCGTCCGCGGCCGCCTCCTTGAGCCCGTCGAGATCCTCGATGTCGCCGCGACGCACCTTCGCGCCGAGCGCGGACACCGCCGCCGCGGCCGTGTCCGACCGGGCCAGGCCTGTGACCTCGTGACCGGCGGCGATGAGTTCGGGGATGATGTACGAACCGGAATGGCCGGTCCCGCCAGCGACGAAAACGCGCATCGTACTGTCCTTGTGAGAGTAGGTGGAGGGGCTGTGCTCCTCGTGCCGTAGGTCGACTGGCGTGATGTGGCGCGAGAAGTGGTGGGGTGGGTGCGCTCAGCTGAGAATGCTGACGCCGAGGAAGAAGTTGGTGTGCTTGACGGAGTGGGCGACGAGGCCCAGCTGCAACAGGGCGACGTTCTCCAGCGTCCGCGCCATTGCCAGCCGCCCGGTGTCCATCGGGCGCAGTCCCAGGCTCTCGATGAACGCCGACACGCGTGTCTTTGCCTGCGCGTCGTCGCCGGCGATGAACACGTCCAATAGGCGACCCTCGGCTGGGCCGGCCGCCAGAACATGGGAGAACAGGGTGTTGAACGCCTTGACGACGTGCGCGCCAGCGGGGGCGCCCTTCGCGATCTCCTGCGCGCCGGAACTGCCGTCGGGGGTGACAAAGCCCTGGAAATCGGGGGAGACGGGGTTGGTGATGTCGATGATGACCTTGCCGTTCAGTGCGTCCCCGTACTCGCTCACCACCGCCGCCGCGCTGGCGTACGGCACGGCGAGGACAACGATGTCCCCGGCCGGGGCGGCGCCGGCCGTCCCGACAGTAGCGCCGCCGAGCGCGGCGGCCACTTCCTTGGCCTTGGCCGGGTCGCGGCCGATGATCTCGACGGCGTTGCCGCCGGCGAGCGCCCGGTCGGCCAGGGCGCCGGCCATGTCTCCCAGGCCGATAATGCTGATGCTGCTCATTGGTATGCCTGCTTTCTGGAACTGGAAAGGGACGCCATGCCCACCCCCGTTATTAACGGTTGTGTCGTCGACGCCGTCGAATGACGCGATGCGCGGCGCTCAATTCCTGATGTGCCCAATTCCGAGCCTGGGCCCTGCTATCAGGTTCCGACGTCGAATTTGTACCGAATCCGCTTCGGCCCTTAGGTACCTGTTCAGGTTGTCATTGGCCTGAGTGGGTGTCCAAGACCTATTTCAGTCGTGGTGATATCCTGAAGGCATCACCGGACTGGGAGGCGCCATGGATTTGGACCTGCGCAAACTGCGCTACTTCGTCGCCGTGGCCGACCAGTTGCACTTCGGCCGCGCCGCCGATGAGCTACATATCGCGCAGCCGGTGCTCAGCCGGCAGATCCGCGCGCTCGAGCAGGATCTCGGCGCGTCGTTGTTCACCAGGGATCGCCACGGCGTAGCACTGACCGACGCGGGCCGACAACTGCTGGCCGACGCCGGTCCGCTGCTCGCCTCCGCGCACGCGGTCCGCCGCCGGGTGTCCGTGGCCGCCCGCGGCATCCGGCGGCTGGTGGTCGGTTTCCGGGCCGGCATCCCGGTCATCCCGGCGGCGCGGGCGTTCGAGGCCCGGCACCCGGACGTGGTCGTGGACGTGCAGCGGATCGAATGGGACGACCAGGCCCCGATGCTGCTCGACGGCCGCATCGACGTCGGCTATGTGCGGCTGCCCATCGACGAGGCCGGTCTGCGCGTCACCCCGCTGTACACCGAGCCGCGGGTGGCGGTGCTGCCCGTCGGCCACCGGTTGGCCGGCAAGGAGGAGGTCACCGAGGCCGACCTGGCCGGCGAACCGCTGGTCTGGCATGCCGACCCGAGCACGCAGCCCACCAGGCGCCCGCACCCTGACGCCGGGTACCTGGTGCGCGGAGTGGACGAGACGCTCGAGCATGTCGCGGCCGGCCGGGGCATCTCGTTCCTGGCCCGTTCGGCGACCGTGTTCTACTCACATCCGGACGTCATCTATGTGCCCATCCCGGGTCTGGCGCCCGACCAGGTGTGCCTCGCGGTGGCGGCATCGCGCACGTCGCCGGTGGTCGACGACTTCGTCACCGCGGCTCAGGCGACGGCCGAGATCACGGCAGAATGTGGGAACTACGAAATGTGGCAGCTTGGAATCGATGCCCTTTCAAAGCATGGTGAGCAGCCCGGCTGACAAGAGCAGAGCCAACAGGGGGCACGCGGTCACAGCAATGGCGAAGGCATTGAGCTCGGGGCGGAGGCGATGTTGGCGCACAATGAGAACCGACATCGTCGCGCGGCCGCTTCTCGGATGATGAAAATCATGATCTCGTTGAAGTCGTCAAAGGCATTGTCGATCAATTCCGCGAGACACTTCCACTCCTCGATTTCAATCTCACCGAGCATGCGGAAAATTTGCGCGGATGGTGTGAGCCACATGTCGCGCTGACGTCGACGATGCGAGCGGCTGCGGGGTGGACGTGGGCTGTCGAGCGTCACACTGCCGCAAAACTCGCGCGGGACAGATCGTGAACCGACCGGGGAGACCGCCCGGTCGGCGAGCACCCTCTGCAACCAGTTGCGTTCCGCCGTGGCCAGGTGCTCGACGCTGTCACAGCGCTGATTGACCGGGCAGCCACTCACCACGACGAAATGCCGCCTTCGACGAGACAGTACCCACGCCTTGAGGTGAAGCGGGGCGGCTCCAGCACACGCACGGACGATGGCGCGTACTCCCCCTTGACCGGTGTTCCCGTGCATGTCTCGTGCGTGCACGGTCGCCTCCACCAGCGGTGCGCGAGTGTGTGGATGAAACGATGCGTCAGCCTATTGACGCCACTCATCAACTTTCATACATTGCCACCGCATTAACAGTTTGAAACGATTCAACCCGACGGATGGTCGTCCGACCCGCCGCAGACCTCGACCGGACGGGTGCTCCCGTCCGCGTCCGCCGCTCACCGAGCCGTCCTGCTTCGCCCGACGCGTGTGAAGGAGTACTCCGTTGGCCAGTCAGACCACACCCCCCGCCCCCGGCTCACCCGGTTCGCCCGACTCCGGTTCGCGCACGCTCCACGAGGAATCCCCGGTCAGCAGACGCGGTTTCCTCGGCACGGCGTCGGCGCTGGCGGCGGGTGCTCTCGCTGCGGGAGCCGTCGGCACGTTCGCCGGCCACGCGCAGGCGGCCACCGGAACACCCCCGGTCGCGCCCGTCGGGCTGTCCCCGGCCCACTGGATCTGGTACCCGGAAGGAGATCCGGGCTCCGACGCCCCCGCCGGACACCGCTACTTCCGCACAAGTTTCACCGTCGCCGAGGGCGACGTGACCGACGCACAACTCGTCGTCACCGGGGACGACTCCGTCGACGTATGGCTCAACGGCAAACCCCTCGCCGCCTCCCCCAGAATCGCCCAGTCGTGGCGCGAGGCACTGTACGTGGACCTGCGGCCCGCCGTGACCGCGGGGACCAACACCATCGCGCTGGCGAGCCGGAACGAGGGCGGCTCGGCCGGTGTCATCGGACGGGTCCGGGTGCTGACCACCGGTGGCACGACCGATGTCGTCACCGACGGCCGCTGGTCGGCGGGCAAGGACGTGGCCGCAGGATGGGAACAGCCCGGTTTCGCCGACGACGGCTGGCCGGCCGCCCGGGATCTTGGCGCCTACGGCACGGCCCCCTGGTACTCCCGGGTCGCCGCGCCTGACCTCTCGTCACCGTCCCCGTTGAGCGTGGCCGCGTGCACCGTGGAGCATCGTGCCCTCCCCCTGGGCGTGGACGCGGCCCACCCGCGCTTCGGCTGGATCCTTGATTCGAAGGAGCGGCAGCAGCGCCAGGGCGGTTATCGGATCCAGGTCTCGTCCACGGCCGACGGCTCCGGCGATCTGTGGGACAGCGGGCGTGTCGCGTCCGACCGGCAGATCGACATCGCCTACGCCGGCAGGCCCCTGAAGAGCCTGACCCGCTACTTCTGGCGGGTGCGCGTCTGGGACACGCAGGGCCGGGCAGCCTCCTGGAGCAAGCCGAAGTGGTTCGAGACCGGGCTCCTCGCGCCCGCGGAGGAGTGGTCCGCCGCGTTCATCGGACGGCCGCCGGGCCCGGATCTCTCGGGGGCCACCTGGATCTGGTACCCGGAAGGCGATCCCGCGTCCGAGGCACCCGTCGCGACCCGTTATTTCCGGCGAACCTTCACGCTGGCGGACGTACCCGGCGCCGCCGGCCTGATCGTCACCGGGGACGACACCGCGGACGTCTGGGTCAACGGCACCCGGGTGAGCGCCTCACGGCGCGTGACCGACTCGTGGAAGAGCGCCGCGACAGTCGATGTCACCGCGCATCTCAAGAGCGGCGCCAACATCCTCGCGGTCGCGAGCCAGAACACGAGCCCCTCGCCGGCCGGGCTCATCGCCAAACTCACGGTGACGGGCGGCCCGACGGTGGTCACCGACGACGCGTGGAGGTCGCACCAGGATCCGCCCACGGACTGGCAGAGCCCCGGATACGACGACAGCGCCTGGCCCGCCGCACGCGCGCTCGCCTCCTACGGCAACGGCCCGTGGGGATCGAACGTGCAGGTCGTGCAGCCTGCGCCGATGCTGCGCAAGAGCTTCAGCGTGCGGGGACGAGTCGCCTCGGCACGGCTGCTGACCACCGCGCTGGGTCTTCACGAGACCCGGCTCAACGGCTCGAAGGTCGGCGAGGACGTGCTGGCCCCCGGGTGGACCGACTACGCGAAGCGCCTTCAGTACAAGGTGTTCGACGTCACCGCGCACATCCGGCGGGGAGCCAACGTGCTCGGCGCCTGGCTCGGCAACGGCTGGTACTCCGGCAACCTGGGCTTCGCCGGCAGTCGGCATTACGGCACACAGCCGTTCTACGGCGCACAACTGCTCATCACCTACACCGACGGATCCACCCAGCTCGTGACGACCGACCGCAGCTGGAAGACGGCCACCGGCGCGATCACCGCGGACGATCTGTACCAGGGCGAGGCCTACGACGCGCGCCTGCACGTCGAGGGCTGGGACTCGCCGGGCTTCGACGACAGCGCCTGGACCACCGTCGCCGTCCACGACGGGGCCGTCCCCCGGCTGGTGGCGCAGGTCGACAACGGTGTCACCGTGCAGCAGGAACTCCGTCCGGTGTCGGTGGCCGAGCCGCAGCCGGGGGTGTGGATCTTCGACATGGGGCAGAACTTCGCCGGCTGGAACCGCATCGCGGTCCGCGGCGACGCCGGCACCACGGTCACCGTCCGGCACGGCGAGGTTCTCAACCCCGACGGCACGCTCTACACCACCAACCTGCGCGCCGCCCAGGCCACCGACTCCTTCGTCCTCGCCGGCACCGGGAGCGTGGAGACGTACGAGCCCCGGTTCACCGTCCACGGCTACCGTTACGTCGAACTCAGCGGGCTGCCGTCCGGTTTCCGGCCCGACCGCACCACCGTCACCGGTCGCGCCGTGTGGACGGATGCCCGGCAGCCGGGCACGTTCAGCGCATCCGACGCGCTGCTCAACAAGCTCCAGCACAACATCGTGTGGGGCGAGCGAAGCAACATGCTCTCGATCCCGACCGACTGTCCCCAACGAGACGAGCGTCTGGGCTGGACGGGCGACATAGCCGCCTTCTGCGCGACCTCCACCTTCAACCTGGACACGCACACGCTCCTCACCAAGTTCGTCGACGACCTGGCGGACGCCCAGCAGGCGAACGGCGCCTTCCCGGATGTCGCGCCCGCGGTGATCGGCGGCTCCGGCACGGCCGGCTGGGGAGACGCGGGAGTGATCATTCCGTACACGTTGTGGCAGCGCTTCGGCGATCTCGGCGTCGCGGACAGGCATTTCACGGCCATGGCCCAGTGGGTCGACTATCTGCGCGCCACGTCCGGCAGCGACCTGATACGCGATCAGCAGACCTTCGGCGACTGGCTCAACGTCAACGACAACACGGCCCAGGACCTCATCTGCACGGCCTACTTCGCCTGGTCGGCTCGCCTGGTGTCGCGCATGGCCGCCGCCACCGGCCGTAGCACCGAGGCCGCTGCCTACGGGCAGCTCGCCGACCAGGTAACGGCCGCCTTCCGCGCCCGCTTCGTCTCGAACGACGGCACGGTCCGCGGCAACACCCAGACCGGCTACGTGCTGGCCCTGGCCTTCGAGTTGCTGCCCGCTTCCCTGGTCCGGGCGGCAGCGGACAAGCTCGCCGCAAAGGTCGCGGCCACGGACGGACACCTCAGCGTCGGTTTCCTCGGCGTGGAGAACCTCCTGCCCGTGCTGGCGGACCACGGTCATGTCGACACCGCGTACCGGATCCTGCTCCAGCGCGGCTTCCCCGGCTGGGGCTACATGATCGACCACGGGGCCACCACGATCTGGGAGCGCTGGGACGGCATCCGCACCGACGGCTCGTTCAACGACCCGGGCATGAACTCCTTCAACCACTACGGCCTCGGCTCGGTCGGCGACTTCCTCTACCGCCAGGTCGGCGGCCTCGGCCCGGCGACCCCTGGTTACGCCTCCCTGCGTATCGCGCCGCGGCCGGGCGGCGGCCTGACCTCCGCTGTCAGCGCGTACGACACCCCGTACGGCAGCGCGGCGAGCAACTGGGCCATCGCCGGCGGCCGGTTGAGGCTCCACGTCACCGTGCCCGTCAACACCTTCGCCGCCGTCACCGTGCCCACCTCACGGCCGGAGTCGGTCGTCGCCCCGGCACAGGCCGTCCCGGCGGGCCCGGCGACCTACCATCTGCCGGCCGGGCAGTACACCTTCACGGCGGCCGTCTGACCAACCGGAACGCACACGGGGACGGGGCACACGCGCCGTCCCCGCACAGCCGCCACGGCCGTCAGGCCGTGACCGCGCCATCCGGTGTGCCGGGCGTGTAGCGGGCCCGCATGGCGTGGCCGGCGGCAGGGCCGGCCGTGAACACATAGGTCCGGCTGTCGTCGAGGCGGCGGCCGGTCTTGGCGTCGACGACCACGGGTTCGACTTCTTCGCCGCTGTCGGCGTCGACCAGGACCATGCTGCGCTGTTCGGGGGCGAGGCGGGAATTGCCCCACGCGGCGAGCGTGATGATCACCGGGCGCAGGGAGCGGCCAAGGTCGGTGAGGACGTACTCGTGGCGGACCGGGTTGGTCTGGTACGGGCGGCGTTCCAGCAGGCCGTCGGCGACGAGCCTCTTCAGGCGTGCGGTGAGCATGCTGGTGGAGATGCCGAGGTTCTCCTGGAACTGGTCGAAACGGGTGTACCCGTCGAAGGCGTCGTGGAGGAGCAGGAGCGTCCACCATTCACCGACGTGCTGCGCGGTCGTGGACAGCGGGCACTCGAGGTCCTCTGCCCTGATGCGGCTTGTCAAGGTTGACCACTCCCAGCGAGTTACTGCTAAAGTCGAAGTTACTAGCTTCTATTTTAGCAGTAACGAGGGGCGTGGAGCACCTGCCTGCCCGCGTCCGAGAACGGGACTCACCATGACCACCCCCACCGCAGCAGTCAGCGAATCCCTGCAGGGCCGACGCGCCCTGGTCACCGGCGGCACGAAAGGAGTCGGCGCAGCCGTCGCCCGGCGGCTGGCCCAGGCCTGCGCGACCGTGCTGGTGACGGCGCGCAGCCGACCGGACGACGTCCCGGCCCCGGACATGATCGCCGCGGACCTGGCCTCCCCCGAGGGGGCCGCCACCGTGGTCGAGGAAGCCCTTCACCGTCTCGGCGGCATCGACATCCTGATCAACAACCTGGGCGGCTCGGACGCGCCGTCGGGCGGATACGCGGCGCTCGACGAGGACGACTGGGCCAGGGAGCTGAACGTCAACCTCCTGGCCGCCGTCCGCCTGGATCGCGGCCTGCTGCCCGGCATGATCGAGTCCGGACGTGGCGTCATCATCCACGTCTCCTCGATCCAGCGCCGCATGCCGCTGTGGAACGGCACCCTCGCCTACGCGGCAGCCAAGGCCGCCCTGACCACCTACAGCAAGGGGCTGGCCAACGAGGTCGCGCCGCACGGTGTCCGCGTCAACACGGTCGCCCCCGGTTTCGTCCGGACCACCGCCGCCGACCACCTTGTCGCCCGTATCGCCGAGAACGCGGGCACCACCCAGGAGGCGGCCCTGAAACAGCTCATGGACTCCCTCGGAGGTATCCCCCTGGGCCGTCCCAACCGTCCCGAGGAAGTCGCCGAACTCGTCGCCTTCCTGGTCTCCGACCGCGCCTCCGCCATCGTCGGCGCCGAGCACATCATCGACGGCGGCACCATCCCCACGGTGTGACCCCTCCCCCCAGGAAGCCACCATGCACACCGACCAGCCCCAGAACATCGACGCCGACGCCCTCCCCGAAGTGATCACCCGCTACCTCGACGCCCACCGCGTCCGCGACACCGCCACCGCGCGCAGCGCCTTCCATCCGGGCGCCAGCGTGACCGACGACGGCAAGACCCACCGGGGAGCCCCTGCGATCGAGACCTGGCTGACGCGTGCCGCCGGCGAGTACACGTACACGACCGAACTCACCGGCGCGCAGAAGGTCGACACCGACCACTACGTCGCCACCCAGCACCTCGAAGGCAACTTCCCGGGCGGAGTGGTGGACCTGCACTACCGCTTCACCCTCGGCGACGGCCTCATCGTGAACCTCCTCATCGAACCCTGACACGCGGCTCTCTTTGAGAAGTGACAACGATAAATCCGATGTGCGTGAGCTGTTGGACTCGGGAATCGAGCCGGGGCACAGTAGGCACGTTCGCTCCCCGAACGGCATCAAACCCACTGTCACCTGCGGAGACCCCCATGAACCACGTCGCGGACCCCGACCGGTACAACGGCACGATGCGCTACCGGCGCACCGGGCGTTCGGGCCTCGACCTGCCCGTCCTGTCGCTGGGCTACTGGCACAACTTCGGTGACGACCGGTCGTTCGAGAGCCAGCGGGACATCGCGTTGCGCGCCTTCGACCTCGGAATCACTCACCACGACCTGGCCAACAACTACGGGCCGCCCTACGGCTCCGCGGAACTCAACTTCGGGCGGCTGCTGAAGCAGGACCTCGCACCGTACCGGGACGAGCTGGTCGTCTCCACGAAGGCCGGCTGGGACATGTGGCCCGGCCCCTACGGCCAGGGCGGTGGCTCCCGCAAGTATCTGCTGGCCTCCCTCGACCAGTCCCTGCAGCGCATGGGCCTCGACTACGTCGACATCTTCTACTCCCACCGCCTCGACGCGAGCACGCCCCTGGAGGAGACGATGGGCGCGCTGGACACCGCCGTCCGCCAGGGCAAGGCGCTGTACGTCGGGATTTCCTCCTACGACGCCGAGCGCACCCGGCAGGCCGCCGCGATCCTGCGGGAACTGGGGACGCCCCTGCTCATCCACCAGCCGTCGTACAGCATGGTCAACCGCTGGATCGAGACGGACGGGCTGCTCGACGCGGCGCAGGAGGAGGGCTTCGGCGTCATCGGGTTCACAGCGCTCGCGCAGGGCCTGCTCACCGGGCGCTACCTCGACGGCATCCCGGAGGACTCGCGGGCCGCGGCCGGCACGTCGTTCGACGCGGACTGGCTGTCGGACGACATGGTGAACAGGCTCCGCGCACTCAACGACATCGCCCAGCGCCGTGGGCAGAGCCTCGCACAGATGGCACTCGCCTGGGCACTGCGTGACAAGCGGGTCACCTCGCTGGTCATCGGCGCGTCCCGTACCGAACAGCTCGAGCAGAACGTCGCCGCGCTGGAGAACCTGGAGTTCACCTTGGAGGAGCTGGCCGAGATCGACACGTACGCCGTCGACGGCGGCGTCGACCTGTGGCGGGACGCCCGGACCGGAAAGATGAACTGAGGCCATACCTGTGTCGGGCCGGTGGCGGCCGTGCCGAACGGGTCTCCCCGTGGCGGTGCCGGACCCCGCCGGCGCACGGTCAGGCGAAGGCGAGCGAGCGGAACGTGTCGCGGATGTGGATGAGGGGTCCGTAATCCGTGGTGTAGTAACGCGCGTTGGTCAGCAGGACCGCCCAGCGGCCCTGTTTGGGGGACAGCCATGCGCCTGCCGCGCCGGAGCCGCAGTGCTCCCAGCTGTCGTCGGTCCCTGAGGCCGTTCCCGGGGCCGGGCGCCAGAACAGGCCGCCTGCGGGGGTGAGTTCGCCGGTCTGGGCCCGCAGCGACTCCTTGATCCAGGCGGTGCCGGGGCCCGGTCGGCCGGTGTCCTGTCCCGGCTGGAGCAGGTGGCGGAGGAAGGCCGCGAGGTCGGGGAGGGCGGAGAAGACTCCGGAGATGCCGCAGACTCCGCCGAGCAGGCGCGCTGACGAGGCGTGGGCGGTACCCCTCAGGCGGGACCCCGTGAGGTCGTCGACCTCGGTCGGCGCGCAGTGGGCGGCTGCTTCGCCGGGCAGGGGGCCGTAGCGAGTGCGGGTCATACCCAGGGGCCGCCACACTTCGGTGGCCGCGAGGACGTCGAGGCTCTGGCCGGAGAGTTCTTCGGCGAGGTAGCCGAGGACGAGGGCGGCCCGGGCGGTGTACTCCACGGCCTCTCCGGGCGGGCAGCGCACGGCATCGTGGAGGACGCCGGCGCGAATGTCCTGGGGGTCGGTGCCGTACAGGTCCATCAGGTCGGTCCGGAGAGGGATGCCTGCCGTATGGGTGAGCAGGTGGCGGATGCTCACCCGGCCCAGCGGATGGCCGCGCACCTCGGACCAGAAGTCACCCAGTTGCTCGTCGAGGTGCAGCTTGCAGTCTTCGACGAGGGATCCGATGGTCGACCACACCGCGAGGACCTCCGTGAGGCCTTCGACGTCGAAGACGGTGTCGTGCCGCATCGGTTCGTCGGGCTGGTCGGGATCCAGGACCCCCGGGGTGCCGAGGACCATGTTTCCGGAGCGGTCACCGACGGCCCAGACGGCGCCGGGGTAGACCTTGTCGCGGACACCTTCGCCGACGCACTGGCGGATGCGGTCGATGTCGAGCTCGAGGGCCATGGTCTCCCGATCTGTCCTTGTCCGTGCAGTCTCCGTCGCTCAGCGTAGTGAGACGAGTGGGGAGGTCCCGACTGCGCCACGGCGGGCGGGCGCACTGTTCGCAGAGGTCGCGCGCCTGCCGCCGGGGCGGTGAGCGGGCGCCGCCCCGCCGACCGGCTGAGGTCGCGCCGCCAACCGGCGGGTTCTGTGCGCCGGCCGCCGGAAGGCAGGCTCCCCGGGGGTACGCATCGACCGGGGCACGTGAGGAGCGGAGCGCACATGATCCGGGTACTGGTGGTCGATGACGAGGCCTTGATCCGCACGGGTTTCACACACATCCTCGAGGCGGCGGACGACATCGAGGTGGTCGCGGCGGTACCCGGCGGCCAGGCCGTGCACACGGTGCGGGAACTGCGCCCCGACGTCGTCCTGCTCGACATCCGGATGCCTGACGTGGACGGCCTCACCATCCTGGCCGATCTCCGCCGCATGCCGGAGCCCCCGGTGGTCGCCATGCTCACCACGTTCGACACCGATGAGTACGTGGCGACCGCTCTGCGTTCGGGCGCCGCCGGATTCCTGCTCAAGGACACCGATCCCGAACAGCTTCCCTACCTGGTGCGCACCCTCGCCGAGGAGGGGACAGTACTGTCGTCGAAGGTCACTCGCCTGGTGGTGGGCGGCTACCTCGACAACAGCGTTCGTGAGCCCACCGCCGTCCGTCTCACGGCCCGGCTCACCGAGCGCGAGCGTGCCGTGCTCGTCCTCATGGCGGAAGGACTCGCCAACAACGAGATCGGCGAGCGGCTGCACCTGAGTACCGGCACCATCAAGGGCCACGTGACCAGCGTGCTCGGCAAACTGCGGGTGAGCAGCCGCGTCCAGGCGGCTCTGATCGCCGAGCGCGCGGGCCTGCTCGCTCACGCGCAGGACGAGGGCGCCCGGTGAACCGCCGGCAGCCGCGGGCCGCGCTCGTCGACATCGCTCTCGTCGGTATCGCGCTGGCGGACACATGGGTTCACGTCGACCTCCGGGACTGGCCGACCACGGCCTGCGCGGTGCTCGGCGCCCTTGCCCTGGTGCTGCGTCACCGACTGCCCCTGACGACCTTCCTCCTCACGCTCCCCACCGGCCTGGTCACCGACGCGGTGGTCGCCCCCATGACCGCGCTGTACACGCTGTCCTCGCTCAACCGCCACCGTCTCCTGCTGGCCGGCTGCGCACTGCTCTACGCCATCATCGACTTCCTGCCCTGGCCGTGGTCGTCCCTCGACGCCACCGAGCTGTCCCAGACGAACAGCCTGTTCCATCTCAGCTACACCCTGGCCACCGCTGCCGCTCCCGTCTTCCTGGGCCAGCTCGTCCAGGCCCGACGCGAGCTGTCGCTGCGGCTCGCCGACATCTCCGAGGCCCGCAAGCAGGAACGGCTGCTGACCGCGCAGAGCGTAATGGCGAAGGAGCGCGCCCAGCTGGCCCGGGAGATGCATGACGTGGTCTCCCACCAGGTCAGTCTCATCGCCGTACAGGCCGGAGCGCTCCAGGTGGGCGGCCGGGACGCCGAGACGAGACAAGCCGCGGCCACCATCCGCCGACTGAGTGTGCAGACCCTGGAAGAACTGCGGCACATGGTCGGCGTCCTGCGGGCATCGGGCAGCAGGCCCACGGAGCTCACCCCGCAGCCTTCGCTCGCCGACCTGGAGCATCTGCTGGAGGCCGGAGGTATCGAAGCGAAGCTGGAGATCGATCTGCCCGAGGAGCCTCCGCCCACGGTTCAGCGCGCCGTCTACCGAACCGTGCAGGAAGCACTGACCAACGTCCGCAAGCACGCCCCCGGCGCCAGCGTGACCGTCCGTATCGAGGTCAGGGACGGTACCCTCCGCGCCACGGTCACCAACACCGCCCCCACCCGAAGCGCGCTCGCCCTGCCGAGCGCCCACCACGGCCTGGCGGGACTGGCCCAGCGCGCGGAGCTCCTCGGCGGCACCGTCACATCCGGCCCCACGGCTGAGGGTGGCTACGAGCTCCGCCTCCAATTGCCCCATGATCGCAACCGGTGAAGGCCGCCGAGACAACCATCCACGCGTTCGCAGGACGCGGGCGGGGGGCCGTCCCTGCCTCGTCCCCGCACACTTCCCGCTCTCCCCGTGCTCCTGCCGACGCTGTGGCCGGCACTCCGGCTGTCACCAGCCGCAGGGGGAGGTCGGCCGGTCGGCGGGGTGGTTTCGGACACCTGGCGGATGGTGCTGCCGGGGGGCCTGGACCGACTGTTGAGCACGTGAGGTACGACGTGTCGGCAGCGGTCCACACCGTCTGAAGCCACGCCCGGCCAGGAAAGGGGCACACCCCATGTCGATTCACCTGACGCTTCTGTGCGCGCCCGGCGGTGACCCCACTGTGGACCCGCTCCTCGCAGACGCCCATCTCAGCGAGGACGGCATACGCATGGCAGGCGCCGCGAGAGCAGTGCTCTCTCCCTGCGAGCCGGCCGTCCGGGCGCCTTCGATCCGTTGCTCGGAGACTGCTGACGCCATGGGTCTCATGGCATCGTCCGAGCCCATGCTGCGCGATCTCGACGTGGGCAGGTGGTCCGGTCGCACTGTCGGCGAAGTCGTCGCAACCGACCCCGCCGGGTTCACCGCCTGGCTCACGGATCCGGATGCCACGCCGCACGACGGAGAGTCCGTACGACAGCTCTGCCGCCGGTCGGCGGACTGGCTGAGCAGTATGGCGCCGCACACGGGCCACGCGGTCGCCATCACTGAAGGAGCCGTCATCAGGGCCGTGCTCATCGATGCCCTGGCCGTACCGGCAAGAGCTTTCTGGCATCTCGCCGTGCCACCCCTGCGCGCGGTCTCCCTCACCTGGCGAAGCGGTTGCTGGGACGTCCAGTTCGGCGGCGTATCGCCGCAGGAGCCCCGGCGTCGACTTCTCTCTCAACGTGCGATGCTCGCGACGGGTAGGGCCTGACCAGGGCATTCGAGGCAAGGATGCGGTGCGACGGTGCGGGTCGCATTGAAGTCCCAGCCGGTGTTCTCCGCGGTCCGGTTGGCGACCGCGCCCGCGACCGACACGTAGGAGATGCCGACCTCGGCCTGCACGACCGGGTTGCTCGTGGTGTGGCTCACGGCCATCCGGGGCATCATCACGCGGCACCCGTACGGCGACGCATCCCTGATGCCGGACGAGACAACGGTAACTGGGCACGCCACGCGCTTGCCCGGCGCCGACGATGGTCACCATCGGCGCCGGGTGCCAGTCACGGCCTGAGCCGGGTCCCGTTTCGTTAACCGGGCCGCGAACGCCGTCCCGGCCCGGCTCAGGGCGCCAGCACGACCCTGCCGAACACCTCCCCCGCGTCCATCTTGCGGTGGGCCTGCACCGCCTGCTCCAGCGGCAACACTTCGTGCACGACCGTGCGCAGGTCCCCGTGCGCAGCATCGGCGAACTGGGACGACCGCACGGCCTGCTGTTCGGGGCCGGGCACGGTGTCGGAGCTGAAAGTGGCGAACGACAACGACCTGCGGAAGGCGTCCATCAGCCGCATGCCGAAGTCCACCGGCGGCTGGCCGCCGACCACACCGACAGCCACATACCGCCCGTTGGAGTTCAACTTGTCCAGGAAAAGGGGAAGCTGGGAACCCCCCACGACATCGATGACCACGTCGAAGCCCGTCAGTGCGTCCGGGCCGCCCTTGCCGGAGCGGTCAAGGACATGGGTCGCGCCCAGGTCCCGCAGGCGGGCGCCACGCTCCACCGACGAGGTGGTGACCGCCACCACGCTCGCGCCGTCCCTGGCTGCGAGCTGGACCGCCGTAATCCCGATGCTGCCCGCCGCACCGCGCACGAGCACCGTCTCGCCGGGCGTGAAACGGGCCCGGGCCAGCGCGAAGTGGGCGACCACGCCGGAGCCTCCGAGGGTGACCGCGTCGGCGCCGGTCAGACCGTCGGGCAGCGCAAGGACGTCCTCGACAACGGCGACGGCCTGCTCGGCATACCCACCGGACAGACCGGTGAACGCCCACACCCGCCGCCCGATCCACGAGGAGTCCACGCCCTCTCCCACCGCGGTGACCCGTCCCGCGACCTCGCTGCCGAGGAGATGGCCCTCCCGGAAACCGTAGGCGGCGAGCGTTCCCCGGCGGATCACGGCGTCCACGCCGCCTACCCCGATCGCCTCCGTGGCGATCTGCACCTGCCCCGGGGCAGGAACGGGCACGGGCACATCGACGACGTCCAGGCCATCGGGGTCTCCGAACGTCCTGATCAGGACGGCTTTCATCTCTGCTCCTCGGGTCGGTGGAGGGGACGGATCGCAGCTGCTGCGGCCGCGGGCGTCGAGCCGGCCCCCACAGCCGGGGCATCACCGGCGAAGTGCCGGGACAGGGCGGCGGCACCGCCATCGGACCGTAACGGACGCCCCCGTCCGCTTGGCTAAAGTGAGAAACGATGACCAGCCATTTGCCTCAGACTGTGCGCTCCGACGCCCGCGACAACCGGGCCCGCATCCTGGACGCCGCCCGCGCGGTCTTCGGCGAAGAGGGGCTGAGTGCGCCCATGCGCGAGGTCGCCCGGCATGCAGGCGTCGGCCCCGCAACGCTGTACCGGCACTTCCCGACCAAGCAGGCACTGATCGCGGAGACCTTCGCCGAGCAGCGGCGAGCCTGTGATGCCGCCATCCGCGACGCTCTTACGGACGCGGACCCATGGCACGGATTTCGGAGCCTGATCGAGCGGATCTGCGAACTCCACGCGCACAGCCGGGGATTCGCCGACGCCTTTATGACGGCATTCCCCGAGGCCATGGACCTCGCCGCCGACCGGGAGCGGACTCTGCGTGCGGTCGGCGAACTGGCCCGCCGCGCCCAGGAGAGCGGCCATCTGCGCCCCGGCTTCGTCGTCGACGACCTGATCCTCATGCTCATGGCCCACCGGGGCCTCCAAGACACGCCGCGTGCCGTCCGGGTCAAGGCCTCCCGCCGCTTCGCCGCCTACGTGATCGAGGCGTTCCGCGCCGCACCAGAAACGAAAGCGCATACGCCGCTGCCGCCAGCACCACGCCTGCAGCTCACGCACTCGCCCGGCACGCCATGATTCCGTCACCTGGAGGCCCGTCAATCCTTCCAACCCAACGGCCTTGTCGGGTCCCTGGCAGCCAGGTTGGAAGGGGCTCCCTACGTTGTTCTGCGGGAGGCGGTGAGCCCTTCGTATGGTTCACCCACCCAGGGCACCGGGTGTGGTTCAAAAGGCTCTGCCACCGATGGCTCGCACTGATTGGCCGCCCGGTGCCCCACGACGACTCAGTGCCGGCATGCGGATGGGGTTACCAGTCGGTCCGCTTCGTTTCCACGGAGGCTGGCGTTGATCTCGCCTGCTTTCGGCGGCGGTTGAGTACGTCGACAAGTGTGACCAGGTCTGCGGCGCCGCGGAGTCGTCCGCATAGCGGGTGGTCTGAAGAGGACCGACCTCTGGAAGGACGACGTCCTCACGGCCCAGGATGTGGACCAGGGTCAGCAGAGCCGCGCGGGCATTGCCGTCAGTGAACGGGTGAAAGAACGCAACGTCGAGGTAAGCGCGGGCCGCGCGGGCCGCCAGCGGGAGCTCCGCCTCGGTCGCCTCGCGCAGGCAGGTGGCAAAGTGGGCCTGGGTGTGCGAGGTCAGGGCGTAGCGCTCGCGCCCGGCCTTCGCATAGGCGTCGTTCGCGCGGAACGGTGCCTTTGTTACGCCCAGGACTTCGCGCTGCCAAGCGGACAGCAGCGTGAAGTCCAGTGGGGCACGGCGTGCGGCATCGGCACGGGCCAGGGCATGGGCGGTGAGCAGACGCTTCGCACGGATGGGGTCTCGCCGGCGGACCGGCCCTTCGCACCACACCCGGAATCCATCAGTCGCAGGCGGAAACCGCCGTAGGGCGGGTGCTCCCCCTCCCCAGGGTTCCCACCGACCGCCGCGGGCCGCCCAGGCGGCGTCGCGTTCGGTCAGGGTCCCGGCCGACGCCCGGGCGTAACGCAGCGTCCGTCTCGGAGCCGAGCCCGAGCCACTGCGGAAGGCTCGGGCGATGTGGGACACCGCCGCCCCCGGGCTCACCACCGCGGTGGAGGCCACGGGCGCCGACCGCAGCCGATGCGTGGCCGACACCGTCCACCGTCTGCTCGGCCAGTGATCCACGGGAACGGGAACGGCCGCGGGACCGACCGGGCGCCGGTCAGGCCGCCCGGACCCGCCCGACCTCCCCACCCGGAAGCCGCGCACAAGGCCGTCGAACAACTCGCCCCGGTTGTCCGGAGGGTCACGGCCACAATTCCGGGCCGGGCACGGACGCGAGATCCAGAGCGGGCCCACGGGCCGGAAGCTGCCGGCGCTGTCGGTCGCCTCGGGCTGCCGCCCGACGGGCGTGCGATATGTTGCCCGCCATGACTGAGCTTGGCCCCCTCCCCTGGCCGCCTGGCCCGATCAGGACCGAGCGGCTTGTGCTCCGCGAGGCCGAGGCCCGCGACCGTGCGGCATTCATCGAGCTGTTCGCCTCGCCAGAGGTGGGCACCTATATCGGTGGCCCCCGACCGCGTGTCGAGCTCGAGCGCGCGGTGCCTGAGGTGCCCGGGCAGCGTCCCGGCCTCTTCGTGATCGATCTCGACGGAGCGATGGTCGGCATGATCACGCTCGACCGGCGCGACGCAGAGCGTCCGGGACACGTCCGTCCGGATGCCGGGCAGACCGAACTCGGCTACATGTTCCTGCCGCAGGCGTGGGGATACGGGTACGCCGCCGAGGCATGCGCAGCGGCACTCGACTGGTTCGCCGACGTGCTTCCCAGCGAGCCGGTGGTGCTCTGCACCCAGACGGCCAACGACCGCTCGATGCGCCTCGCGGCGAAGCTGGGGTTCACCGAAGTGGAGCGGTTCGAGGAGTGGGGCGCCGAGCAGTGGTTCGGTGTGTGGTCCTCGACCACGCCGTTCGGTTGAGTCCGTCCTCGACAACGCGGGATCCGCAAGGGCCGTTTCGACCGGCCGTCAGCCTTGGCGAGCCCCTCGACTCCGTCAGAACACACCGGACAACTGCGATACGAGTTCCTGCCGCCCCGAGTCCGGACATCATCGTGGGCGGCGAGTTGGCTTTCCGTCGGAGGCGCCGGGCGGTGCTTCATGGGACAGTTCGGCACCCCGAGCCGCCTCACACGGTCTGAGGCTGGATGACCGGGTGGAGCGTACCGAGGCTGAGCTATACACCGATCCGGGGAACGATGCGGTCGTCCGTCTGCATGCACCCAGGTTCCCCTGGCGTGTTGATCCAGCGCGATTCCCTGTCGATCATCCGCGGAGGTGGCCTGCGTCGTGAATCCGGACCCGAACCTCGTGGGGTGGCAGGCCGTGGTCGTCGACAACAACTCGGCGGTGTCCGACTCGGCTTGAGGTGCCGCTGGTGTCTGATCTTTGTACCGTGCGGCGACCGAGCCGTACCCTGGGCTTTCCGATCGTCGTGGTCAGTTATTCGAGATCCTGTGGGGATGGCCGCGTACTCGAGGGCGTGCCGGCGAAAGCCGGGAGCGAGCCCGTGGCATGCCGCTCCAGGACGGCCGTGTCCACCAGCGACCCCGCCGACGATGCGATCATGGTGAGGTGGAGAGTCGCGGCGCCGACCGTACGCCACGCCCATCGTCTCTCGCGCCACCTGCGGTGCAGCTATCAGGGCGGGGGGGGCACAACCGTCACTCAACTGCGGTCAACTGACTTGCTGACCCGCTGAAACGTGGCTTTGCTCGATGGGCGTCGCCTGATCGAGCTTTCTGTCGCCTGGAAACTCGGCGTGCGTGGATGAGCCGCTGGGGCCCGGGCCGCCCGCTGTACGCCGCCCGGTAGCATTCCGTCGCATGACGAGGCGGGGGTGGCGGCCGGGTGCCGTGGCGGGAGTTGCGGTGCTGGCGGCGATCTGCGCCTCCGGTCCAGAACACCCGGAGGTCATCCGCACGGCGTCGGACCTCGGCCCCCTGCCGGCCGACCGCTACGACTACACCCCGCAGGACTACCAACGATCGCAGCGGGCCTCGGCGTTGCTGACCCGGCAGTGCATGGCGGAGCGTGGCCACTCGAACTTCCCGCTCGACCCCCGCTACCCCGGCGACCCCGTCGTCGCCACCGCGGTCAGCACCGACTACGGCGCCCTGGATCTCACCGCCGCCCGCCGCTGGGGCTACGGCTGGGACCCGGCAAAGCCCCTGGTCCTCCAACCGCAGGGCCGCCGGATGACCAACGCTGAGTATGCGGACCTGCCCGCCTGCAACACCGCGGCGAGCCGGCGGCTGATGCGCGGCATCGACGTCAAGCAGGACTGGCTCTACGCAAGCACACGGGCGATCGAGGTCGACAAGGCGGTCAAGCGCGACCCGCGCCTCCGCGCGGCCTGGGATGAGTGGTCCCGCTGTGTGGCAGAACAAGGGTTCACCCGCTATCCCGACCCCGTCGCGGCGTACACGGACGACGCATGGCAGCGGGGCAGTGACGGCAACACCCGGCATACGCCGCGGGAGCGGGCCACGGCCGTCGCGGACGTCACTTGCAAGCGCCGCCACCATACGGCCGAGCTCTGGCACTCTGTACGGGCGCAGAAGCAGGCCGTGGACATCAGACAGCACCGCGACCGTTACGCCGCCGGGTTGCAGGCGCTGCGCAGGTACCGGACCAACATCACCGAGGTGCTGCGGAAGCTCGGCTAGCGGGGGCGCCGACGCCTAACAGTGAGCCCCGCGAGCGCCGACGGACACGCGGCAGCCGCCCAGCGGAGTGACCTTGCGTCCCGCGCATTCCGTCACCCCGAGCACCACGTTCCGTCGGTTCCCAGCTGTCGGTAAGGCTTTCGCCGTGCTCGTCGGCGGCGATCAGGACGCTCGAAAGGTGGCAGCACGCGGGCCCTCGCCGGTCGGCCGGGGCTGAGCCGCCGGTCCGAAACACCACTTGATCACCGATGGGCACGGCACCCCGCCCGCAGTCCTGCTGACCAGCGGCAAACGCAACGACGTCACCCGGCTGATCCCCCTGCTCGACGAGGTCCTGCCGGCCGACCGCGACAATCAGGCCGCGGTTCGCCTTCCGATCCTCGCGGTGTCGGTGACACGAAGGCCGCGACCGCCTCGGCCAACGGGTGGACCGCGCCGACCCGCGCCTGGAGCCGTCCGCCCCGAAGCCGTAGTGCCCGGCAATCGCCCAGCCGCCCACGGGAGGACGTCGCCGCAGATCACGTCGGACACCGCATCGGACACCACGTCAACCTCGGCGGTGGCCGTCAGCCGGCCGGCGTCGAGGTCCAGGAACGTGCGGTCGCCGGGAGCGAGAGCGATGACGGGGTCCCGGTCGGCGGACCGGCCGGTGCCGATCACTCGGGTTCCCGCCTCCCGCCGGAGCCGCACCGCGAGCGAGCCGACTGCCTCCACGGCACGGTGGATCACGACGGTCTTGCCGGCACGATCCACCCGTGGTCGAACAGGCGCCGCCGGTCCTCCCGCCCGGGCCCCGACAGCCAGCCAGTATCCACGAGGAGCCTCCACGAACGGACTGTCGGCCGGGAACCCTGCCAGGCCGGCTGTCCAGCCCTGACGGTCCCGACGCGGCTGCCCGACCGAACCGGGCCGCCGCGCGTGCATGACCGACATCGTCCAGCCGTCGCCGCAGTGCTTCCACACCAGCGACCGCCACCGTCGGACCGCCCCGGCCAAAGGCCGGACAAGGAGGGAGGAGGTCATTCCTGTGTCTCTTCGCGGGGCTCCTCCTCGCTCGGAAGGCCCTCCGGACGGCGGCCCCGGGGCTGCTGGGGCTCGGGATAGTCGGGCGGGGGCGGGACTTGTCGGTCCACCGGCTCGTCGACGGTCACGGTCATCGGCTCCCCGAAGTGGAGCACGGTCAGAGGTTCGCCTTCCACCAGCCGATAGCGCACGCGGGTCTGCCCGATATCGACCTTCAGCCTCTGTCCGCCTACCTGCACCGTGAAGGCCACCCTGGACAGCGCTTCGGGCAGGCGCGGTGCGAACCCCAGCAGGCCCGGCCTCCCTTCGTCGTCAAAATGTCGCCGCAAACCGCCGAAGCCGGAGACCAAGGCGATCCATGTCCCGGCGAGGGAGGCGATGTGCAGGCCGTCACGGGTGTTGTGCTCCAGGTCGTCCAGGTCCATCAGCGCGGCCTCCGCGAGGTAGGCGTAGGCCAGTCGCAGGTGCCCGGTCTCGGCTGCGAGCACCGCCTGACAGGACGCCGACAGAGAGGAGTCACGGACGGTCAGCGCCTCGTAGTAGGCGAAGTTGCGCGCTTTCTCTTCTTCGGTGAACGCGTACGCGCACTCCAGCATCGCCAGTACGACGTCGGCCTGCTTCACCACTTGCTTGCGGTACAGGTCGAAGTAGGGGTAGTGCAGGAGGAGCGGGTAGTGCTCGGGTGGGGTGGCCTCGAAGTCCCAGCGCTGGAGACTGGTGAATCCCGCCGACTGTTCATGCACGCCGAGCGCTTCGTTGTACGGCACCGCCATGCGGGCCGCGGCCTCGCGCCAGCCGGCGGTCTCCTCGTCGTCGACACCGAGTTCCTCGGCCCGGTCCGGATGACGCGTGCACACGCCTGCGGCGGCCAGCAGATTCTGGCGGGCCATCAGGTTGGTGTACAGGTTGTCCCGCGCAATCGCGCTGTACTCGTCGGGTCCGGTGACGCCGTCGATATGGAAGACACCGTCCGCGTCGTGATGGCCGAGGGAACGCCACAGTCTGGCTGTTTCGACGAGGAGGTCGAGTGCCTCGTTCCGCTCGAACTCCTCGTCTCCGGTCACCAGGACGTATCGGACCGCTGCCATGGCGATGTCCGCGTTGATGTGGAAGGCAGCCGTCCCGGCCGGCCAGTAGCCGGACGACTCCGAACCGTCGATCGTCCGCCAGGGGAACATGGCCCCCGACAGATTCAGCTCACGGGCGCGTTCCCGCGCCGCCGGCAGGATCCCGTGCCGCCAGCGCAGCGCCGGCGCGACGGTCTCCGGAGCGGTGAACGTCAGCAGCGGCAGCACATAGGACTCCGTGTCCCAGAAGGAGTGCCCGTCATACCCCGTACCGGTCAGCCCCTTCGCGGGAATCGCCCGGTTCTCGCCCCGGGCGGCCGCCTGGAGCACGTGGAAGAGAGCGAACCGCACCGCCTGCTGGATCTGTGCATCCCCCTCCACCTCCACGTCCGCTCCGGCCCAGAACCGGTCCAGGTAGGCCCTCTGCCCGGCCACCAGCCCGTCCCAGCCGGTGCTGACCGCGGCCGCCACCGCGCCGTCGACCTGGTCGCGCACGGCCGGTAGCGAGCGCTGCCCCGACCAGCCGTACGCCACGAACTTGAACAGCCGTAGCGGCTGCCCGGGCGCCAGGTCCGCCGTCACCGTCAGACGACCGACATCAGGCTCGCTCTCCGCCGTCCAGCGGGTGCTCTCCGGCCCTTCGACCAGATGGTCGGCGGCCGCTCCCACCCGTAGTGCGCTGCGGTCGGTGCGGTGCAACAGCCGCAGTCGGGTGCCCTGCGCGAAGCCTTCTTCCGGCGTCAACGGGGACTCGATCGCCGCGGCAACTCGAGGGTCGCCCTGGAGGCGGGGCAGTTGTTCGTTGGCGATGAGTTCGGACTGTACGGCCACCGTGGCCGGTCCGTCGACCGGCTCGACCTCGTACACGATGGCGGCCACCGCTCGCTGGGTGAAGGACACCAGGCGCCGCGAGGTGATCCGGACCGTACGGCCGCCGGGAGAGGTCCACCGCGCGGTGCGGCTGAGCACACCCGTACGGAAGTCCAGAACCCGCTCGTGCTCCAGCAGCCGGCCATAACGCAGATCGCACGGATGATCATCGACCAGCAGGCGGATGACCTTGCCGTCGGTGATGTTGATCATCGTCTGGCCGGACTCGGGATATCCGTAGCCGGCCTCCGCGTAGGGCAGCGGATGCCGCTCGTGGACGCCGTTGAGGTAAGCACCGGGCAGCCCGTGGGGCTCACCCTCGTCGAGGTTTCCCCGCCATCCGATGTGCCCGTTGGACAGCGCGAAAACCGACTCGCTCTGGGCGAGCAGGTCCAGGTTCAGCTCGCTTTCACGCAGGCACCATGGCTCCACTGTGAAGCTGGGATGGGTGATCACCGCGACTCCAGGATCTCGGCCGGACCGCGGACCACGACGGCCGGGACGTCTTCGCACACTGCGCCCGGCTCGGGCTTCGCTCCCCGCGCGCGGGCCGCCTCAGAGCAGGTCGTAGCGGGCTTGCCGCGCCGCCGGCGGCCGCGTGTCACCACCGCGTCGATTCGCCCGTCGAACATGTCCCTGCCGACGGGAGGCACCCCGCCTCGGCAGTCCGCGCCGGACGACACCACCGCGCGGCCCAGGGCAGCGGTTGCCGCACGCAGCACCAGACCGCTCTGTCGCATACCCCATCCGTTCACGCTTTCCGCCTCCAACGGGTCGTCCGGGGTTCCCTCAGGCAGGTGGACGCCTCGTGCGGCGAGATACATGGACACCCCGTCCTCACGGGGCCCGCCGTCGACGCGGTCGTCGTAGTCGTCGACCACCTCGAAGGGCACAAAGCCAGTCCCCTCACTCGTCACGCGTGTGCAGAGATCGTCGTCGAACATCTTGTTCCGGGCGGCCGCGCACACCTTCACGGTCCGGGTGAGCACCCCGTCGAGATCGAGCAAGCAGGCACGGACGCCGGCAGGAAAGCCCAGCACGGCCTTGAGGCTAGGCCGTGCCCACAGTCGCTGGTCCGCGCGTGCTGCCCGGCACGCCGGAAGGCACCCGCTCGGTCGAGGCACGGACGGCGGCCACGGCGCCTATCACGAGACGCACTCGAGCAGGCCACAAGCGACAGTCATCGAGTCCCGGGTCAGTCAGCGACATGGGGACTGACCTCCGGGGCCGGACGGCCCCGTCAGGGTTCTCACTCAGGCCCGGGAGGGATGGGTCACTCGCTGTGCTGCAGGCGTAGGGCCAGCGCCGGCCACTGGTTTACGGTGCGGCGGGCGGCGTGCTCCTGCCAGGGAGCCACCGGGATGGTGGTGGAGGTTGGGTAACCGTGCGGGCCGAGACGGACGAGGTCGGGGGCCAGCACGGTGCACAGGCCGTGGCCGGAGCAGCGGGACCAGTTCACCTCCAGCCGGGCGCCCTCATTCCGCGGGAGGGGCGGCACGCCGTGCACCCGGCGGCCGCAGCCGGGGCCGGAGAGGGCTCTGCACGACGTCGCCCATTCTTAACCCGCGCCCCACCGGCGCCAACGGTCCCCAATTCGAACAATGACCGTAGAAAGCCCCTGCAGAGGCACTACTTTCCCGCCCGGGCGGTGCGGAGTCGGGCATACGACCGTCCGTAGTAGACACAGCGAGCGGTGTGAGTGGGCTCACCCGTGCAGGGCGTATGCGGATCGTCCGCTGGTGGCCGCCGCTGTCCGGCCGGCCTTGTCTGTCAGGGGCGGTCCACGCGGAAGTGGTAGCAGCCGTATTCGACGGCCCGGACATGTACCTGGGCGGTCTCGGGGTCGGTGAAGGCCTCGGCCAGTGCTTGTTCGAAGGCCGCGTGGGCATCGTCGGGGAGTGTCACCATGCGGCCGCCCGTGATGTGGCCTCGGCTGTCGTAGCGGCGCAGGACGCGCAGGGCGCCGGGGCGCGCCCAGGGGTAGCCGGGGTTCTCGCCGGCCGGGCCGCCGCAGTCCTCGGCGTGGATGAAGACCGGCCCCTGCTCGTCGTACGCCCCGGGGTCGGCGTCCGTCTGCGCCGCCCACCGGCGCAGCGGCGCGTAGGAGACCAGGGCGATCCGCTCTCCTTTGGTACTGGACCGCAGGCAGCAGCGCAGCGGCGCGTCGCCTTCGTCGTCCGTGTACGGGCGTGGCGAATGCCCGGCGTCGTCTCGAACACGGAGTTCCTTGAGGACCGCGGAGGGGATGGGAACGGGATGGAAGGTGGGAGTCATGTGTTCAGCGTGACGCGGGTCGGCGCGGGGACGCTGGCGGGAACCGGACGACGTCTTGCGCGCCGAAGGATCATTCGTGTTCAGCCGGCCAAGGAGCAGAGCGACCCGGTGGGTGTCCTGGGGCCCATGAGGTGTGCGACGGCGCACTCCTCGACGCAATCGCGCCACCTCGCGCTCCGTCAATGCTTCATCACCTCCTGGGCAGAGATCCCACGGTCAGCTCCGCGCACCGCGGAGCGCTCCCGCCGACTCCGGCCGCGCCTCTGGCGGACCGCGCCCACGCCGGAGACCATGGCGCCCTGCTCACACGATCGCGACGTATGAGACGTCGTCCCGGACGACCGGCGCCACCAGCTTCGCAGATCTTCCGGCCGCACGGCGTGCGGTCGCCCGAACCGCTCTCCCCGCACGCGGTCCGCCATCCGCGGGGCCGGGTCCCCCACGAGGAGTTGCTGAAATGTCCCATGATTCCCCCGAGTTATCCTCGGACCGGCCGCCGTACGACCGCTCCGCCTACGACCGCTCCGCGTACGACGATCCCTCGCCCGGCAGTCCCTGGTACGACCGCCCTTCCCCCGCCTGGTCGGCCGGTCAGGAGGAGTCGTCCGGCGTCCGTCCCGCGAATCCCCGCTCCGGCGCCCACCGCACCCTGCGCCTGCTGCGGCGCGCGTACCGCTGGCATCGGCGCGTGGCGACCCTCACCGCGCTCGGCTACTTCGCGGCCTTCCTCACCCTGACCGTCAAGGCGCCTTCCCTGATGGCCCGCCCGGGCCCCGGCGGTCTGCCCATCGGACTGGTCCTGGCCCTCGCCCAGATCCCGGTCACCTGGCTCGCGGTCCTCCTCTACGAAGCCGCCGCGCACCGCTTCGTGGATCCCCTGGCGCGCCATGCCCGCCGCCAGATGCGCGCGGCCGTCGCGGACCGGGAGCAGGCGCCGTGACCGAGTTCGGCGGCTCCGCCCAGTCCTGGTCCCTCATCGCGTTCTGCTCGGTCGTCGCCCTCACCCTGCTGTTGTGCGTGCTCACCGGCCCGGAGGCCGACGACCTCGCCGAGTTCTACACCGGGTACCGGTCCCTCTCGCCGATACGCAACGGGCTGGCCGTCGCCGGTGACTACATCTCCGCCGCCACCGTCCTCACCGTCGGGGGGATCATCGCCCTGTGCGGCTACGACGGCATCGTCCTGGCCCTGAGCGCCTTGCTGTCCCTGTTGCTGCTGATGTTCCTGCTGGCCGAACCCCTCCACAACACCGGCCGCTACACCATGGGCGACGCGCTGGCCCGCCGGCACCCGGCACGGTCCGTGCGCGTCACGGCCTGCCTGGTCACCCTGGCCGCGCTCGTCCCGATGATGGTCGTACAGCTGGCCGGGGTCGGTGACCTCCTGGCGTACGTCCTCGGGTTCACCGAGCCCGGCATGAAGAACGGATGCGTGGCCGGGGCAGGTGTCCTCATGATCACTTATGCGGCGCTGGGAGGGATGCCCGGCACCGCGCTGGTCCAGATCATCAAGACCGTGGTGCTGCTCGCCTCGGGGCTGGTCGTGAGCGTGTTGATCCTGCGCATGTTCGGCTGGCAGCCCCAGGCCCTGTTCCACGCGGCTGCCCGGCAGAGCGGGGCGGGGCCCGCCTATCTGAGGTGGGGTCTGCAGTACTCCAGCAGCCCGCATCCGGCCCTCGACATGGCCAGCACCCAGTGTGCCATCGTGCTCGGCGGTGCCAGCCTGCCGCACGTCACCATGCGGATGTACACCGCCGGCACCCCGCGTCAGGTCCGCCGTGCGATGTCCTGGGCGGTCTCCTCGGTGACCCTGTTCATCCTGATGCTCACGCTGATCTGCACCGGCGCGACCGCGCTCGTCGGTCATGACCGCATCGTCGCCGCCGACGCGCACGGTACGACCGCCTATCTCCTGGGCGCCCGCGCCGCGTTCGGAACGGATCTGTCCCGGCCGGAGAGCCTGCTCTTCGCCACCGTCACCACTGCCGTCTTCCTCACGCTCCTCGCCTCCGTGGCGAGCATGACACTGGCCTGCGCCAACGCCCTCGCCCACGACCTGACCGCAGCCCGCGCCACTCCCCCGGCCCCGGCGCGAGAACTCGCCCTCGCCCGGTCCAGCGCCCTGGCCGTGGGCATACCCACCATCCTCCTGGCCGTCCTCGCCCAGCACCGCAGCCTTCAGCCCCTGGCGACCGTCTCCTTCACCCTCGGCGCCTCGGCCATCGCCCCCGCGCTCCTCTACACCCTCTTCTGGCGTCGGTACACGCGCGCCGCGCTCCTAGCCACCCTCGTCGTGGGCTCGCTGACCGTCCTGGCCCTGGCGCCCGGCACCACGCTGGTATCCGGTACGCCTCTGTCCGCCTTCCCGGAGGCCGACTTCGCCTGGTTCCCGTACAACACGCCCGCCCTCGTCTCCGTACCCGCCGGCTTCCTCACCGGCTGGCTCACCACGGTCCTGGCCGGCCGACGAACCACCGACCACGAACGCAGCCGCTACGAATCCCACGAACAGCACCTCCTCACCGGCCCGCCGCCGCGCCACTCGCCCCAGTAGTGCTTCGTCGTGACCAGCAGTACGGGGCGCCCGCACAGCGAGCGCCCCGTACCTTTCACCGCCCTTCGGCACCTACTCGATATTGATCTTGAATGTGCTGGTCGTGTTGCGAATGTCCTGGGCGTTGCCGCTCATCCGCAGGTTGCGGAAGGTGGCCTCGCCGACGGCCGGGCCCTGGCCGGGTTCCGGCAGTTCGTTGGCCCAGATGCCGAAGCCGGACTTGGCGTCGAACGTGTCACCGCTCTTCTTGGAGTTGGTGATGGAGATGTCGGTGAAGATGGTGTCCTTCACCGGGAACTGCGGCTGGCCGCCGACGTAGTTGGTCTGGAACATCACGCCTCCGTAGGTGGAGTCGTCGATGTCGACGTCGTTGACCCGGATCCCCTGGAAGACCTTCGAGGCGGAGAACGCCCAGATGGCGGGGAAGACCTGCGAGCCCCAGAAGTGGCCGCCCGTCCGGTCCAGGGAGACGTTCTCGATCGTCGTGGGCTCGGTGCCGAAGCCGTTCATCGGGTAGCCGAAGTCCAGCGAGGAGATCGTGATGCCGGAGTAGACGAGCGTGTCCGCGACCCGGATGTTGCGGAAGGTGTTGTTGTAGCCGCCGTAGACGGCGATGCCTGCCGCTCGCCAGGTGAGTGTGGACGTCAGGTTCTCGTAGAGGTTGTTCTTCTCGTCGGCGCCGCCGGCGTCGATCGCCGAGAAGAGCGCGAAGCTGTCGTCGCCCGTGGCGCGGGCGTCGTTGTTGACCACGTGGTTGTCCGTGGATCCGTTGGTCATGTTGATGCCGTCGGCGAACATGTCACGGATGCGGGAGTTCTCGATGGTCATGTTGTCGGTGTTGGCGCCCCAGTACAGGCACACCATGTGCTCGACCCAGATGTTGTCGATCGTGATGTTCGAGACGTTGGAGAAGTCGAACACCTTGCCCGGGCCGTCGATCCGGGACGTGTAGTTGCCGAAGTAGGAGAAGCCGGCGAACGTCGAGCCGTTGGCGGTGGCTTCGGCCCGGAAGCCGACGTCGGTGTTCTCCTGCGAGGAGGGGGCGTGGAAGCGGGTGAACCACGGCCCGGCTCCGACGACCTTGACCGCCTTGCCGTAGACCTGGAACTTGCTGGAGGTCTCGTAGTCACCGGCGGGCAGATAGACGCCGACGAGCTTGCCCGTGGTGTCCATGCGGACCTTGTCGAGCGCGTTCTGCACGTCCTGGTGCGAGAAGCCGGCCGGGACCGTGTAGGCGGCGGGGTCCGGATTCGGGTTCGCCGTCGCCTGTTCGAGGTTGACGAAGTCGATGGCGTAGGTGGAGGTGTTGGCCGCGTCCTTCTGGAGGCGGATCTTGGAACCGGCCTGGACGGTCGTGCCGAGCAGCAGGTTCGCCTCGTCGTAGATATGGCGCGGGGCGCCGGAGCCGGGTGAGTTGCCGGGCGCGGTCTCGCTGCCGTAGAGCCAGGCGTACTTCGAGGTGAGGTCGATCGCCTTGAGGAACTGGCCGTCGACGTAGACGTCGAGGGTGGTGTCGGTGCCGTCCGGGATCGAGAAGCGGGTGACCAGGGTGTTGGTCGCCGCACGGGTGGTCCACTCGACGTACTGGCCGGTCCCGGTGAGGGTCACCGCCTTGCGGCCGCTCGCCTCGCCGGCGAGGTCGCCGATGGTCCGGTTCGGGCCGACGACCTTGGCGCCGCCGCCGACCGTGCCGTCCTCGGCCTCGTACATGTCGTAGGGCATGTCCGCGCCGCGGCCGACGAACAGGGGTTGCGTGGTCGTGTTGTTGGTGCGCTTGACCGGCAGTTCGTTGGCGTCGTCGGCGATGACCGTCTTGACGGTGTACTTGCCGTTGACGGCCGTCCAGGAGCCGAGGGCGATCGGTGCGGTCGTCTGGCCGGATGCGATGGCGCCGTTGTAGGAGCCGCTGAGCGTCTTGACGGTGGCGCCGCCCGCGTCCTGGATCGTCAGGGTGACGCCGTGGGCGCCGGAGGCCGAAGCGGTCGTCCCCTGGTTCTTGATCGCGACGGTGAAGGCGACCGCGTCGCCCGCCGAGGCACTGGACGGGGACCAGGCGACCGGCGCCGCGACCAGATCGGAGCTGGAGACGGGCTTGACGACCAAGGCGTCGGAGCGGGTGAAGACGTTGTTCGCCTCGTTCTGCTCGATGACCTTGTTCGACGGGTCCACCTCGGCGCCGACCGGGTAACTGCCCGCGTCGCGGGTGCCGATGCTCGCGGTGACCGTCGTCGACTGGCCCGCCGCGAGGGCAGGGACAGCGGCCGTGGCGGCCTTGGTGCCGCCGAGCGTGAAGTTCAGGTCGGTGGCCGCGGACGCCTTGCTGCCGCTGTTGGTGACGGTCGCCGTCAGGCTGATGGCGTCCGACTCGACCGGGGCGGCCGGCGTGTTGGTGATGCCGGTGACCTTGAGGTCCGGGTTGGCGGCGGGCGTGCCGATCACCTGCACCTCGGCGACCTGCGCGCCCGGGGCTCCGGTGTTCGACGCGAACTTGAGCTGGATGTCGGCGGCGGCGCCGGAGACCGGGATGGTCACCGTGTTGCCGGTCGCCGGGTTGAACGTGTAGTCCTTCGCCGCGACGAGACTGGTGAAGGCTGTGGCGTCCTGGTCGCGGCCGAGCACCTGGATGTTCTGGGTGCGGGTGGACCAGGCGGCGTCCGGGTTGAGCTTGACGACGACCTGGCTGAGATCGGCGTTTGCACCCAGCTTGGTGGTGAGGGTGGCCGGGTAGGCGCCGCCCGCGCTCTCCCAATAGGTGCTGGTCTGGCCGTCGTTGGCGTTCGTGGCGACGTAGGTGAAGGTGTACGAGGATGCCTCGATGGGCTTGCCCTGGGCGAGGTCGGAGCCGGTGCCGGAACCGTTGCGGGTGACGCTGTTGCTCGCCACCGACACGTTCCCCGCGGCGTCCTTCGCCTTCACGTAGTAGGTGACCGTGGCCGTCGGCGAAGGGGTGTCGGTGTACGTCGTGACGTCACCCGCCACGGACTTGACGAGCTGGCCGCCCGCGTAGATGTCGTAGCCGGTGACCTGGACGTTGTCGCTCGACGCCTGCCAGGTGAGCTTCACGTCGCTGCCCGACTGGGTGTAGGCGAGGTTGCCCGGTGCCGTGGGGGCCTGGGTGTCGCCGGTCGATCCCTTGCGGGTGACGCTGTTGCTGTTGGCGGAGACGTTGCCCGCCGCGTCCTTGGCCCGCACGAAGTAGGTGATGTCGCTGCCGGCCGGCTGGGTGTCCGTATAGGTCAGGACGTTCCCGGCGACGCTCGCCCGCAACTGGCCGTTGGCGTAGACGTCGTAGCCGGTGACGGCCGTGTCGTCGGTGGCCGCGTTCCAGGTCAGCTTGATCTGCCCGGTGGCGGGCTCGGTGTAGCTCAGGCTGGTCGGCGCGGTGGGTGCCTGGGTGTCGCCGGTGGCCGGTCCGTAGACCTCCAGCTCGGACGCCTGCCCGGCGGGCCAGCCGCTGTTGGCGGTGAACAGCGCGCGCACGTATCGCGTGGTGGTCGTGTCGAAGGTGATGGTCGTCGACTGGTCGTTGGAGCTGTCGAAGGTGTACGCCTTCGAGGCCGTGAGGTCGGTGAAGTTCTGGTTGTCGGTCGAGCCCTGGATCTTGAGCGTCTGGCTCCGGCTCGGCCAGCCGCTGGGCAGCCGCAGCGTCACCTGGTTCACCTTGACCGACGAGCCGAGGTCGACCTGGAGCCACTGCGGGAAGGCGTTGTTCGTGCTCTCCCAGTAGGTGTTGCGGTTGCCGTCACCGGCGTTGGCCGCGCCGTAGACGTCGGCGTGTCCGCTCTCGCTGAAGGGTTTGCCCTGGGCGAGGTTGGGGGTCGAGGCGGCGGTCGTGAGGACCTGCATCTCGGCGAGCTGCGCGGTGGCGCCGACCGAGTTGGCGCTGAAGTCGGCCCGTACGAACCGGGCGAGCGTCGCGGGGACGGAGATCTTCACCGTGTTGTCGTTGCCGGGGCTGAAGACGTACTGGGCCGACGACTTGAGTGTGGCGAAGCTCTTGCCGTCGGCGCTGCCCTGGAGCGCCAGCGTCTGCTTGCGGGTCTGCCAGTGTTCGGGCAGCCGCAGCACGACCTGACGGACACGCTCGGTCCGTCCGAGGTCGGTCTGCACCCATTGGGCCGACTTCTTTCCGGCCTGCCAGTAGGTGTCGGTGTCACCGTCGGTGACGTTGGCGGCCGCATGTGCGGCGCGGGCGCTGCCTGCCTTGGTCCTGGCGTCCGCGGCGGCGTTCGGTCCGCCTGCCGCGTGTGCGCCGACGGCGGGCAGACCCAGAACCATGACGGCGGAGGCGAGTACAGCGGTCGCTGCGCGCCGTCTCCAGGATCTCGGCTTGTGTCGAGTCATGCGGGGTCGCTTTCTGCGGAGGCTCGCACGCCAAAGGGGCGGCGAGGGCGGCTCGTTCCTGGCGGAGTGGTGCAGAAAGGTGCGGGACGATCAGTTCTCTGCGGTTCTCTGCGGTTCTCTGCGGTTCTCTGCGGTTCTCTGCGAAGCGGTGGCGCGGTGCGTGGCACACGATTCCCAGCGGGAGGCAGTGCGCAGGATATTGCGTTGATTCATCGAAATATTGCAGACAGGTGTGAGTGGGTCCACAGGCAGGACGGCACAAATTTCACCAGAAGCACTCATGCCGCGGCGGTGCAGGCGGCACTCGCACCCGTTATGGATGGATGAGGCGGTCAAAGTGCATGCAGCCAGGCGCAGTTCACACGACTTGGTACCTCGGTCCGCAACTCGGATGCGAGTGGTGCGCTTGCGTCACCGGACCGCAAGCGAACGCAAGCTGCGTAAAAAATTGCGCAACTGTCCGTGCGGTGGGAGGCTTCCGGGCTGTCGTCCATGCGTCGTTGTCTCGCTTCGCGGGCCGAGGACGACGCCGAGGCCGTCGTGGACGTGGCGGCCGACGCCCGGCACGCCGAGGTGCGTCTGGCAGGCGCAAGGATCGGCTGAACACCGCGCTGCAATCGCTGTTCGCCAACCCCGAGGTGTAGAAGCAGGCCAAGGCGGTCGGCGGCGGGGCGATGTTCGCGCTCGCGCCGGGGAAGGGGATCCAGGCCCACCGGGAGAGCGGCGGGACCCTGCACACCTACGTGGCACTGCGCAGGTCGCAGGAGTGGTTCGCCGGTATCGACTTCGCCGATGCCGGCACGGCTGTCAGGCAGATCGCGGCGGAGTTCGACGGCTGGGCACCCGAGCTGACCGCGCTGGTCACCGACGGCGAGACCACGCCGGTCCTGCGCCCCCTCCACACGCTGCCCGTCGGGCACCGGTGGGACCGGATGCCTGGAGTGACGCTGCTCGGCGACGCCGCCCACCTCATGGTCCCGAACGGGGAGGGCGCCAACCTGGCCATGTACGACGGCGCCGAACTCGGCAAGTCCCTCGCCGCGCACCCCGACGACACCGAGCGCGCGCTCACGGCGTACGAGCGGGCCATGTTCCCCCGCAGCGCCGAGGAGGCCGTCGAAGCCGTCCGGCTCCACGAGCTCATGTACGGCGACGACACGCCTCACGGCCTGATCGCCATGTTCAACGGAGGTGAACAGACCCCGTGAACGGTGCCTGCTTCCCGGCGGCTCGGTCGTCGGCATAGCGCTGGTGCCACGCAGGTACGGCGGGATCGCGGGCATGTCGAAGGGCAGCGGCAGGGTGGCCAGGCCGAGCCGCTCCCGGGCCGCGCGGGTGACCACGCCGGGGAGGGTGACGACCAGGTCGGTGTCGAGGGCGAGGTGCAGTGCGGTGTCCGCGGTGGGTCCTGCGGCTGGAGAACACCCTCAACACCATGCTCTTCCCGGTGCCGGCCGACGGGGGTTCCACGCCGACGCGCCGCACCGAGTACGTCGTCGAGGGCCGGGCGGTCCTCGAGGTCCGGGAGAGCCGCACGGCCGAGCAGTCCCGAGTGGCGGCCCCGGCCCGGTGGCACCAGGCTGGATGCCGGAGAGCCCCGCCGGGCCGCGTCGGCCCGAGTCCTCGGGTCCCGCGCGCGCACGGTGTTTGACTCAAGCACGCAGGGTCACCCGCTCGGTCGGAGCGCGAACGCTCCGGAAACGAAGGACGCGAGCACATCCGTACGGCACCGTCCCTGCGCGAGGCCACGGGTGCACCGGCCGGTCCATGGACGCCGTGAGGACCGGTACCTCACTGCTCCGTGCGGAGAAAGGCAGAGTCATGACGCAGAAACCACCCCTGACCACCACCGACTCCGGTGCCCCCGTCGAGAGTGACGAGCACTCGCTCACAGTGGGGCCCGGGGGACCGGTCCTGCTGCAGGACGCCTATCTGATCGAGCAGATGGCGCAGTTCAACCGGGAGCGCATTCCCGAGCGCCAGCCGCATGCCAAGGGGAGCGGCGCGTTCGGTCACTTCGAGGTGACCGAGGACGTCAGCGCCTACACCATGGCAGGCCTGTTCCAGCCGGGCACCCGCACCGACCTGGTCATCCGTTTCTCGACGGTCGCCGGTGAGCGGGGCAGCCCCGACACCTGGCGCGACCCTCGCGGCTTCGCGGTGAAGTTCTACACCAGCGAGGGCAACTACGACATGGTCGGCAACAACACGCCGGTGTTCTTCGTGAAGGACCCGATGAAGTTCCAGCACTTCATCCGCTCCCAGAAGCGCCGCGCCGACAACAACCTGCGCGACCACGACATGCAGTGGGACTTCTGGACACTCTCCCCGGAGTCGGCCCACCAGGTCACCTGGCTGATGGGCGACCGCGGTATCCCCCGGACCTGGCGCCACATGAACGGCTACACCTCCCACACCTACATGTGGATCAACGCCAGGGGCGAACGGTACTGGGTGAAGTACCACTTCAAGACCGACCAGGGGATCGAGTTCTTCACCCAGCACGAGGCCGACCAGATGGCAGCCGCCGACACGGATTACCACATGCGCGACCTGTTCGAGCACATCCGTGACGGCGAGTTCCCGAGCTGGACCCTGTACGTGCAGCTCATGCCGTACGCGGAGGCCGCGGGCTACCGCTTCAACCCGTTCGACCTCACCAAGGTGTGGCCGCACGGTGACTATCCGCTCATTCCGGTCGGCCGGATGACCCTGGACCGCAACCCGACCGACAACCACGCCGAGATCGAACAGGCGGCGTTCCAGCCCAACAACTTCGTCCCGGGTATCGGGCCGAGCCCGGACCGTATGCTGCTGGCGCGGCTGTTCTCCTACGCGGACGCCCACCGGTACCGCATCGGCGCCAACTACCAGCAGCTCCCCGTGAACGCACCCGTCGTCGACGTCCACACGTACTCCAAGGACGGGGCGATGGCGTACCGGAAGACGACCGATCCGGTGTACGCCCCGAACTCGAAGGGCGGTCCTGCGGCCGACCCCGCCCGCTTCGGGCCGCCGCCCACCTGGGCGGCCGACGGCGAGATCACCCGCGCCGCGTACGTGTCCCACCCAGAGGACGACGACTGGGGCCAGCCCGGCACGATGGTCCGGGAAGTGCTGGACGACGCCGCCCGCGACCGTCTGGTCGACAACGTCGTCGGGCATCTCCTCAACGGCGTCACCGAACCGGTCCTTCAGCGTGCCTTCACCTACTGGTCGAACATCGACGAGACGATCGGCAAGCGCATCGCCGCGGGCGTGCGGGCCAAGGCCGACGAGAGGGACCCCAAGGCCGCCGAACAGGGCAATCCCGCACGGACCTCCATGCAGGACAAGGCCTGACCTCATCCATCTGCGCCATGGGCTGACCGGGTCGGTCAGTCCGTGGCGCGTCCTGCGTGCGGCAAAACGCCTGTGCGCGAGCTTGCCGCCGTTGGATGGCTGAGCACATCTCCGAGACCGTCGTCCCAGCGGCCCGCGCCCGGATCGAACGCGGCGCGGTCGAGGTGATCGGGGCGGTGCTCGAAGGATCCGGCAAACCTTTCGCGTTCGCCTCGGGAACCCTGGGTCTCACCCCCGGGGGGCGTCTCAGGTGCCGAGCAGGGCCGGGGCGATGATGTCGTCGATGGTGAGCAGGTGCTTGGACAGGCCCTGTTCGTGGTGGTAGCGAAGGAACGTGTTGACGGCCTTGCGGTTGCGTTCGACGCCGTACGGCCACCAGTCGTCGCCGAGCAGTTGGCGGTTGCGGTCGAAGAGGCTGCTGAACCACGGGGTCATCAGGTCCCAGTGCTGTTTGGCCGCCCCGTCGACGTAGCGCTGCCCAGCCAGGTCCTTGGCGGTGCGGAACGCGTCGTAGACGGCCTTGACGAGGGTGGTGTCGGTGGCGAGTTCCCTGCGCACGGCCACCAGGTGCATCGGCGGGAAGATGCCGGTACGGCGGAAGTAGTCCCGCTCGGCCGACTCGTAGTCGGGAAAGAGGCGCGCCACACGGGGGGAACCTTTGAGGATCGCGTCGGGCACGTCGACGGAGACCAGCGCGTCGATCTCGCCTGTCTGGAGGAGAGCCCCGAGGGTCTGGCCCTGGCCGAGGTGCCGGATGTCTACGCCCTCCGGCAGCGGCTGGGGCAGCCAGTCGAAGGGCGGGAGCGGAAAGTTCGTGCCGCCGATGACCCAGGAGCAGTCCTCGGGCCGTACTCCGAATTCGTCCGCCAGGATGCCCTTGGGCCATACCCCGGCGTCATGGCCGTAGAGGGCGAACTCGCCGATGCGCCGGCCCGCGAGGTCCTCGGGCTTCTCGATGCCGCTGTCGGTGTTGACGAAGATCGCCGAGTGCCGGAAGTTGCGGTTCGGGAAGATCGGCAGACCCACGAACGGGCTCTCCTCGGTGTCCCACATCCGCAGGAAGTAGGTCAGGCCCAGCTCGGCGACGTCGAACTCCCCGAGCACCATCTTGCGGAAGATCTCCGAGACGACCGGCGCCGACTCGAAGGCGGCCGACACGCCCTCGGTCTCGACGTCCCCGTTGAACAGCCCCTCCGTGTGTTCGTAGCGGTGGACGCCGACCCTGATCCGGCGATCACTCATGGGATGCCTCCTCATCCGGCACGATGTTCCGCGAATAACCATTCACGGAAAGGGTTGCGTGATTGACGGGAACAGTCAAGATGAATCATCATTCACTTTAGAGGAGGGTAGGAGGGCTGATGCCGCGGATCACACCGGAACGCCGGGCCGCCAACCGTGCCGTGATCGTCGCGGCGGCCCGGCGCTGCTTCTCACGCTCCGGGTTCCACCAGACGTCCATGCCCAACATCGCCGCGGAGGCGGGTGTCGCGGTCGGCGCCACCTACCGCTACTTCGCCGGCAAGGACGAACTGATCATCGAGATCGCCAAGGACGCCTTCGCGGTCGTTCTCGGCCCTCTGGACCGGCTCCACGACGAGGACGGCGAGGACAGCGCAGAGTCCGCGGCCGACCTGATCGCCGCGGCAGTCCGGGCCACGGTGACCGCCGAGCCCGTCGACGCCGCCGGGAATCCCGTGCCCGTCGACGAACTCCTGCGCTGCGCGGTGCAGACGTGGGGCGAGATCCTGCGCCACGAAGGGCTGCGCGAGCGCGCCACCGAAGGCGTGGACCGCGCGCTCGGACATCTGACGGCGGTCCTGCGGCGCGGCCAGCGGCACGGCGACGTGCCTGCCGGTCTTGATCCCGTCCAGGGAGCCCGTGCCGTGCTGGCCCTCCTGCACGGCTTTCTGCTCCAGCAGGTCGCCTTCGGCCCGGTCGACGCAGACGCCTTCACCCACGCCGTACGCGCCCTGCTGACCGGCCGGCCCGAGGCGTGAACCCCGGTTATGGCCCGGGTCGAAGGCGGGCGGTTCCCACGACGCCGTCGTCCAAGGTCACCGGCCGGCGCCGCGCGCTCCCGGCGGTCGCGGCACAGTGACCATGACGCACCTGACAGCGGACCTCCGCCATCTGCGCGTCGCCGCGCACCTCGAACTCGTCTCGCTGATCGTCCTGCTGGGCAACCTCGCCACCGCGCATCTGCGGTCCGTCTCCTCCCTGATGGGACCGGCTCACGGCTGCGCCTCCCTCTTCGTCGTCGCCGCGACCTGGCGGCTGAAACCGGCCACGAGCACCGTGAAGGCCACCGCTTTCCTCCCCGGCGTGGGCGGTCTGCTCGCACTGCGGCTGCTCACGCGACCCAGGAGCGCCGAATAGCGTTTGGGTCGCCCCGCCCGTTCCTCCCTTCAGGGCTCGGGCGTGGCCTGACTGTCCGGGTGGCCGTGGCAGCTCCACGGAATGCGGGCGTCGCCTGAGGATGTGAGACTGCTGATCGCCGACGCCCGCAGGCGCTGCTCCGAGGGAGGCGAGGAGGCGAGGGTAGGTGGTGACGTCCGATTCCGGTGACGACGCGTTGCAGGAGTTCCTGGCCGACGCGGTCAACAAGACCGAGGACCTCGCCCCCGCCCTGGCCCGCTGTGCCAAGGCGCTCGGGCTGCATCACGCGGTTGCCTACCTGGCCGATCTCCAGCAGCGGCACCTGGTCCCGCTCACGGACGTCACCTCGGTCCTGCCCATCGACGACTCGCTGGCGGGATGGACGTACCGAACGCAGTCGCTGCGGGTCGAGCCGTCCGAGAGCGGGACGGTGACCGCCTGGTTCCCGCTGATCGACGGCGCCGAGCGGCTGGGCGTCCTGGCCGTGCACGCGCCCGTCCTCTCCGCCGCCTCGCTGACCCGCGGCAGGGCACTGGCCACCCTGGTGGCGATGATGGTCACCTCCCGGCGCGCTTACAAGGACTCCTTCGTCCGGCGTACCCGCACCGAACGGATGCGGTTGCCGTCCGAGATGCTCCGCGCGTTCCTGCCGCCGCGGATCATCGGAAACGCCCGTGTGGTCTCCACGGCCGTCCTCGAACCCGCGTACGAGATCGGCGGCGACGCCTTCGACCACGCCCTTACCGAGTCGACGCTGCATGCCAGCGTCCTCGACGCCATGGGCCACAACCTCGCCTCCGGACTCACCAGTGCGCTCGCTGGCGGCCTGCCGCAACGCCCGCCGTATCGGTGCCGAGCTGCCGGAGCTCGTGCGGACCGTCGACGAAGCCCTTGCCGAGTGGCTGCCGGACCAGTTCTGCACCGCCGTCCTGGCCGAACTCGCCGTCGACACGGGTGTGCTGCGGTGGTGCAACTGCGGCCACCCCGCCCCGCTCCTCATCCGCGACCAGCGGCTGCTGACGGACGCCCTGGAACGTGATCCGGACCCTCCGCTGGGACTGCCCCACCTGCTGGCCGGCCGCGAGCGCGGTATCCACGAGACGACCCTCCAGCCCGGCGACCGGGTCCTGCTCTACACCGACGGTGTCACCGAGGCGCGCACCTGGGACGGGGAGTTGTTCGGGCTCCAGCGGTTCGCCGACTACGTCATCCGTGCCACCGCCGCCGGCGAGCTGGCTCCGGAGACCCTGCGGCGGCTGATCCACTCGATCCTCGACGTGGAGACCAGCCGGCTGAAGGACGACGCGACGATCTTGCTTCTTGAGTGGCAGCCGCCATCGGCCGGCGGACGAGGAGCAGGCTGACAGGCCCGAACTGCGGCGCGGTAGCAGGCCGCCGGTGGGCGACGGGCCGGCCGTCATGCGGCTGGCGGTGCATTTCTGGCGGGCCGGGCTCGGCTCCCGCGGCGTGGAGGCGTGCGGCCGGGCGGCGCGGGAGCCGTCGGAGAGGTGGGACACATGGACAGGGACGCCCCCGTTCCGGGGGTCGTCGTCGGCGTTGACGGTTCGCCGACCTCCTACGCCGCCCTGCGCTGGGCCGTGCGCTACGCAGGTCTGGTCGGCGGCACCGTGGAAGCGATCGCCGCCTGGGAGCTGCAGGGACTGCAGAGCTGGTCGGGGCCCGCCGTCGACATGGACACCGACGAGGACGACGCCCGGCAGCGGATGCGGCAGGAGCTGACCGAGGTGCTGGGCCCGGACACCGCAGGCTCGGTCGCCGCGCACCTGGTGCACGGCAACGCCGCGGACATCCTGCTGCGGGCCGCGCAGGGCGCCGAGGTGCTGGTCGTCGGCAGCAGGGGGCGCGGCGGATTCGCCCGCGCCCTGCTCGGGTCCGTGAGCCAGCCCGTGTCCCAGCACGCCCCCTGCCCCGTCGTGATCGTCCGCTCCCAGCCGTCCTGACCCGGCGGGCCGCAGCAGGGCTACTGGTTGCTGAACGCGGCGTCGAAAGAGGCTTTCGGCACCGGCCACAGCAGCGAGCGTACGAAGGTCACCGCCTCCGCGGCGCCGTGCAGGCGGTCCATGCCGGCGTCCTCCCATTCGATGGAGATGGGACCGTCGTAGCCGATGGACTCCAGGGCGCGGAAGGCGTCCTCCCAGGGGACGTCGCCGTGGCCGGTGGAGACGAAGTCCCAGCCCCGGCGCGGGTCGCCCCACGGTTGGTGCGAGCCGAGGACGCCGGCCCGGCCGTTGCGCGGGCGCAGCCGAGTGTCCTTGCAGTCGACGTGGTAGATGCGGTCCTCGAAGTCGGTGATGAACCCGACCGGGTCGATGTTCTGCCACATCATGTGACTGGGGTCCCAGTTGAAACCGAAGGCCTCGCGGTGGCCGATCGCCTCCAGTGCGCGGACGCTGGTCCAGTAGTCGTAGGCGATCTCGCCGGGGTGCACCTCGTGGGCGAAGCGCACTCCCTCCGCGTCGAACACGTCGAGGATCGGGTTCCAGCGGGTGGCGAAGTCCTCGTAGCCGGCGTCGATGACGGTGGCCGGCACCGGCGGGAACATGGCGACATAGGGCCAGATGGACGAGCCGGTGAAACCGACGACGGTGTTCACGCCCAGTTTGCGGGCCACCCGCGCGGCGCGCTTCATGTCCTCGGCGGCGCGCTGCCGTACTCCTTCCGCGTCGCCGTCGCCCCAGACGTACGGGCGCAGGATCGCCTGGTGGCGGAAATCGATGGGCGCGTCGCAGACGGCCTGGCCCGCGAGGTGGTTGGAGATGGCGTACACCTTGAGACCGTGCCGGTCCAGGATCTCCAGGCGTGATGCCGCGTAGGCGTCGTCCTCGTCGGCGCGCTCCAGGTCGAGATGGTCTCCCGAAGCGGCGATCTCCAGGCCGTCGTAGCCCCACCGCGCGGCGAGGCGGGCGACGTCCTCGAAGGGGAGGTCGGCCCACTGTCCGGTGAACAGGGTGACGGGGTGGGTGGATGCGGTCATGTGCGGTCCTCCGTCGCGAATGCGGTCTCGATCCAGGCGCCCCGCTCGGCGGCGGAAGCCAGAACGGCCTCGGTGAGCCGTGCGGCACGCAGTCCGTCGGCGAACGTCGGCATCCCCTCAGGGTGCCCGCCCTGTACGGCGCTGTAGACATCGGTGACGAACGCCGTGAAGGCGTCCTGGTATCCGAGGGCGTGACCGGGGGGCAGCACCGACAGTCGGGCGGAGTCCGGGGCGGCGGTGCCGGGATCGCGCAGGAGCAGGTGCGACCCGTCACGCCTGCCGATCCACAGTTCCTCGGGGCGTTCCTGTTCGAAGCGCACGCTCTGCCGGGTGCCGTGGAGTTCCAGGGTGAGGCTGTTCTTGCGGCCGGGGGCGAGCTGGCTGACGAGCAGGGTGCCCAACGCCCCGTTGCCGAGTTCGACGAGGAGAGCGGCCGTGTCCTCGTTGGTGACCTCGGTGTCGCCACGCTGGGCGAAGACGGTTCGGGTGCGGGCGGCGAGGCGGTGGATGCGCTGGCCGGAGACGAACTCGACGAGGTCGCACAGGTGGGAGCCGATGTCGGCGAAGGCTCGGGAGGCGCCGCCCGCCTCCGGGTCGGCGCGCCAGTTGGTGTCGTCGGGGTCGAGGAGCCAGTCCTGGAGGTAGCCGGCGTCCAGGGTGAGGACGGTGCCGAGTTGTCCGTCCGCCACGAGGGAGCGGGCCTGCCGTGCCATCGGGTGGTAGCGGTAGACGAAGGGGACCGCAGCCACACGGCCGGCCTCCCGCGCGGCCCGGACCAGTCGTTCTGCGTCCGCCGCCGTGGTGGCCAGGGGCTTCTCGCAGATGACGTGTGCGCCCGCGGCCAGCGCCGCCAGGGTGTGTTCGGTGTGGAGTCGGTTGGGGCTGCATACGTGGATGACGTCGAGGTCGCCGGCCGCGGCGAGGCGGTGGGCATCCGCTTCGGAGCGTTCGACGCCGAGGGTCTCGGCGGCCTGTTCGCCGCGTTCGGGGGTCGAGCTCGCGAGGGCGGTCGGGTGTGCGCGGGCGGCCCGGCTCGCGCGGGTGTGCACGGCCGCCATGAAGCCGCCGCCGATGAATCCGGCGCGCAGGGGGCGGTTCACAGGGTGGCCCCGAAGGGGTCTCGGTCCTCGGGGACGAGCGGTATCTCGCCGGCGGTGCTGGCGACTTGGACCATCTCGCCGGAGGTGACGGACTCGTCGATGGAGATCATGGCGTCCAGGACGTGGTAGCCGAGGTCTCCGGAAGCGATGTGGGGGCGTCCGCCGCGGATGGCGCGAGCCATGTCCAGGACGCCCAGTCCGCGGCCGGCCTCGATGCCGACGGGCGTGACCGTCTCCCATGCGGGATCCTGGCCCGGTTGCTGGACCCGGGTGATCCGCACGTCTCCCGCGAAGGTGTTGGGGTCGGGCAGGACCAGAGTGCCCTCGGTGCCGGTGATCTCGACGAAGCCGGTGCGGGTGAGCGGGGAGTCGAAGCTGAACACGCTCTGGCCGACCCCGCCGCTCTCGAACTGCGTGAGCGCGGAGACATGGGTGGGTACGGCCACGGTGAACTCGGTGCCCGCCCGGTGGCCGTTCCTGACCGTGCGCACCGCCCGGGCCGTGGAGCCGACCGCGGCGACCCGGCTGACCGAGCCGAACAGGCAGACCAGGGCGGTGATGTAGTAGGGCCCCATGTCGAAGAGGGGACCGGCGCCCTTGGCGAACAGGAACTCGGGGTCGGGGTGCCACAGGTCGGGCCCCGCGTTCTGCATGACGGTCTGCGCGGACAGCGGGGTGCCGATGTCACCGCGGGCGATGGCCCGCAGGGCGGTCTGCAGTCCGGGGCCGAGCACCGTGTCGGGGGCGACCCCGACGCGCAGCCCGGCCGCGGCCGCCCGGTCGAGCAGGGCGCGTGCCTCGGCCCGGTCGACGGCGATGGGCTTCTCGGACCAGACATGCTTGCTCGCCGCGACGATCGCCGAGCTGACCTCGGCGTGGACGGCGGGAACGGTCAGGTTGACGACTATGTCGACGCCCGGGTGGGCGAGGACGTCCGCGGCGGTTCCCCACTCCTCGACGCCGTACTTGCGGGCCTGGGTCTCGGCGCGCCCGGTGTCGAGGTCGCCTACGACGGCCACGTGCAGGTCGGGGAACCGGGTGAGGTTGCTCAGGTACTGGTCGCTGATGTTGCCGGCGCCGACGAGGCCGATGCCGACCGGGTTGTGTGCCGCCATCAGGCGATGCCCTTCCCGTTGAGGTAGGAGACGCCGGCCGCGATGCCTTCGAAGATGTCGCCGTCGTAGTGGTCGAACTCGATGACGGCGTACTCGGCGTCCGATGCCGCGGCCAGCGAGGCGTCGAGCGGTATCTCTCCCCGGCCCGCCGGAACCTGGCGGGTGTCGGCGGGGTCGAAGGGGGCGCCGGAGGTGAACGGGTCGTCGATGACGGGGCCGTCCTTCACATGCAGGGCGCGCACCCGTGAACCCAGGCGGTCCAGCAGCGAGACGACGTCGTTGCCACCGGCCGAGGCCCAGAACAGGTCTATTTCCAGGGCGACTTCCGGGTCCAGCAGGTCGGCGAAGCGGTCGAAGGCGTTGACGCCGGCGACGGTGTGGACGAACTCCTGCGAATGGTTGTGGTATCCGACGCGCAGCCCGTGGTCGGCCGCGCGTTCCGCGGCCTCGTTCAGGAGCGCGGCGGTGCGGGCGATCTCCTGCTCGTCGGCCCAGCGGGCGGCGGGGACGAACGGATCGAAGAGGATCTCCACGCCCAGTCGACGGGCGGCCCGGAAGGTTTCGTCCAGGGTGGGTGTTCCGTCGGCCGTGTCGCGTTCCGGGGAGAGGAAGCCGGCGTGGCCGGTCGGCGCGGACAGGCCGTGCCTGGCGAGCGCGTCGGCCAGTTCGTCGGCGCGGTGCACGAATCCGAAGGCCTCGACGTTGCTCAGTCCCAGGGCGGCGAGGCGGCCGAGGGCCGCGTCTTCGTCGGCCTCAAGGGCCTGGCGGACGGAGTAGAGCTGAACCGACATCCGTGGTGTCGACATGAAGGACTCCTCTTGGGGCGGACGGCCGGGAACAGAATACCGACAGGGGTGATGGTTTCTAGAGGGCGTCTAGAAGGTTGCTGAAGATCTTGTCGTGGGCTGTCCGGCCGTAGGCCGGGCGGCCCTCTTTCGTTATGCGGTGGCCGGGGCGAGGTGCCAGG
>NZ_JBVKCG010000033.1:0-56570 GCF_055634995.1 Streptomyces sp. NPDC111744
CGGGTCATGGCCGACTGCCGCACCGAGGCCTAGTACTGCAACCGCATCTGGCGTGACGGGCGGCCCTTGGTCTCGTTGGTATGACTGTGTGCTGATGCGCTGTCGGTTGAGCATGTCGAGTCGTGGTCCGAGGGGATGGCCGGGCTCCATGCCCGGTTCGCACGCCATTTCGGCAGGTCGGAGCCCCGCGAGCGGGCGCTGGACTACCTGAACGGGCTCCTCGCGCCGCTGGAAGAGAAAAACGGGTGGACGCTGTCCGAGCAGGTCGGACAGCTTCGCCCGGACGGTGTCCAGCGCCTGCTCAATCACTCCGCTTGGGACGAGAACGCGGTACGCGACGACCTGCGCGACTTCGTGGTGGAAACCATCGGCACCAAGGACGCGGTCCTGATCGGCGACGACACCGGTTTCCTGAAGAAGGGCACCAAGTCCGCCGGAGTTCAGCGACAGTACACCGGTACCGCAGGCCGCACGGAGAACTGTCAGATCGGGATATTCCTGGCCTATGCGTCAGTCAAGGGGCGGGCGTTGATCGACCGCGAGCTCTACATCCCCGCCTCATGGACGGATGACCGAGACCGCTGCCGCGCGGCCGGGATCGACGACGAGATCCCCTTCGCGACCAGGAACGAGCACTTCAAGTGGATACTGCAACGTGCCATCGACGCGGGCATCCCGTTCGCGTGGGTCACCGCCGACGAGGCATACGGGCAGGTCAAACACTTGCGGGTATGGCTGGAGGAACGCGGCGTCGCGCACGTGCTGGCCACCAAGGTCAACGACACCGTGGTCACGGCGGCCGGCGGCGACGCCCGGGTGGACCAGCTCGTCGCCGCCCTGCCCCGGTAGGCGTGGAAGCGGATCTCCGGCGGTCATGGCGCCCACGGGGAGCGGATCTACGACTGGGCCCGCGTCGCGATCCGCCCGTACTGGGAGAACGGCTTCGGGCACTGGGTACTCGCCCGACGCAACGTCAGCGACCTGAGCGAGATCGCCTACTACGTCTGCTTCGGCCCGGTCGGCTCCCGACTGAAGGACCTGGTCAAGGTGGCTGCCGCGAGGTGGGCGGTGGAACAGTGCTTCCAGACCGCCAAGGGCGAGTGCGGCCTAGAAGTCGCCGTAGATTTCTGCGGCACGGGACGTGGCACCCATTGCGGCGGCTGCGGCCGGGTTGGAGCTGTAGACCAGCTGGGCGAGCATGGCCTCGCAGTCATCGCCGGACGTGATGCATCGACCGTCGGTCTTGATTTGCTCAATCGGGGTGGTGACGAATGAGACAACTGTGTTTTTCGTCTCGCGCCAGGCAGTCTTGGCAACGTCACCGAGCCAGCCTCCAAGACCACCGCCTCCACCACCACCCCCTCCTCCACTACCGCTGTCATCCGCACTCTTATCGCCGGCGTCTTCGGGGGAGATGGGGTTCTGCACGCTCGGGTACGAGCCGCCTGAAACGTTGTCACCGCCGGGGTTTATCGAAACAAACAGACCCCGACCATGCTCACCGACCTCCAGGGCGAGAGCCTCCCGGCCTGGCTTGACGCCGTCCGGCAGGACGAACTGCCCAGCCTCCACGCCCTCGCCGCCGGCATCGATCGCGACATCGACGCCGTCACCGCCGGATTAACCCTGCCCTGGAGCTCGGGTGCGGTCGAAGGCATGTCAACCGGATCAAGATGCTCAAGCGCCAGATGTTCGGGCGGGCAGGCTTCCAATTTCTCCGCTAGCGCGTCCTACTGGCATGACGGAGGGTCGCCGCGTCCTAGACGGTGAGCCAGAGTCTTCGACGCGAACAAAACCAATGGGTCAGGTGTCGGCGCATTCGTCGATGACGGCGCAGGCGAGGCGAATGCCTCCCAGGTAGGTGGAGATGCCGTCATCGCCGTGCATGTGGGGCGCACCCTGGAACCACTGCTGCCACAGGCCGCCCTCCTTAAGGAAATGGCTGGCCCGGTCGCTGTGCAAGACGGAGTCGGTGTACGCCAGGGCGCCCATGGCTGTCGGCTGGTCGTAAGCAAGGTCAGGCCGACGCAGGTACCGATCCAGGTAAGCGGCGAGCAAGTCGGCGTCCCCTGCGGTGCCGAAACTCGCCAGCGCCACACAGTAGGCCCCACCCGCGCAGCAGACCTCGCTCTCCAGCAGCAGCGCTCCCAGACGCTCGCGGAAGTGGTCACGGCCCGAGACGGCGGCGAGCCATGCCGCGGTCCGACGCTCGCGCCAGCTGCCTTCGAAGAGGATGGTGAGCTCGGCGTCGGTAACAGCCCTCGCATCAGCGGCCAAGGCATGAACGAAAGGCTCGTACTCCTCGCGCGACATGCGAAGTACCGCTCCGCCGAGCTTCAGGTAGCGGCGCGCGGGGAGGCAATAGCGGCGGTACAGGGCCTGTATCTCGGGGTCGTAGCGGATCACCACTCCATCCTCTCGCGACGAGCACGTAGCTGAGGGCGTGGGGCGGAATACGCCTGCGGTGGCCCCGAGATGGGTGGGACGCCATCGGGGACACCCAGGTCGGGTGAGCAGGGTTTCGACAGCACGCAGCGTTACTGCTCCACAGAAGTTGGCTCGGTCGCTGATTTGGGGGTGTTACTGAGTTTCCAGACGTGATGTCGTACGCAGAACGGCCTACAGACAGCGAACTGTTGCCGCCGGAACAGGCAGGAATCCGGTGGTCACACTTGAGCGGGACGGAAGACCGAACCCCCCGGCCGCGGTCCTGCAGCGGATGGCCTACTCTCCCCTCAAAGACTACGGGGGGCACGATGCGGTTGAATCATGGGAGAAGACGGCTGACGGCAGCCGTGTTGACAGCCGTGCTCGGTGCGGCCCTGATGAGCTGCGGGCCCCGGCACCCGGTTGCCGCGGCCGGCGGCGGGCGACGAAGCCAGGCCAAGACCGATTACCCCCTGTTGGCTGACGTGCCCGAGCAGTTGGAATCGGACGGCACGAGCATTCTGGTGGGCGACCCCCAGGCGCGGGTGACCGTGCACCTCTACGAAGACCCGCGATGCCCGTACTGCAGGGAGTTCGAGACCACGGGCGGCGGCCCTGTCCTCACCAAGTGGGTCCTGCGGCACAAGGTCAAGGTCGAGTACACGATGGCGTCGTTCCTGGACCCGCGGCTGGGAGGAAACGGGTCGAAGAAGGCGGTTACTGACTTCAGCTCGTCAGGGTGAACTGTCCTGGATTGCCTGACGGGCTCGTTGTGGTGGCTGTATCCGATGGTGTGTGAGATATGCGGATGGCGGCGGGCTGACCGCCGCGGGACGGCTGCGCCGGGAGACCGTGCGGATGCAGGCAGCCGAGCTGTTCGAGCGCTCAGTCAAGCCGCTGGAGGTGGCTCGACGGCTTCGGCTGAGTTCGAAGTCGGCTTACCGGTGGCACCAGTTGTGGCGCGACGGCGGGGTCGAGGCGCTGGCGTCACGCGGTCCGAGCGGGTCGCGGTGCCGTCTGTCGCCGCGCTGCCTGGAGAAGCTCGCCGCGTATCTGGAGCAGGGTCCGGCCGCGCACGGCTGGGTGGAGGACCAGGTGTGGACGGCCTCGCGGGTGGCCACGCTGATCGGGCGGAAGTTCCACGTCTCGTACAGCGTCTCGGGTGCCACGAGGCTGATGCACCGGCTCGGTTTCAGCCCGCAAGTCCCCGCGCGTCGGGTGGCCGAGCGGGACGAGCAGGCCGTCACCGCGTGGAAGGAGGTGACCTGGGAGGAGGTAAAAGAGCTCGGGCGGCCTGCGGGGACTACATCTGCTTCGAGGACGAAGCAGGCTTCACCCGCCGACCGCCCAAAGGACGAACCTGGGGCCGGCGAGGCCGCACACCGGTCGTGACCGTCAGCGGGCGCCGCTCGGGACGACTGTCCGTGGCCGGGATGATCGCCATGCGGCCGGGCTCGCGCACTCGGCTGTGCCACCGCCTGCGCGCGCACCCCGCGGGCAAGGGTCAACGCCGCAGTATGGGCGAGCGCGACTTCATCGCACTGGTCGACGGCGTGCACCAGCTCGTCAAGGCACCGATCGTGCTGGTCTGGGACCGCCTGAACACCCATGTCTCGCACGCCATGCGAGAGTTGATCGCTGACCGTGCCTGGCTGACGGTCTTTCTCCTTCCCGCCTACTCGCCCGACCTCAACCCCGTCGAATGGGTCTGGGCACACGTCAAGCGGAGCCTTGCCAACCTTGCCGTGGTCGCCCTCGACCGACTCGAAGCCCTCGTCCGCAACCGACTCAAGCGTCTGCAGTACCGGCCGGACACCCTCGACGGCTTCATAGCCGGCACCGGCCTGACCCTCGACACCCCAGCCTCACCCTGACGAGCCGAGGTCAGGTAAGTCTGTAACGCCGGCAGCCGAACACCTCGCCATGGAGCTGCAGAGCTGAACACGGCTCAGTGACTCTGACTGCTGGTCCGGCTGCGCGCGCCGGCCGCCACCCGGGTGGCGGCCGGCCAAGGTCTACCTCCCTCGTAGCCACCCCCTGCCCCGGGAGTGTTCCTGCCAGTACGTTAGTGCCTGCTGGGTGGTCGCGAGGTCGGGGTGGTCTGGGCGGAGTACGCGCAGTTGCTCGTTCAGCAGGTCGGAGAGGAGGGCAACTGCGCCGCGAGGGTCGCCGGAGTGGCCGCGCCAGTGGGCGAGCGCGGCGCGGGTGCGGAAGATTTCGGACCGGTCGGTGTCGGTGGCTACCGCGTACGGGTTGGACCAGGTGTCCCGAGAACCCTGGGCGATCTCGCGCGACTCCAGGCGGAGCTGATCGTTGAGCAGGTTGGTCAGGACGGTCACGGCCCCTCGCGTGTCGCCCGATTCGCCCAGCCAGTGGCCGAAGCGGAAGCGGGTGTCGAAGGTGCGAGGGTGCTCCGGCCCGTACGTGCGGAACTGCTCGTTAACGAGCTGGCGATACACGACCACTGCCCCGGCCGTGTCCCCCGCCTTTCCCTGCCACTCGGCGGCGGTGCGGCGCAGATTGAAGTCGGGCGGGCCCGTGCGTCCGTCGACGGCCGCGGTGTAGCGATCATCGGCGAGCATGTCGTGATAGATGCTTGCGACGCCCGGCAGGTCGCCTGCCTCTTCGAGCCAGTGGGCCAGGCGGTAGCGCAGCTCGGTGACCTCCTCGACGAGGCGGACCCGTTGGGAGGGGGCCAGTTCGTACTCCGGGTCCAGCAGAGCCAGCTGATCGTCGATCATCCGCCGGTACTCGGTGATCGCGGCGGCGAGGTCGCCGGACTCCGCCCGCAGCCGCGCAATCCGGCCGCGCAGCTTCGTCACGGACTCGTGCCGGGCTCCCAGCCGGTCGGCCGTCGTTGGCAGCAGCGCTACGAAGTAGTCCAGCGCGGCCTGTGGCCGGCCGTCGTCCGCCAGCGCGTCTCCCACCCGGAGCACGAGGTCGTGCAGCCCCGCACCGGTACTCCAGCCGTGCCGGAACTCGGGCTCGCCGGAGCCCAGCAGCAGGACTGGGGCATTGCGCATCAGCGCCTCGACATTCGAACGCAGCACATCCGGCGAGAAGTCGAGGACGCGCGAACGCAGGTGTGGCGCCTGCTCACGCGGAGGTACCAGGAAGAACGACGTCGAGTTCGCCTCGTCCGCCGACTTCCGGGACGCGACGAGGAGTAGGTTGGCGGCCCGGTCGACCAGCTTCGCGGCCCGGTTCGCGGGCACGCCCTCGCGGACGGCTCGCTGCACCACCGGGTGGACCCGCACGGACCGGTCCTGGTCCGCCGGGTCGTAGTCGAGCAGGCTCCACCGGTGCAGCAGCGCGAGCGTCTCGGCGGCACTCCCGTCCGGCTCCGCGCCCTCGGCCGGGCGTGCGGTCTGCTCCTGGTCGAGATACCTGAACGCAGAGGTCAGCACCGCAGCCGGGATGCCGTCGAAAGCCAGTGGCGCCGCCAGCTCCAGCAGCACCCGCGCCGTCCCGACCGGCGCCAGGGCGTCGGCGCGCTCCAGCGCGAGGTCCCAGACGTTCGGCAGCGGCAGGCTCTGCTCGTCCGGCAGTCCGCCAGGGTCCGGTACGAGGTTGGTCAGCTGCCGCCCATCGTCGGCGAGTAGGCGGAGGTAGTCGGCGCAGCTCAGGCCGGTGCTGCCCAGGTAGGCGGCCGCCTGCGCGAGCGCGACCGGCAGGTGTCCGAACTCGCGGGCGAGCGCCTCCAGCTGCTCAGGAGGTTCGACTCGGCCGGACGCAGCGAGCACCGCCGTGAGGTAGCCGAAGGCCTCGGCGGAGCTGAACGACGGCACGGTGACCACCTGTCGGCCGAGCCCCTCGCGGGCCAAGTCCCGGCGCCAGGTGGTGACCAGGGTCCGCCCCACGGGCTGGTCCGGAGGCCAGAGCCCACGCAGATCGTCGGGGTCGACCAGACCATCCAGGACGATCAGCCGGCGGACCGCCTCCCCGCCCCCGCCCGGCCGGAGCCAGGCCAGGAACTCCCGCGCGCCCTGCTCCGGATCGGCTGGCTCACTACCAGTGATCTCGGCGATGGCCCGGGCGTAGGCGGTCAGAATCTCCACGCGGCTGCTGGCGGTCACCCAGACCAGCAAGTCGAGCTGCCCGGCCTGCCAGGCCGTGCGGGCCTCGTTCGCGGCCAGCTGGGTCTTGCCGACCCCCGCTGTGCCGACCAGTATCCGGTAGCGCGCAGGGGTGTCGGGGATGTCGATAACGGCCCGGTGCTGGAAGCAGCACGCGGTGTTCGGAACCGCCCCGACCTGGTGCGGCCAGGCCGCCGGGGCACGTCGGCCGGCGTAGTAGGCCACCTGGTCGGCGTGGCCGACGGCGAAGCTGTGGTTGCTCGCCCGCACCCCCGTGAACAGCGGCGGCGGCGAGGTCTGTAATGGGCTAGGCGTAGCCGGTCCGTTCAGCCCCTGGACGGATCCGGCCCCTGAGGGTGGCCGATCTGCACACCTCCGTGGATCACACCGCCGGCGACCGAGCCTTCCTGGGCGCTGATGTGCACGCTTCCGCCGACTGCCATCCCGCCGTCCCCGGCCGACACCTGGGCCTGCGCCGCGCGCTCATCCAGCAGCTCGCGCAGAGCCTCGCCCGCGCGCTCGCGCTCGTCGTCCGGCAGATCCTCCAAGAACGCCTCGAACCGGGCCTGCCAGGAGGCCTCCTGCCGGATCCGGAGCCGCTCCAGCTGGCCGCCCTCAGCCGCCGCGAGCTCGGCGGCGGTGCGTTCCAGCCGCTCCAGCTCAGCTCTCTCGCGCTGGGCGTTTCCCCGCCCGAACCAGGCGGCCACCCGGCTTCGGAACCTTTCCCAGGCCTCGGTCCCGGCCGCGGTCATCACCGCCGTCCCACCGGACATGGCCAGCGCGGTCAGCGCCTCGGACAGCATGCGCAATCCCCCCTTGTCGGCAACCGTGACCCCGACCGTACCGCGAGCCGGGCACCGTGCCCAGGCGGATATCCACGTAGTTGCTCAGGCGGGCGAGGACAAGTGACCAACCGTCAAGCCAGACTGACCAAATCGCCACCCTGAAGCGCCGATGTCAGTAATGGCGCCCTGTGACACAAAGTAGAGCAGTACCAGCATGAGGATGCCGATGGGCGATCGCCCATGGGGCTATCTCCTTCAGCGGCGGCTTGGCCGGGACGACGGGGATGGAGACGGACGACTGGGCTACAGGCTGTGCCAGGAAGCACCTGTATGAGGGTTGGGTTGGTGCGTGGATGCGCCGGTCACGGCGATGCGGGCGGTGTCGGAGGCGTGCTGTCGGGGTGGGACGCCGATGCGGCAGTCGTCCCCCACCGCAACCGCGGCGGCGGCCCGGCCTGGGTCAGGCCTGAAGGCCTACCATCGCGATGACTTGGCCGGCCCCCGCGAGGGCCGGGCTGATCGGTGATGCCGTCGGTTCAGGACTCGTCGGCGAGGAAGTGCTTGGCGAGGGGGGTGCCGGCGAACTTCTTGTGCATCTCGCGGGAGAAGAGCAGCATCGCGTTGCGCGGCCGGTGGTTCACGACGAGCTGTTCGCACTCGCCGGCGGCATTGCGGGCGACGGTGACAACGACGTGGAGGGTCTCGCCCTTGACCCGGGTGGTGTACTCCTCGATGAAGCCGTTGTCGTCGTAGTCGCCGGTGTAGGTGAAGTCCTGGAACTCGTACAGCCCGCGGGCGGCGGTCACGACCGAGTGGACGGCCTCAGGGCCCTGGATGGGACCGTTGTCGATGAACGAGCCGTTCCCGGTGACATTGTCGGCCAGCTTGTCCAGCCACCAGGGGTAGTAGATGAGGGGCCTTGACCTGGCCTTGACCCCTGATGTTGGACATCCCCAGCCGCAGACGTGGCAGAACAGCAGGTCCGGGCTGGTCGGGGCGTCGGGCCGCAGCCAGTTGCTCACATCCACCGCGCGTCGGACGATTCTGATCTGAAGCTTTCGGCGGACGCCCGCAGCGTTGACGGCTTCGGCCAAGTCTTCTGTCAGCTGAAGTGGATGCTGCTGAGGTCGATCGAGACCATGACCTCGTCGAGGATGGGCCGGCCGTCGGTGTCGCGGCGGTAGGCCCGGCGTCTGGTGGGCAGCACGATGCCGTCCGCTTCCACGTTGTCGTACACGTACTGCGCGGCGGCGAACCCACCGGCGACGTCGACGTGGTAGTCGTGCCGGCGCAGGAGGTGGTCGGGGCCGAAGTAGAAGTCCTGATGGGTGCTGTGACTGGCGATCTCGGACGGGAAGGTGGCGCGCAGTCCTCGCCAGGCTTCGCCTTCCTCCCGCCACGCTTCGATCTCGGTGACCGTGAAGCCGGGCATAGACAGCAGGAATGGCGTGGTGAGGTAGGTCCACAGTGCATAGCCGTTGAAGTAGGCACGGTCCAGCGGGTCCCAGGGGGTCTCCAGGACGTGGCCTGTGAAGGACGTCCGCGGGTCCTTTCGTTCGGCCACCACTCGCCCGTCGAGCTTGTCGATGGCCACTCGCCCGGGCGAGAAGTCGGTCTTCTGGTCAGGGGCACCGAAAGGCTTGACCGAGGCGTGCTCCTCGTGGAGTCGGACGGTCATCTCGCGCGGCTCGGAATCCTGCGGCAGGCCCTTGACTTCGAACAGGTGGCCACCGCTGACGATGGTGGCTTGCGCCTGGGTCAGTTCCTGCCAGCGTGTGATCCCACCGTGGGCTTCGATCGCCCGGGTCAGCAGCTCGTTCATGTCAGGTCTCCTTCAGTGCATCGTGGTGGGTTGTTGTTACAAAGGCGCGCCAGTGATCTGTCGTTGGGATCAGCGTCAGGCGACGCCTTCGAGCCGGGCGGCGGCCTCGGCGACCGCCGGGGCCGCCCGCGGGCTCAAGGGTGAGGGAGGGACGTGGTTCCGAGACAAAGTTCCTCGACGAGTCCGGAGGCGAGGGCGTCTGCGGCGGCGAGTCTCACGCCAGCGGTGATCAGTTGAGGAGTGGACATGGAGGCCCCCGACGAAGATGCCGGGAAGGCGAGGACGCTGTCATGGTTCGGGTAGTCGCCTGGCGAGCGTCAACCCGCGCCGTGTTCAGCCTTGCCGAACATAACATATGTTCGGCAAGGCTGAACATGTGCTAGTTTGATGTTGTGGCAAGCCGCACTTCGACCGAACTCGTGCACCCGGACCAACAACATATGAAGTTCACCGCCGTGATGGCGGCGCTGAGTGACCCCATACGTCTGGCTGTAGTCGCCCGTCTCGCCGAGATGGAACCCGATGGTGAGCTGGCGTGTACAGCCTTCGCTCTTCCAATCAGCAAGTCCACGCAGAGTGGTCACTTCAAAGTCCTGAGGCAAGCAGGGGTTATCCGACAGCGCGACGAAGGAACTCGACGACTGAATCGGCTGCGTCGCGATGAGCTCGATGCCCTGTTTCCAGGTCTCCTGGACCTGGCTATCCGACAAGGACACGAAATCGTTGCCGAATGAGCCGCCCCGACCGACACCGGCGACCGGGGCGGGTGCGGCAGCGCCGGGGGGCGAGCCTCGTCACCACCGCCTGACCCGAAATGGAAGAACTCGGCGGCCTGTACGTGCCGAATATTGCATCCACGCTGGTCACAGCCCTGATTCGACGTCATCGGACCGCGCCTGACGGGGCAGCCTCCCGCGCGGAGAAGAGGCTCTTGGAGCATGCGTGGGGGAGTCGTGTCGGCGTGGCACCCGTGCGTCGCCTCGTTGGGGCCGCGCCGAAGGCGACCGCCCCGTGAGCACCCCGCGTCATGCCGGCCGCCTGCTGCTCACCGATCCCCCAGGATCGCGGTCGATGTCGCCACCCGCTCGATCTGCGCAGCGGTGCTGCGGCCGGGGGTACCAAGGCGGTGGACGCCTCCCTCGCACGGCATGCCCGGCGAATCCGGCTCTGCAGCCTCGTGCCGGACTACCTCCTACGGCGAGTCCCGCCGTACCGCCCGATGCTCAGCGACAGCCGCGCGTCCAGACCTCGCGGTGTGACCGGATCTTTCGTGGATCCGCCATGTCTTGGTGGATCCGCCGACCTCGCCGCCGTGCTGTTCCGCGCCGTCCGAGTCCGTCTCAGACTGACGGAGCCGGCAACGCCGCCGGATCGATGAAAGGTCAGCACGATGCCGATGTTCAACGACGGGATGTCCGAGACCGAGCTGCCGGCCGACTCGGCCGTCACAACCGACGTCGTGGTCGTCGGTTCCGGCCCCGCAGGCGCCTCCGCAGCGCTGCTGCTGGCGACGCTGGGCGTCGACACCATCATGATCACGAAGTACCGGTGGACGGCGAACACCCCCCGCGCGCACATCACCAACCAGCGCGCGATGGAGGTTTTCCGCGATATGGGCATCGAAGCGCAGGTGCTGGCCGACGCCACGGACCACTCACTCGTCGGCGACACGGTGTTCTGCACCAGCATCACCGGTGAGGAGATCGGCCGTATCCACACCTGGGGGACCCGGCCGGACCGTGAGGCGGACTACCGGCTGGCGTCCCCCTGCCTCACCGTGGACATCCCGCAGACGTATCTCGAGCCGATCCTGGTCCGCAACGCGGCGCAGCGCGGCGCGCAGACGAGGTTCTCCAGCGAGTACCTGTCCCACACCCAGGACGCCGACGGAGTCACCGTGCGGGTGCTGGACCGGCTCACCGGGCACGAGTACAGCATCCGCGCGAAGTACCTGATCGGCGCGGACGGTGCCCGCTCCAAGGTCGCGGCGGACATCGGTCTGCCCTTCGAGGGCGCGATGGACATCGCGGGCTCGATGAACATCACGTTCAAGGCCGACATCAGCCGCTACGTGGCCCACCGGCCGTCCGTCCTGTACTGGGTCCTCCAGCCCGGCTCGAACGTCGGCGGCATCGGCGCCGGGCTCGTGCGCATGGTGCGGCCGTGGAACGAGTGGCTGATCGTGTGGGGCTACGACATCGCCGGGGCACCCCCGGTCGTCGACGAGGCCGCTGCCGTGCAGATCGTCCGCAACCTCCTCGGCGCACCCGACCTGGAGGTGGAGATCACCGGCACCAGTCTGTGGGGCAACAACGAGATGTACGCGACCCGGCTCCAGCAGGGCCGCGTGTTCTGTGCGGGCGACGCCGTGCACCGGCACCCGCCGAGCAACGGCCTGGGCTCCAACACCTCCGTCCAGGACGCGTACAACCTCGCCTGGAAGATCGCGGCCGTGCTCAAGGGGCATGCGGGAGCGGGCCTGTTGGAGACGTACACGGCAGAGCGGGCTCCCGTCGCCGAGCGCATCGTCAAGCGCGCCAACAAGTCCAGCCGCGAGTTCATCGACATCTTCGAGGCACTGGGCGTTCTCGGGGCACCGGACGAGGCCTCGATGACGGCCGCCATCGAGGAACGCAAGGCCAACACCCCCGCAGGGGCCGCCAAGCGGGCCGCGCTGGTGCGCGCGATGGATCTGAAGAACTACGAGTTCAACGCGCACGGTGTGGAGCTCGGCCAGCACTACACCTCGACGGCCGTCGTCTGCGACGGCAACGAACTTCCCGCGCCCGCACGTGATGCCGATCTGTACTACGAGATGTCGACCGCCCCCGGCGCGCATCTACCGCACGCCTGGGTCGGGGACAGCGCACACCGTCACGCGCTGATGGACCTGGCGCCCTACGACCGTTGGACGCTGCTGACCGGCATTGCGGGCGAGGCGTGGGAGCGGGCGGCCCGGACGGTCGGCGAGGAACTGGGTGTCCCGCTCACGACCGTCGTCATCGGCCCGGGCCGGGAGGTGACCGACCTCTACTACGACTGGGCCAAGCTGCGCGAGATCGACGAGAGCGGCGTGCTGCTGGTGCGGCCCGACAAGCACATCGCATGGCGGGCCATGGAGCTGCCCGAGAACCCTGAGGACCAGCTGCGTGCTGCTCTGCTCTCCGTCCTGGGAAGGGACTAGTCCATGCAGTTCATCCACGACACTCTGTCGCAGCGGGTGCGGTTCGCCTCCGGCGCGGCCGAGGAAGGCCTGGCCGCGGAGGTCGCCGCGCTCGGCGCCCGGCGGGTGATGGTCATCGCGGGAGCGACCGAGCGGGAGTTCGCCGATCGCGTCACCGCCGGCCTGCCCGTGGTCCACCGGCACGACGACGTCGTCATGCACGTTCCCGTCGAGGTCGCCGTGCGGGCTCGTACGGCGGCCGTGGAACGGGACGTCGACGCCCTGGTCAGTGTCGGCGGCGGGTCCACCACGGGTCTGGCCAAGGCAGTCGCGCTGACCACCGGGCTGCCGATCGTCGCCGTCCCGACCACGTACGCCGGCTCGGAGGCCACCGCCGTATGGGGGCTGACCGAGGACTCCGTGAAGACCACCGGTACGGACGCGTGTGTCCTGCCGCGTGCCATCGTCTACGACGCCATGCTCACGCTCTCCCTTCCGGTCGAGCTGAGTGTCGCCTCAGGGCTCAACGCACTGGCCCACTGTGTGGACTCCATGTGGGCACCGCGGACGGATCCGATCAACCAGGCCCTCGCCGCCGAGGGCGTGCGGGCGCTGCGGACGGGACTGCCGCTGGTCGTGAAGGACCCGCAAGCGCTGGACGGCCGGGAACAGACCTTGTACGGCGCCTACTTGGCCGCCGCGGCGTTCGCGTCCGCGGGGTCGGGACTGCACCACAAGGTGTGCCATGTGCTGGGCGGGATGTTCAACCTTCCGCACGCCCACACCCACGCGGTGGTCCTCCCTCATGTCCTCGCCTTCAACGTGCCCTTCGCCCCGGACGCGGAGCGACGCCTGGCTGCCGCATTCGGTTCCCCGAACGCCGTCGAGGGACTCGTCGGCCTCCGCGACGGGCTCGGTGCGCCGCGCTCACTGCGCGACCTCGGGATGCCCCGGGACGGTGTGGCGGCCGTGGCTGAGGCTGTCGTGGCCGCCGCACCCGCGGGCAATCCGCGGCCCGTCACCCTCGACGGGATCACCGATCTCGTCCGGAACGCCTGGGAGGCCCGATGAACAGCACCCTCACCCCCCGTGAGCCCGTCCCGGCCGAGCAGCAGGAGCGTGAGGAGCAGATCACCCGGCAGGTGCTGGCGTCCTTCGACGGCTGCGCGGACCCTCGGCTGCGCGAGATCATGCAGTCGCTGGTCCACCACCTGCACACCTTCGTGCGAGAGGTCCGGCTCACCGAGGACGAGTGGAGCCAGGGGATCGAATTCCTCACCCGCACCGGCCACATCACCGACGAGCGCCGCCAGGAGTTCATCCTGCTGTCGGACGTGCTCGGAGCCTCCATGCAGACGGTCGCCGTGAACAACGAGGCGTACGGCGACGCCACCGAGGCCACCGTCTTCGGCCCGTTCTTCGTCGACAACAGCCCCGAGATCGCCCAGGGCGGCGATCTCGCCTTCGGGGCCGCCGGGGAACCCTGCTGGGTGGAGGGCACCGTCACCGATGACGCGGGAGAACCCGTGGCCGGGGCGCGGATCGAAGTGTGGGAGGCCGACGAGGACGGCTTCTACGACACGCAGTACGGGGACGACCGAATGGCGGCACGGGCGCACCTGTTCAGCGACTCCGAGGGCCACTACCGGTTCTGGGGGCTCACGCCGACGCCGTACCCCATTCCGCACGACGGTCCGGTGGGAGAGTTGCTGGCGGCGACCGACCGTTCACCGATGCGGGCGTCCCACCTGCACTTCATGGTGAGCGCTCCCGCACGGCGCACGCTGGTCACGCACATCTTCGTCCGCGGTGACGAACTGCTGGACCGGGACTCCGTGTTCGGGGTGAAGGAATCGCTCGTGAAGGACTTCGTGGCTCAGCCGGCGGGTACGCCCACGCCGGACGGGCGGGATCTCGGGGAACGTCCCTGGTCCCGGGTTCGCTTCGACATCGTGCTGGCACCCGACGGCACCTGATCCCGCACCCAGCTACGACCGTGCGCGTGCCCCGCGCAGGACGTCGGTGGCGCGCAGGCCGTAGCGTTCCTTGAACCGGTGGGAGAAGTGGGCGGCCGACGCGAACCCGCACCGCGCGGCCACCTCGGCCACGGTCGCCTCTCCCCCGGTGCTCAGCAGTGTGCGGGCTCGCTCAAGGCGGCGGTTCAGCAGATACCGCGGCACGCTCGTGTCGCCCGCGGCGAACACCCGGGACAGATGGCGCTCGCTGATCCCGATGCCGCGGGCGATGCGGGCCGCCGAGAGCCCCGTGTCGGCCAGGTGGTCGTCAATGTAGGTCTTGGCGACGCTCAGGTGGACCGTGGACAGGGAGGGGCCGCGGTCGCCCGCTGCGGATACGAGCAGGTCCAGCACGGCCTCCTCGTCCACGTTCGCGGCGACGGAGGATTCCGGTGGCAGTGCCCGGGCGACGACGGTGGCGAGAGTCCGAAGGTGAACAGGGCCGGCGTCGATGACCAGCGGCTGTGGCAGCGAGGGCGGTCCGCCCAGATCACGCCACACCGTGTGGGGGATCTTGACCGCGAGTTCCTCCAGGCCGTGCGAGAAGCCCCGGACGAAGGGCTGGTCGGCATCGCAGACCAGCAGCTGTCCCGGACGCAGTAGCCGTACGCCGTCGTCGTAGTAGAAGAAGGCGTCACCGGCCAGGGACAGATAGCAGGCAACGGCGTCCGATGGCACGCGGCGGATCTCGGCGTCGGGTCGTTCGACGACGTGGGGGCTGCCGAGGACCCGGGCGAGGTGTGCTCTGGGCAGCTGGAGGTTGATCTCCGTCGCGTCGAGGGCGGTGTCGTGCAGGGAACGGCAGCGCAGCCCGATCAAGGCCTCGGCGTTGTGCTTTTCCCACAGGGCGATGCGTTCCGCCTCGGGAAGACCGGTCGTAGTGAAGCGCACCGGAGCACCTGTTGTGCCGCTCGTCATTCCTCCAGCGTAGAGGGCGGGGACTGCCGGTGTTGAGGCCCGCCCACACATTCTTCGATCACCGAGGCGACCTGTTCGGTGGCGGGGGTGGTGCGCCGGGCATGGCTCGCGAGGACCAGATCGACGGATTCCGTCTGGGTGAGGGGTACGTAGGCGACGCTGGCGAGGCGGAGGCTCTGTACCGGTGAGGGCACGAGGGCCACGCCGTGCCCGGCGGCCACGAAGACGACCAGTGTGGCCGTCTCTCCGACCTCCATCAGTGACGTGGGCTGGAATCCGGCGCGCCGGCATGCGGTCAGGACCCGGCCGTACATGGAGGATCGTGAGGAGTGGACGACGAAGGGCTCGTCGGCCAGCGCCTTGAGCGAGATGCGTGGCCGGGCCGCGAGGGGATGGTGCGAGGGGAGTACGGCGACCAGGGATTCCGAGCGCAGGGGTGTGGTGCGGATGTCCTCGTGGTCGGCGGGGCCGCGCAGCACTGCCAGGTCGTAGGTGCCGGCGAGCAGTCCGTCGACCAAGTCGGGGGTGAGGAGCTCGCCGCGCAGGTCCATGGTGATTCTGGGCAGTCGGGCTCGTACGGTGCGTGCGACCTGGGGCAGAAGGTCGTAGGTGGCGGTGCCGATGAAGCCGGTCGAGACCCGTCCGGCGTGGCCGTCGGCCAGCTCTGTCATGTGGCGGCGGGCGCGCTCCTCCTCCGCGACCAGGGTGTGGGCGTGTTCCAGGAGGTGATGTCCGGCCTCGGTCAGGGCGACGTGTCGGGTTGAGCGGGTGAACAGTGTGGTCCTGAGCTCCTTTTCCAGCTGTTTGATCTGCTGGGAGAGGGCCGGTTGAGCCACGTGAAGGCGCGCGGCCGCCCGTCCGAAGTGGCATTCCTCGGCCAGCACCAGGAAGTACCGGATCTGCCGCAGCTCCATACCCTGATTCTATAATATCAACTTATCAATCAATACGGATTGAGTCTTGGACCCGTTGAAGTCCGCGCCTCTACCGTGACGGTATGGACGACAGTTATCTCTACTCGGCGGTGCGAACCCCCTTCGGCCGCTTCCGGGGCGCCCTCTCCGAGGTCCGGCCCGACGACCTCGCGGCACAGGTCATCGGCGGGGTCCTCGCCAAGACCCCCGCACTGGATCCCGCACGCATCGACGATGTCGTCTGGGGCAACGCCAACGGCGCCGGCGAGGACAACCGCAACGTCGGCAGGATGGCCGTCCTGCTGGCGGGACTGCCCACCTCGGTGCCCGCGACCACCGTCAACCGCCTGTGCGGATCGTCTCTCGACGCCGCCCTCATCGCCTCACGCGACATCGAGAGCGGCGACGCGGACATCGTCCTCACCGGCGGAGTCGAGTCGATGACCCGCGCCCCGTGGGTTCTGCCCAAGCCCGGTCGCGGCTTCCCCGCGGGAGACGTCACCGCCGTGTCCACCACTCTCGGCTGGCGCCTGGTCAACGAGCGCATGCCCAAGGAGTGGACGGTCTCTCTGGGCGAGGCGAACGAACAGCTCGCCGACCGCTTCGCCATTTCCCGCGAGCGCCAGGACGCTTTCGCCCTCCGCTCCCACCGTCTCGCCGACGACGCCTGGAACGCGGGCTTCTACGACGACCTGGTCGTCCCCGTCTCGGACGGCGAGCGCACCGTTCTGGAACGCGACGAGGGTATCCGCCCCGGGTCCACCATGGACAAGCTCGCCGCACTCAAGCCCGCCTACCGGGCCGACGGCCTCATCACGGCCGGAAACGCTTCGCCGCTGAACGACGGCGCCTCCGCGGTGCTGCTCGGTTCGGCCGCGGCCGCCGACCGCATCGGTGTGGATCCCCTCGCCCGCGTCGCGGGCCGCGGCGTGGCCGCGGTGGATCCGCAGATGTTCGGATACGCACCCGTGGAGGCCGTGAACAGGGCGCTCAAGCGCGCGGGCATCTCCTGGGCCGACATCGACGCCGTCGAACTCAACGAGGCGTTCGCCGTACAGGCGCTGGCGTGCGTGGACGCGTGGGATGTCGATCCGCGGATCGTCAACGCCAAGGGCGGGGCCATCGCGCTCGGCCATCCCCTCGGTGCGTCCGGCGGCCGCCTGCTGGGCACCCTCTGCCGCCGTCTGCAGGAGTCCGGCAAGCGGTGGGGTGTCACGGCGATCTGCATAGGTGTCGGCCAGGCCCTCGCCGTGGTCCTGGAGAACGTCGCCGGGGGCAGCAGGTGACCACACGACTGTGTGCTCGTGCGGACGAGGCGGTCGCCGGTGTCCAGGACGGCGCCACGGTGCTCGTCGGAGGCTTCGGCATGGCGGGCATGCCGGTGGCGTTGATCGACGCACTGATCCGACAGGGGGCCACCGACCTCACTGTCGTCTCCAACAACGCCGGCAACGGCGACACCGGCCTTGCCGCGCTGCTGGCCGAGGGACGGGTCCGCAAGGTCATCTGTTCCTTCCCCCGCCAGGCGGACTCCTGGGTGTTCGACGACCTCTACCGGGCCGGTCGGATCGAACTCGAAGTAGTCCCCCAGGGCACTCTGGCAGAACGGCTGAGGGCGGCGGGAGCGGGTATCGGTGCCTTCTTCTGCCCCACCGGTGTCGGCACGCTGCTCGCGGAAGGCAAGGAGGTGCGTGAGATCAACGGCCGCCTCCATGTGCTGGAGTACCCCATCGGCGGAGACGTCGCGCTGATCGGCGCTCACCGCGCGGACCGTATGGGCAATCTCGTCTACCGCAAGACCGCGCGGAACTTCGGTCCCGTCATGGCCACCGCGGCCACCACCGTGGTCGCGCAGGTCCGGCAGATCGTCGAGACCGGTGAGATCGATCCCGAGACCGTCGTGACGCCCGGCATCTTCGTCGACCGTGTGGTGCAGGTGGCTGATCACTCATGACACAGACATCCCCTTCGACCGGCCGGGGCCCTCTAGGCAAGCACGACATCGCCGCCCTGATCGCCCGTGACATCCCGCAAGGAGCGTTCGTCAACCTCGGCATCGGCCAGCCGACCCTCGTGGCCGACCACCTCTCCCCCGGTTCCGGCGTGGTTCTGCACACCGAGAACGGCATGCTCAACATGGGTCCCGCCGCCTCGGCGGACCAGATCGATCCGGACCTGACCAACGCTGGCAAGGTTCCCGTCACCGAGCTGCCGGGCGCCGCCTACTTCCACCACGCGGACTCCTTCGCGATGATGCGCGGCGGTCACCTGGACATCTGCGTCCTCGGCGCCTTCCAGGTCTCCGCACGCGGCGACCTGGCCAACTGGCACACCGGCGCACCCGACGCCATTCCCGCGGTCGGCGGAGCCATGGACCTGGCCATCGGGGCGAAGAAGGTCTTCGTGATGATGACCCTCTTCACCCGGGACGGAGCGCCCAAGCTGGTCCCCGAGTGCGACTATCCGCTCACAGGACTGGCCTGCGTGGATCGCCTCTACACGGATCTGGCCGTCTTCGACCTCACCCCGAGCGGGATCCAGGTCCGGCAGACCTTCGGCATCGACCTACCCGAACTCGCCGACCGCCTGGGCCTGCCGTTGGGGAGCGGCGCCCCTGAATAGCTCGTTCCAGTACCCAACGGGGTCGGTATTCGTCCACCGTGCGTCTCCGAGCAGTGCGGCAACGATGTAGCCGTGGTCGGCGCTGTCATGGCATTTGCGGTGACGATGTCGCCGTCGCCGATCGCCGCGTCGGTCATGGAGTCACCGCGGACCGGAGACCGACGGCGGCCGCTTCCCGTGGGTCAGGTCCGGCGCCCTCAGCTGCGACGCCGCTCCCCCCGCAATGGTTAGTCAGGACGTTGCGGTCCAGGCGGTGATGGCCTTGGACGGTCGGCGGCCTGCCCGCATGAGGCTGGCGGGAGAGCCCGTCACTGTCGGCTCGTCTGGGGCGGCCCGCCCCCTTCACCTTGCTCGTGGTCGCCAGGTGGTGCTGATGGCCACCACGAGCGCACCGGCACGACGGCGACTCGGACGGGCGACAACACCGATGTCCTGACCGAGGCGGGTGCGCATCGGCGGGGTCTGGGTGGAGGCCCGCACGCCGCCGACGAGGACCTGCTGTCCGGGGACCATGCATCCCTTCCGGAGCGCGGCCGATCTTCTGCACCCGGGATGTGCGGGGTGCCACGCTAGGCGCGAGCGAGGGTGTCAACCGGGTCAAGATGCCGAATCGCCGGATGTTTCGTGCCTACGGAAGCACACCCTGCTTTACCCCCCGTGCCCCGCGCCCCGCGCCCCGCGCCCCGACAGGACCGACTGCCGCATGTCTTCGGGTTGCGCGGCCCGGTCAAGTGACGCTCGTCGGCAAGCGAGAGCACTTATCGCGTCTGCCGCAGATACATTTATCGATTTCCTTTCTCAATGCCATGACCAACAACTGTTGGACCTCTGAATCATCGATTCCTAGGCTCGTCCAGGCAGGCCTTCCGTACGAGAAGACCTCGACCACCTGTCTTCCACACCCGGAGGAGACGTCCGATGAAGCAACGCACGATCGGCGGACAGACGGTTTCCGCGATCGGGCTCGGCGGCATGCCGATGTCCATCGAGGGCCGCCCCGATGCCGACAGATCGATCGCAACGATCCACGCGGCGCTGGACGCCGGTGTCACGCTCATCGACACAGCGGACGCGTATCACCGCGACGCCGGCGAGGTCGGACACAACGAGGAGCTCATCGCACGGGCACTGCGCGCATATGGCCCGGGAGCGGACGACGTGCTCGTCGCGACGAAGGGCGGTCACCTGCGGCCCGGCGACGGCAGCTGGACCGTGAACGGCGATCCGGCCCATCTCAAGCACGCCGCCAAGGAGTCGGCAAAACGCCTGGGCGTCGAGGCGATCGGCCTCTACCAGTTCCACCGCCCCGACCCGCGCGTCCCCTACGCCGATTCGATCGGTGCAATCCGTGACCTGCTCGACGAGGGCGTGATCCTCATGGCGGGCATCTCGAACGCGACCGTGGAGCAGATCGACGAGGCGAACGAGATCCTGGGCGGTCGCCTCGACTCGGTCCAGAACCAGTTCTCGCCCAGGTTCCGCTCCAGTCTGCGCGAGCTCGAACACTGCGCCGAACTAGGGATCGCGTTCCTGCCCTGGAGCCCACTGGGCGGCATAGCGAACGCGCCCGAACTCTCCGCGCACCACGCCGCTTTCCGCGAGGTCGCGGACGAGGTAGGCGTCAGCGTCTACCGCGTGACTCTGGCCTGGGAGCTTGCCCTCGCGCCCGTGGTGGTCCCGATTCCCGGGTCCTCTCGCCCCGAAAGCATCCGTGACTCAGCGGCCGCCACCGACGTCAAGCTCACCCCCGAGCAGATTTCCCGCCTGTCGGCGGCCTGAGGCGCCCGATACCGGCACCGAATACCCGCTTATGGACAAGGAACCGATCGTGAAGACGTTCAAACTGCCCGGCACCGACATGGTCGTCCCGAACATCGTGCTCGGCCTGATGCGTATCCAGGACAAGAGCGACGCTGAGGTGCGCGAACTCCTCGCCGCCGCCCAGGACGCGGGCATCACGTTCCTCGATCACGCCGACGTGTACGGCAGCGAGCTGCACGGCTGCGAGCGCCGTTTCGCCGAGGCGATGCGGCTGAGCTCCTCGCAGCGTGAAAAGTTGATCATCCAGTCAAAGGCCGGCATCGTCCGCGAAGGCCCCTACTTCGACTTCTCCTACGAACACATCATGGAGTCGGTGGACGGTTCACTCAAAGCACTCGGCACCGACTACCTCGACATCCTGCTGCTGCACCGTCCCGACGCCCTGGTCGAACCCGAAGAAGTAGCGCGTGCCTTCGACGAACTCGCCGCGGCGGGCAAGGTACGGGCCTTCGGCGTCTCGAATCACACCCCCCGGCAGATCGATCTGCTGAGCCGCCACGTCGGTCAGCCGCTGGTGGTGAACCAGCTCCAGCTGTCGATCACGCACGCCCCGCTCGTCGCGCAAGGCGTCGCGGCCAACATGCAGGGCCTGGACCAGTCGATCAGCCGTGACGACGGGCTCCTGGACTACTGCCGACTGCACGACATCACCGTGCAGGCCTGGTCACCTTTCCAGGCCGGCTTCTTCGACGGACCGTTCCTCGGCTCGGAGCGCCACACCGAGCTCAACGCGGTCATAGATCGCCTGGCGGCGAAGTACGGTGTGCCGCCCCTTGCCATCGCGACGGCCTGGATCACCCGCCACCCCGCCCGGATGCAGGTGGTCATCGGCACGACCACACCGCAGCGCGTCGCGGACGCCGCCCTCGGTTCGGACCTACCACTGACCCGTGCAGAGTGGTACGAACTGTTCCGCGCCGCCAACTACATCGTGCCCTGACCGTCGGCCCGACTTGGCAGCGTGCCCGACTTGGCAGCGTGGAGAGGCGTCCTCGGCCACAGGTGCGCAAACCACTCCACGATGGCCGCGCACGCGCGGGTTTACTGTCACACACACGACTGCGCGGTTCTCAGGAAGCCGGCGCAGGTACACCCGGCACGGCTGGACGGCGTCTGCGGTACGAAGTTCAGCGACGGCTACGCGGTCACCTTGCATCGCAACTCACCTGGAACCTGCGGGGCTGCGCAGATCGCACAGGACTTCCGCCCCCCTGACGGACACGGGGCAGGCCCAGGTGGACGACACGGCCGCGGACGCGCCGGTCCAAGGCGGTGGCCTGGTCGATCTCGGCGTGTTCTGCGTCAGAGAGCTCCCCGACAGGGTCCTTGACGCGGCGGATCAGGCGGCGGAGGCGTCCGATCCGCCGCGTCAAAGGGTAGGGCCTCGGCTTCGCCCAGTCGTCGGCGTCGACTGTGCCCGGCAGTCGCTCGCGGTGACGCAGCAGATCGGCGAGGTTGGTCTCCAAGTCGGGCGGATAGGGGACAGTGGTACGCCGCCGACGGTGCCGGCGAAGTAGGACCCGGACCACAGCTTGTTCGCCCGCCAGTAGTGCCGCACGAGATCGGGAACTCCTGGTACAGGCGGCGGGAGGTTACGCCCTTGAGGGAGTTGACCAGCTTGGTCACGGCCACCTTGGGCGGGAAGTTCACCAGAAGATGCGCGTGGTTGTCCTCGCCGTTGAACTCGGTCAGCTCGCACTCGAAGTCCGCGCACACCGCCCGCATGATGTCCTCCATACGCCGCAGATGGACGTCTGAGGGGCCTCGCGTTTTCCGAACAGGCTTCTGACCGTTCATTTCACGCGGCAATTCGCAACTTCTGGTGCTCGGCGTGGACTTCGCACGGTGGGCGGTAACCCACCGCCGAGTGGAGGCGTTTACGATTGTACCAGAATTCGATGTAGCGAGTGATGTCCAGCCGGGCAGCCTCGCGGGTCAGGTAAGTCACCCTTGATACGCGCTCGTTCTTCAGAGCGCCGAAGAATGATTCGGCCATGGCGTTGTCGAAACAGATACCAGTACGGCCGGAGGATCTGCGGAGCCCAAACCGGTTGAGTGTCTTCCCGAACTCGGCTGACATGTAGTTACTTCCGCGGTCGGAGTGAAATATCGCGCCGGCCGAGAGGTTCCTGTTCCGTGCCGCGTTGCGGATCGCCCTGGATATCAGTGGGGTTTGGTAGTGGTCGTCCATCGCGTAACCGATGACTTCCTTCGTGCAGCAGTCGATCACCGTCGCGAGGTACAGCCAGCCTTCCCCGGTCGCGATATAGGTAATGTCGCCGACGAGCTTTTCGCCGGGCACATCCGCGGTGAAGTCGCGGCCGACGAGGTCCGGCACCTGGCCGGCCGCAACCTGAGTGAGGTTGAACCTCTTCGGCCGTGGCAGGCTGGACACCAGGCCCAGTTCGCGCATGAGGCGGCGGACCAGCTCCACGCCCGCCGCGACGCCCCAGCGGTGCAGCTGGGCCTGGATGCGCCGGTGCCCGTAGGTGCTGTCGGACATGTCGAAGGCTTTCTCGATGAGCAATTTCAGTTCTTCGCGCCGCAGAGCTGTCGCGGATTCCGAACGCAATCTCCAGTCGTAGTAGCCGGATCTGGAGACGCCGAGTCGGCCGCACATGAACTCGACGCTGTATGCGTACTTCTCGGTGTCGAGCCGCATCTCGTCGATGAACTCGTACTTGCTTGCTACCGGGGATCCTTCGCGAAGTACGCTGCGGCTTTTTTCAGGAACGTAACTTCCATCTCCAGCTCGCGGTTGCGTCGTTCGAGTTCCTTCAGGCGCGCCCGCTCGTTCACCGTCAGTTCCGCATCGGGGGCCGGTTCCTGCTGCTTCTGGTACTTCTTCACCCAGCCGCGTAGCGTCTCCGAGTTCAACTCAAGCTCCCGGGCGACTTCGGAGATCGTCTTGCTTGACCTCAACGCGATCTGGACGGCTTCCTCGCGGAACTCCGGCGAGTACTTACTGGGTGGCGCCACTTCTTCCTCGTCTCCTTGTTCAGGACAACCCTATTGGGTGCCTGTCCGGAAACTTCGTGGCCCCTCAGTGGTGGCGAGAGGCCGGGCGGCCGGAGCGGCGTGTCCGGCCTGCGGTTGCTTCTCGGACCGTGTCAACGGCGCCTATCAGTGCACGTTGCAGGATCCCCGCTCGGTGAGCGGAGCGTTGTGATCCGGTTGACGGTCCGGCGTTTCATCTGTGACGGCGGACTGCCCACGGCGTACGTTCGCCGAGCCGTTCGTTCAGCTGACTTCCCGTGCGTGCGCTTCATGACCTGTCGCGAGGGGACAGCGGTTCGCTGGTGGCTACGTTCAGGGGTCCTTGCTGCGTCGCGGCACAAGGTCTCGCCTGTGTCGTCGCATGTTCGGCTCCGCCTGTTCGCTGTGGTCACCGTTCTTCTGCCTTTGCCGTCATCGGCGAGGGAGGCCCGTCTGCTTGGGGTACCGCAGAACACGCAGGTGGTGTCGGCCGTTCCAGTGGCGCTCCCGGCAATGGTTGCCGCCGGGGCCCCAGATGCCGGCGAGTACCGGCCGTGGGGCGAGCGCGGTGGTGATGTGGGCGGAGGACGACAGGACGTCGTAGATGGCGTTATGCAGGACCGGCCATTCGCCTGACGCGTCGAAGGCCCGTACGGCGCAGCGGCGGATGAGGCGTACGGCGAGGGAGGGCTTCGGGGCGAGGTAGAGCAGGCTGAGGACCTGTCCGGTGGCCCAGGCCCGGCGGGTGGTGCGGTCGATGGCCTGCTGGAGACGGCGGCCGAAGCCCGGCCGGTGCCCGTCGTGGAGTTGTTCGCGCAGCGTGACGGCGCTGAGGGCCGCGACTGACATGCCATGGGCCAGCACTGGGTTGAAGGTGGCAGCGGCATCACCGAGCACGGCGAAGCCGTCGGGCCACCTGCGGGCGAGCCCGGTGCAGTGGCGGCGGCGCCATCGCATGTGGCGTACCAGATGGACGGGACCGAGCGGTTCGGCGTGGGCGATGAGATTGGCGACGAGTGGATGACGTGCGCTGCGTGCGAAGGCGGCGAAGTCCTCCTGTCGCTTCTGTCTGGCGTCCGGTTCGCCGCCGTGGGCACCCAGCAGTGTGACCTGCCACTGTCCTCTTCGATCGGCAGCACAAAGGGCGGCTCGCACGGGGCCCGTGGCGAGGAAGTCCGGCAGAACGAAGACGAGGGGAAACGCGCCGTCCGTGTCGCTCGGGGCGCGGAAGCGTCGGCTGGCATAACCGGCCTGCCAGTTCACCACGGTTTCGGGGACGGCAGGCAGGCCCAGCTCGGTCAGCCAGTGTCCTGCCCGTGATGCGCGGCCTGTCGCATCAATGACCAGGTCGGCGTAAGGGACCTCGGTGGCGCCGCTAACGTGGTCGCGGAGGCTTACGCCCGTGACGCGCTGTGCGCTGCCCACGAGGCCGATGCCCTGCGCTCTGGTGCGCAGCGAGATCCCGGGGGCGGTAAGGAGTGCCTGTTCCCGCAGCACCGAGTCCAGCAGGTCTCGGCTGCACGTGACGACGTAGTGCCGTCCGGGAGTTCGGCGTAGCCAGCCGCTTCCGGGCAGCCATGCGGCGTCCGCGGTCATCTGGATCTTGCGTGCCCCAGCGGCGAGCAACCGCTCGATCGTGCCTGTATCAGGGATTCGACGGCCTGCGCCCCGCCCGACCAGAGCATGTGGCTGTGGTGTGCCTGGGGGACGCCGGTCGCGCGGCGGGTCCAGAAGGCAGGGCGTCGCGTTCGGGGACGGTCACCTTGTCCACGTACGGAGCCATGGCCACGGCGGCCAGGGGTTCCCGCCAGTCCGCCTCCCAGGATGACCGCGTGACTCACGTCATCGGTGCTCCGTGTCCACTCAGGGGGCCGGTCTGGGCGGGGATGCGGGGGACCGCGCCGTAGCGGCGGGTGCGCCGGGCGTACTGTTCGATCGCGTCCCACAGGGTGCGGCGGTCCACCGCGGGCCACCGCAAGGAGCGGACCGGCCTCTACCGGCCCCGGGTGCCCACGCGGGTCCCGCGCAGCATTCCGGACGAGGAGTTCAACGAGATCTTCGCCCGGCTTCCCTCGCACCGAGACCGGGCGCTGGTCGCGTTCTACGTGTCCACCGGGGCCCGGGCCTCGGAGTTGTTGTCGACGCTGCAAGGCGGCGTCGACCCGGGGCGGCAGCTGATATCGGTGGTCCGAAAGGGCACCGGCGCTGTTCAAGAGCTGCCGGCGTCGACCGACGCGTTCGTCTGGTTGCGGCTCTACCAGGTCCAGATGGGCGAACTGGTGCCCAAGGGCCGTCGGCTGCCGCTGTGGTGGACGCTGCGGCGCCCGGTCCGGCCGCTGACCTATCACGCGCTACACCGCATGTTCGAGCGCGTGAACCAGCTGGCGGGGACGTCGGCAACGTTGCACGCGCTGCGCCACACCGCGGCGTTCCGGATGGCCGAGGATCCAGCGTTGCCCTTGACCGACGTGCAGCTGGTCCTTGGACACGCGCAGCTCACCACGACCCAGCTCTATCTGACGCCCCGGGCCGAGGACGTGATCCGCCGGGTCCTGGCGCATCACGCCGAGGAGACCCGGCAGGCAGCTGAGCGCATCGTGCCGATCCCAGCCCCGGGCTACCGGCCGGAGACGATGGACGTGCTCTTCGGCAAGGGCCTGGCGTGATCACCGCCGGGCGGCTGGCTGCCCCGCCCGTGGTCTCCAGGCCGCACCTGTCGGCCGAACAGCAGGCTGAGAGGTTCCCCCCGCGGCCTTCGGCGGCGCACTGGCCGGCCGCAGAGAAGGACCGCGAGGAGGTGCTGCGGATGTGGGTCGAGGCGACGCCGCGGCAGGAGGATCCCCGCAACCACGACTTCCGCCGGCGCGGCTTGATGCTGATGCTGGACTGGCTGGCGGAGCAGCCGGGCGATACTTGGCACCAGCGCTGGCACGCCAGCGGCGCGGACACAGCCGGAGAACAGTGGGCCGATGGTGCGGCACGGTGGCTGGAGCAGCACGGCAAGCTCTCCCGCACCCGGTTGGAGACCATGACCAGCTCCCTGGTCGTCATGATCGGGGCCGACGTGGTCCGTCCCTCGCTGACCTGGTTGCTGACCGGCGGCAAGAAGCGCAAGCTCGCCAGGAACATGATCCGCGCCCGTGACGCCGACGGCTTCGCCCGGCTGGACGACTTCTGTCGGGCCGACGGCGGAATCAGCGACATGGCCCGCCGCGCCGCCTTGTTCCGGACCGCCGTCATCATTGCCGCCAAGGGCGGAACGGTGGCCGACATCGTCGTCGGCGGCCTGCTGGAGGTGCTGGAAGTCGAGGCCGAATTGCGCGGTCAGCGCCGCTCGGGCGCGGCGACGTTCCGGGCGCTCCGCGAGATCGGCGTCTTCGGCGCCGGCGTCCCGACCTTGCGAGAGATCCGCAGCATCGGACAACGCCCTGTCGAGGAGCTCGTCGACAGCTACCCGGTCGCCTGCCTTCCCATCCGCGACCTGCTGGTGGAGTATCTCAAGGAACGCCAGCCCGCCCTCGACTACGGAACGCTGCGCGGCCAGACCTACCAGCTGGTGAAGTGCTTCTGGCAGGACCTTGAACTGCACCACCCAGGCATCGACTCGCTGCGCCTGCCCGCCGACGTCGCCGCGGCTTGGAAACAGCGGCTGCGCACCAGGCTCACGCTCACCACCACAGGCAACGGCGAACGGGTCGAATCCGTCGTCGAACGGCTCAGCTATCAGGACGTCCTGGCCAGCGTCCGCGCGTTCTACCTTGATCTGGCCCAGTGGGCGCTGGAGGACCCGGGCCGTTGGGGCCTGTGGGTCGCGCCCTGCCCGAGGCCCTGCTCGCCGCCGGACGGCAGACCGAACCCCGACAAGGGTTCACCGCCGCCGGCCAGACCCTGACCCGGATCCGGCGCCCCCACGCGAAGCCGGCCAACGTCTGGGTCGAGGACCCGGCCACCGGCCAGCAGCGCCTGCTCAACCGCGAAGAGGACAACGCCTTCTGGGCTTGGGCGATCAACGAAGTTTTGCGGCTGACCGGCGTCCGCGCCGAGGAGATGCTGGAATTGAGCCACCACAGCCTGGTCCAATACCGGCTTCCGACCACCGGCGAGATCGTCCCGCTGCTGCAGATCGCCCCGTCCAAGACCGACACCGAGCGGCTGCTTGTCGTCAGCCCCGAACTGGCCGACGTCCTGAGCGCAATCATCTGTCGGATCCGCAACGCCGACGGCGCGGTCCCCCTGGTCCGGGCCCGGGACTACCACGAGCTCTTGTGGATGCCGCCGGCTCCGCTGCTGTTCCAGCGCCGGGTCGACACCGAGCCGCAGCGGATTGCGCGCGAGCGGGTCAGTTCGCTGCTGGACGAGGCCCTAGCCCGCACAGGTCTGATCGACCAGGCCGACGGAACCCCGCTGCACTACACGCCGCACGACTTCCGCCGGATCTTCATCACCGATGCGATCCTCAACGGTCTGCCGGGAACGATGGGAGCTGCAGCCCGATGTCGGCGTGGGGCCGCTGCGTTTCGGAATGTCTCCAGCCGAGGTCGCAGAGGCGCTGCTCGCCTCCGAGCCGCAGGCGCGAATTGGGGGCGAGTACGGCCAGGAGGACTTTGCTGACGGGGTGAAAGCGTTCTACGACGAGGGCAAACTCGCATGCGTCGCGCTCGATGCGGTCGTCGGTCCGCAGGTCTTCCTAGCCGGCTTCGCACTGGCTGGCAGCCGTCCGGGACAAGGCCAACAGTTCCTTCTGGACCACGCCGCGGAACATGGCAACTGGGTCCTTTTCACCCCTGACGCGTCGCTCGCCCTGACCGATCTCGGCATTCTTCTGCGTGACCAGTGGGTCGGGGACACGCTCCTCACACGCCCGCTCTTCGTGAAAGAGGAGTGGCTGGAGTCGGAGTACTACCGAGACCACCTTCCACTCGAAGGCGTTACACACTGAGCGCTCGACCTGACAAGCGGCGACAACTGGACCCTTGGCCACAGTCGATCAACAGCTCAGTTGGCGAGACGAGGTTCAGAGAACAGATCACCGTCCGCACCAACCGCTACTCGGTTCCCGTCCGCTTGATCGGCAAGAAGGTCCGGGTCATGCTGCACGCCTCTCACCTCGTGGTTTACGACCAGAACGTGGAAGTGGCCCGGCATGAACGCCTGATCGCCAAATGCGGAATCCGCCTGGCCCTGGACCACTACCTGGAGGCCCTGGTCCGCAAACCGGGCGCCTTTCCCGGCGCAACTGCCCTGGAGCAGGCTCGTTCGGCGGGGAGGTTCACCCCGGTCCATGACGCATGATGGGCGGCCGCCCGCAAGGTCCACGGCGAGAGGGACGGCACCCGAGCACTGATCGAAGTGCTCCTGCTGGGCCGGCATATCGCGCACGAACACCTGGTCGCCGGCCTGGCCACGGCCCTTCGGGCTGGAGTGCTGACCGCGGACGCTGTTGCCCTGGAGGCCCGCAAAGCCGCCCAGACCGAGGACGAGTCCACCACCCTTCCTGCCCAGCGCGATCCGCATCCGGCAGGCCAGCCGTCGGCGACCGTCACGTCCTTGCACGAGTGGCGGCTCGCGCACCTGCCGCCGGACACCAGGCCGCTGCCCTCGGTGACCCCCTATGACCAGTTGCTCCGCCGCCACCGCACCGGTGGCAGCACCCACCGTGAGGGAGAAGCCCAGTGACCCTGCCCCGCCAACGGAACATGACCGAGCAGGCCGCCGACGCCGCGATCGACACCGCCTGCCGTCTCCTACGGCTGCCGACGATCCGGGCAGAGTTCCCCGACATCGCAGCCGCGGCCGTCAAGGACCAGATGACCTACCGCGGCTTCCTCGCCGAGCTGCTGATGGCCGAGTGCGACGACCGCGCTCGGCGCCGCTCCGAGCGACGGATCAAGGCAGCGGGCTTCCCGCGGGAGAAGTCGTTGCGGTCCTTCGACTTCGACGCCAACCCGAACATCGACCCGGCCACCATCCATAGCCTCGCCAGCTGCGAGTGGATCAAGAAGAGCCAGCCGCTCTGCCTGATCGGCGACTCCGGCACTGGCAAGTCCCACATGCTCATCGGTCTTGGCACCGAGGCTGCGATGAAGGGCTACCGCGTCCGCTACACCCTGGCCACGAAGCTGGTGAACGAGCTGGTCGAGGCGGCCGACGAGAAGCAGCTGAACAAGACGATCGCCCGCTACGGGCGCGTCGACCTGCTCTGCATCGACGAGCTCGGCTACATGGAACTCGACCGCCACGGCGCTGAACTCCTCTTCCAAGTCCTCACCGAGCGCGAGGAGAAGAACAGCGTCGCGATCGCCTCGAACGAGTCGTTCGGCGGCTGGACGAAGACGTTCACCGATCCTCGTCTTTGCGCGGCCATCGTCGACCGCCTCACCTTCAACGGCACCATCATCGAAACCGGCACCGACTCCTACCGCCTCGCCTCCACTCGAGCCCGAGCCGAGGAGTCGGCCAAGGCCAGCTGACCGCGACAGACTCAGGGCCGACAACCCGCCCCCACCCAGGCGACGGGCCGCCGGCCCGAGATGCTCCAGTAGGCTGCGGTGGCCATGGACACGCACGCCAAACCCGAGCAGACCCGGCACAACACGAACGCTGCTGGTCCGCCGATCCGGCAGCTGTTCCGGGACGTCATCGCCGACCGTCTGCCGGGCCTCAGACCGCCCCAGGCCGCGATGCTGTTCGACGCCGAGATCGACCCCTACTGGGACGACCGGAGCTTCCTCAGCGATCCTCCACCAGGACACCTGCCAGCCCGCCACCGCTGACGGCCTCGCCCTGGTCACAGCACTCGCAGTCGACGACCGCATTCCCGCCCGACACCGGTTCCAAGCCGTCGACCTGCTGGTCAGGGCTGCCACTGTCGCCGAACGCCACCTCGCCGAGAGCTGGCCGGCCACCCCGCGGCACGCCGATCCCGACAGCGAGGCCCGGGCCCGCAGCGCGGTCCAGGCTCACGTTCCAGATCTGCTGGCCCGCTGGTCGGCCGAATGCCCAGCGGTTCGCCTTGCCCTCGCCGGACTCGCCGTGGTCTTCCCGACGGACCGCACCCTGCTCGCCTTGACGCCGCGCCTGCGGCCTTTCACGCGCCAGCACACCCAGGGCACCGACATCGGCGATTACGTGCAGCTCGTCCTCGTCCTGGCCACCCAGAACGACGACCAGATCCTCGCGGTGACAGAGAAGCTCACTGACGCCTACTGGACGGGAACGTCGCGCGGAGTGCCATCACGGCCACGAGCCCTCCGCCTCCTCGGCCAGATGCTGACCAAGGTCGGAGCAGAACTCACACAGTCACGTGTCGGGCAGTGACGCCCCACGGGCAGGACGAACGAGACAGCGCGCGTCGCACGCGCTGCTAATTCTCATGAACATTCACGGGCCTCAAGATCCGCAACTGCTGTCCAAACCGACGGACAAACGCTGCCCCCAGAAGTGAACGAAGCCAGGGCGTCGTGTGGCGGTTCAGGAACGGGGCGAAATGGCGGGAGTTGCCCGAACGATTCGGGCACTGGTCCACCGTTTACGGCCGGTTTCGGCAGTGGCGGGATGCCGGGGTGTTCACCGCGGTGTTCCAGGGTGCGATCGCCGAGGCGGCGAAGCGGGGCCTGGTGGACTTGTCGCTGGTCAGCGTGGACTCGACCACAGTCCGGGCCCATCATGATGCCGCGGGGATGATCGTGGAGCCCGAGACCCTGGAGGCGTTGGAGAAGGCCGCCGCGGAAAAAGGGGCGCCGGCGAGGAACAAGACGGGCAATCGGACCCGGAGCGGGAAGAACGACGACGCGTGAGGCGTCGCCGCAGGGCCCGGCTCGCCGCCGCTGACCTGGGGCGTTCCCGCGGCGGACTGACCACGAAGACACACCTGTCCTGTGTGCCGCAATGTCTGCCCCTCTCGCTCAAGATCACCGCGGGGCAGGCGGGAGACAGTCCGCAGTTCATCCCCGTCCTGAACATGATCCGCGTCCCCGGCCCGGTCGGCCGGCCCCGCACCCGGCCCGACGCAGTCGCGGGCGATAAGGCGTACTCGTCCCGCCAGAACCGTTCGCACCTGCGCAAACGTGGGATCAAAGCAGTCATCCCCGAGAAGAAGGATCAGGCCGCCCACCGCAAGAACCGCGGCTCACGCGGCGGACGGCCTGTCACCTGGGACAAGCAGTTGTACAAGCTCCGAAACAGCGTCGACCGCACCATCAACAAGATCAAGGACTGGCGCGGCCTCGCTGTCCGCTACGACAAAAAACCTGAAAGCTACCAGGCCGGACTCGAATTATGCGCCGGCCTCCTCTGGATCCGACACCTCGGATCACAGCATTGATCACAACTCCACACAGGCCCTAGTCTAGCTAGCTAGTAGTGCTTGGTCAGGTTGGTATGGGTTCTGGCATGTCGCGGTGAGAGGTGGGGCAGGCGCCGGTCCAGACTGCGAGGAGTAGCTGCAGTTCGCGGGCGACTCGATACGTGCTCAGGCCGGCGCCGTCTCTTTTGGGGACCGGGTGATGCGCTGGAGGGTGCAGAAGGCGTGTGCGACGGAGACGAGGGTGACGTGGTGGCGCCAGCCGCGCCAGGTGCGGCCCTCGAAGTGGGCCAGGCCCAGGGCCTGTTTCATCTCTCGGTAGTCGTGCTCGATGCGCCAGCGCAGCTTCGCGGTGCGCACGAGGGTGGCCAGCGGGGTGTCGGCGGGCAGGTTGGACAGCCAGAACTGCACCGGTTCGGGCTCGGTGGCGGGCCATTCGGCCAGCAGCCGGCGCACCGGCAGCTCCGGACCGCCGGTGGTCTTGCGGATCTCGCGTCCGGCGGGCCGGATCCGCAGGGCCACGAAGCGTGAGTACATGCGCTTGACGCCGCTGCGGCCGCTGCCCGGCCGGGAGCCCTCCCGCCACTGCACCGGCCGGGTGGCCTGCTTCCCGGCCGCGACGACCAGCTTCTTCACCGTCTGAGCCGGCTCGGGGTAGACGGGCTGAGGGCCGGGGGCCGCGGCCGCCGTAGGGCGGGATGTGCGGCCGGGCCTCTTCCGGCTGGGCGGTCGTCGTGGTGGAGATGCCCACGACGTAGTCGAGCCCGCGTTCTTCCAGGCCCAGCCGGAAGAGCGCGGCATCGCCGTAGCCGCCGTCGGCGACGACGAGCGGGACATCGATGCCCCACGATCTGGTCTCGTCGATCATGTCCAGGGCCGGCTGCCACTTCTCGACATGGCCGATCTCTTCGGGGATGCCGCACGGGGTACGGCGGGCGACCTTGGCCGCATCGGCCTTCGGCGAGGCGGGATCCCAGCTCTCGGGCAGGAACAGGCGCCAGTCGACCGCCACCGAGGCGCTGTCTGAGGCCAGGTGCAGGGACACCCCGGCCTGGCAGTTGGTGACCTCGCCCGCGGTGCCGGTGTACTGCCGGGCCACACACGCCGAGGCGTCCCTCTCCTTGAGGAAGCCGGTGTCATCGAGGATCAGCGCGGTCGGTTTGATCACGTACTGCATCCGCCAGGCGAGGCGGGCGCGGACATGCGCCGCGTCCCACGGGCTGGTGGTGATGAAGTTCGCCAGGGCCTGTCGGTTGCAGTCCTCGCCCAGGCGGGCGGCCATCGGTTCCACCGACTTGCGCCGCCCCTCCATCAGCAGTCCCCGCAGATAGACCGCTCTGCACCGGCGATGATCCGCCCGCGCGAACGGCTCGAACATCTCCGCCGCGAAGTCCTCCAGATCGCACCGGACCGCGGCCAGCTCCCCACCCAGCTCATCAGGTCAACTACGCACCCGATCAAACGGACACGCCACGGGCGAGTGAACCTGACCAAGCCCTAGCCTCGCCGTTTCGCTTGGGTACGGCGGCTATTGAGGCGGAAATACGAAAGTGCCTTCCTGACCTGGGACGATGAACCTTGCTGAGGGGTTCTGTCGTTCCAGGCGGAGGGCACTTTCTACGTGCAGGGTATCGGGTTGCGTCCCAAGGTGCGGGGGTGGTCGGGCATGCTGGTGCACGGTTGCTGGCAGATCTCGCCGATGCCACGGGGCTGACCGCCACGTACTCCACCGCTCTCAGACCGCTTCGGCCACGCGGGACCGGACACGACCCGGGCCGGATCGCCACCGACCTGGCGGTGATGCTCGCCTACGGCGGCGAGGCCATCGCGTCCTGGCCGTTCTGCGGGACCAGGCAGCAGTCTTCGGTCCTCTCGCCTCGACACCGACGGCATGGCGGCTGTTCGCCGATGTTGACGAGACCGCCCTCGCCTCGCTGGCTTCTGCCCGCGCGCAGGCCCGGCAAGTCGCCTGGCTACAGGCCGCGGAGCACGGTGAGGGCATACCCGCTGCCCGGGCCGCGGGACGCATGCTGCCCGGGCTGGTCCTGGACCTCGACACCACGCTCGTCACCTGCCACTCAGAGAAACAGCAGGCCGCACCCACCTATAAAGGCGGCTTCGGGTTCCACCCGCTGCTGTGCTCCCTGGCCAACACCGGCGAGGCACTGTCCGGCCGACTGCGGCCCGGGAACGCCGGCGCCAACACCGCCACCGACCACATCACGGTCCTCGATGCACGAACTCGCCACGGCCTTCCACCGCCTCGCCGCACTGCCTCGTCCCGCCGACTGACCGGCAGCCCGACAGCGACCCTTGATGACCGCGCCGGCATCCGTCACGCCCGCGACCCTGTCACAGATCGGAGCACTATCCGGACATTTACCCAAAATGGGCAAATTGGCTCAGAGTGACGCCTTCAGCTGCGTTTGAAATCGACAACGGAGATGAGGCACACGCCGCTCAAGCCGTCCGCCCCGCCGTGGCCCCGGCCGCCGCGGCCGTCCGCGCACCGGCTTCCCGCACCCCTACCACCCCTCCCCCACCTACCTGAGAGCGGCAGTTCGATGATCAGCACTCGCAATATGACACTTGGTAATCAAATGAACACGCGTGAGACGTCCGAGTCGGCAGTCGCGATGTTCGACGAGCACGGGACGGTGGTCGCGTGGACACAGGCCGCCGAGCAGCTCGTCGGATACTCCGCCGGGGACGTGGTGGGACGCTCTGCCGCACTCGTCCTGCCACTTTCCGAGGAAGCACCGACGATATCGGCGTTCGTCGAGCAGTGCCATGCCCAGAATGGGTGGTCGGGTACGACGGCGGTGCGCCACCGAGACGGCCACATGCTCAACACCAACCTGCGGATCTCGATGTTGTGGGGGCAGGACGGAACAGTCCGGTGGCTCATCTCCGTGACCGACATCGACACACTCTCCGGGGAGGCAATGAACGGATCGGTGCGGGAGTCGCTGCTTACCCGCGCACCGATCGGCATCGTCGTTCGTGACCCGCAGCTGCGCTGCATCTGGGTGAACGACACGATGGAGAGCTACGACGGCATTTCCCGTGACCGACGACTCGGACGGCAATACACCGAAGCAATGCCCGATGCCAAGGCCGAAGCACTCGAGGCAGTGATGCGGCAGGTACTCCACAGCGGCACCACCACGGTCCACCAGTACCGGATGTGGCCGCCGACGAGTCCGCGCCATGAGCACACCATGGCGGCTTCGTTCTTCTGCCTTCAGGACGCCGACGGCCAAGCGCTGGGGGTGTGCACCATCAACGTCGATATCACTGAGAGCCGGCAGGCGCTCGAGCGCCTCGCCATCCTCAGTGAGGCCAGTACGCGCCTAGGCAGGACCCTGGACGTGATGCAGACCAGCCAGGAACTGGCCGACCTTGCCGTGCCCCTGCTCGCCGACTACGTCGCCGTCGACCTGGAGCAGTCGGTCCCGTTCGGTGAGGGGCCCCCGGTCCACATCGGCCCGGTGGACCGGTGCCTTCCCGCCTTCCGACGTGCCGGTCTGGCCTCGATACACCAAGGGGTCCCGGAATCCCCGTGGGTGCGCGGTGAGCCGGTCCCCGTGACGCCCGCCTCACCACTCACCGGCGTCATGCGCACCGGGAGGCCCCACCTGGAGCCGATCCTGAACACCGCTCCGGGCACATGGATCGACGAGGACCCGGCACGCGCGCAGAAGATCCGTGAGAACAGCATGCACTCCCTGATGGTCGTACCCATCCGTGCGCGGCGCGCCCTGCTGGGCGTGGCGTTGTTCATCCGCACCAAGAACCCGGTGCCCTTCCAGGAGTTCGATCTACTCCTCGCCGAAGAACTCGTCAGTCGCGCTGCGATGTCGCTGGACAACGCTCGCCAGTACGCGCGCGAACACACCGCGGCCCTCGCGCTGCAACGCAACCTGCTCCCTCACCGTTTGAGGGGCGGTACGGCGGTCGAGGCGACCTCGCGCTACCTGCCCGCCGACATGGACCACGGCGTCGGAGGCGACTGGTTCGATGTGATCCCGCTGTCCGGCGCCCGGGTGGCCCTTGTAGTCGGCGATGTGGTCGGACACGGGATCAACGCCGCGGCGACCATGGGCAGGCTCCGCACCGCCGTCCACACGCTTGCCGACATGGAACTGCCCCCCGACGAACTGCTGGCCCACCTCGATGACACGGTCCAGCGACTGGCCGAGGAAGACGCCGACGCCCCGGACCAGACCCCCACGGTGGTGGGCGCCACGTGCGTCTTTGCCGTCTACGACCCGGTCACCCGGAAGTGCACCATGGCACGGGCCGGGCACCCTCCGCCCGCGATCATCGACCCGCAGGGCCGAATCACCTTCCCCGATCTTCCCGCCGGAACCCCGCTCGGCACCGGGCTCGGGGTCCCTTTCGAGGCCGTGGAACTGGAACTGCCCGAGGGAAGTCTCCTCGCTCTGTACACCGACGGCCTGATCGAGACCCGCGACCACGACATCGACATGGGTATGGACCGCCTGGGCGCCGCCCTGACACAACCGGATCGCTCCCTGGAAGACCTCTGCACCCACGCGATGGAGACCATCCCGGGGCAGGTACCGCGCGACGACGTCACCCTGCTCCTCGTCCGCACCCACTCGCTCAGCCCAGCCCAGGTCGCCTCCTGGACGCTCCCGAGTGACCAGACCGCAGTCCGCAGCGCCCGGCACATGGCAGCCTGCCAGCTGGCTGAATGGGGCCTGGAAGGTCTCGAGGACGCCACGAAGCTGATCGTCAGTGAACTGATCACCAACGCCGTCCGCCACAGCACCGACCCGATCGGTCTGCGTCTGATCCAGCACCAAGTCCTGACCTGCGAAGTGTTCGACACCAACGTCGGCTCCCCGCACCTACGTCGCGCACGCACCACCGACGAGAACGGCCGCGGCCTCTTCATGGTCGCCCAGCTGTCCCGCAGATGGGGCGCCCGCTCGGTATCGGGCGGCAAGGTCGTCTGGGCCGAAGAAGACCTGGCTTCCGCACCCTCAGGGGCTTTCGGCACTCCGCCCGCACTCGATGAGCAGCTTGCCCACTAGCCTCCGCGTTTCAGTTGCGGCGGTGTCCGGATCTTGATCGGAAACGCGAAGGTGCCTTCTGAGCTGGGATGATGAGGCTTGTCTAGGGCTTCTGTCACCACAGCAGGAAGGCACTTTCTGCGTGCACACTACCGGGTCACGTCCCAAGCTTGTCGTCTCGGCCGACGGTCGCGGGGTCGTCAGTCACGCCGGATCCCGCCTGCTGGCCGATGTCACCGGCCTGACCGGCGCGTTCACGGACGCACTGCGCAAGCTGCGGCCGCGTGGCACCGGGCACGGCCCCGGGCGGACCGCGGTCGATCTGGCGGTGATGCTCGCCGACGGTGGCCAGGCGATAGCGGACCTGGCCCTGCTGCGAGACCAGGCGGAAGTCTTCGGCCCGGTCGCCTCCACTGCCACCGCCTGGCGTCTGCTGGCCGGCATCGGCCCGGACGCACTCGCCCGCCTGCGCTCGGCGAGGGCCACCGCCCGGGAAGTCGCCTGGCTGCAAGCCGCCGAGACCACAGGCGGCATACCCGCGGCCCGCGCCGGCGGGCGCGACCTGCCCGGCCTGGTCCTGGACATCGACGCCACCCTGGTCACCTGCCACTCCTAGAAGGAACAGGCAGCGGCCACCTACAAACGCGGCTTCGGCTACCACCCGCTGCTGTGTTTCCTGGACAACACCGGCGAAGCCCTGGCTGGCCTACTGCGGCCGGGCAATGCCGGCGCCAACACCGCCGCCGACCACATCACCGTCCTGGACGCGGCCCTGGCCCAGGTCCCCGACGCCCACCGCCACGGCACCACCATCCTCATCCGCGCCGACAGTGCCGGAGGCGCGAAAGCCTTCCTCGCCCACATCCGAGCACTCCGTGAGCGGGGTATCCACACCTCCTTCTCCGTCGGACATCCCGTCACCGATCCGATCCGCCGCGCGATCCGAGCCGTGCCCGACCATCTGTGGCACCCCGCGCTGGAGCAGGACGGCATCCTGCGGACTGGCGCTGAAGTGGCAGAACTGACCGGCATGGTGGACCTGACGGACCACCCGGACGGCACCCGGATCATCGTCCGGCGCGAGCGCCCTCACCCCGGCGCCCAGTTGTCCTTGTTCGATGTCGACGAGGGCATGCGCCACCAGGTCTTCCTCACCGACACTCCTTATGGCGAAGGCTCCCTGCAGCAGCTTGAGGTCCGCCACCGCGCACACGCCCGCGTCGAGGACCGCATCCGCTGCGGCAAGACCACCGGCTTCGGCCGCTTCCCCTCCCGCCACTTCGCGCTCAACGCCGCCTGGCTGGAACTGTCCCTGACCGCCGTCGACCTGCTCGCCTGGGCCCAGGCCCTCTTGCTGGACGGCGAGTTGGTCTCCGCCGAGCCGAAGAAGCTCCGCTACCGGCTGCTGCACGCCGCCGCCCGCATCACCCGCGGAGGCCGCCGCCTCCACCTGCGGATTGCCGCCACCTGGCCCTGGCGACATGAACTGGCGAACGCATTCGCCCGCCTTGCGGCCCTGCCGAGGCCGGCCACCTGACCAACGGCGCTGCCTCTGCCCACCCACGACCCGAGGAACCCGGAGCACCCGACTCGAGCGCCGGGCCCCAGCCATGCCCACCCGCCGACAGCAACGGCCCCTCCTGCTGCGCGCTGAAGGCCGTGGTGATGGTACCGCTGGAGGTGACGGAGGCCCCCCGGCTGCTGCCGGCGGCGGTGGACCGCATCCGGCGCACCGGCACACCCCTGGGTGCCGCTCTGGACAAGCTCGAACGCGAGTCGCCGCGGGGCGAGAACAAGGACCGCGAACCCATCTGGGACGTCGTGGCCGCCGCCCTCCTGGCGGACGCGAGCCTGCCGTACAAGCAGGAGACAGGAGTGATCTCCGTGGCCACCGGTCTGCCGGACCGCGGCACGATCCGCTTCCGGCGGGGAGAGGGGACGCACCACCTGGTGACGGACATCGATCCCGAGGCGGTGGTCCAGCGTTTCGAAGCAGCCGTCAGCCGTCCGAGGAGGTCGCCTTGACCACCGGGAACGCCGGCGCCTCGCGCGACCTGACCATCGTCGTCCCCGTGTGCGACGACCCCCTCATCTACCGCTGCCTGGCCTCCATCGACGTCACCTGCCCGGTCATCGTCTCCACGAACGGATCGCCGGACTGGTTCCTCGAAGGACTCCAGACCTACGCCAAGGCGGCACCGCACGTCACCGTCCTGAGCACCTCGGAACGCGGGATAGGCCTGGCGTACAACAGGGCGATCGCGCTGGTGGACACCCCCCTCGTGCTCCTCATGGACTCCGACTGCGTCTTCGAGCCCGGAGCCATCACGGCGATGCTGGCGGCGGCGTCCGGCGGACTGGTGAAGGGACGGGTGCGGTTCGAGACCCGGGGACGCGGCACCCGACTGGTCGCCGCGGCGCGGCGGCTGACCGAGGACCCGCTGGTGACCAGGAAGGTCAACGCGTACAGCCCGCCGCTGCTGTACCGCACGGACATCGTGGAGCATATGGGGGGCTACCACTTCGACACGGCCATGAAGTGGCGCGAGCACCGTGACTTCGAACTGCGCCGCCGCAAGGCCGCGTTACCGGTCCGGCTGATCCCTGAAGCCGTCATCTGGCACAAGCCCCTCAGCCTGCGGGACGACCTGAGAAGCGTGTGGGCCTACGGCGTGGGTCAGGCTCACGGCGAAGCACTGGACGTACTGCCCCGGATGTCCCTGAGACATGAGCTGAAGAAGGCGGGCACCGTGGCCTGGAGAGGGGTGCGGCGCGGCGAAGCCGACGCGGGCGGGTACGCGGCGGTCAGAAACCTCGTCGTGCTGGCGAGCCGGGGCATCGCGGTACGGGGCCTGCGGGGGGCACGGTGATCAGGATCCTCTTCTGCGACCTCGACGGAACCCTCGTACGCCCGGGCAACCGGGTCCTCGACGAGGACATCGGCATGCTGCGCGAGGCGACCGCGTGCGGAGTGCGTCTGGTCTTCGTCACGGGACGCCCCTCGCGCTGTCTCGCCGACCTGCCGCCGGCCGTCACCGAACTGTCCCGCGAAGTCGTCACGTCCAACGGGGCCTCCGAAGTCGTCGAGGGCGGAAAACGCCTCCTCGCTCCCCTGGACGGGCGATGGGTCAGGGACTTCGCCGAGGCGCTCCGCGCGGCCGATCCGAAGGTCAGCTTCGCAACGGAGTTCGAATCGGCCTTCGGCTTCGAGCCCGGGTACGCCTGGTGGCCGGCCACGGACACGGGAGCGGACGCGGTCTGCGCGGACATCCCGGACCTGACCGGTGGCAGTCTTCCCATCACGAAACTGCTCTGCCGCAGCACTGACCTCGACGCCGGACGATTGGCCCGGACCGCCGAAGCGTTGGGCTTCGAGGCGACCGTCACCTACTCCTGCCGACCGGAGGAGGGCGGACCGCTCGAAGTTCTGTCGCCCCGCGCCTCCAAGGGGCACGCGGTGCGGCGGATTCTCGACGAGGCGGGCATCGCGCCGGCCGCGGCGGTGGCCTTCGGGGACCGGTCCAACGACATTGCGATGCTCGCGTCCGTCGGCGCCGGTGTCGTCATAGGAACTCCCGCCGAGCCTCGCCTCGCGGTCTTCGAGTCGGCGGCATCGGTGGGGACATGGCTCGCGGCGCACCAGGAACGCTGGCGAGGACACCTTGGCACGTAGAGGAGCGATGTGAAGCTCGCCCGTTTCGCCCGACCCGGGAGTGCGGACGGTCCGCCCAGGTCGCGCCCGTTCAGCCGGGCGGCGATGTCACTGGGCATCGCCGCCGGGTGCTACGCCGTGGCGATGTCGGTGTTCGGCACCACGACCAGCCTGTTCCTCGCGGACGCGGTGCATGCGGGCCGGGACTGATCGGCCTGTACTTCACCGGCTGCGCCGTGGCCGCCGTCGGCATCAACCTGGTCACGGGATGGCTGTCCGACCGGGTGACCGACAGAAGGGTCGCCCTGGCCGCGACCGCGCTGGCTGGGGTCGCCGGTGCGCTGGCGTTCACCGCCGTGCGGAGCTACGCGGTGGTGTTCGCCACCGGGGCGGTCCTGCTCAGCCTGAACGACGCGTACATCTCCCAGTTGTTCGGGTACGTCAAAGAGTTCGCCGAGTCCTCCGGCAGGGAGGTGACCCCGTTCAGTTCCGCCGTTCGGTCAGTCTTCTCCGCCGGGTGGGTGGTCGGCCCGCCGGCCGGCCTCTTCCTGTTGGCGCACACGGGTTTCGGGCTCCTGTACACGAGCGTCGCGTGTCTGCTCCTGCTGACCGCGCTGCTCGGCCGCTGGCTCCTGCCGGCCGTGCCCGCGCCGCCCGGACCGGTGGCCGACGACGACGCCGGCGACAGGGGCGAACGCCGCCTGTCGGGGGTGCGCCGAGCCCTCGCCGTCGTGCCGCGCCGCACCTGGCTGCTACTCGGCGCCGTCACGGCGGTCAACGTGGCGGATCAGATGTACCTCATCGCCATCGCCTTGTACGTCACCAAGGACCTGCACCTGTCGGCGGCTCTGGTCGGCGTGATGGCCGGGGTCTGCGCGGCACTGGAGATCCCGCTGATGATCGCGGTGGGCCGGGTCGCCGACCGCGTCGGAAAGCTGCGGGTCGTGGCCGCTGCCGTGGTCCTCGCCGTGGTCTTCTTCTGCCTGTTGCCGGTGGCCGGCTCAGCGCCGGTCCTGATCGCCCTCCAGCTGCCGAACGCCATGTGGACCGCCGTGGTGACGAGCATCCCGATGGTGGTGGTGCAGCAGGAGGTGCCCGGCGGCACCGGCTCCGTGTCCGCGCTCTACTCGTCCACCTTCCCCGTCGCCCAGCTGCTGGCGGGAGCCGTCACCGGGGTGGTCGCCGCGCAGGCCGGATACCGCGACGTGTTCTGGATCTCCGCCGGACTCTGCACGCTCGCCGCCGTGCTCCTGCTGTGCCGCAGGGCTGCGCGCGGCGCGGACGACGGCCCGAGACGCGCCCCGGGGGCTGCGCTTCGGTACGCCCCAACGGCATCGAGAGCCGTACAGAGGAAGACGGGAGAGACCTGACGTGACGATTCGCTTCGTGTCGGTCGTCGGCGCCGACACCGGCCTGCTGGATGCCGCCATCACGCACTACCGCGACCTGGGGGTCGAGTCCTTCCACATCGCCCGGCACATCGAGTCGTTCGACGAACCGGACTTCCAGCGGTCGCAAGAGGTCGTGGCATGGCACGGGTTCTCCTTCGCCGCCGTGCACCAGGGCCCCTGGGACGAGGACCTGAACGCGTATCTGATCCGGGCCCAGATGCGGCGGCACCCGGCCGACTGGTGGGTCGTCGCGGACCTCGATGAGTTCCATGTGTACGACCGGCCGCTGACCGACGTCATCGGCGCCTGCGAGGCCGGCGGGTACGACTACGTCAAGGGCGCCCTGCTGGACCGGGTGGCCGCCGACGGCAGTCTGCCGGCGCTGCAGCCGGACGTGTCGATCTGGGAGCAGTACCCGCTGGCCGGACTGCTGACCCTGCGCGTGCCAGGAGCGGGATCGTCGAAGGTGACGCTCGCCCGCGGCAGCGTGCCCCTGCACCTGGGCCAGCACGGGGCGGACGCGGGGCGGCCCATGCCCGCGGAGGAGGCCTTCCCGCAGGTGCACCACTTCAAGTGGAACGACTCGGTCCTGCCGCGGCTCATCCAGCGGGAGAAGGCGTACTCCTCCGGCGACTGGCACCTGACCTATCCGGACACCGTCGACGAGTTACGCCGGATCCTCCGGCACCTCGAGGTCAACGGCGGTCGCATCAACGTCACCGCCGAGGAGCTCGCGCTGCATCCCTGCGGCAGTGACTACGCGGACTACAAGCCGTGGCCGGACCTCATCCCCCTGCTGAAGAACCGCAGATGAGGAACACACCGGGTGGCTCGCCAGCCGATCGGCTGTTCCCGGCCGAACCGCCGCCCGGCCCCTCTGACAACGCCGCGGGCAGCCAGCACCCACGACACAGGAGGCATCTGGATGGAATCAAGACGCACGGCGGCCCGCACCGCGGTCTTCGGATACTTCGCCATCAACGGCACGGCGCTCGCCCTGTGGGTGGCCCATGTCCCCGACATCAAGCGGGACTGGACCTTAGCCCCCTGCAACTCGGCGCGGCGCTGCTGGTCGTGGCCGGTGGAGCGCTGGCCGCCATGCAGGTCGCCGGCCGGCTGATCGACCGCGTGGGTTCGGCCGCCGTGACCAGGGACAGCGGTGTGCTGCTCCCGCTGACCCTGGTGGGGCCGGCTTTCGCCCCCTCGCTGCCGTGGCTGGTCGCCGCGCTCGTCCTGCTGGGCGCCGCCAACGGCTTGATGGATGTCTCCATGAACGGGCAGGCCGTCGAGGTCGAACGGCACTATGAGCGGCCCATCATGTCCGCCTTCCACGCCGTCTTCAGCGTCGGCGGAGTCGCGGGCGCCGGACTGGGCGCCCTGTTGCTGAGCCTGGACGTCCCCCGCGAAATCTCGCTGCCGGTGGCGGCTGCGGTGCTCGCCTCGGCGGCCTGGGCGATCAGCGGCGGGCTTCTGCCGAAGACTGCGGCCACGGACGACGAGGACGTAACGGGGCAGGGCGCCACGGGCCGGCTGCCTCTGCTCGCCACGATCCTGGGCTGCGTCGCCTTCAGCAGCATGGTGGTCGAGGAGGCAGCCGCGGACTGGGGCGGGGTGCACCTCCAGGAGACGGTGGACGCGGACACCGGTGTGGCGGCCCTCGCCTATACCGCCTTCGCCGGAGCCATGACCACGGGCCGGGCGCTGGGCGACCGTGTCGTCGCCCGGTACGGATCGGTTGCAGTCGTCCGCTGGGGCGGCGCCACGGCCTGCGCGGGCCTGGCCCTGGTCGTCTGGTCCGGTCACCTGGCGCCGATCCTGCTGGGCTGGCTGCTGGCCGGTGCGGGCGTGTCGACCGTTGTACCGCAGATCTTCACGGCCGTCGGCAATCTCAGCGCCGACCAGTCCGGGGCGGCGCTCGCCCGGGCCGCGACGCTGGGCTACTTCGGATTCCTCGCCGGCCCGCCGCTCGTGGGCTGGCTGGCGGACATGACCGACCTGTCGACCGCCCTGCTGATCCCGCTCCTCCTCGCCGCCACGGTCGCGCTGAGCGGCCCCCTAGTCCGGCGCGCTGCCGCGGCCAGATCCGTGCGGGCGCAGCCCGGCGCGGCAGCGCACTCCGACGCTCTGTCACCTGCGGGACATCACCGGAACGAACCACCGGGAGAAAAATGACCATGGCCGACCACCGGGTGCCGGACGGCATGTACTACCCCGTCTCCGAGCACAAGATGACGCGCGGAGAGGGCGTCTACCTCTACGACTCCCTGGGCCGCGACTACATCGACTGTGCGGCCGCCACGTTCAACCTGAGCCTCGGCTACGGCCACCCCGAAGTCGTGGCGGCGATCCAGAAACAGGCCGAGCAGCTGGTCCACGTCACCTTGAGCTTCCAGAGCGAACCGGTCAACGAGCTCGTCGACCGGCTGGTCTCCGTCTCGCCGGAGAACCTCACCAAGGTGCACCTCAAGGTCTCCAGCGGCTCCGCCGCGAACGAGGGCGCGATCAAGATGGCGCAGGCAGCGACCGGGAAGCGGGACATCATCACCCTGTTCCGCAGCCACCTCGGCCAGTCGATGATGATGGCGTCCCTGTCCGGGAACGCCTTCCGCAAGGCGCCCTTCCCCTCCCTGCTGCCCGGAGGTCTGCAGGTTCCCGACCCGTACTGCTTCCGCTGCTTCTACGGCCAGAATCCGGCGAGTTGCGGAATGATGTGCGTCGACCGGATCGACGACTTCATCGAGTACGCCAGTACCGGCCAGATCGCCGCAGTGATGGTCGAGCCGATTTCCGGGAACGGCGGCAACATCGTGCCGCCGCCGGACTACTTCCCGCAGTTGCGCGAGTTCTGCGACGAACGCGGAATCGTACTGATTTTTGACGAGATACAGACCGGCATCGGCCGTACCGGCCACATGTTTGCCGCCGAGTACTTCGGCGTCGAACCGGACGCGATCACCGTGGCCAAGGGACTCGGCGGGTCCGGCGCCCAGGTGGCGGCGATCCTCACCAACGAGCGTCTGGCCGGCCTGGACGCACACCACCACTCCGTCACTTATGGTGCGAACGTCATGGCCGCCGCTGCGGCCAATGTCACCCTGGAGGTCATCGGCCGCCCCGGCTTCCTCGGCAACGTCACCGCCGTCGGCGAGTTCGTCGTCCAGCGTCTGCACGCCATGCAGAGCAGGTTCCCACAGCTCGGCGATGTGCGCGGGGTCGGTCTCATGATCGGCGTGGAGATGGTGGACCACGCCGGAGCACCCGCCGTGGAGCCGCCCGGAAGGCCGCCCGTGCAATGGCCCGCGCGGCCGCCGTCCCGTTCAGTGGGGACGAGGAGTGGTACGAGGCAGCAGGGATCATGGTCGAGGTGATGTGGCCTGCGGGCGAGGCCGCCGGACTGCCGCCGCTGGAGGGACGCCCGATCGATAGCACAGACCAGGCCAGTCCCTCACGCCACATGGGCACCTGCGACTTCGGCTTCGCGGCCCTCGACGCCGACGATGCCTCCTCGGCCAGCATCGCCCGCTCGGTCCGGGCGTGATCTTCGGTCTCGTCCACCGGTGCCAGCACCTCGCCGACCCGCGAGCGGGCGATGACCCACTCCTTCCATTCCCGCTCGGCCACGGCCAGCTCGGCCTGGACGCGGTCGGCTTCCTCCCGCAGTTCGTGCACACGACGGCGAGCACCCAGCTCACGCTGTTCCAACAGCCCAACCACCGACGGCATCCACGACCTCCCGGGCAGCGACAGCACGACAGGCCACTACTCCCACGGGATCGTCGACCCTATGCCCGACCAGCGAAAACGCAGTCTTCAACTCCGGAAAGACAACGGCTTCTGACCAACAACCACCGGGCGTAGCCACCGAGGGGTTCGGAAACGCCCTGGTCGGTAGGTTCCAGCAGGCACTCAGCTGGCTCGCAGCAAAGACTGATGTCGACGAGTGGACCATCGCCACCGTCTTCCGGGACGTCAGCCGCTACCTCAGCGACCCCAACGTCCGCGACACGGACCTGGCCACCGTACTCGAAACAATGCCGACCACCGGGGAACTGGTGCTGGTCACACACAGTCTCGGCACCGTCGTGGGCACGGACCTCATCAGCCGGCTTCCGGACCCGCTCGATCTCACCCTGCTTGTCACCGCGGGCAGCCCACTGGGCATGGACGCTGTGAATGAACGCCTCCTCGTCGGCGGGCCCCACCGCCCCGAGAAAGCGCGTCAATGGCTCAACGCCTGGTGCCCAACCGATGCGGTCGCCATCGGTTGCCCCTCGAGGACCCCCGTTGGGGCAAGATCACCCAACTGGCGGTCGCCAACGGAAGCGATCGCGCCCACAACATAGACGAGTACCTCGCCCACCAGGGCGTCGCAAGCGAAATCGGCGAAGCACTTCACCTGCCCTGACGGTCCGCCGACCGTTCCATGAGGTTCCCGCGCTGCTCCTTTCGGGCGGAGTTGGTCCAGCCTCCTCGTGAGGCTCTCCGTCGGTTGGCGGGGCGGCCCTAAAGTCCGTGCTGACTGCGCCGGTCGGACACGGAGAACCGTATGAGGCATCGCCCCGGGTGGATCGCACGCATCGCCCTCTGCACGACTGCCTGCCTCGGCATGGTCACCGCCTGCGGGTCGAAAGGGGGGTCCGGCGGGGGCGGGACGTCACCCACACCGTCACCCACACCATCGTGCGTGACGGCCGCGTCCGCCTCGCCGTCGTGCCCGGCACCGTCGTCCCCCGCAGCGCCGTCGTCCGTGCCCTCCGCACCGTCGTCGTCCGGCACGTCGTCACCAGGACACACAAGCGGCTCGCCCGGCTACGGCAATGGGTCGGTCCCCCCGGAATCGAGGGTGACTTCGAACCCAGGGCAGACGCCGAAGAACCCCGGAATCGTGCCACCCCCGACGGCTACTGCTCCCTCCGGCTGTCACGGCACGCCAGCCTGCGCGTCGCCTCCCGGCAACGGCGAGACCCCGCAGGCCCCCGCTCCGGACAGTACGTGAGCGAACGCAAGCCAAGCCCCGCGCAGGAGGAACGAGGAGCCGGCTCAGCAGACCTGGTGTCGTCCAAACTGATCAACATCGTGATCGGCCAGGCCTCATTTATCGCCGCGTTGATGTTCTACCTGGGCGTGATCTACATGGAGCATTACTTCGGCTACTACCACCTCAACCCGTTCAACCTGGGCTTCGGCTTCGCCGAGTTCGCTCTGCAGAGCCTGAACCTGATCACCTTCCCGGTTCTCGTGAGTGCCGTCATCCTGATCGTCGCTGTCGCCCTCTACGGACGCCAGTCGCGTCAGGCTCTGCCCGAGGCACTGGTCCGCTGCCACATGTTCGTCGTGGCGGCGGGCCTGATCCTGCTCGTCCTGTGGTGGCAGTGGCGGCTGCTGTTGCCGGACTGGGCCGGCCCTCTGCTCATCGGCGTTGGCCTGCTGCTCGGTGCGGCGCCGCACGGCGGCGTGGACCGCCCGAGAGGCGTGCGGATCACAGCTCTACAGATCTTCGGGGCCGGGCTGTTTCTGTTCTGGACCCTCACCCTGGTCGTTGGCCGGCTCGGCGAGCAACACGCCAGGAACGACGCCCGCAATACGTTCACAGGCACCGGCCTGATCATCTACAGTGCCAAACCACTCAACCTTCCCGCACCGGGACGACTCCGGACCGAGGACCTCGGCAATACCATCCGTATGCGCTACCGCTACTCGGGTCTGCGGCTCATCACGGTGCGCGACGGCCGCTACTACGCCGTGCCGATCGGGTGGCAAGCGCAGACGGACTCCGTCTACATCCTCCGCGAAAGCGACGACGTGCGCTTCGAGCTGACTCCCGGTGTCTTCGAGCTGACTTCCGGTGTGCAGTAGGCACCCAGGAGCGGCTTGTTCTCCACGAAGTGCATGGAGAACAAGCCATGCCCTCACCAGGCTGTCCAGCAACCCCGTGACCCGAGCCCGTCCCGTCTTGCTGCCGACACCTACCAGCAGCTTCCGGCACCTGCCCGCCGGCCGCGGCGCGCATCACCCCACCAAGATCCCCCTGTACAGCCACGGACCTGCTCCGCTACGTTGCCGACCAGAATCGGGCCTGTCGACGCGTTGGTGGCTGGGTGGCGCGTCTCCTCGACATGCCCGACGGAGACACCCCGACGGAGACACCCATGTCCTACCGTTCCCTGCTAGGCGCAGCAGGCGCCGGTTTCTTCCCTCTCGGATTCCTCGCCCGCATCCCGTACGCGACATCAGCCCTCGCCACCCTCATCCTGCTCCAGTCGACCACCCACAGCTACGCGTTCGCCGGCCTCGCCAGCGCGGCCCAGAGCGTCGCCATAGCCGCCGGCGGACCCCTTGTCGGGACCATGGCCGACCGCCACGGCCACCGCAAAATCGGCATCATCGCGGCGGTCGCCAACTTCGCCTCATGGACCACCCTGCTGACCGCAAGCCACAGCTCGAGGACCAGCATGCTCGCCGCAGCCACCCTCGTCGGCCTGACCCAGCCCCAGGTCGGTCCCCTGGTAAGGGTCCACTGGTCCCGCCTCGTACGCGCCCAGGGCAAACCCCACTTGCTGTCACCTGCCCTGTCGTACGAGGCGGCCGCCGACGAAGTGAGCTTCGTCGCCGGCCCCGCCCTGGTCGGGCTGCTGGCCGCCGTCAGCCCCCTCGCACCCGCCGTACTGACCATGTCCTTGATCGTCGCAAGCACACTCCCCTTCGCCCTCCTCTACGCACACCGCTCCCACGGGCAGAACGCACCGGCCGGCCATCGGAGCGGACAGCCCTTGCCCCGCCGCCCCCTGGCCGTCATGTTCTTCGCCATGGTCGCCATGGGAGCCGTGTTCGGAGCCGTCCAGACCACCGTCACCGTCTACGCCAACACCATCGACAAGCCCGGCGCCGCCGGCCTCATCTACGCCGAGTTCGGCATCGGCAGCGCCCTGGCCGGCGCCGCCTGCGCCTGGCTCCCCCAGCGATTCACCTTGCGGGCCCGCTACACCGCCTTCGCCGCGGCACTCTTCGCGGGCATGATCATCCTCTACACCGGCGTACAACTCGCATCCGTCCCCGCAGCTGTCGCACTGGCGAGCTTCACCGTCGCGCCCTACATGATCAGCCTCTACGCCCTCACCGAACGGCTTGCCCCCGCCGAACACGCCGCCGTCGCCATGACCATCCTGTGCGCCGGAGGCCCCCTCGGGACAGCCGCAGGACAGGCCCTCTCCGGCAGCCTCGCCCAAACCCACGGAGTCGACGGCGCCTTCCTGGTCGCTCTCACTGCAGCCGGCGCCGCACTTCTGCTCGCGCTCTCGGCCCGCCTCGGTATCTGTGACCGCTCGCCGTCTGACCGCCGCCGCTGCCGTGGGCGCCGCTGCTGTGGGCGCGTTCGCGCTGACCGACAAGGCCGATCTGCGACACCGTCCACGGCGTCACATGTCGAAATCGACACTGCTTAGCCAGGTGCAGTTGCTCGTCGAGGAGGCCGCCAAGGCGGGTAGGTACGCCACTGCCTCCCAGCGGCAGGAGATCGACCGCTGGGTAGAGCGTGCAGAACGCGCACAGTCCGGCGTGTGCGCTCCGACGGCTTCTGCAGCACGGCCTGCAGGGAAGGGCCCGGCGTCGTCGAAGCCGAGCGCGAACGCGGGCACCGGAACAGCAGAGCAGTCCAGCACGATCACGGTATGAGTGTGGAAGGACCGCTACGGCGGCCTGCACGCCACCGACACGCAAACCCGTCCCGAAGCATCAGTGCGGCATGTGCCGCTGCCCACCGAGTCGGCCCGCTGCAGCGACTCTACGGCAACCTCACTCGCATGATCGCCGAGCGGCAGGCCGCTAGTGGCCCCGTGCAACACCGGCCGGGCCTCGCTGAGTGTGCGGATATGGGAGATGTACAGCGGTGAACTGGCCGCCACTCTCACCCGGCGCAGGGGTTGCACCGCGGTGACACTGGCGCTGCCAACTGGGCGCTCAGTTCCGTGTAGGGAGGGGGCGCCCGTCGGAGTTGGTCTGTCAACGTTCCTTGTGTGGTGGTGGGGCCGACCGCGGAGCGGGGGTCCGACGGACGGGGTGGCCAGCAGGGCCGTTGGTGAGCCAGGAGCCTTCGCCCAGGGGCACTAGCTCGTATGGGCTGTTCACATGGACGTGGATCACCGCTGAGTGTGCCCGTGTGCACGTCAACCAGGTGGTAGCGGAACCACTCCTCCTCGTCCTGGGTCTCACCGCCCAGGGTGACGATGGCTGTATCCGGGGTCAGATAGCCGCCGCTCCATTCCACGAAGGCCTCCTCCGGGTCGTATCCGAAGGTCTCGACGGAAAGAGTGAAGAGCACCTCGGCACCGGAGCGACTGAATGTGGCCGCCGGTCAAGGAGCCCACCGAACCCTGAACAGCGACCGCCACATGCCAACCCTTGGCTTCCGCCAGGTCGGGCAGCTCTGCAGTTGTCGGCGGCTTCGGAACAGCTGATCGCCCGATGACACACCGGCCCGCACCGCGGTGTAGCCACCGGTGCCGTCCTGAACATGCAGAAGCCGTCTCCGTTCAGGTGGCTTCGAGGACACCCGGAGCGTCGTGCAGGGCAACACCCTGCTGGAGGCGGCGAGCCGTCCGTTCAGGAGCTGGAGGAGTTTTTCCGGCTGGACGCGGTGGCCTTGGAACAGGCCCGGGCCAAGCGCGGGTCTCATAACCGGCTGGGCTGGGCGGTGCAGTGGGGCACCGTACGGATGCTGGGCACTTTCTTGTCGGCGCCGGCCGACGTGCCGCCGGGGGTGGCGGCGTTCGTCGCGGAGCAGCCGGAGACGAGGGCGAGATACGAGGGCCTCTGACGGGTCAGCGCGTCAGCCCCCGTCCCTCTTCACATGGAAATTGCGCGGTTCAGGCGGACAAGGTATTCCGCGTCTGGTTGCACGCCGGCCCCGAAGCGTTCCTGGACCACGGCAAGCCCGAGGTCGCGCCGCTTCGGTGATCGCGCCGCGTCGGCCGTCGCCAGTGCGTCCGGCAGCTCCTGACGGGTGAGATCCGTGCAGTAGGCGGGTGTGCCGGGCTGCTGCCGCCACGATTCCGCGAGCGCCCCCGCATCAAAGGCGTCGAACCCGGTGTCCTCAACGAGTGCCATTGCCAGGTCACGCTCTCGCGCACTGTCGGCCGCGACGGGGAGTGAGATGCGGTCCGCGCTTCCCGCCGGCTTGTTCCTGTGCGCGAACGACTCGGCTCCGATCGAGTTCCACGCCTTGGCGATGGGCCGGCCCAGCTGCTTGGCAGCCCACGCGCTCTCGGCCTGGCCGGCCTCGATCGCCGCGATTCCGTTGTCCCGGTGCGGGAAGTAGTTCGACGTGTCGATGACAACCGTGTCAGCCGGCACCTTGGCGATCAGTGGTGCGACCTGCGGAATGCGGTCGAAGGGAATGGAGAGGATCACGGCGTCGACGTCCACTACGGCTTCCGCCGCTGTCACCGCTCGTCCGCCCGTGGCCAGCACGTCCGCCTCGATCGTCTCAGGGCCGCGCGAATTGGCCGCCTTCACCTCGTGCCCGGCCGCGCTCAACCGCCTGGTCAACGTCTTGCCGATGTTCCCGGTGCCGAGAATGCCGATCTTCATGGTGAAACTCCTTGTCCGGAACGGAACCCCGGTTTCGGTGACCGGGGTTCCGGGACTTGGTCTCCGCGGCGCGACCGGGGCTGTGGCCGACCTCGGACGCGGTGGTGTAGGTGAGTGATGACGACCTTGCCGAAGTGAGCGCCGCTCTTCGTGTTCGTCGTGTGTGTTCGTGGCGTACCAGCGCTGCCGCCTCGTGCCGATGCGTGCACGAGAGCCGCGTCTGGCGTCTCAGCGGTGGGCGGCGCGGTTCATCTCGACGACGTCGTCAACGGTGGGGTTGGCCGGGAGGGCGGCGAAGCGTTCCGGGAGGCTGTCGCGGATGGCCGCGTCCTTGACGCGGTCGGCCGCGGCCAGAGCCGCTGGCAGCTCGTCGAGGGTCAGCTCAGTGCAGTAGGCAGGGCTGTTCGGCTGCTGGCGCCAGGAGTCGGCCAAGGTGCCGGCGTTGTAGGGGTCGAAGCCGGTGTCGTCCACCAGGCTCATGGCCACCTTCCGCGCCTCCTCGGAGTCGCCGGCGACGGGAATGGCGAGGCGGCCGGGCGTTCCGGCCGGAACACCCTTGGTCCGCTGGGTCTCTGCCAGGGCGGCGTTCCACGCCTTGACCACGGGGCGGCCGAGCAGCTCGGCGGTGTACACGCTCTCCACCTGGCCGTTGTCCACCGCCTCGATCGGCTGGCTGAGCATGCCGGGGTAGTAGTTCGAGGTGTCGATGACCACCGTCTCGTCGGGCACCGACGCGAACAGGTCCGCCAGCTGGCCCGCCACCCCGAACGGGATCGACAGGACGATGACGTCCCGGCCCTGGACGGCGTCGGCGAGGTCCGCCGCGCGGGCCCCGGCCTCCAGCACCTCCGCCCGGACGGCCTCGGGGCCGCGGGCGTCGGCCACCTGGACGTCGTGGCCGGCCGTGCTGAGCTTGGCAGCGAGGTTCCCGCCGATGGCGCCGGAGCCTATGACAGTAATTTTCATGATTTGTCCCTTCGGGGGTTGTGCTGCCCCTGAGGGCAGCGCGATGTGATGGCCGTGTGGTGGGGCCACCTGGCGCTGTGAGGTCGGGGCGGGGTGTCTGGCGTTTTAAGCCTGGGTGTCCCTCTGGCGGTAGCCGCTTGCAATGAGCGTGCGGAGCCGGTCGAGCGGCTCCTCCTCGGTGCCGGTGCCCTTGATCCAGGCGACGGAGCAGGCCGCGAGGAACAGGTCGTGCCCCTGCACCGACGCGCGCACGCGCCCCGCGAGCTGCGCGGCGCGCACGTACTGATCGGTGGCGGAGATGAGGATGTCGCAGGGGATGGTGAGCGGGTTGTCCGGCTCCTGAGCCCTGGCCGCGGCCATGAGCGGGTCCGGCAGCCCGCTGAAGGCGCTGAAGTACTCCTCCATCGCCCGCAGCCATTGCTCCAGCGCCTCGGCGGGGTCGCCGAGCTGATCGATGTCCGCCTGGCGGGCCACCAGTTCTTCGGAGCGCGTCTGCAGCACGGCCGCCAGTAGCGCTTCACGGGTGGGGAAGTGCCGGTACAGGGTGGCGGGCCCGACGCCCGCCTCCTTGGCCACCGCCTCGAGGGAGGTGCCGACCCCGTGCTGCAGGAAGTGACGCTGCGCGGTCTCCAGGAGGGCCACGCGGTTGCGCTGGACGTCCGCGCGGGGCTTGCGTCCCCGCAGTTCACCGGCGCTCATGGGCCCTCCTGCCTGCCGTGACCGTGTGGCCGCATCAAAACGGATGCTGCCTCCGTACGCGTTCGAGAGTAAAACGGAGGCGGCATCCGGTCAAACCGGCGGCCCGACCACGGAGCCCGGACAGAGCAGGGGGCCGCCATGTCTGGCCGCAGAGCGCAGGGCACAAGCCGCGCGGGCTCCACCATTCCAGGTTGCCCTTGTCCGGCCCCTCCCGCGCCGAGCCCGGCCCGGTCCCCGATCCGGGACGTCAGGGGGTGAGCTGTTGGTGTCCGATGACGGAGAGCAGTTCGAGTTTGCTCTGGCTCTCCGTGCCGGGGCGAGTGGTCAGGACCACCAGGGTCTGGGCGCGGTTCTCGGTGAACAGGAGCTGGGCGTCGACGTCGATGCGGCCGAGTTCGGGATGGAGGACGGTCTTGCAGTCGTCGTAGCGTCGTGCGACTTCCTGAAGTTCCCACATGCGGACGAACTCGGGGCTGTGCTCTTGGAGTTCGGCGAGGATCCGGGCGGCTCGCGGGGTGTCGCTGCCGGATGTGAGTGCGGCACGCAGGCGTGCTGCCTGGGCGCGGCCGTGGCGCTCGCGGCTCTCCTCGGGAACCATCAGACGTTCGGCCGGGTCCATGAACCAGCGGTAGTAGGCGCTGCGGGCCAGGCCGGTGTGGCGGGTCTGGTCGCCGAGCAGCGCGACGGCCAAGGGGTTCATCGCGAGGGTGTCGACCAGATCGGTCTGCACCAGGGCCGGCGAGTCGTCCAGGCGGTCCAGGACCCGCAGCAGCGTCGGGCTGACATGTTCGGAGCGCTGGAAACGGGCCGGGGCGTTGTGGCCGATGAGCACGAAGAGATGGTCGCGTTCGTCCAGGGAGAGCCGCAGCGCCCGGGCGAGAGCCGCGGTGATTTGGACGGAAGGCTGCGGAGCACGCTGCTGCTCCAGCCGGGCGTAGTAGTCGGTGGACATGCCCGCGAGCTGCGCGACCTCCTCGCGGCGCAGCCCCTGCGTACGCCTGCGCGGCCCCTCGACCAGCCCGACGTCGCGGGGGCGCAACATCTCACGCCGATGCCGCAGGAATTCCGCCAGTTCCTTCTTGTCCACGCCTCCATCCTCGCCGCATCCCGCCCTGCTATCCAGAGACCGCCGATCCATGGCTGAGCCCTCCTCTCCCACCCGCGCGAAGCCGCCCGCACGGCCGACGCCGAGGGCGCTCGCCGCGAGACAACCCGCTGGTCACCTGACCTACATGACCGCTGGGAAATTCGCCGGCTGTCGGCGGTGCGCCGCAGGCCGCCGGCCTGGAAGACGGCCTGCGGCGACGGTCCCCCGCCGAGGACGCCCGACGCCTCGGACCAGCCCCGGGCCTCGTCGCCCGGCCTGGCCGACACAGCGATGTTCGTCGTGTGATGGGCGCTGGCGTGCCCGTCGGCGCTCACGACCGAGCCGGTCGCCTCCAGTGCGACGACCGGGGCGAAGCCGAAGGCGCTTCCTGACCGTTCCGCGTCTTGGGCCAGGACCTCCCCGAGGCGGGTCCAGCTCGCGTTCGTCCATGATGTGGCCTAATGGGACCCGCCTGCGTGCCGTTGTTCCGCGTCGGGCATTTCAGGTCGGTCAGCTGCCGCTGATCATGGCGAGGACGTCGTCGTAGGAGCCGTTGGCCTGTGCGTCGCGGATGAACCTGGCGCGCTCGACGACCAGTTCCTTCCCATCGGGCTTCTCGCGCAGCAGGTCGAGGGTCTCGGTGAGGAAATCGTCCAACGGCATGGACTGGTCGCTGTCCTGCTGGCTCAGCAGCGTCGTGCGCACGCCCGGCGGGACCACCTCGATCACCTGGACCCCGGCGCCAGCACCGGCGAGCTGGATGCGCAGGCTCTCGGAGAAGGAGTGCAGCGCGGCCTTCGTCGCGCTGTAGGTCGGCGTGATCGGGAACGGTACGAACGCCAGCGCGGAGGTGACATTCATGACGACCGCGTCGTCCTTGCCCACCAGCAGCGGCAGGAAGGCATACGTCACCCGGATCGTGCCGAGCAGATTGGTCGCGACGTGATCCTCGGCGACCGGGAGTCCGGCTGGGTCGAGGAGATTCTCCAGCAACATGATGCCTGCGTTGTTGACCAGGACGTTCAGCCCCGGGTGGCTCGCCGCCACGGTCTCACGGGCCCGGGCGATCGAGTCGGGGTCCGCGACATCGAGGACGAGCGCGTCGATGCCCGGGTGCTCGGCCGTGATCTCGTCGAGGAGTTCCTTGCGCCGGCCGGCGACGACCACCTTGTTGCCGGCCTCGTGCAGACGCAGGGCCAGACCGAGGCCGATGCCCGAGGTGCCGCCGGTGATCAGAATCGTGTTACCGGTCATCTTCATGGGGGGATCGCTCCTTCGGTACGGCGGGCCGGTGAGCGCCCGCAGCCTCGACCGTAGGGGCGCCCGCGCAGGGGCGGAAGAGGAAGGTTTATCCATGGATCGGCGGTCTCTGCCTCGTGAAGCGGCCCTGCGCAGCGGATCCGGTGTCGTGGGCGGTGGAGGTGGCACCGATGGTGACGTCGATGCCGAGGCGGTCGGCGTCGGCTGACGACGGCGAGGGCGGTGAGCCCAGCGCCTCCATAGTGGCTGTCAGCTGGGATACCGCGTTGCCTGCCGCGGGACTTCGAGCCGGATGGTCACCGAGTAGGAGACGCTGGGCGTGCTTACGGAAGGGCCCTCATCTGTCCTGGTGCACGGCGGCCTGGAGGATGCCGTCGAGGGGTGACTGCACTCGACGGGAACGGCTACTTGCCTGCGCCGACCTTGGCGGTGTCCAACTCGTCCTGGGGCGGTGTGGTGGTGCGGGAGTGCAGGACCTTGCGGGCCTGTTCGATGTCGAAGTCATTCTCCCAACCTGCTGACGGAGCGCGCCACAGCCGCAGCCTCCCCCGACTGCCGCCCCAGCAGCCTCACCTATCGCTCCGCGGCTCCTTTCTGGTTCAGAGCCCGGGTCAGTTCGCGGTTAGCCGCGCGGGCAGCCTCCAGCTCCGCGTCTTTCTCATCCAGTCGCGCCGACAGGTCGGTGTTCGCCTGTTCCAGGCGGGTGACTTCACCTGATGCGCCTGTTCGGCATCTCCTCTCACACCGCAATGCGGTACATCACCGCAGCCCACCCCGAACGCACCGCGAAGCTACCCCGATGAGGCGAGCGGCAGCCATCGCCCCGTACACAGGGGGCCTGGGTCCAGTAGTCGCGTACGAGTTCCTACGGCCTGACGTCCAGGAATCCTGGACCCGCGCGCCTTACTGCGTGGCGGGGTCTGTACGGTGAGTGGTGTAACTCCCGAGCCGGAAGCGACAGTTGATGACTGACGTGACCGAGTGACATCGAGGCCGGGGAGGCCGCTGTGGGTGCGACGGGCACCGTGGATGACGGGCTGGTCGCCG
>NZ_JBVKCG010000034.1:0-54105 GCF_055634995.1 Streptomyces sp. NPDC111744
GAACTGACGTCTGACCGTGGACGGCATAGCCCATCGGCGATACAGCACCAACTGAGACGTCGCAGCAGGGCGAACGTTGCCTGATGCGGCACTAGGGTCCGTCTTCGAACGGATCTTGCCCAGAGCAGGAACGACGCGAGTGTGACCGCCGCTTCGTAGGAGGTGGCGGTCTTGTCGTACCGGGGGGCGAAGGTCGTCGCCGTCTGTCAGACACCGGGGCGGACGCCCGTCGCGTTCTGGAAGAAGAGCGAGGAGTTCGACTGGCCCGAGCCCAGCGCACCCGAACTCAGCGCCCCCAACACCGTCGGCCGGGCGGCCGTTTCCTTTTCGGTGTCCCGCAGGGGCTCCTTGCATCTTTCCTGCACCGAGGGTGCATGTGGGGGTGGGGGAGTCAGGAACAGGTCACGGCGATCTTGCTGAGGGCTCCTGCGCCGAACGCGGCGAACGCCTGATCCGCATGCGTCAGCGGGTACGTGGCGGTGATCGGGACCCGCAGCCTGCCGTCGGCTGCCTGGGCGGCCAGCTCGGACAGGGTCCGGGGGTTCGGGTCGGCCATGATCGGGCGGACGGCGACGTCCACCATGTCCGCGATGTCGACCGCGTCCTGGGTCAGGCCGAGGGTGGAGGCGATCCGGCCGCCCGGTCGCAGCAGGGCCGCCAGCTGGAGACCGTCGCCTGCCAGGTGCAGCACCGCGTCGGCGCCGTGCGGGGCGAGCTCGCGGATCTGCGTGTGAAGGTCGCCGGTGTAATCGGCAAGCCCGGGGAGGGGTTGCGTGCCGACGCCGAACGCAACCGCGGGAGCATCCTGGCCGCCGCCCGCCGTCTGTTCGCCCGCGAAGGGCTCGGCGTTTCCATGGCGTCGGTCGCCCGCGAGGCGGGCGTCGGCAAGGCGACCCTCTCCCGCCGCTTCGCCACCCGGGAGGAAATGATCAACGCCGTCTTCGCCGACCGCATGGACGCCTCTGCCGATGCCACCACCAAGGCGCTCGCCGACCCCGACCCGTCGCACGGCTTCACCGGCTACATCCACGCCGTATGCGCCATGCAGGCCGCCGACCGCGGCTTCGCCGACGTCCTGACCATGACCTTCCCCGCCGCACAAACTCTCGAAGCCCGCCGAACCGAGGCGTACGAAGGGTTCCTGGAGCTCATCGCCCGGGCCAAGGCCACCGGTCACCTGCGCGAGGACTTCATCAGCCAGGACTTCGTCGTCCTGCTCATGGCCAACTCCGGCGTCGTCAACGCCACCGGTGACGCCGCCCCCGACACCTGGCAGCGCCTCGTCGCGCATATGCTCCGCTCCTACGCCGCCCCCGGCGCCCCGCTCCCCCCGCTGCCCGACGCCCCCTCGGACACGGCGCTCTACCGCGCCATGGTCCGCCTCAGTCGGCCCCCGGGCGCCTCCTAGCCCCGGGACGGGCCATGTTGGGCACGCCGCAGCTCAATGGATGCCGCGGTCTCCTCGCCCTGGTGATCTGGATGATTGCCTCGGCGAAGTGAGAGGTCATTGGGCCCTTGCTGCGCCGTCGCGAGTGAGTCACTCCCCCTGCCACAGACGATCAGGACGACGAGGCACTGATCGGGGGAGGCGGTGCCCGGCGCCCGGGCCGGTGCCGGACGGTGCTCCGGAGTGCGGTCGGGAGCCGTGCCGTCCGGCGCCGGCCGGTGGGCGTGGGATCAGATGTGCCCGCCGGGCGTCACGGTGAAGGATGCCGGACCGGCCGGCAGGTCCACCGTGTACTGGCGCAGGTAGGTGTCCAGGTACGGTGAGCGGTCTCCCTGGGTGGCCACGTCGTCGGACGGGTCGTCCAGGGAAAGCCTCAGCACGGCGCCCGAGACATTGACGGTCTGACCCGATGGGATGTCACGCCACGACCCGGTCTGGATCGAGCCGATCTCCACGGCCAGCACATGCCCGGCGGCCAGCGTCCAGTCGGTCGCCTTGAGGTCGACGCTCATCCGCCCCGCCTTCAGCAGGGAGACCTGCTCGTCGAACATCACAGCCTTCCCGTCCGGACCGACGTCGTAGAGCTTGAGCATGACGTTGCCCTCGCCCTTGGCGGTCAGCGAGATGTTCGGTGTGGCGGTCAGGCGTACGTCCTGGGCGAGCGGTTGCGACCAGACGAAGAAGCTGGAGCCGACCTTACCGGCCTGCTGCCTCTGCGCGATCCCCTTGGCCAGTCCCTTGGGCGCCGGCTGCTCGGTCGCCGGGGCGTTCTCCATGTCCCAGTTGCCCGACGGCCGCACCGCCTTGGGGGCCGGCGTGCCGGCTGCGGCGAGGCCGGCGCGGGCAGAGGCACCGCCGTCGTCGAGGTAACTGCCTCTCCCCAGCGGGAGGGTGACGTGGCGCTCCACCACCGGCCAGGTGCCCTGGGCCCGCCAGTGACCGGTTGAGTCCTCGACGGAGTACGCCGGGTAGTGGACCGAAGGCTGAACTCCCTTGAGGTACTGGTCGTAGAAGGACAGTGTCTCGTCGTACCAGCCCCCGCGGCCCATGGCCAGGCGACCGTCGCTCACCCGGTCGCCACCACGCACGTGGTCCCACTGGCCGACCCAGCCGCGCTCCGGGCCCTTGTGGTTGGTGAGGTACTCCTGCATCTCCTCGGGCTTGGTGTTGTTCTCGATGAAGCCCTGGGTGACGAAGAGGGGCGTGTTGGTGCCCCGAGCCATCTTGGCCAGGTCACGGGAGGTCCAGAACGGGTCGTTCTGGTCGGATATCCGGTAGCCGGCCGAGTTCTCGGTCAGGCACCCGGGGTGGGTGTCCTCGTACCGGGCGTTCGCCTGATAGTGCTCGTCGTCGTCCGACAGCGGGGCCATCGTGGCAATGCCGTTGTAGGCATTCGCGGTTCCGGTCACATTGGGGCGGGGGACGCCGTTGGAGTAGATGTACTGGTACATGTCCCAGAGGGGCTCCCCTGCGACGACGGCCTTCAGCGCGGACTGCTTCAGGTCGTTGCCGATGAGGCCGGTGACAGCGTCGTAGGACTTGCCGTACATGCCCACCGCGCCGGTCGACCATGGCTGGCTCGCGGCCCAGTTGATCGCGGCCTTCACGTCGGCCTGTTCACCGGGGCCGCCCCAGTCGAGGCAGCCGGTCGAGCCGCCGAAGCCGCGCAGGTCGACCATGAGGAACGCGTAGCCGTGGGCGAAGAGGTCGCTGCCCTCGATGAAGTCCTGGAAGCGATTCGAGGGACCGGTGTGGGTCCAGCCCTCGGGGTTCGTCTGGCCCGCGTGCCCGAAATACGGGCCGATGGAGAGGATGACCGGCACCTTCTGCATGGCGGGTACGCCTTCGGGCATCAGCAGGTCGCCGTGCAGTTCGGTACCGGAGCCGTCCGAGGACGGGAAGTAGTGCTGGGTCCAGACCGAGCCCTTTGGGACACGGTCGTTCTGCTCGTGCGTGATGCCGTCGGTCGCGGTGGCGACCGCCGTGGTCGGGGTCTGAGCGGAAGCGGCGGCCGGTGACGCGCCGACGGGGCCGGCGAGTGCGCCGGTCAGCGCCAGAGTGGTGACGAGTACCGAGGCTGCCCAGCCGGGTGCGCGACGTCTGTTCACATGCTCTCCCGAGTCGTCGGAACGGAGCGGAACGGCGTTTCCGGTCGAGCGGCAGCACCCTGCCCGCCATCGCGGCGACGACGGGCGGTCGCGCGCATGTCAGGAACAGGGGCATGTGTGCGAACCCTGGCCGGAACCGATGGCGAGCGAGCCTAAGGTCAGCACCGAAACGCGTCAATGGTGCTGTGTATCAGTCGCGTTCCTGATGGGACGGGGCCAAGTCAGTTTCTGCCAGGGGAGGTTGCAGAAGACGACAGTGGAAACGTCTGCTGCAACCCGGCGGATGGGGCTGGTTCGCCATGTCGGCCTGGGCTTCGCCGGCCCGCCGCCACGCCCCTGAAGAAGGCAGCTGGGAACGCCCTGGCCGCCTGTCGGCCCGACCGCGGGATGCACCGTGGAGGGGGGACAAGATGGACGACGCCGCGCATGACCTGTGGCCCCGGGAGATCTTGAACGCCGCGCGGCCCACATGCGGCGTGGGCTGCTCGAGCGCCCTGATGCCGCAGGCGGCGGGCGACACCGTGTCGCCCGCCGCCTGCGGCATCAGGGATTCAGATTCAGATGTTCGGGGAGTGGCGTGCCGTCAGCCGGTCGCGCTGCCCGCGACCCACTCGCTCCACGGCATGTTCCAGTCGCTGAGGCCGTTGTCCGGGGCCGGCATGGTCTTGTCTGCGGAGTTCCTGACGATGACGACGTCGCCGATCATCGAGTTGTCGAAGAACCACGCGGCGGGCTGCTTGCCGTCACCGCCGCCCTCGACGTCCTTCAGGCCCACGCAGCCGTGGCTCGTGTTGACCTTGCCGAAGACCGAGTCGGCACCCCAGTAGTTGCCGTGGATGAAGGTGCCCGAGTCGGTCAGGCGCATGGCGTGCGGTACGGCCTTGATGTCGTAGGCGGGCTTGCCGTCCTTGTTCGTGAGGCCGACGGTCGCACCGTTCATGTGGATCTGCCTGAACTTCTCAGAGATGACCATCTGGCCGTTGTACGTCGGGTGCTCGGTGCTGCCGGACGAGACGGGGATGGTCCTGATCGTCTTGCCGTCCCGTACGACGGTCATCAGCTTCGTCTTGGCGTCGACCGTGCTGATCTGGCTCCGGCCGATCTTGAACGTGACCGTCTTCTGGATGCCGTTGAGGTTGAGCGTGACGGTGACGGTGGAGCCGGGCTTCCAGTAGTTCTGGGGGCGGAAGTCCAGGCGGTCGCCGTTGAACCAGTGGCCGACGACCTTCTGGCCGCTGCTGGAGCTGACCTGGATCTTCGACTCCATGGCGGCCTTGTCGCTGATCGCCTTGTCGAAGTTGACCGTCACCGGCATGCCCACGCCGACGGTCGAGCCGTCCTCGGGGGAGAGGTGCCCGATGAAGTTGTTCGCCGGGGAGACCGTGGTGATCGTGGCGTTTCCGGTGGCGGAGCGGCCCTTGGCGTCGTTGGCCTCTGCGGTGACCTGATACTTGGTGGCCCGCTCCAGCCGGCCGTTCGGCTTCCAGGACGTGCCGTCGACGGACAGGGTGCCCGGAACCTCGGCACCGGTCGCGACGGCGGTCATGGTCACCTTGGTGAGCTTGCCGTTGCTGACGGTGACCTTGACGGGGCCGTTGATCCCGACGCCGTAGGCACCTTGCCTGGGCGTGATCTTTATTCGGGCGTCGGAAGCCTCCTGGGCGGCCGCCTGATCCGCTCGCGCCTGCGATTTCGGGTGCTTCCCGCCATCGTTACCGCTGGTAGCAGCGTTGCTGGTACCGCCGAGGGCCGTGAGTGAGAGCGCACCGGCGAGTACGCCGACCGAAGCCATCAGCCGGGTGCGTCCTTTACGTGCCGTGATCAAACGCTTCTCCCGTATCACTGGTCGTCGGGGATCCCTGGAGTCGGATGTCGAGGGAGTGCAGCTAACTATGAAACTAGTTATATGGGTCCATCTGTCCTTAAATGAGGAAACTGTGGTGAAGGCCACGCGCTGTCGAGCGCGTCGCACTTCAGCCTCTGGTCGGAAACGGCCGCGCCGCTGATCGCCGGCACCGACCTGTGCAAGGCCTCCGCCGCCACTCTCTCCCTCTACGGCAACAAGGACGTCATCGCCGTGGACCAGGACTCCCTGGGCAAGCAGGGCACCGAGGTGTCCTCCTCCGGCGGCCTCCACGTCCTGACCAAACCGCCGGCGGCTGATCGGCGCATCCTTTAACCGCTGCCTGGACGCCTACGACAACCAGACCGCCCCCGGCACCAAGATCGAGATCTGGGACTGCGGCTCAGGCGCCAACCAGGCCGTGACCATCACCGCCGCCGGTGAACTCCGGCTCTACGGCGGTACCCAGTGCCTGGACGCCTACGACACCGGCACCGCCTCCGGGACCAAGGTGCAGCTCTACACCCGCAACGGCGGCGCCAACCAGCAGTGGCGCCCGGGCTGACCAGCTCTGCTCTGGTCAACGACGGCGTCAACCGTCCGCCGGGCCCGGGCGGCCCTTCACCCAGCTCCACGCCCGGGTGCTGCCGGACGAGGTCCGCACCGGCAGCCAGCATGTTCAGGCCGGGTGGCGCCGCCGGACGACCCCAGCCTCCTCAGCGAGGTCGCCGGTGCCGCCCAGGACGATCACCTGGAAGGCCGCGCCGACGAAGATGGTCACGAAACGGGAGATCTTGCGGGTGCTGTTCATGTGCGGTACCTGCCTTACCGGGTTTGTGGGCCGCTGTTCCCCGTCGAGCGCGTTGTCGGACATCACCAGCTGATGGCGTCGTCCATCGACTGCTGCCAGTACGTGACCTTGAGCGAGTCGTCGACGTAGACGCCCTTCGCGGGCAGGGACGGACGGGCGGCCGCGCCGACGCTTCCGCTGAGGGAGGGGCCGTAGAAGTAGACGGTCAGGGACTTCGCGGTATAGCCGTTCGAGCCGCTGCCGTCGGCGGCGGACAGGTTCACGGAGGCGTAGCCGGACTGGCCCGGCTTGAGCGTGACCACCGCCTGCGGCTGGGAGTCGTCGATGACCGGGGGCACGGCCTGGGCCTCGCCGAAGCGGACGGCCGGGTAGCCGTGGAGGAAGCAGCTCTTGCTGCCGGTGTTGGTCACCGTGAGCAGCATGTGGTTCACGGGGCGGGTCAGCGGGGCCGCGACCGTCTTGGTGTTCGACCCCTCGCAGGTGACCGGCTTGCCGGAGGAGACGGCGGGTGTCTTCGCGGCGGGGTTGTGCGTGGCGGTCGTCGAACCGGTGGGGACCGACTTGGCGTCCGAGTCCGAGGAGGAGGCGTTGGCGCCGGCGCCAACGCCGGCGTCGGAAGAGGGGGACGTGGTCGCGGAAGCGGTGGAGTTGTGGAAGGTGCTGGAGGTGTTCGCCGCGGCGCCGTGGTCCTTGGTGCCTGTTCCGTCGTTGCACGCGGTCAGGGAGAGCGCCGCGAGTACGACGGTCGCGGCGGCGGCGACGAGGCGGGTGCGGGAGGTGCGGATGTCGGACATGTGACTGATCCCTTTCGGTGTTGGGGCGGGGTGGTGATTGGATGACCGAAGCTTGTGAGGTGATCCGTCCCAGCCGCCACGCCTGGCGGCCAGTTGGGGACACTGGAACGGCGAAATGGGCTCTGACCAGGGAGAAAGCACTGGCCCTGGAACGCGCGACTGGAACACGGGGCATGGAGGAACGGGTGTCGGAGGCAACAGGGGCCGAGGAGACGGAGGCCTTCGCACGGCAGCTGCGCGAACTCAAGGACCGCTCGGGACTGAGCTACGGGGCGTTGGCCAAGCGGTTGCACATGAGTACGTCGACGCTGCACCGCTACTGCAACGGCACCGTGGTGCCGAACGATTACGCACCCGTGGAGCGCCTCGCGAGGCTGTGCCGGGCAACGCCGCAGGAGCTGGTGGAACTGCACCGACGCTGGATCCTGGCGGACGCGGCACGGGGGCGCAGGGGGGACCAGGCGGCCGCGCCGGCGAGTTCGACGCTGGGGCCCGCTCCGGCCGGTGCGACTGCTGTGGCTGACGCGCCGGCATCGAACGAAGGGGACGGTGACGGCGACGGCGCCGTGGTTGTCGTCGACGTAGCCCACCCAGGCGGGCCGTCACGTCCGCGCCCTGGTCGTCGTACCGTGCTGGTCGCCTCCGCCGCGGTGGCCGTAGTGCTGGGAACCGTGGCGCTCGCCATACGTCTGCCGACCGGCGGGGACGACACGGGGGGCCGCCAGGAGGCCGGCGCCGCAGCCTCGATCACCGGCACGCCGGACCTCGGGAAGCCGTCCGCCATCCCGACCCCGAGCGGAAAGAGAAACAAGCCGTCCGTATCCACAGCGGCCGACCCCTCGAAGGACGACGGCAAGCAGAAGACGGCGGAGCCCACCGCCACCACCCCCACCGCCGTCACCACCACTGTGCCGCTCACCGTCGGCACCCGCCCCTACGTCTACGACAACCCGTGCAGCCAGCACTTCCTCGTCGACAGCGAACCCGAGCAGGTCGGCCCGCCGGCGAACGAGCAGGACGCCCCGCGCTGGGCCGCCGCGTACGGGGCGGTGTCCTCGGGCGAACAGCGGGTCGCCCTCACCGTCCAGGGCACCGGCGAGGAGACGGTCGTCCTGGAGGCGTTGCACATACGTGTCCTCGCCAAGGGCGCGCCGCTCGCCTGGAACGACTACTCGATGGGTGTCGGCTGCGGCGGCGGCGTCGACACCAAGTCGTTCGACGTCGATCTCGACAACGGCAGTCCCACCGTCACGGTCAAGAACGGCCAGCGCGACTTCCCGTACAAGGTCAGCGAGTCTGACCCGGAGGTCTTCTACGTCACCGCCCACACCACGGCGCACGACGTCCGCTGGGACCTCACCCTGGACTGGTCCGACGGCAGCCGCCGCGGCACCGTCCGCATCGACAACAACGGCACCGCGTTCCGCACCAGCGCCGACATGGCCCGCCCGGGCTACGACTACCCACTGGGCGGCAGCGAGTGGATCAAACGGGAGAGCTGACAGGATCCGGGCGGCCCGCGCCGAAGACGGCCCGACGCCACGGCGAGGTCGTGCTGGTCGCCGCCGCGAATCGCAGGCTGGCCGGTACCAGACCGGATCATGGCAGGAGTTCGGCAAGCGAGTTCGGTATCCGGGATCTGAGGTGCTGCCATTCCCCCTCGCTCACGTGGCGTTCCAGAGACTTCAGGACCGTGCGCACCAGGTGCTCGTCGCCGCCCTCCACGGCGTAGGGGAACTCGTGCCGGATCCGTTCGAAGAACTCCTTGTTGCTCATCTTCACGGGAGTCTCGGCAGGCTTCCAGCCGTCGTAGTACATGCCCCTGATGATGGTCGGCAGTTGCGCACCGAACTGGGCCGCCGTCTCGACCGGGAGACGGTCCCGGAGGGGGTGCAGCACGGCACGCAGGGCCGCGTACGACTGCTTGCGCCGGTCCTTGGGCCATCCGAAGGCCTCCTCGACGTCCTTGAGGACCCGGTTGGCCTTGTCCACCATGGTGTCGAAAGAGGAAAAACCTGTCTCAACCATTCCGCACGCCTTTCGCTGTCGGACCCGGCGGGCCGGACGTACACCGCCCGGCCCACCGGATCGCGCGGCGTCAGTGGGCGTCGCTGTCGGTGCTCTGGCCGCCTTCGCTCGTCTCAGTGATCTCGATGCGGCGGGGCTTCGCCGCCTCGGCCTTGGGAACGGTGACCGAGAGCACGCCATCCTTGATGTCGGCTTTGACCTTCTCGGTGTCCAGGTCTCCGGGCAGTTGCAGCCGGTACTCGAACGATCCGGTCCGGCGGGTGCTGCGGCGCAGGATGCCTTTGCGTTCCTTTTCCTTGATCTCTCCGGTGACGACCAGTTCCTGGCCGCTGGCCTCGACGTTGATGTCCTTGGCCTTGACGCCGGGGAGTTCGATTTCCACGTGGAACGCGTCGTCGGACTCGGTGACGTCCGCGAGGGGGGTCCACGCCACCACGGGTGCCGCGGTGGCGACCGTGGATTCGAGCAGTCCGCTCATCTCGTTGAGCAGCTGGTCGAACTCCACGAGCGGGTTCCGTGCAAAGCCGACGTGCCCTTGCTGCATTCCGCCACCGCGGTGGCGTCGGACGGGCGTTGCCATGCCCATCGCCTCCTTCTCCTTCTCGCGATGTGAACTCTCCGGATGTGATCGGCCGCCTTCTGTCAGGCGAGCCATGCGGATTCCTTGGGTCGGGTGTGCGGTGAGGTGTCCGTGCCGCCGGGCGCGGCCGCGTGGCCCAGGTAGCGGTGGACGAAATGGACGGCCATCGCGCCTTCGCCGACGGCGGAGGCCACGCGTTTGACCGAGCCGCTGCGGACGTCGCCGGCCGCGAAGACCCCGGGCAGACTGGTCTCCAGGGCCATGCAGCCGCGTCCCTGGCTCTGCCAGAGACCGGCGCCCGAGCGGGCCTGGGCATCGGCCCCGGTGAGGACGAATCCGCGTGCGTCGAGGGCGAGCGTGCCCGACAGCCACTGCGTGTACGGGTCGGCCCCGGTGAAGACGAACAGGGCCCGCACGTCGATGCGGTGGTGTTCGCCGGTGCGGTGGTCGACCACCTCCACCGCCTGCAGCACCTCGTCGCCGATCACCTCCGTCACCTCGGTGTGCAGCAGCACCCTTACTTTCGGATGGCGTTCCACCTGGTCGATCAGATAGCGGGACATGTGTGCGTCCAGGGAGGAACCGCGTACGAGGAGGTTCACCTGAGGTGAGTAGCCGGCGAGGAACAGCACCGCCTGGCCGGCGGAGTTGCCGCCACCGATCACGGCCACGGGATCGGTGCGGCACTGCTGGGCCTCGTAGACGGTGGCCGAGTAGTGGACGCTGGTGCCCTCCAGGCGCTCGATGCCGGGTACGTGGAGGCGGCGGTAGTGGGCGCCGGTGGCCAGCAGGACCGCACGGGCGGTGATCTCGCTGCCGTCGGCGAATGCGACGGCGTAGTGGCCGTCACGCGGCTCGATGCCGGTGGCCTCCGCAGGAACGGCGAAGCGGGCGCCGAACTTGCTTGCCTGGAGCACTCCGCGCTCGGTGAGTTCGGCGCCGGAGATCCCGGAGGGGAAGCCGAAGCAGTTGTCGATCCTGGAGGTGGTCCCGGCCTGGCCGCCGGTGGCCAGGGACTCGACCACGGTCGTGCTCAGGCCCTCGGAGGCGGCGTTCACGGCGGCGGCGAGGCCGGCCGGGCCGGAGCCGACGATCAGCAGGTCGCCGCGGCCGTTCTCGGCGGGCAGCGGCGGCAGGCCGATGAGCCGGGCCAGTTCGGCGTTGCTGGGGTTGCGCAGCAGGGTGGTGTCGCGCCAGATGACCAGCGGTGTCTCCTGCGGGCCGACGCCGAAGCGCCGCAGCAGTTCCTCGGCCTCCTGGTCCGTCTCCAGGTCGATCCAGCGGTGCGGCAGCCGGTTGCGGGTGGCGAACTCGCGCAGCCGCCGGGTGTCCGGCGAGTAGCGCGAGCCGATGATGCGAAAGCCCGCGCCCTGTCCGACCAGCAGGGCGCGGCGGCCCAGGCAGGCGCGCAGCACCACGTCGCCGAGAGCGGGGTCCCGGGTGATCAGGCGGCGCAGTTGGTCCAGGGACAGGGCGATGATCTCGCCGGGGTCGCGGACCACGGCGGTGTAGAAGGCCACCTGGTCGTGCAGGAGCCCGAGTTCGCCGATGAAGCGGCCGGGGCCGTGGACGCGCAGCAGGTGTTCTTCCGGTGTCCCGTAGTCCTCGATGACGGCGACGGAGCCGCTGAGGACGACGTAGAACGCCTCGCAGCGCTCGCCCTCCTGGATCAGCACGTCGCCGGCGTTCACGGAGCGCCGTTGGCCGTGTTCCGCGAGGCGGGCCATCTGGTCGTCGCTCAGGCGGGGGTACGCGCCGTAGACGTCCGGGGTCTCGAACGGGACGACCTCGTCCGCGTCGTCGGTGCCGTCGGTCGCGGGCGCCGGGTCCGGCCGGGCTTCGTCCCCGGACATCACACGAACGCCTCGTGGACGAAGCACCACCGCCAGTTCTCGCCGGGCTCCAGCGATGCCGCGATGGGATGGGCGTCGGCGGCGGCGTGCCGCCGGGCGTGCCGGTTGGGCGAGGAGTCGCAGCAGCCGACGTGGCCACAGGTCAGGCAGAGCCGGAGATGGACCCACGGGGAACCGAGCAGCAGGCACTCCTCACAGCCCTCGGGGGTGCGCGGCGCGACGGGCCGTACCAGGGCGAGATGAGGGTCGGCGTGCAGGGTCATCGCGCATCATCCTTCCTGGGCCGGCGCGCGGCCCGAGATCGACTGCTCCACCCACTGGCGCAGCGCGGGGGCGGGTGCGGCGCCCGCCTGCCGGGCCACGGTCTTGCCGTGGTCCAGGACCAGCAGCGTCGGCACGGCCTGGACCTCGAACCTCCTGGCCAGCCGCGGGTTGCTGTCCACGTCGACCTTGGCCAGTTTGGTCTTTGGAGGAGATATCCGCGAAGCGGCCCCCGCGGGGGCCGCTTCGCGGATATCTCCTCCAAAGACCCCGGGCCTTGCTGTTGGGGGTATCCCCCACCTAGCGAATACACAGAGTGATGGCAGCCAGGAAGACCGTGGGGCAGGCGCCAAGTGGCACCTGCCCGTGGCTTCGGGAGTATCGGGCCTAGCAGGGCACCGTGGCGGGGCGGCCGACCAGGTGCCGCTGGAGGAATTCCAGTTGGTGCCCCAGTAGCCGGGCGAACGTGTCGTTGGCCGGTGCGGCATGTGTCATCCCGCTTAGCGGCAGCACCTCGTGCGGCTTCCCCGCGGCCAGCAGAGCGCTGGAGAGTTGCAGCGTACTGGCCACGAAGACGTTGTCGTCTGCCAGTCCGTGCATCAGCAGCAGCGGACGGCTGAGCTTTGGAGCGTCGGCAAGAAGCGAAGACAGCTCATAATGCTCCGGGTATTGGTCGGGCAGACCGAGGAAGCGCTCTTTCCAGCAGGCGTCGTAGAGATGCTGGTCGGTGAGCGGGGCGCCGGCCACTGCGGCGTGGAAGGTGTCGGGTCGGCGCAGCACCGCAGCGGCGGCCAACATCCCGCTGAACGACCAGCCGCGGATGCCGACCCGGTCGAGATCCAGCTCCGGGTGGCGCTCGGCGGTCGCGTGCAGGGCGGCAACCTGGTCGTCCAGGGTCGGGCCGATCAGGTCACCGAAGATCTCCTTCTCCCAGCGTGGTCCGCGTCCGGGCGTGCCGGCGCCGTCCGTCACCAGCACCGCGAAGCCCTGTTCGGCGAACCACTGCGAGACGAAGGTGTGAGAGGTCTGTTCGGCCATCACCTTCTGCATTGCGGGGCCGCCGTAGGGGTCGACCAGTACCGGCAGCTGGGCATCACCGGCCTTGTGCCAGGACGGCAGGAAGAGGTGTGTACGCAGTTCACGCGGCCCGACGGCGGCGGATTCGACACGCAGTTGCAGCAGCGGGCGTTGGGCGTGCGAGCTGATTTCGACGGGCGCGGGGCCATCTGGTTCCGGTCGGCCGTCCCGGGTCAGGCGGTGCACGGCGGTGTGCGAGCCCGGCAGATCCAGCGTGCGCGTGGTGTGCACAAACGTGCCGCTGCAGAATGCGCCGGAGTGCACCCCCGGCTGCTCGGTCAACCGGTGTATGCCCTGGCCCGGACGGTACCTCCACACATGGCGCTCGGTGGGTTCTGCAGCCGCCGTGAAAAGCACCGTCTCGCCGTCCACCGCAAGCACCTCGTGCAGCTGCAGCCCGTCCGGCGTGACCGGCGTGCCGTCGATGCTCAGGTGCCGGGTCTCGTTCCGGTCGAGGTAATCGACGAGCCGGCCGGTAGCTGTCCGCGCGGGCACTCCGGGCACCAGCAGCTCCACCCAGCGCTCATCGTGCCGCTCGGCCAGGAGGCTGGTCGTACCGTCTGCCGGGTCGACGGCCAGTACCTGGAGCGTGCGCTGGTCGCGGCTGAGGACGGCGGCGAACGGACCGTGCCCGTCCCAGCCGGCTGCGGGCAGGTACTCGAAGCCGGTCCGGTCCCAGCGGACCTCGGTGCGGTTGCCCGCCAGATCGGCGATCCAGAGCGTGACCTCGGCGTTGGTAGTACCGACCCCCGGGTAGCGCATCGTGCGCGGCGGCTTGGCGGGGTCGGCCGGATCGGTGATGTACCACAGCCCGACCTCCCGGTTGTCCACCCGGGTGGTCAGTAGCCGCTCCCCGTCCGGTGCCCACCAGTACGCTCGGTAGCGGCCCATCGACTCGCTCGCCACATGCTCCGGCAGGCCGAAGAAGACGTCCGGACCTTCCGCTGGCTCGGGCGCGGCCACCGTTCGGTCGCCACTGCCGTCGGCGCCGATCACCCGGAGCGCGCCGCCGGAGACGTAGGCGATGTTCCGGCCGTCCGGGGACGGGCGAGGGTCCACCACCGGCTGCCGGGCGGGCAGTTGCCGGACGGCGCCGGATCCTGTATCCACCACCCACAGGTGCCCAGAGAGGGCGAACGCGGCGACCTGGGCGGCCGTGTCGGTGGCGTAGTCGGTGATCCCGGCGGCCTGCTGCCGGGCGCGCTCGCGCCGGATGCGCTCCTCCTCCGGCACCTCATCGGTCTCGTCGCCGAGCAGCACCGCGGGGTCAGCCAGCAGTCGCTCCGCGCCGGTTGCCAGGTCGAGCGTCCACAGGCACCCGACCGGATCGTCCCCGGCCCGGCTCCGCAGGAACAGGACACAGGTACCGTCCGGCGCCACGGTGAAACGGGCGGGTGCGCCGAGGGTGAAGCGGCGGGTGCGGGCGAGCTGTCGCAGAAGTGGGGATGTCACCATGCCTGGCACTGTGCCATTCGTTCGGTATAACAGCATGGGAATATCGAGTTCGTTCACCGTGGACTTCATAATGCCGACTCGCTCGTGACCGGCTCAGACAGCCGTGCCGAAACCGGTGGCAGCCTCGCACCAGGCGTGTTGAATCAACCGGGGATCTGAGGAGACCGTCAAAAGTCATCCGCAGGAAAGCGAAGCGCGCTGTCGTACGGCCCGGGCGGGATGTGGAGGGTGGCGGTGTCGTAGTCGCCGAAGCGCAGCACGTTGTCCCTGCGGTGCGGGCTGAGCGCGGCGATGTCGTCAGGGCTCAGCTCCCAGCCCTGTGCGGCCATCTGGCGCAGTGTGTCGGTCATGTCGACGGTGGTGGAGAAGATGATGCTGTTGGCCATCAGGTCGAGGAACTTGACGGCCTTCTCCTGGAGTTCGGGATCACGGGAGCGCAGGTAGCCGTCCCCGCCGAAGTGCAGCCACTTGGTGTACCCGTTGTATGCCTCGGCCTTGTTCGTCGCCCTGGTGATCTGCTCCCGCAGCTGTGGGTCCGACAGGTAGCGGAGCAAAACGATCGTCCGCACGGCGCGGCCGACCTCGCGGAAGACCCGGTAGATCTGGTTCTTGTGGGAGTGGTTGTTCAAGCGCCGCAGGAGGGTGATGGAGGACACGGTGCCTTCCCGTACCGATAGGCCGACCTGTATGAGGTCCTTCCAGCCGTTCTCGATGAGCTGCCAGTCGATGCAGGTACGCGGATCTGCGGAGAACAGCGCGTCGATATGCCGGTAGCGTGCTCGCGGATCGGGGCGGTGGAAGGTGAGGTCCTGGAAGTTCCGGATCCGCGGCAGCAGGTCGATGCCGAGCAGGTGGGCGAGCCCGAAGACCGGGAAAGACTGCCCCTGGGTGTCGGCGTGCACGGTCTCCGGCCTGACCTCCGACTCATTCGACAGCAACGCGTCGATGAGATAGACGGCCTCCCACACCCCGCACGGGATGAACCGGGAGAAGAGCGCAACGTAGGTGTCGGAGACGAGATGGTGGGCGATCCCACCGTAGCCGCCATAGCGGATCGAGGTCTCGGCGAGGAGGTTGTCGATGACGGTGTTCATCATGGTGCCGTCCACCGCCGCCACCGACCCGTCACCCCACGCCGCCGTCAGATCCAGGTCGGCATGGGCGTTGACCACGTCGGCCCCGCACCGGTTGAGGACCGGGATGGTGAAGTGGCGTTTCGCGATCGCGCCGAGCTCGTGCGCCGTCACACTGCCCCGCATGTGGCGCACCGCCTGGGCAGGGCCGAGTCCGGAACCGTAGACGAACGCGGTGGTCACGTAGCGCGGCAGGGGTTCCTTCAACTTCGGCTCGCTGCCCGAGCGTGGGCCGGGCCGTTTCCACCACTCCGTCCAGTGCGCCGCCCGCGCCAGATGTTCCAGCACGCTGCGGGCGGGAAGCCGCTCGGAAAGAGCTTCTTCCAGCTTCTCCGCGGAGGCGGTGCGCTCGCCTGCTCTGCGTACGGCAAGAGAGGGGACGCCGGTGACCAGGTCGATGGTGAGGTCCTTGTTGTCCGGGTACCCGGCGTCCACGGTTTCGGCGATCGTGGTGAGTCGCTCGCGCAGCCGAACGGTGAACTCGCTCGCGGTGCTGGGGAGGCCGGCCTGCTCGCAGAAGCCCGCGAGCTTGGACTCGCACTGCTCCCAGGGCAGGAGCATGCGGGTCCAGTCACCGTAGTCCTCGGCGCCGATCACGGCGACATCACCGCAGCGCAGCTCTTCCACGAGACAGGCGAACACCATTGCCTCGAAATGCCGCCGGACCAGCATCCCCGGCTGTTCACGGGAGTAGACGGTCTTCCGCCACATCTTCGGTGCGAACGAGAGGTCCAGCCGTACCAACTCCCCGTTCTCGTCCCTGCGGGTGGGATGCGTGTCCCAGACGAGGGGCCGGGTGAGGTGCCGGTGGGCGAGGACGTGGTCCAGCGCGTCCAGCACGCTGCGGTCGGTCGAGGTCGCGGTGAACGACAGACGGCGGGCGATCTTGAACATGGTTGGTCGGTCCGGCTTGAAGAAGCGCTCCACCAGCGCCGTGTAGTTGCTGCCCCGATACGCGTCCAGGGCCTCCAGCTCCGCCAGCTGGGCCTCGAACCCGCCCGCCGACTCGACCGCAGCCCGGGCGTTCTTCAGCGCCAGCAGGTCATCCAGAGACGCCTCCCCCTCCCACACGCCGGGAGCGGCCTCGCCGCTGCCGCGCAGGGCGGTCAGCACGTCCCGGAAGGTAGCCAGGAGCTGCTCGGTAGTCTCCTTCTGCCGCTTCTCGATCTCCAGCAGCTCTTCCTGGGCCCGCTTGAGGTGCCGGGACATGCGCTTGGAGAGCATCACCACGGTCTCGTCCCGCACCGCCGCCTGCACTTGCGCGAGCAGGCACACAGTCAGCGCGGTGCGGCGGGGCTCGGCGATGTCCTTCATCTCGCCCACCGACAGCACCCTCGCCTGCTCGGCCAGCGCGGCCACCTTCGCCGGCGGTGTCTTCCCCACCCAGAAGACGGCATCCCCCAGCCCGTCCACCCTCTCCATCCGCTCCGCATGAGCCCTAAACCGCGACCAGGTCGCCCGCCGGGCGGGCTGCTTGACCCACGCGAACAGGCTCTGGTACTCGCCCTCGGCGACCTCCAGCATGCCCGCGACCCGCTCCCGCGCCGCATCACTCATGCGCGCGACGATCGCCTCGCACTGCGAGGCTTCCACCTCGGAACGGATACGGGAAGCCATCCGGTCCAGGGTGGAAAACGTCGGCAGCTCCAGCCGCTCCTTCTGCCGAACCAGCTCCTCCAGCGCCACATTCACCAGGTCCGCGGTATGCGCCTTCACCGGCGCCGCCGCCCGCATCGCCGCCTCCGCGACCGCGCGGGCCTCACCTGGCCTGTACTTTAGCTCCAGGCGGTCACGTACGGCCGACCGGTAGCGCTCCTCGCTCCGCTCGGAGTCTGCCTCTGGCACTGTCCCCGCAGCGAGCCCCGCCTGATCGTGTACATGGGCCACGACCACCTCGGGTATCTCCCCAATCTTGGGGACACGGCCCAGCCGCGCGGCGGACTTCAGCATCACCAGCAGCGCCAAGACCCGGCCCGGGCGGTCATGCGTACGTTCACGAGCCCACGCCGTCTCCTCCGCCGAAGGCGTGAAGTACTCCCGCAACTCCCGTTCCGAGATCAGCCTCTTGAACCTCGGATACGCCGTCCGCTCCAGCGACGCCACACCAACCGCCCCACGCCCAACCGCCTGACAGCGGCCACCATAAACAGCGACGATCCCGGTAGCGGGGCCAGGGTCAGATCACGGAGCGTACGCATACTCACCGTATTTGAGCGTCACGCTCTGCTGTGAAGTGGCGGCTATTACGCGTATCTCCTCCACCCACCAGTTTGATCCGTCCGGCGAGGTCGGCGGCGACCTTCTCCAGGGCCGGGCTGACCAGGCGGCAGGGGCCGCACCAGGTCGCCCACAGGTCGACCACGACGGGCACGGTGGACTTCTCCACCACCTCGGAGAAGTCGTCGTCGCCCACGTCGACCGTCCAGGGCAGCGGCTGCTTGCAGTTCCCGCACCTCGGGCTGCCCTCCGCGACCGAGGGGACACGGTTGGTGCGTCCGCAGTGCGGGCAGCGGACGGTCGTGGCCTGCATGGTGCTCATGCCGCCATCGCCTCCTCATCGGCCCGCGGTCGTTCGTAAGTGACCACCAGCTCGCCCTCGCGGGCGTCGACCCGGACGGTGGCGCCGTCCTGGACGTCGCCGCTCAGCAGGGCCCGTCCGACGAGCGTCTCCACCTCGTGGGAGATGTAGCGGCGCAGCGGCCGCGCCCCGTACACCGGGTCGTAGCCCTGGCGGGCGATGAACTCCCTGGCCGCGTCGGTCAGTTCGACGGCGATACGGCGCTCGGCGAGCCTGCGGCGCAGCTCGTCGAACTGCAGCTCCACGATCTTCTCGATCTGGGCCTCGCCGAGCGGCTTGAACAGCACGATGTCGTCGACACGGTTGAGGAACTCCGGCCGGAAGTGCCCGCGCAGCTCGCCCATCACCAGCGCCCGGGCGTCCGGCTTGACCTCGCCGTCGGCCGTGACGCCGTCGAGGAGGTACTGCGAGCCGATGTTGGACGTCATGATGATCACGGTGTTGCGGAAGTCGACCGTACGGCCCTGGGCGTCGGTGATGCGGCCGTCGTCGAGGACCTGCAGCAGCGTGTTGAAGACGTCGGTGTGCGCCTTCTCGATCTCGTCGAACAGCACCACCGAGTACGGCTTGCGGCGCACCGCCTCGGTGAGCTGGCCGCCCTCCTCGTAGCCGACGTATCCGGGGGGCGCCCCCATCAGACGGCTGACAGTGTGCCGCTCCTGGTACTCGCTCATGTCCAGCCGGACCATGTTCTCCTCGGAGTCGAAGAGAGCCGCCGCGAGTGTCTTGGCCAGCTCCGTCTTCCCGACTCCGGTGGGGCCGAGGAAGATGAACGAGCCGATGGGCCGGCGCGGGTCGCGGATGCCGGAGCGGGCCCGGATGATGGCGTCGGCGACCAGCTTGACCGCCTCGTCCTGGCCGATGACCCGCTCACGCAGGATCTCCTCCTCGGTGACGACTTCCCGCAGGAGCCGGTTCGGGCCCTGCTTGGCGGCCAGTTGCTCTTCCTCGGCCTTCAGCCGGCGCTCCAGTTCCCGGAGTTTGCCGTACCGCAGTTCGGCGGCCCGGTTGAGGTCGTAGCTTCGCTCGGCCTCCTCGGCCTGCTGCCGGACCTGTTCCAGTTCCTGGCGCAGTTCCTGGACCCTGCGGATGGCCTGTCGTTCGGCCTCCCACTGGGCGTGTTTTGCGTCGGCCTCGGCGCGCAGGTCGGACAGTTCCTTGCGCAGTTCCTCCAGGCGGTTCTTGCTGGCCGCGTCGGTCTCCTTGGACAGGGCCGCCTCCTCGATCTCCAGGCGGGTCACCCGGCGGGTGATCTCGTCGAGTTCGGCCGGCATGGAGTCGATTTCGGTGCGCAGCCTGGCGCAGGCCTCGTCGACCAGGTCGATGGCCTTGTCCGGCAGGAACCGGTCGGTGATGTAGCGGTGGGAGAGGGTCGCCGCGGCGACCAGCGCGGTGTCCTGGATCTTCACGCCGTGGAAGACCTCCAGGCGTTCACGCAGACCGCGCAGGATGGAGATGGTGTCCTCCACGCTCGGCTCGTCGACCAGGACCTGCTGGAAGCGGCGTTCGAGGGCGGCGTCCTTCTCGATGTGCTTGCGGTACTCGTCCAGGGTGGTGGCGCCGATCATGTGGAGTTCGCCGCGGGCCAGCATCGGCTTGAGCATGTTGCCCGCGTCCATGGCACCCTCGGCAGCGCCCGCGCCGACGACGGTGTGCAACTCGTCGACGAAGAGCAGGATCCGGCCCTGGGCGGCCTTGACCTCGCTCAGGACGGCCTTGAGGCGTTCCTCGAACTCGCCGCGGTACTTGGCGCCGGCGACCAGGGAGCCCATGTCCAGGGCGAACACCGTCTTGTCGCGCAGCCCTTCGGGTACGTCACCGCGGACGATGCGCTGGGCCAGGCCCTCGACGATGGCGGTCTTGCCCACACCGGGGTCGCCGATGAGGACGGGGTTGTTCTTGGTCTTGCGGCTGAGGATCTGGGTGACGCGGCGGATCTCCGCGTCCCGGCCGATCACGGGGTCCAGCCGGCCGGTCCGGGCCTCGAGCACCAGATCCCGGCCGTACTTCTCCAGCGCCTCGTAGGCGACCTCGGGGTTGGCGGAGGTGACGCGCTGGTTGCCGCGGACCTGGGTGAGGGCGCCGAGGAACGACTCCCGGGTGACACCGAACTCCTTCAGCAGCCGTCCGGCGGCGGTCGACGAACCCTCCTCGGCCAGGGCGAGCAGCAGGTGTTCCACGGACACGTACTCGTCCTTGAGGCGTTTGGCCTCGCGCTCGGCGGTGTCCAGCAGACGGGACAGGCGCTGGGTGACGAAGACCTGCCCGGGCGCCGCGCCGGGTCCGGTGACCCGGGGACGCCGGGATAGGTCCTCCTTCACGGCGGCGCGCAGTTCCTTGGGTTCGCCTCCGGCCTGCTGCACCAGTCGGGGTACCAGGCCGTCCTCCTGGTCGAGGAGAGCGAGCAGCAGGTGTTCGCCGTCGACCTCGGTCTGCCCCATGCGGACGGCGGCGGTCTGGGCCTCTTGAAGGGCCTCCTGGGACTTCTGGGTCAGGCGGTTCATGTCCATGGTGGGGGATCACTCCTCGTGCCGGTGCGGCGCAGCGCGGCTTCGAGCAGGCTGATGCGGTCGAGCAGGTCGAGCACCAGTCCGATGGATGCGTAGTTGAGGCACAACCCGGTGCGCAGCCGCTGGACGCGGGCCAGGGCGGCCGGCGCGGTCGGGGAGAAGACCAGTCGTCCGGCGGCGTCGCGGTCGGCGTCGACGAGTCCGAGCGCCACGAACCGGCGGATCAGCTCGGGGTGGATGCCCGAGCGGCGGGCGACGGTGTCCAGGGAGAGCCTGGGCACGGGCACGATCGCGTACTGAACGCGCCTCCCCGCCGGAGCCGTCAGCGGCGGCCGGCTGGGCGACTCGGTCGGTCGGTCGCTCATCAGGTCCTCCTGGGGTCGAACGAGGAGACAGCGGCGAGTTCCTCGAACAGCTCACGCTCCCGGTCGCTGAGCCGGGGCGGCACCGTGATGCGCAGTTCGGCGTAAAGGTCCCCGTCGGCGCCCCGGGGATTGGGCATGCCCTCGCCGCGCAGCCGCAGCCGCCGGCCGCTGGAGGATCCCGCGGGCACGGTCACCTTCGCCGTGGTGCCGCTCGGGGTGGGCACGGGCACGGTGGCGCCCAGCGCCGCCTCCCACGGCGTGATCGGCAGCTGAACGTGGACGTCGCGGCCCTCGACACGGAACACCGGGTGCGGCAGGATCCGCACCCGCAGATAGAGGTCACCGGCGGGCGCCTCGCCACTTCCGCGGCCGCCCTCGCCCGCCAGCCGGATGCGCTGCCCGTCGGTGACGCCACGCGGCACGTTCACCTCGTAGCTGCGCGGTCCGGACGGCCCGGCGAGGGTGACGGTACGACGGCCGCCCCGGTATGCCTCCTCGACGGTGAGCGGCAGTTCGGCCTCCTGGTCGGCGCCGGGCGTGCGCATCCGCCCGGCACCGCCGAAGAACGAGCCGAACAGGTCCTCGAAGTCGATGCCCTCCTCGCCGAAGCCGGACGTCGTGTACCGCACGCGCGGACCGCCCCCGGCGGACCCGCGGAAGCCGCTGCCGGCTCCCGCACCTGCGGCGACCCGCTCCTCCCAGTCCTCCGGGACCTTGCGGAAGTCCTCGCCGAAGCGGTCGTAACGGGCTCGCTGCTTCGGGTCGGACAGGACGCTGAAGGCGTCGTTGATCTCCTTGAACCGCTCCTCGGCCGCCGGGTCCTTGTTCACGTCCGGGTGGTACTTGCGGGCCAGGGAGCGGTAGGCCCGCTGGAGCTCGTCCCGGTCCGCGGTGCGCGGGACACCGAGAACGTCGTAGTAGTCGCGTGCCATGGGCGCTCACTCCCGCTTGGCGACGGTCACGGCGGCCGGCCTGAGCTGACGCTCGGCCTCCCCGTAGCCGGGGCGCAGCACCTGGACCACGGTGCCCGGTTCGGCGCCCTGGTCCTCGACCACGCCGACGACCTCGTGCCGGGCGGGGTCGAAGGGCACTCCGGTGCCGGCGTTGCGGACGTATCCGAGGCCTTCGAGGATGTTCACGGCCTGGTCGCGCACGGCCCGGACGCCCTCGACGATCGCGTCCGGGTCGGCGCCCGCGTGGGCCAGGGCGAGTTCCAGGTTGTCGATGACCGGCAGGAAGGCCGCGGCGGTGCGGGCGCGCTCGGACACACGCTCCCGCTCCAGCTCCCTCGCATGGCGTTTGCGCAGGTTGTCGAGGTCCGCCAGGGCGCGGCGCCAGCGGTCCTCGACCTCCTTGAGCGCGGCCGCGTACTCGTCCTCGGGGCCGCCCTGGCCGGTCGCCGCGTCGGGGCCCGGCTCGGCGTCCTCGGCGTGCGGTCCCGGCTCGGGCAGGTCTCCGCGCGGCGGCCGCTCCGCACCTTCCGGCGGCGGGTCGGACTGCCGGTCCTGGGGAGAGGGATACGGCATGGTGGCCACCTCACCCCTTGTCGAACTCGGCGTCGATCACGTCGTCGTCCCCGCCGGAGCCGCCTGCCGCGGCACCGCCCGGTGCCGAGCCGTCCGGCGATCCGGTGCCGGCCGGACCTTCCGCCGTTGCCCCCGCCTGGTGGGCGGCGAGACCCGCGAAGATCTGCTGCAGCTCGGAGATCAGCGGCCGGACCCTGTCCACCCCCGCCTCGTTCTTGACCGCCTCGCGCGCCTCGGTGACCAGCATCTCGGCACGCGCCTTCTCGTGCGCGGGGGCGGCCTCCCCGAGCTCGCCGAGCCGCTTCTCGACCTGGTAGGCGATGGAGTCCAGCTCGTTGCGGGCGTCGATCGCCTCGCGCAGCGCCTGGTCCTGGTTCCGGTTGCGCTCGGCCTCCTCCACCATGCGCTCGACCTCGCTCCGGTCGAGGTTGGAGGTGTCGCTGATGGTGATGCCCTGCTCCTTGCCGGTGTCCTTGTCGCGGGCGGTGACGTTGAGGATGCCGTTCGCGTCGATGTCGAAGGTGACCTCGATCTGGGGCTCGCCCCGGGGCGCGGGGCGGATGTCGGTGAGCTGGAAGCGGCCGAGGACACGGTTGTCCGCGGCCAGTTCGCGCTCGCCCTGGAGGACGACGACGTCGACGGCGGGCTGGTTGTCGGCGGCCGTGGTGAAGGTCTCGGTGCGGCGCACCGGGATGGTGGTGTTCCGCTCGATGATCTTCGTCATCACGCCGCCGGCGGTCTCCACGCCCAGCGACAGCGGGGTGACGTCGAGCAGCAGGACGTCCTTGACCTCGCCCTTGAGGACCCCGGCCTGGATCGCGGCCCCCATCGCCACGACCTCGTCGGGGTTGACGCTCATGTTGGGGTCCTTGCCTCCGGTCAGGCGGCGTACGAGGGCCTGGACGGCCGGGATGCGGGTGGAGCCGCCGACGAGGATGACCTCGTCGATGTCGTTCTCGCCGACCTTGGCGTCCTCCATGGCCTGCTGGACCGGGCCGAGGCAGCGCTCCACCAGGTCCCCGGTGATCTGCTCGAAGGTCGACCGCATGATCGTCGTGGTCAGGTGCTTCGGCCCGGAGGCGTCGGCCGTGATGAAGGGCAGGCTGACCTGCGTCTGTGTCACCGAGCTGAGCTCGGTCTTCGCCTTCTCCGCCGCCTCGAACAGGCGCTGCAGGGCCTGCGGGTCCTGGCGCAGGTCGATGCCGTTCTCCTTCTGGAACCCGTCCGCGAGATGATCCACCAGACGCCGGTCGAAGTCGTCGCCCCCCAGGTGGCTGTCGCCGGCCGTGGACCGCACCTCGACCACGCCGTCGCCGACGTCGAGAATGCTGACGTCGAAGGTGCCGCCGCCGAGGTCGAAGACGAGTACCGTCTCGTGCTCCTTCTTGTCCATGCCGTAGGCCAGGGCGGCCGCCGTCGGCTCGTTGATGATCCGGAGCACCTCGAGGCCGGCGATCCGGCCGGCGTCACGGGTGGCGGTGCGCTGGGCGTCGTTGAAGTAGGCGGGCACGGTGATGACGGCCTCGGTGACTCGCTCGCCCAACTGCTTGCCCGCGTCGTCGGCGAGCTTGCGCAGCACCTGGGCGCTGATCTCCTCCGGCGCGTACAGCTTGTCGCGGACCTTGAAGCGGGCCGCGCCGCCCTCGCCCTCGACCACGTCGTACGCGACCGCCTTGGCCTCCTCGGAGATCTCGTCGAAGCGGCGGCCGATGAACCGCTTGGCCGAGTAGATGGTGCCCTTGGGATTGAGGATCGCCTGGCGCCGGGCCAGCTGGCCCACCAGGCGTTCTCCCGTGTCGGTGAAGGCCACCACGGACGGTGTGGTGCGGTTGCCTTCGCTGTTGGGCACGACGGTCGGCTCGCCGCCCTCCCACACCGCGATCACCGAGTTGGTGGTGCCCAGATCGATTCCGACTGCCTTGGCCATGATGAGGAACTCCTTCCACGGCGCCGAGCTGCGTCTTTCGGCGTCCTTCGCCCTCCGGGCCGGATTCCGCCCGGTCCTGCACGCCTGTTCGGGTGGGCAACGAGCTGGGCGTCCGCGGACCGCTCCCGCGTCGGCCAGTTCTTCCTGCAGTTCTTCCTGCCGACAGCGCGCCCCGTACTGCCCATACGCCCAGCCTTGCGATTCGGCGGGCGGCACGTCTGCGCCTGGCGGGGCGAAAAACGGCTGCGCCGCTCAGCCTCTCGGGGTAAATCAGATTTATCCCGGTAATTCGGGTGGGGTGGGGTCGGCTGGGTATCCGCACTGTGGGGCGTTCCCGTGTGGGCATACAGGGCTCGCTCGATCGCCACTCCGAGGGGGAGAACGGAGTGAACTCATGGTCGGCTGTCCGAAGCGGCAGGTGTCCCGTCGTCGGCCCGATCAGGCAGCCGCCCGGTACCAGGGATACGCCCCTCGCGCCCATCACCACGAGCTGCGCCGCCCAGGGTCGGCTCCGGGCCGGCCCGCACGGGACCCGTTCGGGCTGTTGGCCCTGTCCCGCACGTTGTTCGGCACCGAGGACGAGAGCGAGATCATCCGCCTTTCCATGTCCCACCTCGGCGGGCTGGGACCGTACCGTGCCGAGGGCGGCTACCTCATGGTCGGGAAAGATCTGACCCGCACGCCGCCGCAGGCGGGCCATGGCAGTGGAGGCCCCCTCGACCTCCAGGTCCGGGAGCTCGCCGGGGCGGACGGCCCCGTGACCGTCTCCGGGCGACTGTGGAGCCGGGTGTGGGGTCTGCGCCTGTTCGGCAACCTGCTGGGAGCGCTGGTCGTGTCGTCCTCCTCCGTACCCACCGAAGAGGAGCAGTCGCTGCTCATGACGGTCATCGGGTTCACCTCGGTGGCCCTGTCCCTCGCCTCGGCACAGCACCGCCGGGATGCCGACAGTCGTGAACTGGACCGACTGCGCAGCGAGCAGGACACCTCGCACAGAGAGCTGATCGATCTGCGATCCGAGCTGAAGCACCAGCGGCGCGTCGACGGAGCACTCGACGCGGTCGCGGCCTCGGGCGGCGGCGAAGACGGCATCACCTGTGCCCTGCACGAGCTCACCGGGCTACCGGCGCTCGTCGAGGACCGGTTCGGCAACCTCCGCTCCTGGGCGGGTCCGGGCCGGCCCGACCCCTATCCGGCGCGGGCGCCCACACGGCAGGGCGACATGCTGCGGCAGGTGACCCTCTCGGAGGAACCCGTACGCATCAAGGGGCGGGTGGTCGCTGTTGCCCGGCAGGGCGGCGAGGTCCTGGGTGTACTGGCCCTGGTGGACCCCGACGGCAGGGTGGAGGAGCGTGACCTGTTCGCTCTGGAGCATGCGGTGCAGTCACTCACCCTGCAGCTGATGCATCTGCGCAGCCTGGCCCAGGTCGAGTTGCGGCTGCGCCGCCAGTTGGTCGACGACCTGCTGGAGGGCACGGACGAGGCCAGCGCCTATGCCCGGTCGGAGGCCGTCGGCCACGACCTTCACCGCCCCCACTACGTGATCGTCGTGCACTGGCCGGGCAGGCCGGCGGACGACTTCCTCGTCCGCGCCGTGGAACGGGCCGTGGCGACGCTGGGCATGCGGCCGCTGGTGACGCGCCGCGGCGGCCGGATGGTGCTGCTGACCGAAGAACGACCTCAGGGCACCGCCCTGCATGATGCGCTGGCCCGGGAACTGGGAACGCCCGGCGGGGCGGTCGGTGTGAGTGCCCGCTGCGCCAACCCACGTTGCATACCCCGCTGTTACGAGGAGGCACAACGGGCCCTGGAAGTGCGCCGGCAGTCGCGTCAGCAGTACGGCACGACCTTCTACGACGACCTGGGTCTGTTCCGGCTGCTCGGACCAGTCCAGGACCGCACGGAACTGGAGGAGTTCGTGCGGGAATGGCTCGGTCCGCTCCTCGACTACGACGGGAAGCACGGCACGGACATGGTCCAGACGCTGACGCAGTACTTCGACTGCGGTGGCAACTACGACGAGACCGCCGGCACCCTGGCCGTCCACCGCAGCACCCTGCGCTACCGGCTCCAGCGCATCCGTGAGATCAGCGACCGCGACCTCGCGGACGTGGACACCCGGCTCAATCTCCAGGTGGCGACACGGATATGGAGGATCCTGCTGGGCGGGCGGAGCTCACCGTGAGGCCGGGCCGGCTCGCCCGAGGGCCGCGAACCCGCATCGTCACGTCGTCGCGGTAGGGAGCCGCGGAACGTGCCCGCCCAGTTGGCGTGCCCGGTGCACGAACGTCTCCAGCAGATCCTGCGCCGCCTTCGGCACCGACTCGGCCCGTCGGCGCTGGAGCGTCAGCACCACCTGGGTGGTGTCCCCGGCCAGTGGGCGGCACACGATGGTCCCGTCGCGTTCCAGCGGGTCCCCGACCACACTGAAGTCCGGCAGGACGGTAGCCCCGAGCCCCTCCGCGACCATCAGCTTCCCCATCTCGGCACCGTCGGTCGAGTACGAGAAGACGGGGGTACGGTTCGCCAGCAGCCGGTGCACATAGCGGTGCATCACATAACCCGTGCGCATGGCGATCAACGGCACGCCAAGCAGATCGTCGACCGACACCTCGGCCCGGTCGGCGAGCGGACTGTCCGGCCGTACGCACACCACCGGCCGTCCGCGCAGCAGCTCGGTGGCCTCGAAGCCGGCGGGCACGTCGTCGCCGTCCAGCTGGTTCACAAGCCCCAGGTCGAAACCGCCCTCGGCGAGGCCCCGGTGGATCTCCGTCTGCTGCGCGCCCACCACCTCGACCTGGGTGACCGGATGCGTGGCCCGGAAGTCCCGCAGCACCGGGACGAGCAGCGGCACGGTCGCCGCGTTGACCGTGCCGACGCGCACCATACGGCTGATGCGGTGCTGCTCGCCCGCCGCCACCCGCAGCCGGTCCACCGCCTCCAGCACCTCGACGATGCGCGGCATCAGTTCCTGCCCGGCCGCGCTCATGGTCGCCCCGGTGCGCTTGCGCTCCAGCAGGTCGACGCCCAGCTCCCGCTCCAGATTCCGGACGGTCTCGCTCAACGCGGGCTGTGAAAGGCGCAGTTCGTCGGCTGCCCGGCGCAGTGAGCCGAGCCGGGTCACGGCCGCTATGTATTCCAGCTGTTCGGTCCGCACCCCGGCAGAATGCGTCGCCGATCGAGGTGGGTTCAAGGGTTTCCCTGTCACACGTTCGTGAAATTCAATGGTCCGCGATACGAGACCGGTCGGGTTTTCCTTGACGGTCTTCTGCGCCGACTGCGACCATCGACGGCATGATGAAGCGACTGGACCTCACGCGGCGACGCCATGTCGATCTCGCGCGCGTCTCCAGCGCCTCCTGTTGCGCCGCGGCCTGATCACCTCTCCGAGATCCGCCGCGCCCCTCCAATTTCCCGCCTGAATTCAGCGTGCCCGTGACCTGGTGCACCCCGTGAATTCGGCGTACCCGAAAACATCACGCAACAGGAGTTCCGCATGCCTGCCGCGCCCGTGAAATTCGCCTACTGGGTCCCCAACGTCAGCGGAGGACTCGTCACCAGCAGGATCGAGCAGCGCACCGACTGGGGATACGAATACAACCGCGAACTCGCCGTCCTCGCCGAGAACAACGGCTTCGAGTACGCCCTCAGCCAGGTCCGCTACATGGCCAGCTACGGCGCCGAGTTCCAGCACGAGTCCACCAGCTTCAGCCTCGCCCTGCTGCTCGCCACCGAGCGCCTGAAGGTCATCGCCGCCGTCCACCCCGGCCTGTGGCACCCCGGTGTCCTCGCCAAACTGGGCGCCACCGCCGACCACCTCTCGAACGGCCGGTTCGCCGTGAACGTCGTATCGGGCTGGTTCAAGGGGGAGTTCACCGCGCTCGGCGAGCCCTGGCTCGAGCACGACGAGCGCTACCGCCGTGCCGAGGAGTTCATCCGTGCCCTGACCCGGATCTGGACCGAGGACCACACCGAACTCGCCGGCGACTTCTACCGGTTGCGGGACTTCTCCCTCAAGCCCAAGCCGCTCAACACCCCCGAGCGCCCGCACCCCGAGATCTTCCAGGGTGGCAACTCCACCGCCGCACGCGCCATGGCCGGCCGGGTCTCCGACTGGTACTTCTCCAACGGCAAGGACTTCGACGGGGTGATCGAGCAGATCAGCGACGTCCACAAGTCCGCCGCCGAAGTCGGTCGCACGGCACCGAAGTTCGGCCTCAACGGCTTTCTCATCGCCCGTGACACCGAGGCCGAGGCCCGCGACACCCTCCGCGAGATCATCGCAAAGGCCGACAGCGAGGCCGTGGAGGGCTTCGGGGCGGCCGTCAAGCAGGCCGGCCGGTCCACCGCCGACGGCAAGGGCATGTGGCAGGACTCCACCTTCGAGGACCTCGTCCAGTACAACGACGGCTTCCGCACCGGGCTGATCGGCACCCCCGAGCAGATCGCCGAGCGCATCGTCGCCTACAAGCAACTCGGCGTCGACCTCCTTCTGCTCGGCTTCCTGCACTACCACGAGGAGGTCGAGTACTTCGGCAAGCGTGTGCTGCCCCTGGTCCGCGAACTGGAGGCCGACCTCCCGGACCGCGAGCCCAAGTCCGCCCAGGCCCACGCCTGACCCCCCCGGCCGGGCGCCCGTCCCGCACGGGTGCCCGGGCTCCCAGAAAGAGGCACCCATGGCCACCGTCCTCTCCGTCTCCGGCAGCCCCTCCGCCTCCTCCCGCACCGCCCGGCTGCTGCGCCATCTGGACCAGCGGCTGATCGCCCAGGGACACGAGGTGATCCCGCTCGACGTCCGCACCGTCCCAGCCGAGGCCCTGCTGGGCGCCGACTTCCGGCACCCGGCGATCGTCGAGGCGACCGAGCTGTTCGCCCGCGCCGACGGGGTCGTCGTCGGCACCCCGGTCTACAAGGCGTCGTACTCCGGTGTGCTCAAGGCCCTGCTGGATCTGCTCCCGCAGTACGCACTCACCGGTAAGGCCGTGCTTCCCCTGGCCACCGGCGGTTCCACCGCGCACGTCCTTGCCATCGACTACGCGCTCCGCCCGGTGCTGAGCTCCATGGGCGCCGCCCATATAGTCCAGGGCTGGTTCACCCTCGACAAGGACATCACCGTACGGGAGGACGGCACGCTCGCCCTCGCACCGGCCGCCGCCGAGGCGCTCACCCCGATCGTGGACCAGTTCTCGGCCGCGCTCGGCCGGCGGCCCGTCCTCGCCGCGGCGGGCTGAACCGATGGCCGCGCACGTCATCACCGACGACACGGAGGCACTCGCCGTCGCGGGGGCTCTGGCCGAGGAGTTCCGGGCCGGGGCGGCCGAGCGGGACGCCGAACGCCGGTTGCCCCGCGCCGAACTGGACCGGCTTTCGGCCTCGGGCCTGCTGGGTGTGACCGTGCCCGCCGAGTACGGCGGCGCCGACATCCGGGCCGTCACCCTCGCCGAGATCTTCCGGCTGCTCGCCTCCGCCGACGCCAGTCTCTCCCAGATCCCGCAGAGCCACTTCGTCTACGTCAACGTGATTCGCCGTCAGGGAACCGAGGAGCAGCGGAAGTTCTTCTTCGCCGAGCTGCTCGCGGGCAGCCGTCTCGGGAACGCCCAGTCCGAGGCGGGGACCAGGCACGTCCAGGACATCCGGACCCGGCTGGAGCGCGCGGCGGACGGATCGTATGTGCTGCGGGGCGTCAAGCACTACTCCACCGGGGCCCTCTTCGCCGACTGGATCCCGGTCCTCGCCCGCGCCGAGGACGACAATCTGCATGTGGCGTACGTCCCTCGGGACGCGCCCGGCCTGACCGTCGTCGACGACTGGGACGGCATGGGGCAGCGGACGACCGCCAGCGGGACCGTCCGGCTGGACGGCGTCGCCGTGCCCGCCGACCGGGTGCTGCCCCACCATCTGACCTTCCAGGGGCCGCAACTCCATGGTGCGGTGGCTCAGTTGCTGCACGCCGCGATCGACGTCGGGATCGCCGGGGCGGCCCTGGCCGAGGCGGCGGAGTTCGTGCGCACCAAGAGCCGGCCGTGGTTCGAGAGCGGGGCGGAGACCGCCGTCGAGGATCCCTTGCTGATCCAGCGGTTCGGTGAACTCGCCCTCCAGGTATGGGCGTCCGAGGCGCTGCTGCGGGAGGGAGCACGCGCGGTCGATGCGGCGGGCGCTCAGCTCACCGACGAGTCGGCCGCCGAGGCATCCATCGCCGTGGCCGCCGCGAAGGTGCGGGCGGCCGAGGCGGCCGTGGCCGTCGCCGGCGCGCTCTTCGAGGTGTCCGGGACCCGCTCCGCACTCAACTCCCTCAATCTGCACCGATATTGGCGGGACGCCCGCACCCACACCCTGCACGATCCGACCCGCTGGAAGATCCAGCACATCGGCCGGTATGTGCTCAGCGGCACCCTGCCGCCCCGCCACGGACTCCTGTGACGCCCTCAGGCCCCACGCGATCGGAGAAGATCCCTCGTGTCCCTCACCTTCCACTGGTTCCTGCCCACCAACGGGGACAGCCGCCATGTCGTCGGCGGCGGCCACGGCACCCCGGCGACGGCCTCTGGCCGGGACCGGCCGCCTACGGTCGCCTATCTGAGCCAGATCGCCAAGGCCGCGGAGGACCTCGGCTTCGTGGGGGCGCTCACCCCCACAGGCGCCTGGTGTGAGGACGCCTGGCTGACCACGGCCATGGTCAGCCGGCACACCGAACGGCTGAAGTTCCTGGTCGCCTTCCGGCCGGGCTTCGTCTCGCCCACGCTCGCCGCGCAGATGGCGTCCACCTTCCAGCGGCAGACCGGGGGACGGCTGCTGCTCAATGTGGTGACCGGGGGCGAGAGCCACGAGCAGCGGGCCTACGGCGACTTCCTCGACAAGGACGCCCGGTATCGGCGTACCGGTGAATTCCTCGAGGTCGTACGGCAGTTGTGGGAGGGCAAGACCGTCGATCTGGAAGGGGAGCACCTTCGGGTCGAGGAGGCGAAACTGGCCCGGGTGCCGGATCCGGTTCCCGAGGTGTACTTCGGAGGGTCCTCGCCGGCCGCGGGGAAGGTCGCGGCCCGCTATGTGGATGTGTATCTGACCTGGGGTGAGCCGCCGGCCCAGGTCGCCGAGAAGATCGCCTGGATCCGCGGGCTGGCGGCGGAACACGGGCGCACCCTGCGGTTCGGGATCCGGCTGCATGTCATCACCCGGGACACCTCCGAACAGGCCTGGGCTGAGGCGAACCGGCTGCTCGACGGGTTCGATCCGGAGACCGTACGGTCGGTGCAGACCGGGCTCGCGCGCAGTGAGTCCGCGGGACAGCAGCGCATGCTGGCGCTGCACGGGGGCCGACGGGACGCACTGGAGATCCATCCCAACCTCTGGGCGGGCATCGGGCTGGTACGTGGGGGCGCGGGCACCGCTCTGGTCGGCTCCCACGAAGAGGTCGCCGCGCGGATCAAGGAGTACGCGGCCCTGGGGATCGAGGAGTTCGTGCTGTCCGGGTATCCGCATCTTGAGGAGGCGTACTGGTTCGGGGAGGGCGTCCTGCCGCGCCTGGCCGCGGAGGGGCTGTGGCGGCATCCCTTCGGGACGAACGACGTTCCGTCGGCGCAGGTGCCGTTCGCGTCCTGAGGTCTGCGGGCCAGGCGTGGGGCGGTTGCCGGGATCCGTGTTCTTGGTGACGCGGCCACGTGCCACAAGCCGGTCCAGCAGGGGTGAGAGTCGACCGGCCGACCGCTGCCTCCGGTGCCTGACGGGCCGCGGCGCCGGGAGCAGCCCTGTCGGGTCACAGCACCGGAAGCAGCTCCATGGTCGGCAGCGGCCGGGGACGGAAGAGCCGCAGCCGGTGCATCCGCACGGCCTCGTCCAGCGTCATCAGCCAGGCCACCGTGGGCGGGCAGTGCTCGGGGTAGCCGATGACGGCAGGCCTGGCCTTGCAGGCCACCGTCAGTGTCGACAATGTGCCCGTCGGCCCCTGGCAGGGACCGGGCGTACTGGCCCTCTGGGCGGTCGCCGCCCTCACGGCGGGCGGACGGCTGCTCCGCTCCCGCGACGCCTGAACCGGCCGCCCTGCCTGCCGTGGGTGGGTCAGCCCTCGATCCAGCCGTGGTTCTTCGCGAACTGGGCCAGCGCGCCCCGGACCCGCACGATCTCCTCGGCGGTGAGCGTGGGCGCCGACGCAAGCAGCGTCTCGGTGACCTCGCGGGTGAACTCGTCCGCGCTGAGCAGATCGCACAGCGAGTCGTCGTCCGGGCCGAGCGTCCGGACGTCGGCTCCCCGGGCGAGACGGACGCCGGACGCCTTCGGCCCGCGCTCGCCGCTCTCGATCTCGAACTCCACGGCAACGCCAGGGCGGACGTAGGACTCCGGCATCTGCATGTCGTTCACATGCAGGAAGACGTCCTCTCCGCCACCGTCCGGAGCGATGAACCCGTATCCGCGCGTGCTGTCGAACCGCACCACACGACCGGTAACCATGTGAAACCCCCAACCAAACCGGGCCACCTGCCCGGACACCTGGCCCAGATGGTAGTCAGGTCGGCCCCGGTCGGGCGACTCCACTCACCGCCGGGCGGCGGAGCCGGGGGTCACGCATCCGGGTCCGGTGCCCCGGATCCGCTGAGCCGGCTCATCAGCGTCTCCATGTCCGAAGCGATCCGTTCCTCGGCCGGCAGGCGGTCGGCGATCCGGTAGAGCTCGGTACTGGAGTACTCGACGGCTCGGCCGGTGGCGGGGACGCCCCGGAACTCGCCCTGGTGCGTGCCCCGCCTGGTGAGCCGGACCGCCACCCGGTCACCCGACCCGAAGATGTCGTCGATATGAGTCCGGAAGTCGGGGAAGGCCGTGCGCAGCATCATCGTCTTCCGCCGCCAGGTGTCACGGCCGTACATCCGGAACGGCAGCCCCGCGATGTTGATCGCGAAGTCCTCCGTCATCAGCCGGGTGCACGCGTCGAGATCTCCACGGTTGAGGGCGTCGAAGGCGCTGCGGACGAGCTCGACGGGGGACCGGTCGAGCCGCTGCGTGGGCGAAGTGGTCATGGTGCCTGCGTCTCTGGGTGGGTGGCACCGTCAGTACGGACCGTGACGTCGCGACAAGGTCAACCGCCGTTCGGGGCGTAGCGGGAACTCGGTGCGCGGACACGGAAGTTGATATGGAAAGCTGTCGCCAGCCGTCGGTGTGCCAAGGGGGGCCGGGGCGGTCATCGAGAGGAGCACACGTGACGCAGGACGGTACTCGCCCCGTGCAGATCGACACCAGCAAGCCGCATCCCGCGCGGATCTACGACTACCTGCTGGGCGGCAAGGACAACTACGAGGTGGACCGCAAGGCCGGTGACCAGCTCGCCGCCGTCGCGCCCGAGGTGTGGATCTCGGTGCGGGCCAACCGCGGCTTTCTGCAGCGCGCCGTCCGGCATGTCATCGACAGCGGGGTCCGACAGATCCTGGACGTCGGCACCGGGCTGCCCACCTCGCCGAACGTGCACGAGATCGCCCAGGAGGCCGCCCCGGACGTCCGCGTCGCCTACGTCGACAACGACCCGATCGTGAAGGCGCACGCCGACGCGCTGCTCAACCGGGCCGGCACCACCAGCATCGTCCTCGCCGACCTGCGCGACCCGCAGTCCGTCGTGGACCACCCCGAGGTCCGCCGGATCATCGACTTCGACCAGCCCGTCGCCCTGTTCCTCGTCGCCATCCTGCACTTCATCCGCGACGCGGAGGAGCCCGAGCGGATCGTGGCCACCCTGCGCGACGCGCTCCCGGCAGGCAGCTTCCTGGTGCTCTCGCACGCCACGGACGACTTCGCCGAACGCAGCGAGGCCCAAGCCGTCTACAACAACGCGACCGCCACTATGAACCTGCGCCCGCGCGCCCGGATCGAGCAGTTCTTCGAAGGTTTCGAACTGGTCGAACCCGGCGTGGTCCAGGTCCCGTTCTGGCGCCCGGAGGCCACCCCGCCGGAGGGCTCCGAGGAGATCGGCTTCTACGGCGGAGTGGCTGTCAAGAAGGGCTGAGCCGTTACGAGGGGTGCCTCAGGGCACCCCGAGCTCGCGGCCGCCGGGACCTGGTCAGCGTGGTGTCCTGCGACGCGGCCGCCCGGACCGTGCACCCGCTGTACCGCACGGAGGGCATCGCGCTGCCGGGCGGCGGCGGTACGGATCTGCGCGCGGGCTTCGCCAGGGCGCTGCGAGGCCGTCCCGCCCGTGACGTGGTGGTGGCGTCGACCGACGGACAGACGCCCTGGCCGCAGACCCAGCCGCCTGCCGGACCGTGGTCGGACTGTTCCCCCGTCAGTACACCTGCACGCCGTACAGCGAGAACAACCCCGACTACGTACCGGACGAACCGCCCGCGTGGGCCCGGGTCGCACGCATCGGATGACGCTGCCTATGGCCCTAAGGCCGGTCCGCTCGGGTCGCCGCCAGGTAGTTGTACGCGGAGGCCCGGGAGATACCGAGCCGGGCGGCCACCTGCTGGACCGCGCCGCGGACCGCGAAGACGCCCTGGCGGTCGAGGTCGCGGAAGAGGTCCAGGCGCTCCTCGCGGGTGAGTTGGGGCCACGGCTTGGTCTCGCGCAGCTGGCGGGCGTCGACGATCGAGTCCATTACGGCGGTGATGTCGTCGCCGAACGTCGTGGTCGGCGGCGCCTCGGGCCCGGTCGCGACCCCGGCCAGGTCGCCGACCAGCGCGTGCACTTGGGCCACGGCCGTGACGTCGAGGTTCACGCACAGCGCCCCGAACGCCGTGCCGGCCGAGTCGCGCAGCACCATCGTGGAGGACTTGACCAGCTTTCCGTCCCGGGTGCGGGTGAGGTAGTTCAGCTCGTCGGCCGCCGCGTCCCCGGCCGCCAGCAGCTTCATGCCGATCTCGCTCATGGACCCGCCGACGGCGCGGCCGGTGACCGATCCGGCGATGGCGACGACGGAGCGCTCCGGGCGGCGGAAGTCATGGATGACGACCTCGCAGAAGGCACCGAAGGTCGCCACGATCCCGTCGACGACCGGGGCCAGCGCGGCGATGATCGCGTCCTGCTCTGCCCGCGCCGCCGCCTCGCCCGCCGTACCCGTCGCTTCCTGCGCCATCGGCTCGCCTCCGTGTCCCGCCCACCGGGTCTGGACTTTACGTCCAGGTGATAGACAATAATTCCATACGATCGGCGTCGAACGGCTGTGTTCGAAGCCCATCCGGCGCCCGGCGGCGCCCAGAACGGAGGACGAACATGCCCGACACCCCGCCCGTGACCCTCCAGGACGTGCAGGACGCGGCCGCGCGGCTCAAGGGAGTGGCCCACCGCACCCCCGTGCTGCGCTCGCGCACCCTGGACGAGCTGGTCGGCGCGGAGGTCTTCCTGAAGTGCGAAAACCTCCAGCGCATCGGCGCCTTCAAGTTCCGGGGTGCCTACAACGCCGTGTCACGGCTGTCGGCCGAGCAGCTGGCGAAGGGCGTGGCCGCCTACTCCTCCGGCAACCACGCCCAGGCCGTCGCCCTCGCCGCCCGCGAACTCGGCACCACGGCCGTGATCGTGATGCCCGAGGACACCCCGCGCTCCAAGCTGGAGGCGACCGCCGGGTACGGCGCGGAGATCGTGACCTACGACCGCTACACCGGCGACCGCGTGGCCATCGGCGAGGCCCTCGCCGCCGAACGAGGACTCGCGTTGGTCCCGCCGTACGAGCACCCGCATGTGATCGCCGGACAGGGCACCGCCGCACTCGAACTCATCGAGGAGGTCGGTGAGTTGGACGCCCTGGTGGTGCCGGTCGGAGGCGGCGGGCTGATCGCCGGCAGTGCCACCGCGGCGAAGGGGCTGCTGCCCGGGATCCGGGTCGTCGGGGTCGAGCCCGAGGCCGGGGACGACACCAGGCGGTCCCTGGAGGCGGGGCACCGGGTGTCCATCCCGGTGCCGAGGACCATCGCCGACGGCCAGGCGGCCGACATCCCCGGCGAGCTGACCTTCTCCGTCAACCAGCGTCTGGTGGACGACATCTCGCTGGTGAGCGACGACCAGATCCGGGACGCGATGCGGTTCGCCTTCGAGCGGATGAAGACCGTCGTGGAGCCGAGCGGCGCCAGCGGTCTGGCCGCGCTGCTCGCCCACCGGGTGACGCCGCTGCCGCGCCGGATCGGGGTCATCCTGTCCGGGGGCAATGTGAACGCGGAGCGGTTCGCGGAGATCGTGGCCGGCTGAGGACAGCAGCAGCATCGGCTCGCCGGCGCGGGCCTCCCGGACCACGAAATCCTCCAGCAGAACCGCACCGCCCGCGAGGCGCCCAGCGCCGGGGTGCAGGGCGCCCGGCACCCCGGTTCAGCAGTCGCGGAACTCGGGTGACTGGTTGAGGATCTGCGAGCGCGTCGAGGTGAAGCGGGTGTAGGTCCGACCGCCGCGCGCCTCGGGCGGGAACACCGCCACCCGGTGGCAGTTCTGGAAGGCGAGGGCGACCCCGAAGTGCCGCTCCAGGCTGCCCCGGATCGCGTCGGAGGACAGCGCCCGCAGCAGCTGCCCGCGCTCCTTCTCCGACGGCGGGGTCTGGTTGTCGGCGAACTCGCTGTCACCTTCGCGTAGTTCGGAGGTCAGCCGGGCGATGAGGTGGTAGGCGTACGGCAGCGACGTACGGACGGATTCCACGAAGTCCTCCTCCCGCACCGCACCCTTCTCGGCTTCGGCGAGCAACTGCGGGGAGACGTCGAGCGACATATTGCTGTGTCCTGTTCTGTTCAAGGCGGTCAAGGGGTGGGTGCTCGAAAGGGAGTGAGAGGGAACCGAGGTCTCAGGCGAAGGCGGGCAGGGCCGCCGGTCCGTGCCGGAAGTCCGGGTCGACCTGGTCGGCCAGATCCTGGCCGGTGGCCGCGTTCGCCCAGGCGGCGGCGTTGCGCAGATGGAACTCCACCGCGTGCCGCTGGAAGGCGTCCCAGTCCTTGGCCCGCGCGTCCACGGCGGCCCGCAGCCGGTCCATGGCCCGGGAGTTGTGCGGCTCCAGCGCACCGCCGTCCCGGCCCTGCTCCTGGGCGCGGACGTACGACGACAGCTCGCAGTGGGCCAGCAGGTCGTCGCCCACCCGCTCCTGCAGGAATGCGAGGTCGTCCGCCCCGGTCACCTTGTTGCCGACCACGGCGACCGGGATGCCGAACTCGGCCGCGTGGTCCCGGTACTGGCGGTACACGGACAGGCTCTTGCGGGTCGGCTCGACCACCAGGAACGTCATGTCGAAGCGGGTGAACAGCCCGGAGGCGAAGGCGTCGGCGCCCGCCGTCATGTCGACGACGACGTACTCGCCGGGGCCGTCCACCAGATGGTTGAGGTAGAGCTCCACCGCGCCGAGTTTGGAGTGGTAGCAGGCCACCCCGAGGTCGCTCTCGGCGAACGCCCCGGTGACCATCAGCGGCACCCCGCCGACCTCCTGGACGTGGTGGGAGTGCACCTCGTCGTCGCCGAGCAGCCGAAGCAGCCGTGAGCCGCGGCCGGGCGGTGTCGTCTTGACCATGGCCTCCCGGGACGCGATCCGGGGGTTCGTGCCGCGCAGATAGTCCTTGATCGCGCCGGTCCGTGCGCTCAGCGGCGGCGCCGTGAACAGCTCGTCCTCGTCGAGACCGAGGGCGTGGGCCAGGTGCTGGTTGATGTCGCCGTCGATAGCGACGACCGGCGCGCCGGACCGCGCCAGTCGGCGGGCGAAGAGGGCCGACAGGGTGGTCTTGCCGCTGCCGCCCTTGCCGACGAAAGCCACGCGCATCGCTAACCGTCCCTCATCTTGAAAATGGAAGTCATGATCATAGATTGGAGGGGGTGCCGGGCGGTGTCAAATCGAGGTGGCCCAACCGGGCTGCGGACCCGAGGAGTTGACGGAGCCCCAGGTCCGGCGGGCGGCGGGCGGCGTGGCGGACGCACGGGAACCCGGCCGGCAGCTCCAGGTGGAGACCCAGGGCCTCGACGTGATCGCGCGGTTCGGCACCCACGATGGTGCCCAGCCGGGCCGGGCGCGGCGTCCGCGGGAACCGGCTGCCGTCGGCGTCTCCGGTCATCTGCTGGGCCCGCTCGGCCTCGGCGGTAAGTGGGGCGCCTGGGCGTACGCCAACCTGGGCGTCCTGGCCGCGCTGACGCTCGGCTTCGCCGGCACCCTGGCGTCCGGCCCGCGGCCGGATCCATGCCCAGGAGAGGCAGGCCCCGACCCTCCCGTGACGGCCCCCTGACCATCCCGCCAGGGCCGCCGAGCGCCATCGCGCCACGCGGTACGTCCCCCAGGAACGGTCCCCGCACTGCCCCGGCCCCCCGTCCCGGGCATCGCCCTCCTCCTCCCGGCATCGCCCCGCACCGCCGCCCCCGGTCGGCGGTGCCCGTCGGCCACCCGGGCCCCGGGATCCCGGACGCATGCCCCGGCCCCGATCGGGTACGCGTGGCGTGGCCGCCCGGTGCTTACCGGTCCCTGCGGCCCGTACCACCACTACCTGGGGATCTGTCATGGAGACACCCGCACACGACGACTTTCCGACGCCGGCCCAGCAGGCGCTCGACACGCTGGCCGTGAACGCCGAGGACCGTGACGCGCTGGACACGCTCGCACACAGCGACGTGCTGGTCCCGGTCCCGGACGACGCGGCGGAGGCGGCCGACCCCGCGATGATCGCGCTGCCCGTCCTGGAACGGCCCGACGGCGACCCCGTCGTCCCCGTGTTCACCTCGGAGGGAGAGCTGACCGGCCTGCTGCCGACGGTCTCCCGCTACCGCCTGGTGCCGCTGGGCGCGCTCGCCTCACAGTGGCCCGAGGACAACCTGTCGCTCGCCATCGACGGCAGCTCGGCACACGCGCTGACGCTCACCTCCGAGGGCGTACGCACCCTGCTGGCCCGGCCGGCGGGCTGACCAAGGGTCCCGGTCACCGGGACGTCGCCATCCGGGTCAGAATGGCCCCATGGGATGGATCTCCGGAGTGGCCGGGGGGCTGGTACTGATCCTGGTCCTGCGCAGCATTCTGCGCACCCTCGTGGTCCCCCGGGGCCTGTACTCCGTGCTGGTGTACCGGCTGTGGTGGGGCCTGCGGCGGCTGCTCTGCCTCACCGCGCGCGGCCGCGGTTACCGGGCGATCGACCGGGCGGAGACCTGGCTCGCCCCGCTGATGCTGATCGGCATGCTCACCGCCTGGCTCGGCGGGGCGTTCCTCGGCTTCGGCATGCTGCTGTACGGGTTCTTGCCGCTGTCCTGGAGCACCTCGTTCCGTGAGGCCGGCTCCAGCCTGTTCACCCTCGGCTTCGCCAGCAGCGCCCGGCTTCGGCTGTCCGCGCTCGACTTCGTCGCCGCCGCCACCGGCCCCGTCGTGATCGCCCTGCAGATCGCCTATCTCCCCACGCTGTACGCCGCCTACAGCCGCCGCGAACTGGAGGTCACCCTCCTCCAGTCCCGGGCCGGCGAGCCCGCCTGGGGCCCGGAGATCCTCGCCCGGCAGTGGCTGGTCGACACCGAGGTCGCGCTGCCCCAGCTGTACCGGGCCTGGGAACGGCTGGCCGCGGACATGGGGGAGAGCCACGCCACCTACCCGGTGCTGCTGGCGTTCCGTTCGCCCCGCCCCTACCGCAGCTGGCTGGTCAGCCTGATCGCTGTCCTGGACGCGGCGGCCATGCAGCTCGCGCTCACCCCACAGGCCGCCCCTCCGGAGGCCCGCTTGGTGCTGCGTGCCGGCTTCACCGCCCTGCGCGACATCGCCGCCTCCGTACGGGCGACCTTCGAAACCGACCCGGCCCCGGACGCCGACATCGAGCTGACCTACGGCGAGTTCGAGGCGGCCGTGAACATGCTGGAGAAGACAGGCTTCCGCGCCGAACGCGGCACGAAGGAGGCCTGGCCGCACTTCCACGGCTGGCGGGTCAACTACGAGGCCGTGGCCTATGAACTGTGCCGCCGGTGCGACGCCGTACCGGCGCTGTGGACCGGCGGGCGCGACTTCCCGTCGGAACCGATCCCGCCGATGCGCCCGGTGGACCGGCAGCCCCCCCAAGGACGGCCGGAAGTTCCTCCCGGCCACGGGTAGCGCGGCGCATCCTGAGGGAAGATCCCAGCAGGGGTCGGGGAAACCGAGAGGGGCGGATCGTCGTGAGGGTCGTCCTGCTGGGCACCGCCGCCGGAGGCGGGTTCCCGCAGTGGAACTGCGCCTGCGCGCTGTGCGCCGCCGCCCGGGACGGCAAGCTGCCCTCCCGTACCCAGGAGTGTGTCGCCATGACCGGCAACGGCCGGGACTGGTGGCTGCTCAACGCCTCGCCGGACATCCGCGCCCAGCTCACCGCCACCGCGGTGCTGTGGCCGGGCCCGGGCCCTCGGGACACCCCGGTGCGCGGAGTGCTGCTCACCGACGCCGAGGCCGACCATGTCACCGGACTGACCGTGCTGCGCGGGGCACCGGGCCTCAAGGTGTACGCGGCCCCGCCCGTGCGGACGGTGCTGGCCCCGGCCCGCGGTGCCCTCGACCGCTACGCCCCTTGGGAGTGGGCCGACAGCCTGGCCGACGGCGGCTTCGTGCTGGCCGGCGGCCTGGTCGTGACCGCCCACCCGGTGAGCGCCAAGGCCCCGAAGTACGTCCCGGCCGCGCTCGCCGAGGCCGACGGCCGCTGGGTCACGGCGTATCGCATCGAGGACCTGGCCACCGGGGGAGTCCTGCTGTACGCACCCTGCGTCGGCGCCTGGAGCGACGTACTCGACGAGTTGTGCGCGGAGGCCGACTGCGTCCTGCTGGACGGCACCTTCTTCACCGCCGACGAGATGGGCACCACGGTCCGCTCCGGGCCCGGGCAGGCCGCCATGGGTCATCTCCCGGTCTCCGGCCCGCACGGCAGCCTCGCCGCCCTGGCCCGCCATCCCCGCGCCCGCCGGATCTACACCCACCTCAACAACACGAACCCCCTGGTCGACCCGGCCTCCCGGGCCCGGGCCCAGCTGGCCGAGGAGGGGATCGAAGTACTTCCGGACGGCATCGAGTTCGCGCTCTAGCCGGCCGGACCGTCGAGCATCCGCTCCAGCGCGGCCCGCTGCAGCGGCCGTACCTCGGCGTGCAGGGCGCGGCCCTTGGAGGTGAGTGCGACCCACACGCCCCGCCGGTCCTCGATGCAGACCGACCGCTCCACCAGGCCGTCCTTCTCCAGCCGCCCGATCAGCCGGGACAGCGCGCTCTGGCTCAGATGGACCCGCCCGACCAGGTTCTGCACCCGGCAGTGGTCACCCTCGACGGGCGACTCGGTGGCCAGCAGGTCGAGCACCTCGAAGTCGCTGGCGCCCAGCCCGTGCGGATGCAGCACCCGGTCGATCTCGCACATCGTGCGCGCGTGCACCGACAGGATGTCCCGCCAGCGTTCCTCCAGCCGGGCCTCGGCCGTCTTGACTGCCATACCCGCACCGTAGCACCGATCCGGCCAATCGTTGAGTGTGCAACTAGTGCGGGTGCAACAGTCGTCCTACGAGAAGTACTACGGAGGAGTACGCCGGTCAGGCCACCGGATCCTGGAGCAGCCCCACCATGTTCCCGTCGGCGTCCTTCACCGAGGCGACCAGCCGCCCGTTGCCGACGTCCCGGGCGTCCTGTACCAGCTCCGCGCCCGCCGCCAGCAGCGCCGCGAGCCGCTCCCGCAGATCGGTGACGTGCCAGAAGGGCGTCGGCCCGGTCAGCCCCTGGGCATGCCCGTTCGGGTCGAGCCCGACGTCCTGCCCGGCGGCCTTGAACCCGATGTAGTACGGCTCGTCGGCATACGGCTCGACGCCCAGCAGCGCGCCGAACAGGGCCTTGGCCCGTTCCGCGTCCTTCACGGGGTAGATGATCGTCTGGATACCTGCGGTCATGGTGTTCTCGCTCCTTGTGCGTGGCTGCCGGCGTGGTCCGTCCGGTGGTTCCCACGCTAGGAGCGCGCGGGGCGGTACGGCTTCTCGAAAACTGACCGCCTGCCGTACCGCCCCACGCCTCAGGTCGACTCGCGCCGCACCAGCTCCGTCGGCAGGATCACCGCCGCCGGGTCCTCGCCGCCTATCTGGGCGAGCAGCAGCCGCACCATCTCGGCGCTGATGCGGTCGTAGGGCTGGTGGATCGTCGTGAGGGCGGGGGTGGCCTCCGTCGCGGCGGCGGAGTCGTCGAAGCCGCCGACCGAGACGTCCTCGGGCACCCGGCGGCCCGACCGCTGCAGCACTGCCAGGGCACCCTGCGCCATCAGGTCGGAGGCCACGAAGAGGGCGTCGATGTCCGGGGCCTGCGTGAGCAGCCGCTCGGCGCCCGCCTCGCCACTGGCCCGGCTGTAGTCGCCGGAGACGATGAGCCGTTCGTCGATCTCGATGCCCGCTTCCGTGAGCACCTCCTGGTAGCCGGCGAGGCGATCGACACCACCCGGGGTGTCCAGGGGACCGCTCACCATGCCGATCCGGCGGCGGCCCCGCGACAGCAGGTGCTGCACCATGTCACGGGCACCGTCCCGGTCGTCCGCCGCCACGTAACTCACCTTGGAGCCGGGCCCCATGGGCTTGCCGCACTGGACGAGCGGCACACCCGCCTCGCGCAGTTCCTCGGCGACCCGGTCCCCGGAGTGACTGGACACCAGCAGCACCCCGTCGACATGCCCGGCGGTGATGTACCGCGTGATGCGCCGCCGTTCGTCCTTGGTGCCCGCCAGCATCAGCAGCAGCGGAATGTCGTGCCCGGCCAGCGCCTGGGTGCAACCGCTCAGCAGGACATTGAAGTTGGGGTCCTCGAAGAACCTCTCCTGAGGCTCCGTCAGCAGGAAGCCGACCGAGTCCGAACGTCCGGTGATCAGCGAACGGGCGTGCCGGTTCACGACGTACCCGGTGCGGCGGATGGCGTCGTTGACGGCCTCCTGCGCGGCGGGGCTGACGTAGTGTCCGCCGTTGAGCACGCGCGAGACGGTTCCCCGTGAGACACCGGCCTCGCGCGCCACGTCGTGGATCGTCGGCGGTCTGCGCCGGCCCCCCGCATTGCTGCTCATCTGAGTCCTTTCGTGGATACCCCCGGCTTCAGCCGGGGGAGGAATCGAGACCCCTGCGGAGCAGGGCAGGGAGCGGGGATTCGCCGCCAGGGCGGATCGCAGTGCTCTGACCGGCAGATTTGAACCTCACCTGCAACAAGTTTAGTTTGTGAGCGTGACCACGAGCCATGTGAAGCGGGCGTTCAAGTACCGCTTCCATCCGACCGATGCGCAGGCAGCTGAGCTGTCGCGCACGTTCGGGTGTGTGCGGAAGGTCTACGACCTGGCCCTGGCGGCCCGTACCGAGGCGTGGGCGCGGCAGGAGAGGGTCAACTACAACGCCACCTCGGCCATGCTGACGGCGTGGAAGAAGAGCGAGGAGCTGGCGTTCCTCAACGATGTCTCCTCGGTGCCGTTGCAGCAGACACTGCGGCACCTGCAGACCGCGTTCACCCACTTCTTCGCCAGGCGGGCGAAGTACCCGCGTTTCAAGTCGCGGAAGAAGTCGCGTAAGTCCGCCGAGTACACCACCAGCGGTTTCCGTTTCCACGGCGGCGCGCTGACGCTGGCGAAGATGACGGACCCGCTGGACATCGTGTGGTCCCGGCCGCTGCCCGAAGGGGTGCGGCCGTCCACCGTGACCGTGTCGCAGGACGCGGCCGGACGCTGGTTCGTCTCCATGCTGTGCGACGACCCCACCGTCGGACCGTTTCCCGCCCTTGACACGGCGGTCGGGGTCGACGTTGGCCTGAACCATCTCCTGATCCTCTCCACAGGGGAGAAGGTCGCCAATCCCCGGCACGAGCGCCGTGACCGTGTCCGTCTCGCCAAGGCCCAGCGGGAGCTGTCCCGCAAGGCGAGGGGGGACGGCGCCAACCGCCGCAAAGCCCGGCGCAAGGTCGCCCAGATCCACGCCCGGATCGCCGACCGGCGCCGTGACCACCTGCACAAGCTCAGCACCCGACTCGTGCGTGAAAACCAAACGCTCGTGATCGAGGACCTGACCGTGCGCAACATGGTCAGGAACCACACGCTCGCCCGGGCGATCTCGGACGCGAGCTGGAGCGAGTTCCGCTCCATGCTGGAGTACAAGGCTGCCTGGTACGGGCGGGAAGTGATCGCCGTGGACCGCTTCTTCCCCTCCTCCAGGCTGTGCTCCGCGTGCGGCACCTTGCAGGAGAAGATGCCGCTCGGCGTCCGTACGTGGACGTGCGACGGCTGCGGTACGACCCATGACCGGGACGTGAACGCGGCGAACAACCTGCTGGCCGCCGGGCTGGCGGTGTCGGTCTGTGGAGCCGGTGTAAGACCTCAACGGAGAACTCCGGGCGGGCAGTCGGCGACGAAGCAGAAAAACCCACGGCGCGAGCCGTAGGAATCCCCCTCGTTCACGAGGGGGAGGAAGCCAAGGTCATGACTTTACGGCCCCGGACAGCAGGTCAAGGCTCCAGAACCGCTGGATGACCAGGAACAGCGCGATCAGCGGCAGCACGGCCAGGAACGCTCCGGTGATCACTAGGGTGTACAGCGCCGGAGTGTTGGCGCCCTGCTCGAGGAGCGTGTACAGACCGAGCGTGAGCGGGAACTTCTCGTCGTCGCTCAGCATGATGTACGGCAGCAGGAAGTTGTTCCAGACGGCCACGAACTGGAACAGGAACACCGTCACCATGCCGGGGATCATCATCGGCATCGCGATCCGCGTGAAAATCCGCCACTCACTGGCCCCGTCCATCCGCCCGGCCTCGACCACGTCGGTCGGCACGGCCGCCGCCGCGTAGATGCGGGAGAGGTAGACGCCGTACGGGGAGAGGATCTGCGGCAGCAGCACGGACAGATAGGAGTCCGTGAGGTTCGCCTTGGCGAGCAGCAGGTACTGCGGGATGGCGAGGATGACGGGCGGCATCAGCACGCCCGCGAGCAGCACGTTGAAGATCGTCTCACGGCCGCGGAAACGGTAGGTCGCGAGTGCGTAGCCGCTGAAGGCGGACACGCACGTCGACAGCAGGGCGCCCAGACCGGCGTACAGGGCGGAGTTGCCCATCCAGCTCCAGTAGATGCCCTCGCGGTAGGCGCTGAGGTCCTTGAGATTGTCCATGAAGCCGCTGCCGGGCAGGAAGGTGAACGTGGAGAACAGCTCGCTGCCGGACTTGGTGGACGCGATCACCACCCAGGCCACCGGGAGGAGGGTGTAGATCGCGCCCAGCAGCAGGGTGAGCGTCGGGATCAGGGCGATACGGCGGCGCAGCGGCGGGCCCTGGGCGGTGCCCGGCGTCGTACCGGCCGCGGGGGCGGCCTTGCGAACGGCAAGAGAACTCACTGGGCTGCCTCCTGCTTGTTGCGGCGGTTCGCGGCCCGCAGAAACCCGAAGGACAGCACCAGCGTGGCGAGGGCGATCAGCGTCGCCTCGGCCGACGCCGAGTAGATGTCCCCCTTTCGGAAGGCGTCCTCGTACACCTTCATCAGCGGACTCCAGGTCGTGTTGACCGAGTTGGTGAGGGGTTTGAGGGTGGTCGGCTCGTTGAAGACCTGGAGCGTGGCGATGATCGAGAAGAAGAAGGTCAGCACCAGCGAGGGCGCCACCATCGGGATCTTGATCCTGAGCGCGGTCTGCAGCGGGGTGGCGCCGTCCAGCTTCGCCGCCTCGTACACCTCGGCCGGGATGGACCTGAGCGAGGTGTAGATGACGATCATGTTGAAGCCGGTGCCGCCCCAGACCGCGATGTTCGACAGGGCCAGGTACAGCAGCCCGCCGTCCAGCAGGTTCGGCTGCGGCAGGCTCAGCTTGTCGAGCACGTAGTAGAAGGGGCTCACGTCCGGCAGGTACAGGAAACCCCACAGCAGCGCGGCCACCACGCCGGGGATGGCGTACGGCAGGAAGATCGCGAGCCGGGTGAAGGGGGCCAGCCGGACCCGCTCGGAGTCGAGCATCAGGGCGAACAGCAGGGCGAGGCCCAGCATCACCGGGACGACGATGCAGCCGTAGCCGAGGACACGCAGCGCACCGTCGTAGAACTCGTTGTCGGTGAGGGCGCCGGTGTAGTTCTCCAGGCCGGCCCAGACCTCCGTGCGGGCGCCCGCGCCCAGGCCGAGGCCGGAGACGTGCACCTTGCGGAAGCTGAGCCAGACCGCGTACCCGATGGGCAGCGCGAAGAACAGGGCGAAGAGGACGGTGGCGGGGAGAAGGAAGGCATACGGGGCCCCCTTGACCCCGTACGACTTCCGGCTGGTGGGGCTGGTCACTGTGAGACCTCGAAGCCCTGCTTCTTCATGTCGGCGACCGTGGCGTCCTGCATGGTGTTCAGGGCGGTCACGAAGTCCGACTTGTTCTTGGCGGCGGCGCCGAAGGCGTCGTTGAAGGACGTGTAGGCGACGTTCACGTTCGGGCCCCACGCGGAGGGCGCCGTGGTCTTCGCGATCTCGGCGGCCTTGGTGTAGAAGTCCGCCTGGTTCGAGAAGTAGTCCGGCGGGTTCGAGAAGGCGCCGCTGAGCTGGGCGGAGGTGGACGCCGGGTAGATGCCGCTCTCCTTGGCCAGCGCGTTGAGGGCGTCGCCGTCGGTGTTCAGCCAGGCGGCGAACTTGGCGGCGGCCTCCTGGTGCTTGGAGTCGGTGGTGACCGCGGTGGAGGAGCCGCCCCAGCTGCCGGTGACGTCCTCGGACGCGGACCACTGCGGAAGCGGGGCCATCGCCCACTTGCCCTTGGTGTCCGGCGCGGCCGTGGTCAGCGTGCCGGGCGCCCACACCGCGGAGACCCAGGCGATCTGCTTGCCGGTGTTGAGCGCCTTGTTCCAGGCCGGGGTGTACATCGGCTGGTTGTCGACGGCGCCCTCCTTGACCAGGCCGCCCCAGAACTTGGCCACCCTCTGGGTGGCCGCGTCGTTGATGGCGACCTTCCACTTGTCACCGGAGGTGGTCCACCACTTGGCGCCGGCCTGCTGGGCCAGGCCCGCGAACAGGCCGGAGTCGTTGGCGGAGAAGGTGGTCAGGTCGACGTCCGGCGCCTTCTTCTTCAGCGCGCGGGCGGTCTCGGCGAACTGCTCCCAGGTGGTGGGGACGGTCAGTCCGTACTTCTTGAAGAGGTCCGCGCGGTAGTAGAACATCATCGGTCCGATGTCCTGCGGCATCGCGTACACCGCGTCCGTGCCCAACGTGACCTGCTGCCAGACGCCGTCGGCGAACTTGGACTTGGCGTCACCGACGCTCTTCGATATGTCGGCGACGGCGTCGTTGCTGACCAGCGTCGGCAGCGCCTGGTACTCGGCCTGCACCAGGTCCGGGCCGTTCTTCGCCTTGTGGGCGGTGAGAATCTTGGTGACCAGCGTGTCGCCGGACGCCTGCTTCTTCACCGTGACGGTGATCTGCTCCTTCTTGCCCTCGCCCTTGTTCCACAGGTCCACGACCTTGTCCATACCGGGCGCCCAGGCCCAGTACGTGAGCGAGACCGGACCGGAGTCGGCCTTGCTGTCGTCGCCGGACGAGCCGCAGGCGGCGAGGGCGGTGGCGCCGAGCGAGACGGCGACGGCGGTTGTCACGAGGCGGCGGCGCTTCGTGTGCGGCATGGATCTCTCCCCTGACCTGGGCCCCCGCCCGACGCGGGGGCCTGCCATGCAGATACCGAGCGTTTTCGGACCCGGAGCATCGCCCGTCGCGAGCCGTGTCCTGCTCTGTGAGCGTTCACAGTAGAGAAACATCCCGGACACTTGTCAATGGTTGTTGCTGTGCGGTTATGTTGGGCTTACGCCACGACCAATGTGTGTGCACGTTCCCAGATGATCGATAAAACGGGAGAGATCCATGCCGGAGACCACCCCCAGGGGCCTGACCAGGCTCGCCTTCGGTGGGGACTACAACCCCGAGCAGTGGCCGGAAAGCGTCTGGCACGAGGACGTCCGGCTGATGCGCGAGGCCGGGGTCACGATGGTGAGCGTCGGGATCTTCTCCTGGGCCCTGCTGGAGCCGGCGCCGGGGGAGTACGACTTCGGCTGGCTGGACCGGATCATCGGCCTGCTGCACGAGAACGGCATCCGCGTCGACCTGGGCACACCCACCGTGGCGCCGCCCGCCTGGTTCTACCGCGCGCACCCCGAGGCCCTGCCGGTGACCGCGGAGGGCGTGCGCTACGAGTTCGGCTCGCGCGGCGCCATCTGCCACAGCAACACCGACTACCGCGCGGCCGCCGCGAACATCACCACCCGGCTGGCCGAGCGCTACGGCGACCACCCGGCCCTCGCGTTGTGGCACGTCCACAACGAGTACGGCGTCCCCGTCTCCGCCTGCTACTGCGACTCCTGCGCCGCGCACTTCCGCCGCTGGCTGACCGACACCCACGGCACGATCGACGCGGTCAACGAGGCCTGGGGCACGGCCTTCTGGGGCCAGCACTACACCGACCTGGCGCAGATCAACCCGCCGCGCGCCACCCCGACCGTCGGCAACCCGGGCCAGGCCCTGGACTACAAGCGGTTCACGGACACCACCATCCGCGAGAACTTCCGCGCGGAACGGGACATCCTGCACCGCCTCTCGCCGGGCGTCCCGGTGACGACGAACTTCATGACCGCCCTCAGCCAGTGCGACTCCATGGACTACTGGGCCTGGGGCCGCGAGGTCGACCTGGTCACCAACGACCACTACCTGATCACCGACGGCCGCCGCACCCATGTCAACCTCGCGATGGCCGCCGACCTCACCCGCTCCGTCGCCGCCGGCGCCCCCTGGCTGCTGCTCGAACACTCCACCTCGGGCGTCAACTGGCAGCCGCGCAATCCGGCCAAGGCTCCCGGGCAGATGGCCCGCAACTCCCTGGCCCATGTGGCCCGCGGCTCCGACGGCGCCATGTTCTTCCAGTGGCGGCAGTCCCGGCGCGGTGCCGAGAAGTTCCACTCGGCGATGCTGCCGCACGGCGGCACCGGGACCCGGGTGTGGCGCGAGGTCGTCGAACTCGGCGCGTCCCTCGACTCGCTGGCGCAGATCCGCGGCAGCCGCACCCAGGCCGACGTGGCCGTGTTGTGGGACTGGCAGTCCTGGTGGGCGCAGAACCTCCAGTGGCGCCCGAGCGAGGACCACGACCCGCGCGAGCGCGCCGACGCCTTCTACGAGGCTCTCTACGACCGGCACCTCACGGTCGACTTCGCCCACCCGGAAAGCGACTTGTCGGCTTATCCCCTTGTCGTCGTACCGGCTCTCTATCTGATGACGGAGGCGGGCGGGAACAATCTCAAGGAATACGTCGAGAGCGGCGGCACCCTGGTCGTCTCGTACTTCTCCGGCATCGTCGACGAGCACGACGCCGTGCACGAGGGCGCCTATCCGGGCCCCCTGCGCGACGCCCTCGGCCTCGCCGTCGAGGAGTTCTCACCCCTCCTCCGGGACCAGCGGGTGCGGCTGACCGGCCCGGACGGCTCCGAGCTGACCGGCGACGTGTGGACCGAGTTCGTCGTCCCGCGCGGCGCCGAGACCGTCTGGACCTACGCCGACGGCCTCACCGCCGGCCACCCGGCCGTCACCCGGCACCAGCTGGGGGAGGGCACCGCCTGGTATGTGTCGACCCGCCTTGACACGAACGGGCTGGACGCCCTGCTCGGCTGGGCCGCCGAGGACGCCCGGATCGCACCCCGCGCCGACCTGCCCCGCGATGTCGAGGTGGTCCGGCGCACCGGTGACCACGGCACCTTCCTCTTCGCCGTCAACCACACCGCCACCGACGCCAAGGTGCCTCTGGAGGCACACGGCACCGAACTGCTGACGGGCGAACGCGCTGCGGGCCGCCTCGCGGTCCCGGCGGGTGCCGTACGGGTCGTACGACTCGACGGCTGAGCCCCGGCCGTGGACCGGGCCGCCGCACCCGCGTCCACCGAGACTCCCCTCCGCCCGCGCGTGCCACGAGAGCCGTGGGCGGAGGGGCCTCCTCCGGCCCCGCCGGAGGACACCCCTCCCCAGTCACGTCGAAGGGACGACGGACGATGATGTTCCATCCCAGACGCACCATCAGAGCCCTGCTGCTGCCGCTTCTGGCCGGGCTCGCCCTCACCGCCCTTCCCGTGCAGACCGCGCAGGCGGCCGGCACGCTCACCAACGGCGGCTTCGAGTCCGACGGAGCCGGAGTGGCCTCGCCCACCGGCTGGTCGGAGTACGGCGACACGGGCGCTTCGTACACCGAGTCCGGCGGCCACAGCGGCAGTTACCGCCTCAGCCACTACTCGGCCTCCGCCTACAAGGTGGAGACGTACCAGTACCTCTCCGGCCTGACCAACGGCACCTACACCCTCACCGCCTGGGTCCGCTCCAGCGGCGGGCAGAACTCCGCCTACATATCCCTGAAGAACTGCGGCAGTTCCGAGCAGAGGACCGATCTGCCGGTCTCCACCAGCAGCTGGGTGCGGATCGTCACCTCGATCGCGGTCACCAACAACCAGTGCACGATCAGCATCAACTCAGATGCCAACGCGGGCAACTGGATCAACGCCGACGACCTGACCTTCGCCTCCGGCTCGACGGGCCTGTCCATCAAGGGCGCCGACATCTCGTCACTCGCCAAGAGCGAGGCCAAGGGCGGTGTCTACAAGACCAGCTCCGGCACCACCGGAGACGCGGTCACCATCCTGAAGAGCGCCGGCATGAACTACGCGCGGCTGAAGGTCTGGGTCAACCCGGCGGACGGCTACAACGACAAGGCGCACGTCCTGGCCATGGCCAAGCGCGTCAAGGCGGCCGGCATGAAGCTGCTGGTCGACTTCCACTACTCGGACAGCTGGGCCGACCCGGGCAAGCAGACCAAGCCCGCCGCCTGGACCGGCCACTCCTACAGCCAGCTCAAGACCGACGTCTACAACCACACGTACGACGTCCTCAACGCGCTGAAGACTCAGGGCACCACCGCCGACATGGTCCAGATCGGCAACGAGATCAACGGCGGCATGCTCTGGTCCGAGGGCTCCACCGACAACTGGTCCCAGCTCGCCGGCCTGATCAACTCCGGCTACAGCGCGGCCAAGGCGGTCTCCTCCAGCACCCGGGTCGCCCTGCACCTGGCCAACGCGGGCGACGACGCCACCGTCCGCTGGTGGTTCGACAACGCCAAGACCTACGGCATCAACTACGACGTGATCGGGCTGTCGTACTACGGCTACTGGCACGGTTCGCTGGCCGCCGCCCAGACCACCCTGGACGATGTGGCCTCCCGCTACTCCAAGCCCGTCTTCGTCGCTGAGACCGCCTACCCGTTCACCCTCGCCCAGGACGACTCGCTGGAGAACCAGATCGACACCAGCGGCGAACTGGTCACCGGCTACCCGGCCACCGCCGCCGGCCAGCTGGCCTGGATGAACGCCGTCGCGAACATCGTCGAGGCCGTTCCGAACGGCCGTGGCCTCGGCGTCTTCTACTGGGAGGCGACCTGGACCGCCGTCACCGGAAACGGCTGGGACCCGACCGACGCCACCTCCGGCAACGGCTGGGAGAACCAGGCCCTGTTCGGCTACGACGACAAGGCGCTGTCCTCCATGGCGTGGTTCAGCCACCGCTGAACCACCACTGACGAGGGGACCGGCCGTAAGGGGACGGCCGGGCCCCTCCGCCCTGTCCGCCGTTCGGTCTCGGACAACGCTCACCGAGTCCCTGACATGGGAGCTTCGGCCGCGGAACAGTGGGAAGACGAACTACGAGGAGGCCGGGGACGGACGGAGGCTGGTCGGATGCCGAGGAACTCCACGAGCGTGAGTCGCCCGGACATTCCGGACTGGCTCTCGCCGGCACCCATCTGGGCATGCTGACCCGGCTCGGGCAGGTGCGCACCAGGCGCATCCGGCACCGCACCTACTACCGGCGCGACAGGATCCGGATCACCGAGGTGGCCCGGATCTTCGAAAAGGGCTGGTGAGACCGGTTCCGCCTGTCACTATGGGGTTCATGGACCGACCCGCGCGCCTCGTCCCGCTCCACTACGTCGCCATTGGCGGCCGCGGCCCCGAAGACGTTGTGACGGATCCGGACGGCGGGGTCCTGACCGGCGTCGAGGACGGCCGTATCCTGCGCCTGGACGGGCTCGGCGACCCGGACACCCCGCGGGTCCGGGAGCTCGCCCGGACCGGCGGCCGCCCGCTCGGCCTCGAACTCCTCCCGGACGGCGACCTGCTGGTCTGCGACGCGGAGCGCGGCCTGCTGCGCGTCGGCCTCACCGACGGTGCCGTCCGCGTCCTCACCGACTCGGTCGAGGGGGAGCCGCTGCGGTTCGCGAGCAACGTGGTCGCCCTGCCCGACGGCACCGTGTACTTCACCGCCTCCAGCCGCCGCTTCCCGCTGGACCGCTGGATCGGCGACATCGTCGAGCACAGCGCCACCGGCCGCCTGCTGCGCCTCGCGCCCGGCGCCCGTACGGCCGAAGTGGCCTGCGACGGTCTCCAGTTCGCCAACGGGCTGGCCGTGAGCGGCGACGGCACCTTTCTGATCGTCGCCGAGACCGGCGCGTACCGTCTCACCCGCTACTGGCTCACCGGCCCGCGGACCGGCCGCGCCGAGTTCTTCGCCGAGCTCCCCGGCATGCCCGACAACATGTGGCGCGACGGCGACTTGACCTGGGTCGCCCTGGCCGGTCCGCGCAACCCGCCGCTCGACCTCTTCCACCGCACCCCGCCCGCCGTCCGCAGGGCGGCCGCCCGAGCCGTCGTACACGCCCCTTACCGCCCCACCGGCACTATCGCCGTGACGGCTCTCGACGACCACGGCAGGGTCGTGCACCACCTCGCCCGCCAACACTCCGGCTTCCGTATGGCCACCAGCGTCTGTGTGACCGGCCGCCACCTGGTCCTCGGCAGCGTCTGGGAGCCCGGGGTCGCCGTCTGCGCCGCGCCCACCGCGAAGTGACCGGCGGGTAGACCCGGCGGTACCCTGGTGCACCCGTCGGGGCGGTGCCGAACAGGAGACGTACGACCCATGACAGCCCCGGAAGCCGAGAGCCTCCGTGCCCAGCCGAGCCCCCGGCGGCGGCCGGAATGGCGTACCCAGGCACCGGTCGTCGCAGCGGTCGCCGCGGGCGGCGCGCTTGGCGCGACGGGTCGCTACGCCCTCGCCCTGGCCCTGCCCACGGCAGCGGGCGGATTCCCCTGGGCGACGTTCTGGACGAACGTCATCGGCTGCGCGGTGATCGGCGCGTTCCTGGTACTGATCACCGAAGGACTCCCCGCGCACCGCCTTGTGCGCCCCTTCTTCGGCACCGGCGTCCTCGGTGGCTTCACGACCTTCTCCACGTACGCCGTCGACATCCAGAAACTGGTCGACCACGGCCGGCCCGCCACCGGCCTCGCCTACCTCGCCGCGACCCTGTGCGCCGCCCTCGCCGCGGTGTGGTGCGCGGCCACCGCGACCCGCCGTGTCCTCGCCCGGAGGAAGCGATGAGAAACCTGAACTCCGGTAAAGCGGACGCCAAGAGTAAGAAGTCGTTATGAATTGGCTGTTGGTCGTCGCCGGTGCCGTCGTCGGTGCTCCGCTGCGCTACCTCACCGACCGCGCCGTCCAGGCCAGGCACGGCTCCGTCTTCCCCTGGGGCACCTTCGTGGTCAACGTCACCGGGTGCCTGATCCTCGGCCTGCTCACCGGCGCGGCCTCTGCGGGCGCCGCGAGCCCTCACCTCCAGCTGCTGCTGGGCACCGGGCTGTGCGGGGCGCTCACGACATACTCGACGTTCTCGTACGAGACCCTGCGGCTGACCGAGACCGGCGCCGGGCTCTACGCTGCGGCCAACGTCGTCGCGAGCGTCGCGGCGGGGCTGGGGGCGGCCTTCGCCGGGGCGGCGATCGCCCAGGCGGTGTGGGCCTAGTACTACAGGGCTAGATCTGGATCACGGAGTGATGGGAGGCTCTGGCTGTGGCCACGACACAGCCCCGTGATTCAGATCGTTCGTCGGACGC
>NZ_JBVKCG010000035.1:0-50607 GCF_055634995.1 Streptomyces sp. NPDC111744
TCGGTCGACCCGTCGGCCGGTGCGGTCACGACGATGGAGCACCACGTCCTGCACGTCCACGGCGCTGACAAGCACGCCGCCACGACCGAGATCGCCGCTCGCGACGGTCGGGTGATCATGTTCCTGGACACCAAGCACGCCGTCGACCGGCTGACCCAGGACCTGCTCAACAGCGGGGTACGGGCCGCCGCTCTGCACGGTGGCAAGTCGCAGCCGCAGCGCACGCGCACGCTGGCGCAGTTCAAGACGGGGCACGTCAGCGTGCTGGTGGCGACCAATGTCGCGGCGCGCGGCATCCACGTCGACAACCTCGACCTCGTCGTCAACGTGGACCCGCCGACCGACCACAAGGACTACCTCCACCGCGGCGGCCGTACCGCCCGCGCAGGCGAGTCCGGCAGCGTTGTCACCCTCGTCACACCCAGCCAGCGCCGCGGCATGGTCCGCCTCATGTCGGACGCGGGGATCCGGCCGCAGACCACCGAGATCCGCTCGGGCGACGAGGCCCTGAGCCGGATCACCGGAGCCCAGGCCCCCTCCGGCATCCCGGTCGTCATCACCGCACCGGTGGCCGAACGCCCCAAGCGCAGCGCCTCCTCCCGAGGCCGCCGCCGCCCCTCGTCTACGACCCGGCGCGCGCCCGTACGCCAGTCCGTCTTCGATGCGGTGGCCTAGAACTTCGTGATCGGCAAGCTGACCCATCTCTGCAGGAGGCACCTTTTGACGCTGGTTCAGATGCAGCCCCGCCCGGCGGACGCCAACCCCGTGCACGGGACGGCGGTGGAGGTCATGGACGCGGCCGGACCGCAGGTCTGTGACGACATGAGCGTCGAGGTGGCGCTGGCCGTCATGGGCGCCGCACGCACGGGCCGGCTGGTCGTCTGCGACCAGGACGACCAGCGCATCGGCCTGGTGACCCGAACCGACCTCACCGCCGTCCGCGACAGCGGCGCTCACACGGACCGCGTCCGCCTGCGCGACATCCTCGGCGACCACGGGTCGTCCACCTCACCCGTGACCACGATGGCCGAAGCCGGGCACGCGACGCGCTCCCGCCGGCTCGGTGCCCTGCCGGTGGTCGACGGGCAAGGCAGCGCCCTGGGCGTCCTCGCCCTCTCCCGCTGAAACGCCTCGCCCCTGGCCGGACCGTTCTCCCCTTCTCCCTGTGAGGCCACATGCGCTGCGTCATCGCCCGCTTCCCCTTCGAGCTCACCAAGAGCGGAGTGCTCGAATCGATGAAGGGCATCAAGCCCGAACCGGTCACCGGAGAATCGGTGATCATCGGCCGCCGCCACTACCCCGTCAAGCAAGTCGGCCAAGTCATCACCCGCCAGGACCGCCGTGACTTCAGCGCCACCGAAGTCCTCCGGGCCATGACTCAGCTCGGCTTCACCTGCCGCACCATCCCCAAGGCCGCGCCTTTGGGCATCCCCGGCTCGCTGCAGCACGCCTCCGCGATGCTAGGCACCCCCGTGACGGTCTGACCGGGTAAACAGGTACGAGCCGGCATCTGACCAGCAGTGTGGGCCCGACCGGTACGCCGGTCGGGCCCACACTGCGTGCAGCGGTTCCACGTGGGCGGCCCGTCCTTCTTCGCGGGGGAGTCGAAGACGGCGGCGAACTCGCCCAGTGTCCGCTGCGTCAGGGCCACGGCCGGCTGCGCAAACCTTCGAGGAAGGCCCGTGCCGTATCGCGTGCGTCGGCAACGGCCGCTGTGGAACGGACGGCTGCGGCGCCGGCAACCCACCCCGCAGAGCCACAGTGCTTGCCTGAAGGGGACGGAGGACCACAGTCGACGCATGACGGCACCCGCTGCCGTGAGCCCGTGCCTCGGCCCACGGTCTGCTCGAGTCGGGGGCCGTGCCGGTTCGAGCAAGCCGCCCATTCGCGGCGATGCCACCGGCTGGGGGAGCACGAGAGAGTGACCGCGGGACGAGGAAGCAGATCCTCGGCAAGGCACCGAGGTGGCAGCAGGAGCGTCGACCCGCGGATCGCGGCACCCGCGTGCATACTTCCCGAGCTGCCCGATCATCCCGGGATCGCCGAGGGCGGCGCAGACCCTCGTGCCACGCCCGTACACAGCCGACCTGCGGGGCGTCACGGCTGGAGACGTCCGTCCCGGTCGGTGGTGTTCTTCGCGCGACGCAGTGTTGGCCGGTGCCCGCCGACGCATGCGCGGCGCAGTCGGCGACGTCACGCTCACCCCGACGTGCTGCGCGGCGGTGGGTCACTGTGACCGCCGGACTGGGCCTCGGCGCTGCTTGAACCAGCCATGGACCGGTCGAGGCGGATTGCCTCATCTTCGAGTGCGCGGAAATCTATGCCAGCCGGAGTAGACATTGGGTGGCGGTCTGGTTATGGTTTCTCTCGTAGTCGAGATCTAACGAGCCCGGCAGAGATGAACTGCCGGGCAGCAGTACCGCAGTTGCAGTTCGCAGGACGGTGCGGTGGTGGAGTTCCGAAGCCAGAGCGGTTGCAGGACGGCGACGGGACTGACGGCCGGACCGGGTGGCCCGCAGTGATCAGGGGCCGCCATGAGCAGTACCGCAGTGGCAGTACCCGTAAGTGAAGCGCAGTACCCAGCAGTGAAGTCAGTGAGCGGTACCTCGGTGAAGGCGTCGGCTGCGGACGCGCGCACCGGGAGGTTCGGCAGTGGGGTTCTGAGCCAGAGCAGACGCAAGACGGGCGACGGGGCTGGCTGCCGAAGAGTGGCGCTGTTCGAGGCCACGAGCAGTTTGCGGTACCAGCAGTTCGCAGTTTCCGTTAGTGAGTAGTTGATCAAGAGGGAAGAACGGAGGAGCCGAGCGCCATCAGGATCGCCCGGGTGGAAGTCTTGGGCCCGGGTACCGCAGGACATCGATAGTGAGGTGGTCTCCGGTCAAGCAACCGCGATCCCCGCGCCCCCGACAGCGTCTAGGTCGGGTCTGCGGAAACAGAGGGCCGGTGCAGTATCAGGGCCGGCAGATGGTGTAGTAGTTCCTTCGGGGCCCTGGTGCCAGTACGGCGCCAGGGCCCCTCGACGCGTTCCACAGAGAGGTGCAATGACAGCAGACGACACGTTCGGCCGTCTCGATGACGACGACTACCCCGCCTACACCATGGGCCGGGCCGCCGAGATGCTCGGCACCACCCAGGGCTTCCTCCGCGCCATCGGCGAAGCCCGCCTCATCACCCCACTCCGCTCCGCAGGCGGCCACCGCCGTTACTCCCGCTACCAACTGCGCATCGCCGCCCGCGCCCGGGAACTCGTCGATCGGGGCACCCCCATCGAGGCCGCCTGCCGGATCGTCATCCTCGAAGACCAGCTTGAGGAAGCCCAGCGCATCAACGCCGAATATCGCCGCGCCGCCGAATCAGCGAACCCAACGGCAACAGCATGAGATGAGCGTGCCCGTCAGCGTCGGCGGGCACCGCACGCACGGTCTCGTGTGCGGCGTGATCATTTCCTATGGTGACGCGGCGTGTGGGCGTGTAGCGTCTGCGTCAGCTGTCGTGGTTCGGAATTCCCTCCTGCCCGCGCCTCTGGTGTGGGCGTTTTGCTGTGCTGTGTCGCAGGGACCAGGGCGATCACCTCCGCCTTCCACATGGAGTGGGAGGCGTTCATCGACTGGAAGGCATGAGACATGGCAACGGGTACTGTGAAGTGGTTCAACGCGGAGAAGGGCTTCGGCTTCATCGCCCAGGACGGCGGCGGCCCGGATGTCTTCGCGCACTACTCCGCGATCAACTCCACAGGCTTTCGTGAGCTCCAGGAGGGCCAGGCCGTGACGTTCGACGTCACCCAGGGCCAGAAGGGTCCGCAGGCCGAGAACATCAACCTGGCCTGACCTCGCAAACCTGCCCGAGGGATCGCGCACGCCGCGTCCGGTGGCCGCCGCCCGCGCGGGCCTGCCGCTCAGCTGGACAAAGGCGCCTGCCCTCGGGCCGGACCGGCACAGGAACAGGGGCCGTGCAGCAATGGCTGCGCGGCCCCTGGTCTGTGGAGGCCCGGCCCGCTGCGACTTCGGCTTGAAACTTCCTGACCTCAGTCGCTGCAAGCGTCGTCGGGCACGGGAGCCGCATGTCCTGCGCGGCTACCGTGCAGCTTGGAGGCCGCGAAGCGCTGGGGGGGCGGGGTCATCTCATCGACGGCCGAGAGGACCTGCCGGCCAGGGCGGTTCCCTCTCCTGCCGGCGAACGGATCACCGGAGCCTTGATGTCGACGGGCAGCAGGTACGCGGTGCCCTGGGGCAGAGCACACCGTTTCACCTGCCCAAGCCCGCTGAAGCGGGGTACCGGAGAAGTTCCCGGGTCATCGCCCAGGAACGGTCCGCCCCGTCCGCCTGGCGGAGGCGTCGGTGAGGTTGGCTCCGGTGTCGGCGTCCCGCTGGGAGTGGTAAACGCCGTGCCAGTCCAGGCACATGACGGTCGCGTCGTCCCGCAGGTGGCCGTGGTGGGCGTCGACGACCGCCGCGATGAGGGTGCGAGTGGCCTCACGCGGATGCAGCGCGCGGGTGCGGACGATCAGGTCCGACAGGTCGAGGCTGTGGGCGTTGCGCTCCAGCATGCCGTCGGTCAGCATCACCAGCCGGTCGCCCGGACGCAGGTCCAGCGACTGGACCCGGTAGCTGTGCGGTGCGTGGAAGCCGAACGGCATATCGATCTCCGGAGCGATCTCCCGCACCTGCCCGTCCCGCATTAGCAGCGGCCAGGGGTGTCCGGCGTTGATGAACTCGGTCTTGCCGTCGATCAGGCTGATACGCAGGAGCTGGCCGGTGACGTAGCTCTGGCCGCCGTGCTCGCGCATGGCCTGGTCGGCCTGGCGGGCCTGCTCGGCGAGGTCGGCACCGGCCCGCCGGGCCCGGCGCAGGGCGCCCACCAGGAGGGTTGCCAGCAGCGCGGCGTCGACATCGTGCCCCATGGCGTCGGTGACAGAGAGCTGGACCGTGTCCCGGTTGATCACGTAGTCGAAGGTGTCACCCCCGACGTGGTCGGCCGGCTCCAGCGCCCCGGCCACCGCGAACTGCGCAGCCTCACACGCCAGTGACGCCGGGAGCAGCCGGTGCTGGATCTCCGCGGCCAGGCTCAGCGGGACGGTACGGCGGCCCCACTGGTACACGTCGGTGAAGGACCGGTTCGCGATGACGATGTACGCCAGGGCGTGCGCGGTCTCGCCGATCTTCCGCATCACCTCCTCGTCCGGCGCCGCGGGCAGGAACAGTTCGAGGAGCCCGATGGCGTCCCCGCGATTGGTCACAGGGGCGACGATCCGAACCAGCGCGCCCTCGTCCTTGTCCTCCACGCTCGGCCGCTGGGTGCGGATCACGTCGTCGTACAGGGTGCCGCGCAGCGTGATGCGCCGGGCGGGTTCATCGGTCTCGACGCTGCCCGCCGCCCCCAGCCGTACGACCGAGCCGCCGGTGAAGTCGGTGATCAGAAACGACACCGAATTCGCCCCGAGCTGCTCCTTGAGCATGCGGGCGACCACGTCGAGTGACTCCACGGGCGCTGCGGTCTCCGCCGCCGCCAGCGTTCCCGCCAAGGTCATCGCCCTGCTCCCACCATCCCCGTTCTCCGGGGTACGAGTGGTCGGCCCACCGTCCCCGTCCGGCCCGCATACGGTCACGGTGACTCCTCGCCGCTCGCTGGTGCTCAGGGGTGCCGTCCCGGGTACCCGAGGGGCCCGCGCCAAGCCCGGTGCCGGGCAGATGCTATGCACCACCGTGCCCTTGAGTGCCCTTGAACGGTATTCCACTCGGCCAAGCGCCCGATCCCTCTCAGTGGCTGCTTGCTGGATCTGGTCGATGAGGTGGTGCTGTGACGCCGTCGGCGAACGTGGTCGCCTCGGTCGTGCCCGTTGGTCTTGTCGCGGGTGACGGCGGTGTACAGGTGGCCGAGGTCCTGCACGCCGTCGTCTGGCGTGACCGTGACGCTCATTTGACGCTCCGGCCACTCCAGAGACCGCCCCCAAGGTGGGAGAACCCCCGTTGAACTGCGGGTTTTCGCGCCTCCAGTCCTCGGGATGTGTTCCCGAGGACTCATCATGCGGAGTGCGTGGCCACCCCGGCTTGCTGGGGTGGCTGCTGACGCCCGTGCCCGACCTCGATGCCGGCGGAGCCGCGGCCGGAACCGGGGGCCGGGCTGCCGGGCTGTGGCTCAGGCGTCGATGATGACGGGGATGATGAGGGGCTTGCGGCGGTGGGTGCGGAACGCCCAGTTCGCCACGGCGCGGGCGACGAGCTGTTCGAGTTGGTGCGCGTCCCCGACGCCTTCCTCGGCCGCGGTGGCCAGGGTCTTCTCGATGACGGGGATGACCGGCTCGAAGGTGGTGTCGTCGTGGACGAAGCCCCGGGCCAGGAAGTCGGGGGCCTCGGCGAGGGCGCCGGTGTCGGCGTCGACGATCGCCACCACCGTGACCACGCCTTCGGCGGCGAGGGTGAGGCGGTCCTTGAGGGACGCTTCGGTGGCGCCGCCGACTTCCATGCCGTCCACGTAGACGTTGCCGGCGGGGACCTTGCCGGTGATGGACGCGCGCCCGTCGACGAGGTCGACGACGACGCCGTCCTCGGCGATGACGACCCGGTCGGGGTCGACACCGGTACGGATGGCGAGGTCGCCGTTGGCCCGCAGGTGGCGCCATTCGCCGTGCACGGGCATGACGTTGCGGGGCTTGACGATGTTGTAGCAGTAGACGAGTTCGCCGGCGCTGGCGTGCCCGGAGACATGCACCTTGGCGTTGCCCTTGTGAACCACGTGGGCGCCCCACCGGGTGAGTCCGTTGATCACCCGGTAGATGGCGTTCTCGTTGCCGGGGATGAGCGAGCTGGCGAGCAGGACGGTGTCGCCCTCGCCGATGCGGATCACGTGGTCGCGGTTGGCCATCCGCGACAGCGCGGCCATCGGTTCGCCCTGGGAGCCGGTGCACACCAGAGTGATCTTGTGGTCCGGGAGCTTCTCCAGCTCCTTGGTACTCACGACGAGGCCGCTGGGCACCTTCAGATAGCCCAGGTCGCGGGCGATGCCCATGTTGCGGACCATCGACCGGCCTACGAAGGCGACCTTGCGGCCGTGCTGGTGGGCGGCGTCCAGGACTTGCTGGATGCGGTGCACATGGCTGGCGAAGCTGGAGACGATGACCCGGCGCGGCGCGGTGCGCATCACCTGCTCGATCGCCGGGTTCAGCTCTCGCTCGGAGGTGGTGAAGCCGGGTACTTCGGCGTTGGTGGAGTCGGTGAGGAAGAGGTCGACGCCTTCCTCGCCGAGGCGGGCGAAGGCGCGCAGATCGGTGATGCGGTCGTCGAGAGGGAACTGGTCCATCTTGAAGTCGCCGGTGTGCAGCACCATCCCGGCCCGGGTGCGGATCGCGACCGCGAGGCTGTCCGGGATGGAGTGGTTGACCGCCACGAACTCGCAGTCGAAGGGCCCGAAGCCGCGTCGGTCGCCCTCCCGCACCCGCACCGTGCGCGGCCGGATTCCGTGTTCCTTGAGCTTGGCCTCCAGGAACGCCAGCGTCAGCTTGGAGCCGACGACGGGAATGTCGGAGCGCTCGCGGAGCAGGTACGGCACGCCGCCGATGTGGTCCTCGTGGCCGTGGGTGAGTACCACGGCCACGATGTCGTCCAGCCGGTCCCGGATCGAGGTGAAGTCCGGCAGGATCACGTCCACGCCGGGCTGGGTCTCTTCGGGGAACAGCACGCCGCAGTCGACGATGAGCAGCTTGCCGGCGTGCTCGAAGACGGTCATGTTGCGGCCGATCTCACCCAGGCCGCCCAGGGCGATGACCCGCAGGCCTCCCTCGGGAAGGGGTGGGGCGGCTTTCAGGTCGGGGTGTGGGTGACTCATACCCTGACGGTACCCGGAGAGCGGGACAGGGTGATCCATTACCTGTGCGATCTCTTCTTCCGCCGTTCACGCGGGTGGGGCCATCGTGGTCCAGGCGCGTCGGCGGTGTTGGTGACACGACGTGACACGTGATGGTCCCTGGGGCCCCGCCGTGCAGGTGCTGCCGGGTGCCTGAGCGTTCGTCGCGGCGAGGTCCGCTCGATACTGATGTGGCGTCGGTGAATGCCTCGCATGCCTACAGCGGGCGGCGCTGCTGTTTGGCCACCTGCTGCAGATCGGCCCGAGTGCCCGTGTGTTGGTGCCTCGCCTCGTGGCGCACACGGGGGCGGGGACTACCCGGCCGTAGAGCAACCTGAAGGTCGTAACGACCGTCCATCGGCGTCCAGCCATTCAAGCTCGGGCACGAAACAGCAGGTCAGGCCCTTCAGGTCCGGGAGGGTCCGCCCAGTTGGTGACAGCTGTGTGATAGCGGGTGATACGGCGGAGCCCCGTCGGACACGGCGTGCGCCGGGGTGGAGAACGGGTGCCAGGCCCTTCACGTGTGCAAGGGGACTCAGCCGGACTCTTCTTCCTCGGACTCCATGCGTCGGATTCCCTCGTGGGTGAGGGTGACCATCGCGGGAGTGTTGCCCGGTTCCCAGTCGACGGTGATCAGGCTCTCGCCCGCCAGGTAGGTGCAGGCGGCGGCGAGGTCCTGTTCCGGTATGCGGAGGTCGCGTCGCAGCTGTGCTCCGGTGATACCGAGGAGGCGGTTGCCTTCGACGGCTTCGTACAGGACCCGGAGCACCTGTTCGCGGTAGGTCTTGCGTTCGCGCAGGGTGGCCATGACCGCGTCCTTCCGTGTGCGGGGGTAGGGTCCGGGGGCCCGCGGGGGCTCTCAGGTCTCGTCGGAGTGGGCGCCGGTGCCGACGGCGCTCCGGCTGGCGGCCAGCCAGGAGCGGGCGGGGCCGGCGGGTGTTGCAGTGTCCACGGTGAGGTGGAGGCGGGTGTCGCCGTCGAGGCCGGGATAACTGCGCTGTTCCGCTCCGGCGAAGCAGTGGCGAAGCGTCTCCGCGACCGCTCGGGCGGCTTCCGGCGTGCGCGCGATGATCCGTACCTCGGCGTGCCCGAGCGACGGCAGTGTCTCGGTCTCGATGTCCTTCACCTTGGGGTGTTCCCTTCGGGATGGGTGTGAAGCCGGCGGGGTGGGGGCGCCGTGGCGCCCCGGTCGGCGGAAGGTTCGTTCCGCACCGGTCGGTATCCGTGCGGTGGGCTCGACGAACTGGTGTCGTCCGGCAGGCCGGGAGGTCTCGGCAGGGGGTCGCTGAAGTGGTAGGCCGCGATCCGTGCGTCGTGCTGGGCGTTGAGCAGGTGGATCAGGCGCATTCCGATGCCGATCGCGAGGACGATGACGGTGATGATGACGAGGGTTTCCACGGAGCTCACCTTCAGCCGTTTCCGGGCAGCGGGAGAGCGCTTCGCCTCATCGGGTTCCCGAAGGGGGACATGCAGGCGCCGCCTTCATCCTCCCAGCTGGTTTCCCGGCGCACGGCGTCACTGATTCCGCGCCCGATGACGGCTTCGTCGGTCATCAGGACGCCCGCGGTGAGGACGCTGCCCGGGATTGCGGCGGCGGCCATCAGGCGGGCCGCGGCGGGGGGTGCGGTCTCGGGCGGGATGACGAGGAGGTCCCAGCGTCCGACGGTGTAGGAGAGCAGGATGAGCTTGTCGGGGTCCTGTTCGGTGAACCAGCCCACGTGCAGTTTGCGCCCGTCCACGGCAACCGTGTGCGGGACAACGGGCCAGCGGGTGGGGTTCACGGTGACGCGGGTGATGCGCCCCCAGGGTTCCTCCAGGGCGGCGGCGAGCGGTGGCAGCTCGGCTTCGAGGTCGCGGGAGTAAGGCCACCAGGCCCCGTCCAGCTGGCCGGCGAGGGTGGTCTTCGGGGTGAGGGACAAGCGTGCCGGAAGCGCTGCGGCGAGGTCGCGGGGCGCGGTCCGGTCGAGGGTCTTGGTCATGATGCGGACCTGCCCCCGGGCTGTCCGTCGACAGCCCGGTTTTTCGTGGTCGCCGGAAATGACACCCGCGTGAAAGCCGGTGTGCGAAATACCTCCGGTGCTTTCACTGTACGCCCGTTCGGCGGACTATGGCCGTCGTGACCAGGTATTTTCCGGTGGACGCCGGATCGGGCGGCGGGAGTGCCGTGTAACGACGGCGGGCTCGTGCGAGTCGCCGACCGGGCACCGGCGTCGGCCGCGCGTACGACGCACGGCCGCACCCCGTAGCCGCGCGGACCCGCCCGGCTGACACCGATCTCCCTCTCGCCCCCACTGCTGCTGCCGGATGCGATCCACCAGGCGGTTCAACCGGCCCGGGTACGGCCCTGCTGCGACCCGTCCGTGTCGGATTAATCCTTTTGGCGTAGCGTGGAAAGCGGGTCGGCGCACGCTCACGTGCAATGACCCGGAAGGGCGGCTCCGGCGGGTATACGCCGGAGCCGTTGCCTGTCTCCGCAACCACCTGCGGGGAAGCACTCGTGCGAGCGCGAGCCTCGTGCGGAGTACCGTGAGGTGGCAGGGTCACCTTGTACCGCGGTCGTACGTCCTGCGGTCGCACTGCTCTCTGCGGACGGGCGGACACCATGGCCGACTCAGACACCCCCGACGACCTCCCCAGGCTCCTGCCGGACGCCGTCCACCGGTCGGTGAGACCCGGGACGGCCCTGCTGCGGCTGGAGACGACACACGCACGGGAGGGAATTCTGGACGGCGCGTGGTGGCCGCGATCCCGGGACATCGGCGCCGAGCTGCCCTCGCTGATCTCCGCGCTGACCGAGCACCTGGGAACTGTCACCCGGGTCGGTCTGGACGGCAGCGCCTGGAACGGACTTCCGGCCCGGGTGATGGTCGACGGCCGAGTCGTGCACATCGACTCCTTCCCGGTCGGTGACGACACCGTCCTCATCACCCGGGGCGACCGGGACCATTTCTCGCTGTTGCTGGTACCTCCGGACACGACGCCCGACGCGGCACGCGCCGCGATGGCCAGGGCCATACGGGCCGAAAACGTCACCGAGGCCGGACAGATCCTCATCGATACGGGCGGCGACACGCCACCTACGCCAGCCTGACATGTCCGTCTCAGGTCGGCTCCCCGTCGGCCGGGACGCTACTGGTCGGTGTAGCTGTGCTTGGTGACCAGCATGTCGGCGACCAGACCGGCGAGCCTGCGCAGCAGCCGCCGGTCGTCGTCATCGAAGGTGCCCAGGTGAGGGCCATTACGCCCACCTGGTCGCTGCCGTCCAGCAACGGCAGGTACATCCGGCGGCCGTCGGACTGCCGCACCTCGACAGTGGTCGCCTTGCCGCGCTGCATCGAACACCGCGAGGGCGAGACGACCGGCTCACGGTCGAACCACCTGGCCCCGGCAGACCGTTCTTGTGAGGCACGCCCCGGCTTGATCGGCGGTGCGGAGTGAACGTGCTTGAGCATCCTTGGCCTGTTCCATGGCTTCGCGGGCATCGCCCGTGCTCTTCTCCACCTGTCCTTCGCAGCCACGCGCTCATTGCCAACGGCGCTACCCGCAGCTCCCACCGGGCCGCCTCCGCAGCGTTCGGATCCTGAGCTGGGCAAACGTTCACCGTAGCTTCGCGAACTGTTCTCAGGGGCGGCTGGCCGCGTCGCTGCGCACCTTGGTGACGTCGGCGATGAAGTCGAGAGTGTCGGCGGGGTCGAGAGCCTGGGCCTGGAGATGGTCGTACATCACGCTGTAGTGCCGTACGTCGGAGTGTTTCTCCAGGTAGAGGTCGCTGGTGAACCGTTCCAGGTAGACCACCGCGTCGGGGGTGTCGGTGAATTTCAGGATGGAGAACTGTCCTGACAGGCCCGGGTGGGCGCCCACGGTGTAGGGGAGGATCTGCATGGTGATGTGCGGCTCGGCGCCGAGTGCGGTCAGGTGTTCCAGTTGTTCGCGCATGATGTCGGGACTGCCGACGGCGCGGCGCAGTACCGATTCGTCCAGGACGACCCACAGGCGCAGCGGGGAGGCCGGGTCGTAGATCCGGTGCTGCCGGCGCAGCCGCACCTTGAGGCGGGCGGCGACCTGTTCGACAGTGAGCTGGGGGATCGTTTCCTCGATGATCGCGTGGGCGTAGGCGGGGGTTTGCAGCAGCCCGGGGATCACCATGGGCTCGTAGGTGTGGAGGGAGGCGGCGTCCGTCTCCAGGGCGATGTACACGCTCTGGGGGATGTCGCCGTAGGCGTGCCACCAGCCCTGCTGTCCGGATTCCTTGGCCATCCGCATCAGAGCGTCGATGACCTGCTGGTCCGTCACCCCGTAGAGCGCGCACAGGTCGCGCACGTCGCGGGGGCTGACAGCGCGGTTGCCGTTCTCCAGGTGGCTGATCTTCGGCTGGGAGACCATGAGCCGCTCGGCCACTTCTTTGCTCTTCAGCCCACTGGCCTTGCGCAGCCGACGGAGCTCGGCTCCCAGGCGGCGCCTCCTGACGGTGGGGTTGATGTTCGCCGCCACGAGCGGTGTACCTCCGGCTCCAAGTCATCGTGCTGGTCCGCAGATTGCCATGGGACAACACCTGTTGATCGTGTGCCGTGCCGTCGTGTCGTGGGGCAGCCGAAACGGAATCTGCCCTTGTAATTTGCCACCCGGCAGGAACCGTCAGGCGGCTCGCGCCGACGGTGACCCCTTGCTCGTTCAGGACGACGTGCATCACGGGCGACGTGCCGGTGGGTGTGACGGCCGTTGCCCCACACCCACCCTTGGCTCGAAGCAGGTCTGCGTCATCAGCGGCTCCCCTCTCGATGCTCACGGCATGTGGCGGACGATCTGCTCTTCGCCGAAGGAGGCCGGCAGATCCGGACCGTACAGCGCCAGTCCTACGCCCTGCGGAAATCACTGGTCCGGCTCCGTCGCGTGGTCCTGCCCATGCGGGAGGTTGTCAACGCCCTCATGCGCCCCGACCTCGACGTTCGCGCAGCAGGTCGCGCGAGCGCGGCCACCAGGCGCCGTCCACGAGCCCACGGGAGGGGCCGTCCGGCTTCAGTACGAGGCGGGCGGGACGGGAGGGGTTGCGATGGGTGCGGGCCGCGGCAGGGTTGCTTCGAAGGTCGCGGTCGTCATGCAGACCCGTCTCCGGGCCGCCCCTGGGGTTACGGCCCGGGTTTCATCTCTCACCGAGAACGACCCGGCGTGGAAGCCGGTGTGCGGAATACCCTCGGTGCCCCGACCGTACTCCTTCCGCCACTCGCCGCGGTGGCCGTCGTACCGGCAGGAGTGGGTCGACAGGAACCAGGGGCCCGTCGCAGGTGATCAGACCGGTCAGGCCGCAGACCGGTCAGGCCGCACAGGCCGAGTGCCAGGGGCGGCCCGCCGGTCCCCACCAGAGCGGCCTGACGGCTCCGCCGCCCACCTGCGGCGTCGCAGCCGGTCTGTCCCAGCGGGATTCCCCGGCCTGCCACACGGCAAGGTCAACGGTGGGACTGGCCGCCGAGTCACTTCGTCGTCCGGAGAGCTGTTCATGATCGACCGCCCGGTCAGCCCATCATCGGGCGCCGGCCGGTGACTCGGCGGCCACCGCACCACTCAGATGTGCCGGAGCGGCTGTCCCGAGCGGCAGGAGTAGGCTGAAAACGTCGAGGGCACGTCGTACGCCGGTGTCCGGACCGGTCTCGTCCTCGTCGCAGGACAGATGTGGGCCGCTCAGGTCCGGGCCAGGTTCCGCCCTATGACATCCGAAGCCCCGCACCGCCCACCCCGCCCCGAGGCCGAGCACGAACCGAGCGGGCAGGGCCGGGTGGAGGTCCGCCTGGTCTCCGCGGACCCCGAAGCGTCCCGACGCGTCGCGGACGCGCTCCGGCTGCTGTTCGCCGGCGATGAACAGCGCAGCTATCCCGGCCCCTCGGGAACCGGGACGCGGCTGCACCTCACACTGGACGCCTCGCGTGCCGCCGGTCCGCTCGGCTCCTGGCTCGACTCGAGCAGACCGGCCGCCGATCGCACTCACCAGGGCGAGACCGCCTGACGGCCCCGCCGCCCACTCTCCACGTCCTTCACCAGCCCAAGCCCCTGTAGCTCCCGTATCCACCGTCCGTGCGACTCGCATCCGCTCTCAGCGATGCCGTTACGCACCCACGTCGAAGCGGCGCAGCCCAAGACCCCGGCCGCACTGTCGTCACCGAGGTCAAGGATCGCGCATGTCTCTCCATATTCTCCGCTCCCCGTCCGCCGTCCCGCCGGAAGGCGCCCCGCCGTCCCCGGAGTACGACGGGAGGGCAGCCTTCCCGTGCGGGGCAACGGCTGCCGAGCGCACCGGCAACGAGCGGCTGTCCCTGGCGATCACGGCGTTGACCGTCCTTCTCCCGTTCCTGGCACTCGGTCCGGCCGTCCGGCTGCTGTGGGCGCGCCTGATCCATCCCGTCGATGTCCTGCTCGCCGCGGTGCTCTACACGGTCACGGGCCTCGGCGTCACGGTCGGCTTCCACCGTGGTCTGACCCACGGCGGCTACCGGGCCGTACGGCCGCTGCGCACCGCGCTCGCGGTGTGGCCGGGTCCATGAGTTTCCAGGGGGACGTGATCGGCTGGGTTGCCATCCGTCGCCGCCATCACGCCTTCACCGGACGGCCGGGCGATCCTCACTCTCCGTATCGCTACGGCACTTCTGTTTGCGGCCGGTTGCGGGGACTTGTGGATGCCCACGTCGGCTGGTTGTTCCGCAACGACCCCACGTCCGCGACGCTCCCCCACGCTCGGCTTCGCTCGCGCCAGATCGACCCGTCCGCCGCCTTGATCCGCTTCTTCGAATGCCTCGGTCGGGTCAGGGACGTGCGCTGGCCCACCCCGGACCGTATCGCCGCCAGCCGCGTCTGAATCCGAGCGACCGCATCCCCTTCAGGAGTCTCCATGACACTCGCCCCACCGCCCCCGCTCTCCTCGACGTCCGCCGTCCGCCTGCGCCTGGTGTCCCAGCCGGAACAGGGCCACATGGCCCGGCGCATCGACGGCGCCTGGTGGCCCCACTCGCCCGACCTGGCGTCCGAACTGCCCGGGCTGCTGGGCGCCCTGCCGCACGCCTGGGGACAGGTCACCAGCGTCCTCGTGGATGACGCCGTATGGTCCCCGTTCCCGGGCCGGCTGCTCGTCGCCAACCAGGTCGTACGCCTGCGCCGGACGACCACCCAGCGCTCCCCGTCCACCGTGTGCCTGCTGGCGCCCGGCCGCGGCCGGTGGGACCTGCTGGTGGTGCCGCCCGCCACCACGGACGCGGAGGCCGGGCGGCTCATGGAGAGTATGGCCACCGTTTTGAAGGACAGCGTGGGCTTGGGAGTCGCAGTCCGTTGACGGTGGCCGTCGGACCACCCCCGGGTCCGCACCCCGGGTGTCGGCCTGGGGGTGTTGTCACCGGACCCGGCTCGGCAGGCTCCACCTGTCCGGTCCTGGGTCGGCCGCGCTGCCCGGACGTGCAGTCCGCTCGGACCGTCGACGGAGTACGCTGGTGTTACCGAGGGTATTTCGTGCACCGGCTCCCCATGTCGTTGTCACTTTCGGCGATCTGATCACGCCGGGCCGGTTCCGGTCGGCCCGGAGCAGGGTTCGCGTCATGACTGCGACCGTTTCCCCCACGCCGATCCCCGGAAGTACGCCCTTCTCTGGGGCACTCCCGATCTCTTGCGCTTCCCTCGGTTCCTCGCCGACGGCCGTGCTCGATCCGCTGCCGGGGGCGATCACCGGGGGCCTGTTGAACCGCGCGTACTGGTCGGCCGCCCCGGGTGCGGGGCTCTTCGGTGGGCAGGTGCAGCCGACCCCGGTCTCGGCCCTCTGGCTGATGGCCGCCGGCCGAGACTGCCTGCGTACCTCGCAGGTGCACCGGCTGATGGCCGAGGCGGCGCTCCTGCGCACGATGTCGGAGACCGACTCGGCCGTTCAGGCGGCCTGGGACTCCGAGGAAGACCACGAAGTCCGCGATCCGGCTGCACGCCCGCAGATCCCGGCCGTTTACGTTCCGCCGACGGCGAGGTGAGGGCCGTGCGCACTCCAGCGGCCACCGGGGCCACAGTCGGCGGAGCCCGGACCGGTGTATCGCAGAGTGCTCCCGGCTGAGCCGGGCCCGACACACCAGAGCATCGAAAGCAGCCCGAGACCCCGGCCGCACCGCAGACGACAGGCCGGGGTCCTCCCGTGCCGTGTGCTTCCCGGACCGCTCGGGTCCGGGGCCGTCATCGACGTAAGGAAAGTGAGAACCATGGGTGTTCTGATCACCGTGCTGGCGGTGTGCGCCGTGGCCGGGCTGGTCCTGCTCGCCCTGAGCGTGCGCAACGTCCAGCAGTACGAGAAGGGCGTGGTGTTCCGTTTCGGGCGGCTGCTGCCCAACATCCGCGGGCCGGGCCTGCGTGTCATCCGGCCGATCGGGGACCGGATGCGGAAGGTGTCCGTACAGACCGAGGTCCTCGGCATCCCGCCGCAAGGATCCATCACCGCCGACAACGTGACGCTCACCGTCGACGCGGTCGTCTACTTCAAGGTCATCGACCCCGTCAAGGCCCTGGTGAACGTGCGCAACTATCCTGCCGCCGTCTCCCAGATCGCCCAGACGTCGCTCCGCTCGGTCATCGGCAGGGCCGACCTGGACACGCTGCTCTCCGACCGTGACCACATCAACGCGGAACTCAAGAAGGTGATGGACGCCCCCACCGAGGAGCCCTGGGGGCTGCGCATCGAACGCGTCGAGATCAAGGACATCGCCCTTCCGGAGTCCATGATGCGCTCCATGTCCAAGCAGGCCGAAGCCGAGCGGGAACGCCGCGCGCGGGTCATCGCCGCCGACGGAGAGTTCCAGGCGTCCCAGCGGCTGACCGACGCCGCCGCGACCATGGCCGACACCCCCGGAGCACTCCAACTGCGGCTGCTGCAGACCGTCGTGGACGTCTCCGCCGAGAAGAACAGCACCCTCGTGATGCCGTTCCCCGTGGAGATGCTCCGTTTCTTCGACCACCAGAGCAGGGAAACCGACGGCGAGTCCGTCGGACGGATCGTGCACCGGACCGCCAGGCGCCCCGCGCTGTCCACCAGCGCCGTGATCCCCGAGCCGGCCACCCCGGCACCGGCCATCGCACCGTCGGTCTCCCTGCCCGGAGAGCGGGCCGGCAGCCGTGCGGAGGTCGCCCGGGAGCGGCGGGACAACTGGCCGACGCGCCGGGACGCCGAGGAATCACTGAGCGGTTGACCGTTCCGGGCCGCCCGGGGTGACGTGATCGTCTCGGTGGGGTGGTGCCGCTGACGGCCCTGGTGACAGCGTGTCACCGGGGTCGCAGCGGTCCGGGGTGGCTGAAGCGGCCGGCACGCCGTTGGATGCGATGCCGGAGGGTGCGGTGGCGTACCGGTGGAAGCGCGGCCTGTGCGTCGGCCCGAGTGTAGAAGACATGCTTGGCGCCCTCGATCAGTACCAGGTAGAGCACGACCATCAGGGCCAGGGCGAGGACGAGTCCGAGCGGCAGTGACCGGAAGCCGAGTGGTCCCGCGAGCGGGGACATCGGCAGCGCGACACCGACGGCGACGACACCTATGGCGCTGGCCAGCAGGGGGCGGCTGGGCCGGCTGCGGTAGAACGGCACCCGGCGCGTGCGGATGGCGAAGACGACCAGCGCCTGCGTGGCGAGGGACTCCACGAACCAACCGGAGCGGAACAGCTCGGCGCCGGCGTGAAATATCTCGATCATGACCGCGAAGGTGAGGAAGTCGAAGAGGGAGCTGACGGGCCCGAAGAAGAGCATGAAGCGACGGATGAAGGCGATGTCCCAGTGCGAGGGCGCGCTCAGCTGCTCCGGGTCGACGTGGTCGGTGGGGATGGTCAACTGCCCCGCGTCGTAAAGGAGGTTGTTGAGCAGGATCTGCGAGGGCAGCATCGGCAGGAACGGCAGCACCAGGGAGGCTCCGGCCGCGCTGAACATGTTGCCGAAGTTGCTGGAGGTGCCCATCAGGACGTACTTGATGGTGTTGGCGAAGATCCGGCGGCCCTCGGTGACCCCGTCGGCGAGAACCCCGAGGTCCTTCTCCAGAAGCAGGACGTCGGCCGCGTCCTTGGCCACGTCGGTCGCGGTGTCCACGGACAGCCCCACGTCGGCGGCGTGCAGGGCCAGCGCGTCGTTCACGCCGTCGCCCAGGAACCCGATGTCCCGGCCCCGGCGCCGCAGCGCCCGTACGACCCGGGCCTTGTCCTGGGGCGAGACGCGGGCGAAGACGGTGGTGGCCTCGGCCGCCCTCGTCAGCTGGTCGTCGTCCAGCTCCCCGATGTCCTGGCCGGTGAGGGCGCGGCCGGGCGGCAGGCCGAGATCGGCACAGACCTTCTGGGCGACGAGCGCGTTGTCGCCCGTACAGATCTTGACGGTGATGCCGAGGTCGGCGAGGCGGCGCAGTGAGGCGGCGGCACCGGTCTTGGGCGGATCGAGGAAGACCAGAAAGCCGGCCAGACGCAGCCGGTACTCGTCGGCGGCGGTGAGGGACGTCCGCCCGTCCGCGTCCCGGGTGGCCACGGCGACCACCCGGCTGCCCGCCGCGAAGTGTTCCTGGAGCACCGCCGCGGCCGCCTCCGGTACGTCACCGCAGCGGGCCAGGACCGCCTCGGGCGCGCCCTTGGCGACGAGTAGACGGCTGCCGTCCGGACGCTCGACGAGGGCGGAGCCCAGCTGCCGGTCGTGGTCGAAGGGCAGCAGCGCGAGCCGGTGGTGTCCGGCCGGGGGTGTAGCCGTGGCCTGCCACAGCGCGCTGTCCAGCGCGTTCCCGCCCACCTGGTCGAGGTCGCCCTCGGTGGCCAGCAGGCCCAGCTTCAGCACCGTGTCGGAGGGTGTGCCGGCCGGGTCGAGGGCCGCCTCGAAACGGATGCGGCCCTCGGTGAGCGTGCCGGTCTTGTCGGTGACCAGGACGTCCATGTCGCCCAGGTCCTCGATGCACACCAGCCGTTTGACGAGGACCTTGCGCCGCGCCAGCTGTCGTGAGCCGGTGGCCAGGCTCGTGCTCACCACGGCGGGCAGCAGCTGCGGGGTGATGCCCACCGCGATGGCCAGCGAGAAGAGCAGGGCGTCGAGCAGCGGGCGGTGGAGCATGAGGTTGATGACGAAGATCCCGGTGGTGAGGGCGGCGGCGACTTTGAGGAGGAGCATGGAGAAGCGGCGCAGCCCCGCCTGGAAGTCGGTCTCCGGCTGCCGTTCTCCCAGCCCCAGCGCGATCCGCCCGAACTCGGCACGGCCTCCGGTGGCGACGACCACTCCGGTGGCGCTGCCCCCGTGCACCACGGTGCCCATCAGCGCGCAGGAGGTCAGCTCGGCCAGGGCCGCCCCCGCGGCGACCGGCTTCGGGTCCTTGTCGGCGGGGGCGGACTCCCCGGTGAGGACGCTCTCGTCGCAGGCGAACGCGGTGCACTCCAGCAGGCGCAGGTCCGCGGGCACCACCTGCCCCAGCGTCAGACGTACGACATCGCCCGGCACCAGCTCGGTCACATCGACCTCGGTGGCCGCGCCGCCCCGGACGACGACGGCCGTGTGCCGCACCCGCGAGTGCAGGGCCTGCGCCGCCTTCTCCGCCCGGTACTCGTTGACGAATCCCAGCGCGACGCTCAGCACCAGAATCCCCGCGATGATGACCGCGCCGGTCCGCTCGCCGAAGAAGTACGAGACCCCGGCCGTCACCGCCAGCAGGATCAGCAGGGCGCTGCGCAGCTGCCGCCCGAGGACCGCCAGGACGCGGACGTGGTGCGTCCGTACGGCGTTCGGCCCGACGGCCGCGAGCCGCTCGGCCGCCTCACCCGTCTCGCCTCCCGACAGGCCGTCGGGACTGCTCGCGAGCGCGGCCAGCACGGCCTGCGCGTCCTCGGCGGCGGCGTCCCCCACCCGCAGCTCTGCCGTACGGGTGGTCACCGACTCCGTGGTCACTGACTCCAGGTCCATTCGGCGACCTCGGGCAGGTCCGCCCCATGGGCGCGGATCCAGTCGTGATGGCGGTTGCGGACGTCGGCCATCCGCTGCCGCAGCGCCGCCGCGCGGACCGCGAGACCGGGCACCCGGTCGATGACGTCCATGACCAGCCGGTACCGGTCGAGGTCGTTGCGTACGACCATGTCGAACGGGGTCGTCGTGGTGCCCTCCTCCTTGTAGCCGCGTACGTGCAGGTGCGGGTGGTTGGCGCGGCGGTAGGCGAGCCGGTGGATGAGCCACGGATAGCCGTGGTAGGCGAAGACGACGGGCTTGTCGGGGGTGAACAGCGCGTCGTACTCGCTGTCGGGCATCCCGTGCGGATGTTCCTCCGCGGGCAGCAGACGGGCGATGTCGACGACGTTGACCACCCGTACCGCGAGTTCGGGCAGGTGGCGGCGGAGCAGCGAGGCCGCGGCCAGCACTTCGAGGGTGGGTACGTCGCCCGCGCAGGCGAGCACCACGTCGGGCTCGCCGGGCTCGGACTCGGTGCCGGCCCAGTCCCAGATCCCGGCGCCGCGGGTGCAGTGCGCGCGGGCGGCGTCGAGGCCGAGCCAGTCGAAGCAGGGCTGCTTGCCCGCGACCACGACGTTGACGTGGTCGCGGCTGCGCAGCACGTGATCCGCGACGCACAGCAGGGTGTTGGCGTCCGGCGGATAGTAGACCCGCACGACCTCCGGCGACTTGTTCAGTACGTGGTCGACGAAACCGGGGTCCTGATGTGAGAAGCCGTTGCTGTCCTGGCGCCACACGTGCGAGGTCAGCAGGTAGTTGAGGGAGGCGATCGGGCGGCGCCAGGGGAGTCGGCGGGCGACGCGCAGCCACTTGATGTGCTGGTTCGCCATGGAGTCGACGATGTGGACGAAAGCCTCGTAACAGGAGAACAGGCCATGCCGGCCGGTAAGGAGGTAGCCCTCCAGCCAGCCCTGACAGGTGTGTTCGGAGAGGATCTCCACCACCCGGCCACCGCGCTCCAGGTGCTCGTCCGTGGGCAGCATCTGGGCCTCCCACGCCTTGCCGCTCGCCTCGTAGACGGCCTGGAGGCGGTTGGAGGCCGTCTCGTCCGGCCCGACCAGCCGGAAGTCGCGCCGCTCGCCCGTGTCGGCCATCACCTGCGCCAGCAGGTCGCCGAGGACGCGGGTCGGCTCGTGCGCCGTCGCGCCGGGCTTGTCGACCGGGACGGCGAACCGCTCCAGGGGCGGTATGGGCAGCTCGTGCAGCAGCAGGCCGCCGTTGGTGTGCGGGCTGGCGCCCAGGCGGTGTGCGCCGTCGGGGACGCAGGCGAGGACCTGTTCCCGGGGGCGTCCGTGCTCGTCGAAGAGTTCCTCGGGCCGGTACGAGCGCAGCCATCGCTCCAACTGCCGCAGATGGTCCGGGTTCTCGCGTACGGCCGGCAGCGGCACCTGGTGCGCTCGCCAGGTGCCCTCCACCGGGAGGCCGTCGACCTCGGCCGGCCCGGTCCAGCCCTTGGGTGTGCGCAGCACGATCACAGGCCAGCGTGGGCGTTCGGTGATGACGGAACCGGTGCGGGCGGCGTGCTGGAGGGCGGCGATACGGTCCAGGGCCTCGTCCATGGCGCGAGCCATCGTCTGGTGGACGGCGTGAGGGTCGTCCCCGGTGACATGGAGGGGCTCGTGGCCGTATCCCCTGAGCAGGGCGTCGAGTTCGGGCTCCGGTATCCGGGCCAGGACCGTCGGGTTGGCGATCTTGTAGCCATTGAGGTGCAGGATCGGCAGGACGGCACCGTCCCGTACCGGGTCGAGGAACTTGTTCGAGTGCCAGGAGGCGGCCAGTGGGCCCGTCTCGGCCTCACCGTCGCCGATCACGCAGGCCGCCAGGAGCCCCGGATTGTCGAATGCGGCCCCGTAGGCGTGCGAGAGGGAGTAGCCCAGCTCGCCGCCCTCGTGGATCGATCCGGGGGTCTCGGGTGCGACATGACTGGGGATGCCGCCCGGGAAGGAGAACTGCCGGAAGAGGCGGGTCATGCCGGCCGCGTCCCGCGTGATGTCCGGGTACGTCTCGGTGTAGCTGCCCTCCAGCCAGGAGTTCGCCACCACGGCCGGCCCGCCGTGACCGGGCCCCCAGACACAGATCGCGTCCAGGTTCCTTGCCTTGACGACCCTGTTGAGGTGGGTGTGGACCAGGTTCAGGCCCGGTGAGGTGCCCCAGTGCCCGAGCAGTCGCGGCTTGACGTGCTCAGGCGTCAATGGCTCGGTCAGCAGAGGGTTGGCCAGGAGGTAGATCTGCCCGACGGCCAGGTAGTTCGCCGCCCGCCAATGGGCGTCCAGAGCGCTCAGCTCCTCCTGGTCGAGGTGGTCGGGTGTGCCCGGAGTGTCGAGGGCGGTCCCGGTAGGGGGGCCGAGTGGCATGACGAACTCTTCTCGCAGGGGGATCAGGAATTTCCCGGACTGAGACCGGGGAGGTGCTCGGTTTCGTCGATGAAGGCGCGGGCGACGTCCGCCAGGCGGCGGTTGTGGGCGCGGGCGTAGGCGCGCAGCGTCGTGAAGGCCCGCTCCATGTCCGTGTGGCGGCGTTCGGCGAGCTTTCCCTTGGCCTGTTCGATCAGGACGCGGCTGTTGAGGGCGGTCTGCAGCTGTTCGTTGAGGAGGGTGCTGCGCTCGGTGGTGCGTTGTTGCAGCAGGCTGATGGTGGCGACGTCGGCGAGGGCCTGTGCGAAGGGGGTGGCGGCGGGGCTGATGGGCGCCGGGGTGGTGTGGAAGAGGTTGAGGGCGCCGACGGCTTCGTCGCGCAGGCGCATGGGCAGCGCCTGGACGGCGGTGAAGCCGAGGCGCTGCGCCTGGGCGGTGAACAGAGGCCAGCGCGCCGCTTCGTCGCGCAGGTCGGGAACGGAGACGGTGATCCCGGTGTGGAAGCAGTCCAGGCAGGGGCCTTCGTGGTTCTGGAGCTGGAAGAGTTCGAGGAGGCGCACCCGTTCGTCGGAAGCGGCCATGACGCGCAGCACTCCGTCGCGGTCGGCGAGCAGGACGCCCGCCGCACTCGCGTCGAGCAGATCGACGCAGCGGTCGGTGAGCAGGCGCAGGAAGTCCATGAGGTCGAAGTCGGCGACGAGACTGTCCGCCAGCTCGACGAACGTCCGGGCCATCAGCTGTTCCTTCATCGTGCACACCTCTGTTTGTGGGGCGTGAGCATCAGGGCTCCTCGTCGGGCGGTCGCGCATCCGGCGGTTGCGGGTCGGACGGTGTCGTCTCCGGGGGGAAGCGGAGCCGGTGGGCGACCACGTCGGCGGCGACCACCGAGATCCGTGTCCCCCGGGCGTACGCGTGGGCGCGCAGCCGGATGAATGCCTCCTCGACGCCGACGCCGAGCTGGACCATGAGGATGCCGGTGGCCTGATCGATCTCGGCCCGGTAGCCACCCAGGTCGTCGACGGGCGCGGCGTCCGGCCGGTCCGTGCCGGTCACGTCGGTGCCGGACGCGCCGGTGTCGGACGGGACACCCGTCTCGCTGACCCCGGCGTCGAGCAGAAGCAACGTGGCGGTGTCGGCGAAGGCCATCGCGTCGGCCACCTCGTCCGCGTCCAGCTCGACCGAGCTGCTGGAGTACAGGTCGAGTACGCCGGGGCTGATGGCACCGATCTGCAGGGGGAAGGCGAAGACCGCCCTGGCTCCGGCTTCCAGGGCCGCGTCGGCGAACACCGCCCAATGCCGTTGGAGTTCACCGGCCAACAAGTCGGTGCAAAGGACCGAGGAGCCGAGGACGAAGGCATCCACGCACGGCCCCTCGCCCAGTGTGAGCTGGAGTTCTTCCAGCCGCCGACTGACGGAGTCGGTGCTGCACAGCGGATGACTCGCCCGCCCGCGGGACATCGCCGACACCCCGGCCCCGCCGACCGGCAGCGCCGTCACCGCCGCCGTACACACGTCGAGGAGGCCGACCCGGGCGCCGCGGAGGGCCGCCTGCTCGGCCACGAGAGCCTGGATTCGCGCCGACCGGCTGCCGGGGATCACGGTGACCACCGGATCAAAGGGGGAGCCTGCGCCAGGAACACGGCACCGTCGGCCGGCCTGCGGACGTTTACGACGTCCTTCCTGCGCCAGGAGCGAAGGGAGGCCCCGATCGGCTCGTCGGCCCGGTCCGCCAAGGCGACACCGAGTGATGCCTGGCGCTCGGAGAGGAGCGGTTCCCGCAACCGTGGGGCCGCATCCCGGTGCCGCTCGTGCGGGTGAACCAGGAGCCCGGCGAAGGCGCAGCAGGCACCGGTGACCCCTCCGACGGCAGGTGGCAGCGCTCCGTCGAATCCCGGCCACCCGAAGCCGTCACCGCGTACGGCGCGGGGGGCCGGGGCCGCGTGGGGGGCCGGGACCGCGTGGGGGAGCCGCCGGTGCCGCCGCCCCGGGGAAGATCCGAACCCGCAGCCCTCCAGGGCCGCGGCCTCCGAGACCACCACGGAGAATCCGGGCTGCCGTCCGGCGACGGCGAGGCGTCCTGGACGGACCTCCGGGCTCGGCTCGCGAGCATCTTCGCCGAACGCCGCAGCGCGGGACTCCGCGACGGACCTGCGAGATCCCCGCGGGAACAGGCGGCCTGCCGGCGCCTGAGTCGGCGCGGGCACATCGCTTCCACGGCGGGCTGCTCGCAATCTCCTCCGCTCCACGGCTGACCGCGGGCCGGAGGCATGATCATGGCGCCCCCGCCCGCTGGAAGGGACAAGAGCGGCGCGAGCGCACGCGTTGCCCTGCCGGCGGATGGACAGCCGCAGAATAAGGCATGACACCTCTGTTCCAGCCCTTCAGGTGTTCTAGGGACCGCCACCGGGCACCTGACGCGAGGCGCCGGGCTTCGTACCCGGCGGGGTGCGACCGAGGTCGGGGCGTACGAGGACGTGAGTGGGTCACCAGGTCGGGGTTCCGGGCTCCGAGCCTCGGTCCCTGACAGGGATCTCCTCGAAGCGCGACGGGTCCGGACGAGAATCCGCTCCCGTGGCATCGTGGTCAGCAGGCCGTGCGTCCACCGGGGTCCTGGGCGTCCGCTTACCAGCATAGCCCCCGGCCTTTCGCCGCGGTGGGGCCGAACGGCCGGAATCTGACAACCGGGCGGCTGCGGAACGGCATCGGAGAAAATCCGGGGCGAGCCGAATCTGAGTGAGCAGGTGGACCAGCAGCAGGAAGTCGACGAGCAGGGCGATGGCCAGGCCGGCGAAGAACAGCAGTGCCCGTTCCGCCCCACCCTCGATCCCGACCTTGTCGGCGGTCCAGCAGACCGCACTGTTCGCGAACACGGAACTGCCCATGGCGACCAGCCCGATCACGAGCAACAGCGTGCCCGCGATGAGTCCGACGCTTCCGGCATGCGCCACGAGGCCGTTCAGGTTCAGCAGGCCGGAAAGGCCCGGCGCCGGGGCGGCGATCTTGTCCTGGAGCTTCCCGAGTTGGTCTTTGCTCAGCAGCGCAGCCCCGATCGCCGCTCCGACGGTGATCAGTGGAAAGAGGGCGACGAACTGGTGCAGGTGATGGCGGTGGCGAGCCGGGCCCGGTGGACCGCACCCAGCCGCGCGAACGCCCGCCACACTGTCCGGCTGGCGCCTGGAAGCCGGCGATCGCGTCCAGCCTGCTGCGACTCCGGCACGCGCCGGCGGCGTCCTGGCGGCCGGCGACAGGACAGGCCATACGGAACGTACGTGGAACACTCCGCACCCTGCGTCCCGGTCCCCGTGGCCTTGTGGACGGTGTGGTTCTGCTGTTGGAGCAAGCGGATCCTCGCGACACGGCCTCCACCAGACGGACCGCGACGCCCTGGTCGGGCCACTACCGCGCGGAGACCGCGAACGCGCGGGGGAACTCACCCAACGGTGATCTACCTCCGGCCCCGGATGGCGGTCATCGGAGCAGACCGCACGTTTTTGAGCACCGGCCCGCCGCCCCCGGGGAGGCCGCCACCGCACGCACAGAGAGGTGACGTCAGCGCCACGGGACAGTCCTCCTGCCACACCCCGCATGACAACTCACCCAGGGTGGCCACTCATGAATATCGGGAAGAAAAACGCGCACAGAGCCGAAGCGATGAAGGGCGGTGCCAAGAAGACGACCGGCCGTGCCACCGGCAGTCGGCGCCTGCAGGCGGAAGGCCGTGGAGACCAGGTCAAGGACAATCTCAAGCAGGCCGGGGCAAAGATCAGGGACGCCTTCAAACACTGACCATCCCGTAAACCCGACCAAGGCGACGCCGAGGGGCGTTGCGGAACCACGGCCATGAAAGAAAACAGCTCACCGAGCAGATCCAGGACTTGGAAGGCCGGCCGGCCCGGCTCGTGAATCGCCACGCACCGCGGCTGCTCACTGTGCTGGGCATCGGTGCGGACACGGCTGTCACCTTGCTGATCACGATGGGGGGACAACCCGGAACGCCTGGGCAGCGAGGTGTCCTTCGCCGCGCTGTGCGGGGTCAGCCCCAGCGTTCCTCGGGCAGTCGGCAGTACCGGTGTCTCAACCGTGGCGGCGACCGGCAGGCCAACGCCGCCCCGCACCTGATCGTGCAGACCCGCCTGCGCGTCGACCCGCCGCCCAGCACTACGACGAACGCACGCGCTGCGGAACGCCTGCGGGATCGCCTCAGCTGAGGGTTCTCTCCCGTGTTCGTCTGTTCCCATGCTTCAGCGCCAATGCGGAAGGCTCCATGCCGCGACGCGGCCCCAAGGGCGGCCAGGCCGGGGGTGGGGTGCGGGATGATCCGGGCCGGCTGAGGGCGCAGAGCCGCTTGTGATGACTTTCCCGGGTGCCGCTGGTCGGTGGCGACTGCACTCTCGCGCTGCCCGGTCGGCTGCGCTTCGGTAGCCGACCGGTCGATGTCCCACGTCTCGCTGCCCTGCTCACGCCGCCCGCTCCCAGCAGTAGGTTTGCCTCGCTCCGTCTCATGCGAATGCACTGGGGCCGATTCGTACGCAACACGGGCATGGGTGCGGATGAAGGGGTACACGCTGCGTCGGTCGGCCGTTGCGGCGGCCGGCAGCGGCTGGCTCGACTTTGGGGAGGGGAAAAATATGGCGCTCATGAGCACCCCGGTAGTGGACACGCAGACGGCCCGGTTGCCGGAGGTCGCTGACCCCTCCCGGGTGGCGCCGAAGGACGCCCGCGAGCTGTCGCGGTTGTTCTTCGACCAGCTGGCGGTGCTGGAGGAGGGCACGCCCGAGTAGGTGATGTTCTTCGTCCTCAGCACGCCGGGATCGGGCGTGAACGGCAGGCCGCTCAGATACCCGTAGACCGCCAGCAGGGCGCCGTCGGTCAGTACGTCCATGAGCAGTGCGGTCGCCGCTCCGCTGACACCGTCAAGGCCGAGGAGCACCGGATCGGATCCGATGGCTTCCCGCACGCGCGCGCCGACGTCCGCGGAGTCGACAACCACGATGTCGGCGCCGAGGTCCTGGAGTTCGGTCACGAGTTCCGCGCGGCGCACGATGTTGATCGTGCGCAGCCCTCGGAGTCAGTCCCATCGAGTACTCCTCGGGAGGCCGGAGCTCGCGGCGGCTCGACCGTGGTGGCGACCGGCCGGCGAATGCCGCATTGCACCGCATCGTGTTCATCCGGCTGCGCCACGACCCGCGCACCCAGGCGTACTACGAACGCCGCACCCGGGAGGGCAAAACCCGACTTGAGATCATCCGATGCCTCGAGCGATATGCCGCCCGCGAGGTGTTCAACCTGGTCAGACGGTCTCTACCGACCCCCCGTTAGGTCAGAGCCTTGTGGCGTGAGTGCGTCCGCGGGGTTGGTGACTTGCCTGTGATCGCTTGTGAGAGCGCGGGGCAGAGGGAGAAGCCCCACCCGGGCACTTCGGGTGGGGCTTCTCCCTCTCACGGATCCCCCCCGCTGGCGCGGGTCTGCTCGGCTCAGGACTCGCGAGTGCCTGGCCCTGGCCTAGGGTGCGGCTCTTGCCCACCCGGGGCATCTCGGGGACGCCGGAGAGCCGGATTCCCGGTCACGTTGGGATTTCAGGTCATGTCAGCCCGGCCGGTCGGTGAGGCATGGTCGGCGCTGGAACCGCCCCGATGTCCCGGCGGCTCTGCCGGCTGCACCCATGCACCAGTACCGAAACCCATGGCTGAGCCGACAGCTCGACCCGCGGATCAACGCGCCGTGCCGACCTCCGGCGTGGATCGAGCAAGCCCGCTGCCTGTCCCCTGTGTTGTCCTGAAGGCTTCAGGCCGCGGCTGGAACCGAGTGCACAAATCGAATCTGTAGGGGCGGGCGTGCAGATGGCTGAGGTCGGCGATGAGGTACGGGTCGGATGGTGCGGATTCACCAGCTCAAAGGGGAGGGAGGCTACGCATCGCGGCGGGTGCTCAGGGCCACACCCTCTCGGCCGCTTGTCTGATTGACGGACCATCTGCCCTGTCCGTACGCTCCGTTTGTAATGACGGCCTAAGGAAGCTGGTGAGATTCCAGCACGGTCGCGCCACTGTGAACAGATCCTCCCAAGGGCGGGTCTGGAGTCAGACCCTGGGCCGTCACGACGCTCCACCGAACTGAGGGACGCACGATCCCCTGAAGGAGGCTCACGCCCATGAGCAGCATGTCCGCGCCCGCCGCGCTTCCCACCCCGGTTGTCCTGCCGGCCGCGAAGGCGGTGTTCTGGCTGGTCGGGACCGCGTTGATCGCACTGGCCATCTACTACTTCATCGGTGTCGACCAGGGCGCCTACTCCGTCTTCGGCAAGGACGTGCACGTCCACGAGTTCGTGCACGACGCCCGCCACTTCCTCGGCTTCCCCTGCCACTGACGAGAGCCGGCACGGACACGGATATCTGAACATGGAAAAGAGACTCATACTGCGTGGCGTCATCGCCGGCGCAGTCGCTGGTCTGCTCGCCTTCGTCTTCGCCCGGATCTTCGCCGAGCCCCAGATCAACAAGGCCATCGACTACGAGAGCGGCCGTGACGCCGCGCAGGAGGCTCTCGACAAGGCCGCCGGAATCCCGGTGGGGGCTCCGGATCCGGACATCTTCAGCCGGACGATCCAGGCCAACGTCGGTGTCGGCGTGGGCATGGTGTTCTTCGGCATCGCCATGGGCGCCCTGTTCGCTGTCGCCTACGCCGTCTGCCTCGGCCGGGTCGGCAACCTGCGGCCGCGCAACCTGGCGATGCTGGTGGCTCTGGGTGGCTTCCTCGGCATGTACCTGGTGCCGTTCCTTAAGTACCCGGCCAACCCGCCGGCGATCGGACACCCGGACACGATCAAGGACCGCGGCAACCTGTACCTGGCCATGCTCCTCTGTTCGGTGGTGTTCCTGATCGGCGCCGTCTGGCTCGGCAAACGCCTCCAGCCGCGCTTCGGCAACTGGAACGCCACGCTCCTCGCCGGCGCCGGGTACGTCGTCGCCATCGGCGTCGTGATGGCGTTGCTGCCGCAACTCGGCGAGCTCTCCGCCAACGTGCACGAGTACGGCCACCACGCCACGGAGACGCCCCTGCCCCTGACCAACTCCAAGGGTGCCATCGTCTACCCGGGCTTCCCGGCGGACGTGCTGTTCTCCTTCCGCTTCTACTCCGTAGCCGCCCAGGCGCTGCTGTGGGCGAGCCTGGGTCTCGTCTTCGCGCCGATGGCGGAGCGGCTGCTCGATGCGGCGATCCGGGCATCGGCCAAGCCGGCGCCGAAGCAGCCGGAACCTGTCGGCGCAGCATGACGCACCTAAGGGCCACGCTTCTGCAACGAGGCGTGGCCCTCAGGTCGTTCTTGAGGTGCCCGTGGCCTCATGCTCTACGGCGCCACGGATTCTCCCTGCGCCGAGGCGACAAGGGGCCTGCCGAGCCGTAGGTTCCAGCGGCCGGCCCGTCCGCTGAGTTCCGTTGCCGTCAACGGCGCCACGTCAAGCCTCCAGAAAGACGCCTCCGGCAAGCCCAGCACATGTGCCACCGCGGCCCGAACCACCTCCGGCTCGACCACGGCGATCGTACGGCCGTCCGTGTGCTGCGCGGACTCCAGCCAGCGCCCGACCCGATCGCACACGTCCCGCACCGACTCGCCGCCGTGTGCCGCCCAACCGGGGTCGGTGAGCCAGTGCCCCACCGCCTCCGGCTCGGCCGCCCCCACCTCGTCCAGGGTGCGCCCCCGCCAGCGGCCCACATCCAGGCCGCCCAGCTCCGATGTCTCCACGCCATCGAAGCCGAGTGCGACCGCCGTCTCCCGGCAGCGCACACTCGGGGATGCGACCACACGAGCGGGCGCGGCCAGCGATCCGGCGGCCTCACGGGCGCGGGCCGCGCCGATGTCGTCGATCGAGTCGCCGTCGTAGAAGCGGGCCTGCCGCAGCGACGGGCTCGTGGCGGGCGCGACGAAAGTGAGACGGCTGGTCATGTGGCTGCTCCTGTCGTCGGTGTCATGGGGTGCGCCTCTCCACGGCGTACGGCACGTACGTGCGCCGGTCCGGTCGATGGCGAGGCGTCCGCCGGACGGGGGCTGGCCCGCTGGGCGCAGTCGCGGCGCTCGCAGATCCGGCAGCCCAGGCCGATGGGGGTGGCGGCGCGGGGATCGTCCAGGGCGATGCCCTCGGTGTGGACGAGCCGGTGGGCGTGCCGCAGCCCGCAGCCGAGGGCGACGGCGAACTCGGCGCGCGGGGCGTGGTGGCCGAACCCGCCGCGGGTGATGGTTTGGGCGACCCAGAAATACCTTTTCCCGTCCGACATTTCCGCGACCTGCGTCAGTATCCGGTACCGGACGTCCTCGGCTGTCGCGTGGAAGGCCGAGTACGGCATGAGTACGGCGCCCGCGAAGTAGTTGGCCAGGCCGATGCGGGCGAGGGCCAGGGACTCTGGTGAGGTCAGCTCGGTGGCGCTCTCGGCGAACTGCGCGAGGAGCGGCCCGTGCTCCAGCAGGGCTAGCTGGGTGGCGAGTTGGAAGGCACACTGGCCGTTCCGGTCGCCGGGCCATGCGCGCACCTCCTCGGTCCCCTGGCTCACCTGCGAATCTAGCATCCGCAGGATTCGCAGTTTTCGCAGACCTGGACTACCCGGCCGGGCTCGCCTACCACCTCATGGGCTTCGACATCCCCGCCTTCACACCGATCTTCGTGATGAGCCGGATCATCGGCTGGACGGCCCACATCACCGAACAGCTCACCCACAACGCGCTGATCCGGCCACTCGCCTCCTACGACGGACCGGGGCAGCGGCCGGTTCCGAGCGCCTCGTAGCCCGCCATCGAGCAGGAGACGTACACGCTCGGCAGGGCCGGGGCGCGAGCGCCCCGGCCCTTGTTCCTCGACCGGCTCAGTACTGGGACAGCTCACTACGGACCGTGCGGGTGGCTGCAACCAGGTTCTCCAGGGAGGCGCGCGTCTCAGGCCAACCACGGGTCTTCAAACCGCAGTCGGGGTTGACCCACAGGCGTTCCGCGGGGATGGCCTTGAGGCCGGTGCGCAGCAGTTCGGCCGCCTCCTCGACGCTCGGAACGCGCGGGGAGTGGATGTCGTAGACACCGGGTCCGGCCTCGCGCGGGTAGCCGTGCGAGGCCAGTTCACGGGCAACCTGCATGTGGGAGCGGGCGGCCTCCAGGCTGATGACATCGGCGTCGAGGTCGTCGATCGCCTGGACGATGTCGCCGAGCTCCGCGTAGCACATGTGCGTGTGGATCTGGGTGTCCGGACGCACCCCGGCCGTGGAGAGTCGGAACGCCTCCGTGGCCCAAGCCAGACAGGCGGCACGGTCGGCGCTGCGCAACGGCAGGGTTTCGCGCAGTGGTGCGCTCATGCCGACGTGAGCGTCGTGTCGGCGTATCGGACCATGTCGCCGCGTTGGACGAGGCCGCCACTCAGACAGAGTTCCGTGTCGACAGCGTGAAGTTCCGCGGGCTGTCCGGCAACTCCAGCCAGGGCGGCCCGCATTCGCGTCTGGGCGCCTCCGCTCGGCGTGCCGTGTGGTGCGGTCAGCGGGTGACCATGAGTTTGCGGACGCCGTAGTTGGTGCCGGTGAAGTCCATGGGGACCTCTTCCAGCGGGGTGGCGAGGCGTAGGCCCGGGAAGCGCTGGAAGAGCTTGGGCAGGACGGTCCTGAGTTCGGCGCGGGCGACGTTCTGGCCGAGACAGGCGTGGACGCCGTAGCCGAAGCCCATGTGGCGGGCCATTTTGCGGTCGATGTCGAGGGTGTCGGGGTCCTGGAAGGCGCGGGGGTCGCGGTTGGCGGCGTTCATCGCGACGACGACGAGGTCGCCCTTCTTGATCTGGGCGCCGGCGAGTTCGAGGTCCTCCTTGGCGACGCGGCCCAGGCCGAACTGGACGATGGTCAGGTAGCGCATCAGCTCCTCGACCGTGGTGCCGATCTTCTCGGGGTGGGTCAGCAACTGCTCGCGCTGCTCGTGGTGGGTGAGCAGTGTGAGGGTGGACAGGCCCATCATGGCGGCCGTGGTGTCGTGTCCGGCGAACAGCAGCAGCACGCCGAGACCGATGAGTTGCTTCTCGGTCAGGGCCGAATCCTCGCCGTCGGTCTTGTTGATGAGTTCGGCGAGGATGCCGTCGGTGGCGCCGGTGCGGCGCTTGTCGGCGACGAGCTGGGTGATGTAGTCGATGAGCCAGTGGGCGCCCTTGTCGCGCTCCTCGCGGCTCTTGGCCATGTCCATGAGGTCGACGGTGGCCTCGTGGAAGCCGTCACGGTCCTCGTAGGGGACGCCGAGCAGCTCGCAGATCACCAGGCAGGGGATGGGCAGGGCCATGGCCTGGACGAAGTCGAACGTCTCGGGGCCCGCGGCGATGGCGTCCAGGTGCTCATCGACGATCTTGTCGAGGTAGGGCTGGAGCTTGTTCTGTACGGCCTTGGGAGTGAAGCGGGCGGTGAGCAGGCGGCGGTAGGCGCCGTGCTCGGGCTCGTCCATCATCACGAAACCGGCGTCGAAGGGGGCGTCCTCACCCGCCTCGGCGACCTCGCCCTCGGGGGTGTCGTGGCGCGGGCGCCTGGCGCTGAGCCGCGGGTCGGTGAAGACCTGGCTGCCCTCCTCGAAGCGGGTGACGAGCCAGCCGTTGGAGCCGTTGGGGAAGCGGACCTTGACGATGGGCTGGTCCTCGCGTAGCCGCGTGTACTCGGCCGGCGGGTCGAGAGGGGCGTCGGCCTCGCGGGTGACGGGCTGGCTGATGAGCGGCTCGGTCATTTCTGCTCCTGCGCGGTGGGGGGCTGGGCGGCGCTGTGCGCGTCGATCGCGGCGGTGACGCCGGTGTGGGTGGCGGTCGCCTTGCACCAGCCGGTGTAGACGGCCAGGTGCAGGACGGCCTCGCGGAGCTGATCCGCACTCAGTTCGCCGTTGACCAGCGCGCCGTTGGCGATGATCTGGACGAGTTCGGGTCGGCCGACGGTGGCGGCGACGCCAAGGGTGAGCAGTCGGCGGTCGCGGACGGACAGGCCCTCGCGGCCCCAGACCTGGGCGAAGAGGTAGTCGACGGTCTCGGTGCTGAAGGGGTCGCTGCCGTCCTGGACCGCGGTGCTGAAGCCGGGGCCGTACGCCTGGTCCATCATGTGCAGGCCGTAGGCGTGGACGTCGTCCTTCGCCGCTGCCGGGACCGGTGCCGGTTCACTGTCCAGTTGGAGGGTGCGGCGGGCCTGCGTACGTACCGCTTCGACGAGGGGGGCCTGGACGCCGAGGGTGGTGGCGAGGTCCCGGGCGGCATCGAGGTCCTTGGTCATCAAAGGTTCGATCTGCCGGCCGACGGCCTCGGGCAGCACACCGGCGGCGTCCTGCATGCGCAGCAGTTGCAGCAGGGTGCGCCCCTCGGGGTCGGCCGCGTCGATGACCTCGGCGAGCCGTGCAGGGTCCACGCCGGCGGCGCGGGCCAGTGCGGCGGCCTCGGCGACCGTGCGCCAACTGCCGTAGGTGACGACGTTGCGGGCGATCTTGGTGGCCATGCCGGCGCCGGGCGGCCCACAGTGCACCACCTTCTTCGCCCAGCCCTCAAGGACGGGCCGGGCCTCGTCCACCGTCTTCTGTTCTCCGCCGAGGATGGCCACCATGCCGTTCTCGGCGGCCTTGTCGCCCGGGGTCACCCCGCAGTCGAGGAAGCCCACGCCGTGTTCGGCGCACAGGGCGGCCAGTTCGTGGACGACGGGCAGGGCGACGGTGGCGAGCAGGACGACGGTCAGGCCCGGCCGGGCCGCGCGCAGCAGGCCGTTCTCGCCGCCGATGACCTCGCGTGCCTGGTCGGCGTTGACCACCGCGACCATCACGACGTCGGACGCGTCGGCCACCTCGGCGGGCGAGCCGAGCGGTTCGGGCACACCGGCCAGGTCCGCGGCGGCGTCGGGGCGGACGTCGTAGACCGCGGGAACCCGTCCGCTGCGGGCCAGGCTGACGGCGACACCGCCGCCGATCATTCCCAGGCCGATCACACCGGCCCGGAGGGTGTCGCTCATGCCGCACTCCCGGTGAGAAGGGGGGCCGCCGTGGCGACCTGTGCCCGGTAGCCGCGCAGGGCGCGGACCATGTTGATGCCGACCGCCGCGCAGGTCCGGCCGTTCCTGCCGTACAGGGCGACCAACTTGCGCTCGGCCGTGCTGCCTTCGACGATGCGTACCTCGTCGGCGCCGCGGGTCCGGCCGTAGATCTGGATCTTCAGGTCGTACTGGTCGGACCACACGTAGGGCACCGGATCGAAGGGTGTGGCACGCTCCGGCCCGGCCAGGATGTTGCGGGCGACGGCCAGGCCCTGCTCGGCCGCGTTCGTACGATGCTCGATACGCCAGGGTTCACCGGTGCGGGCGTGGAGCCAGCAGGCGACGTCGCCCGCTGCCCACACCCCGGAGCCGGCGTACAGGGTGGTGTCACACTCCACCCCGTTGCCGACCGGGACGCCGCTGCCGGTGAGCCACTCAGTGTTGGGCTGGGCGCCGATGCCGACCAGGACGGCGTCCGCAGCCAGGGTGCGGCCGTCGGCGAGACGCACCCCGCACGCCCGCCCGCCGTCGGTGAGGACACGGTCGACGAGGGCCCCGGTCTCGATCCGTACGCCGTGCTCGTGGTGGACGGTGCGGAGCAGAGCGCCCAGTTCGTCGCCAAGGGCGTCGCCCATCGGTTGGGCGGTGTCGGTGACGAGGGTGACCTCGCAGCCCAGGCCGCGTGCCACGGCGGCGGCCTCGGCACCGACGAAGCCGCCGCCGACCACGACCAGATGCGGCCTGGAGGCGAGGTCCTCGCGCAGCGCGAGCGCGTCCTCCAGGGTGCGCAGGACGTGCACCCCGTCCATCGCTTCGGTGCCCGGCAGCCGCCGGGCCCGGGTGCCGGTGGCCACCACCAGGGCGTCGTAGCCGACGAGGCTTCCGTCCGCCAGGGCGACCTGGCCGGCCGTGGTGTCCAGCGCGGTAGCCGGTTGACCCAGGCGCAGTTGGAGGCCGAGGGCTGCGAGGTCGTCCTCGCCGCGCAGACGGAGCCGGTCGGTCTCCCACGCGCCGGACAGCAGCTGCTTCGACAGCGGCGGACGGTCGTAGGGAAGGTGCTTCTCCTCGCCGATCAGCGTGAGCGACCCGGTGTACCCCTCGCGCCGCAGTCCCTCGACGACGCTCAGTCCGGCCGCGGAAGCGCCGACCACGGCGATCCGTGACAGAGCGGCGGCCGCGGCGCTCACACCCGCACCTGGATCACTGCGGCCGGGCAGACCGCCGCGGCCTGGGCCACGTTCTCGGCCTGCTCGCTCGGCGGATTGCCGTCGAGCAGGACCACGACGCCGTCCTCGTCACGCTGGTCGAAGACCTCCGGCGCCGCCAGCACGCACTGGCCGGCGCCGCAGCACTTGTCGAAGTCGATGGTGATGTCCATGGGGGGATCCACTTCCGTCCAGCCCGCGGAAACGGGCGACGTGCGCCAGGCGTCATATGGTTGCCCTAAGCACCTAACTTAGTTCAGTGGCGACTGTACTCCTGCACATGCGGGGCAGCAACCAGCCCCCGGGGAGGGTTGGTGGCGAAGTGAAGGACGTGTGGGTGTGAGGTGCCCGACCGGGCGCTGCTCCTCTCATCGGGAGGCGGCGACTTCCGCTACGGCCGCGGGCCGTCCGGCTTCGGGGCGCTCCTGAGTTCCCTGATCCTGCGCGACGCCTCGGTCTCGGAGTCGCCTGCGACGAGGAGAGGGGCGCCGGAGGCGCCGGCGACGAGCGAGTCGACCAGCCCGTCGGCGAGCTGCAGGACCAGGTCTTCCGAGGACTCGTCGCGGTAGAGGCTGTGGTGCAGCGAGACCATGCCGTGCAGCCCGGCCCACAAGGTCTGCGCGGCCTGTTCCACCGGCAGGGACAGGCCGAGCCCGTTGTCCACGCAGCCGCGCAGGCCGGCGCGCAGGCTCGCGGAGATGAGGCGGGCCGGGTGGCCGCTGATCCTTTTCGGATCCGCCGCCGGCTGGTGCACCTCGAACATGAGCCGGTAGTGACCGGGACTGCTCATGGCGAACCGGCAGTACGCATGCGCCTGTGCCCGGACCCGGCTCCGCGGATCCGTGTCGTCACCGGCCAGGGCCGCGGCGGCAGTCATCTGGGCGGCCAGTTCGCCGTAGCGGTCCTCCAGCGCTGCCCACACCAGCTCCGTCTTGTCGCTGAAGTGGAGGTAGATGCTTGGCGCGGAGATGCCCACCTCCTTGGCGACTGCGCGCATGGTCAGCCGGTCGGAACTGCCCCATTCGCCCAGCAGCCGCTGGACCGCGGTCACGATCTCTCGGCGCCGCTGCGAGCCCTGCTCGTCCCGCTGACCGCCACCGGCGGGCCGTGTCTCCATGGGCGTGCACTTCCCTTCGGCTACAGGTTAACCAGCACCTCCCCGTGTCCGGGAGCCGACCACGATGCGGCTTCCGTACCGACCACAGGACTGAACCGCGGGGAGCCTCGCCCGCAGAAGGTAGGTTGGGTGCGGTTCCTTTGGTGGGAGCCAACGACGGCACCGGGGTGTTCACCATCCCCAAGCGCCCCATCCGCCGACGGCTGCAGCAGCTACCTCGGTTCGTGATCACCAAGGGCGGAGAGTACTTGTTCGTGCCCGGAATCCGGGGCAGATTGCTGACCTTCGTGGCCGCGTCGAGGCCCTGGAGTCGGGTGGCGCGAGCGGGGCCGCTGACCCGCCGTGCCGGGCGGGCACGGGGCGTGCGTTCAGATTTTCCTACGAGGTTCAAGGCGGGCCCTGCCCGCCGGAGTTGGCCGCCGTCGCCGACGAGCCCGCTGTTCACTCGGGAGGCCAGCGCTGTAGGCGACAACCGCCCAGATCCCCGGACTGACCGGAGTCGGGCTCCTGACGGAGCAAGTTGTCGCCTGCGACCGTCCTACGGCCGGATCGCAGGCACAGGGCCGACCAGGGGGCCTACCCCATCACGTGCGTCGCGCAGGCTCACCGAGGGCGGTGGCTGGCACCGCCTCCAGCGGGGAGCGGGACCCCCAGAGGCGCACCCTCTCGGCGGGCCCCTATGCACCCGGGCCGCCGCGTCGCCGCACTGGCGGGGGCACCATCACGCCAGCGGGGGTGAACCTCTGCCGATCCAGCTGTCCGAGGCCGCGGGGCCGTCCTACACTGCTGGCGTGACCGCTGCATACGACTACGAGGACATGCACCACCTGGTGGACCGGCTCACCCCGACCCAGGTGCGACGCCTGCGCCTGCTCGTCACCCAGGATGAGGAACTGTCCCAGGTTGCCCAGTCGCTGCCGGCAGTCGACGCGAACGAGGACGAGGAGTCGGTCCCGTCCGGGCTGCTGGCCCTGATCGGCAGCGTGAATGGCCCAGAGGATCTGGCTGAACGGCACGACGACTACATCCGCGAGCGGATGCGCGAGCGCTTCGGCGACTCGGCGTGATCGCCACGGTCCTGGACACCGGACCCCTGGCTGCGGCGTTCAACGCGGCCGACCGGCGTCACCCGGAGTGCGCCTCCCTCCTGACGTCGCTGACCGGCCGCCGTCTGCTGCCCAGCCCGGTCATGACCGAGGTCTGCTGGCTGCTGGAGCGCTGGCCCCAGGTCGAAGCGGCGTTCCTCGCCGAGGTCGCACGGGGAACATTCGAGCTGGTCCACCTCACTCCCACCGACCTGACGCGCATGGGTGAGCTGGTCCTCCAGTACGCCGACTTCCCGCTCGGCGGGGTCGACGCCTCGGTCATCGCGGTGGCTGAGCGCTTCGACGTGGACCGGGTAGCCACCCTCGACCGGCGGCACTTCAGCGTCGTCAAGCCCGCCCACGTCCCCGCGCTGACACTCCTGCCGTAGCCCGACCAGAGGTCTATACCTCTGACGGCAGCGCTGACGGCAACAAGTGCGGACGCCAGGGCACAGTCGCGGACGCCAGCGGAGCACGAAACCGCCGATGACCTGCGAAAACGCAGGTGGGGAGGGATCGCGTAGCACACGTACTTGATGGGGATCTTTGAAAACGGCCGGGGCCGCTCCTCGCCCCCACTTGCTTGGTCTTTGAAGTGTGTGAGGAGGATGGGGATCGAAGAGCGGTCCTTGATCACCAGGATGTAGGTTTTGGCCATGACTGGTGACTGGCGGATGGACCGGATCGGGGCTGCACTGAGGGGCGAGAACCCGACCGTGCTGCGACGGTTGACGTCGGGGTTCGCGGTGATCGGGGATGTTCAGTTCCTGCCGGGCTACTCGGTTTTGCTGGTGGACGAACCGGGTGTGCAGCGGCTGTCGGACCTGCCGAGGGCGAAGCGGCTGTCGTTCCTGTCTGACATGGATCAGCTCGGTGAAGCCGTCGAGCGTGCTTGTCGGCGGCTGGACCCGGCTTTCCGCCGGGTCAACCTGGAGATCCTGGGGAACACGGACCCGTTCTTGCATGCGCATGTCTGGCCCCGGTTCGAGTGGGAGCCGGCCGATGTGGTGGGCAAGCCTGTGTGGCTCTATCCGCGTGAACGGTGGAGTGACGAGCAGTTCAGGCTCGGTCCGCGGCATGACGTACTGCGGGAAGCGATCGGCAGCGAGTTGGACCGGTTGCGATCGGGGACCTGACTGTTGCGGGGCCGCCGACCGTCAGGTCGGCGGGCCCGGTGATCGGTGACGGTCAGCCGATGCTCACTGCAGGCGTCTGAGCGGGACGATGTCGGTGACGCGGTTGGTGATCGTGGGGCGGGCGGCTTCCTGGGTGGCGAGCAGGGCGACGATCGTGACGGGCTGGTCGCAGTGAGGACAGTTCCGGACGGCCGTCGGTGCCAGGGGGTCGATGGTTCCGGGAGCCGTCGGCTGCGGGACGGGCGGAAGGGCTCGGGGGTGTTCCCCGAGGCGGCGTGCTCGTTCCTCGTCGCGGATCCGGTTGCGTTGCCTTTCCGACTCGCGACGGCATTCCGGCGAGCAGTAGACCTGTCGGAGTCGGGGGTTCGCGGTGAAGATTCCCTCGCAGACCGGGCAGGTGTGGGCAGCCAGGCCGGCGGGAGCGCGTCGGTGGGCGGCGCTCTTGCAGCGGGGAGAGCAGTAGATCTGTCTCGGGCTCGGCATGAACTCACCGTCACAGACTGGGCAGTTTGCGGGTCTGGGGGTGAGCTGGTCGTCGTTGTGGTTGGGGTCAGGAGACACGTGCGTTGACTCCCTTGCGCATGGCGTCGGCCTGGTTCTGGTGGCCGCGAAGTCGATAGGAGGGCGATCCCGACGTTGGTCGTGAGGATCGTGCTGGACTTGAGATACCTCTGGTTGATCACCTGGAACAGGGCCGAGGCTCCGTCCTCGGGCAGCGGCAGATAGCCGAGCTCGTCGATGATCAAAAGCTTCGGGCCTGCGAAGAACCGCATGCAGGTCTTCCAGCGGCCTTCGAGGGCGGCCTTGTGGCACTTGGCGGCGAGTTCGGCGGCGGTGGTGAAGTAGACGCGGTGGCCGGCGTCGACGGCCGCTCGTCCAAGGGCGACGGACAGCATGGTCTTGCCCACTCCGGGCGGGCCGACAAACAGCACGTTGGAGGCGTCGTCGAGGAAGCGGAGGGTGGCCAGGTCGCGGATCAGCTTTTCGTCGACGCCGGGCTGGGCTGCGAAGTCGAAGTCGGCCAGGGTCCAGGGCTCGGGCAGGCAGGCGAACCGTTCCCGGGCGGCGAGTTTGCGGGCTTCGGTGGCCTCGACCTCGATCTCCAGGAGCCGTTCCAGGGCTGCGGTCAGTGACATCCGCTCGGTGCGGGCCTGGTCCAGGACCCTGTTCAACGCCTCTGCTGCGTCGTTGAGTTTGAGGTAGGACAGGTGGCCTCTGAGCTGCTGGAATCGGCGGGCTTCGCTCACCTGCATCGGTGACGTACTCACTCCGGGTTCTCCTCCTGCTTCGGTGAGGGGACACTCCGCAGCCGGTCGGCCACGGCGGCATAGTGGGTCAGGTCGATCACGACCCGTTCGGCTGAACTGCCGGTCGCGGGCCCTTCGCGCAGGCGCTCGGCTTCGGCCAGAGCTGCGGCTGACGGCGGTTTGCGGACCTTGGTCTTGCAAGGAGCCCGGTCGGAGAACGACGACAGCACCGCTCTCTCCAGGGCGATGACGTGTCCGTCGTCCCGGACGGTCTGCCCGGCGCCTCGCGGGGCTCGGCGGTGGCAGGCAACGACGGCCCGGCCGGCGGTGACGATCCGCAGGTCGTCTTCGCCGAGCCGGTGCAGGACCCTGACCGTGACGCCGGGCAGGCCGGGCGGGACGGAATAGAAGTTGCCGTCGAAGGCGACCAGGCTCTGCGGACTGACGGTCCGCTCGACCTCCAGCTCGGCCGGGAACGGCCGCACCGGGATGTCGAGCAGGGGCTCGGCCGCGGCGAGTTCACCGACGGTGGTGACCGCTCCGTCGATCCGCCGACGCCGGTCGTCCATCCGGAGCGAGAGCTTGTCGACACCGGACTGGGCCTGCACGACCGTTAGGCCGTCGGGAACCGTGCGCCACCAGCGTTGAGCCGCCGAGTGGTTGGCCTTCTCCACCACTCCCTTGCGGTTGCCGCGGCGGGGAGGGCAGATGTCCACCCCGACCCCGTAGTACTTGGCAACGGCGGCGAACGCCGCGGTGACCTGGCCACTGGAGGGATAGCAGACGGTGGCCATCCGGTCGAAGCGCCACCGGCGGGCGGTTCCGCCCAGCTTGCGCACGACATCGTCCAGGGCCTGGACCAGATGAGGGAAGTCCTCCGACTCCGCCAGCACCGCCCTCCACCGGCCCGAATGCGCGAGAGCCCCGACCAACAGATGCGCGTGCGCACCCACCCCCCATCCCTCGGGCGGATCGGGCAACTCCAACCAGTCGAACTGAACCTCTTCGCCCGGTGGATGCGCGATCACCGCGACGTCGCGGCCGGTCGCGGCATGACAGGGCTCACAGTGCGGTCGGACGCGATAGCGGCGAAGGGCGCGGGTGAACGTCGAGTACGCCCCCTCATAGCCGAGCCCCACCACCTCGTCGAACAGCGTGGACGCCCACAGGTGCGGGTCATCAGCGAGGCGCTGCCGGCAGTACGGAAGGAACGGCACGAACGCGTCAGGCGCCTGACGCCGCTGACCGGCGGTTCGCTCACCATTCAGATAGGCCCGGATCGTCTTGCGGTCCCGGCCCAAATGCCGGGCGATCGCCGAGATCGTCCATCCCTGCCGACGCAGTGCATGAGCATCCACGTCTTCCTCCTGCGTAAGCATCCAGGCCCCCGAACAGGCCGAACTTGCGCACGCAGGCTTTCCGGACCAACCGCGATATACGACGACACACCGGGCAAGATCACACGATGGATGGGGAGATCAACAGAGCAGGTTTGCCCCACCCCTTAGCAGCACGTGGGGAGATTCAAGAAGCGCCATCACAGCCCGCCCACCTTCTTCCCGCCGTCCCACCCAGACGTTGAGCGCGGGATGTTCGCCGCTGCCCGCAGTGACTGCGAGTCCACAATGGCGGCCGTCGGGTCCGGCGAACGGCTTTCCTTCTGACGCACCTTGTCGCGCAGCCGGTCGTGGAGCTCGGCAAGCAGACCTGTCACCTGCCAGCGGCGGGCGAACGCGTGCACCCGCCGGTACGGCGGGAAGTCACAGGGCAGGTTGACCCACTTGACGCCGTTGTCGACGACGTAGCGGACCGCGTCAAGCATCACGCGGTGGCAATAACCCTCCGGCCGCCCGCCCCGCCCCTGCAGCCACGCGGGGACCGGCAGCAGCGGCCGGATGACCTGCCACTCCGCCTCCGTCAGGTCGGAGCCGTAACACCGGACGCGGTCCGGCCCGTCCGCCGCGTTGCCGAACCTGTGCGCGAGACAGTCACACGCCGGAGACGGCGCGTTGGACTCCAGGGACGCGAGCACGAAAGACTGTGGCAACAGGGCCTCCTGGACTGCTCGGACGGGATCGCACCCCCGAACTACCAAGAGGCCCTGCCTTCATGCGCCGCTCCTGCCGCGATCACCCGATCAGGACCCCTGTTCGACCAGACAAGCCCGTCGAGCGGTAAGCGGAAGCCTTCTCAGGGACGATGAGGGCGTGGCTCCAGCCGCCGGGACCGGCGAATAGATCATGATCCGCCTCACGAGGCTGGCTCGGAATTCTCCTGCACCGGCTCGGCTTCGCCACGGCAGGCCCAGGGAAAGCTGCCGTCGACTACCCCGTTCTCCACCTCCTCCACAGCGGTTCGGGCGTCCAGTTGTCATAGCCGACCCGGCCCTACGGGAACGATTGTCCAGCCTGGGCAACCGCGAGCTGTTCCGCACCCGCGCGCGCCTCAGCCTGCCCGACGGGAACGGCGAGGGCGATGAGGACACCGTGGCGCAGGCCACCCACATCACCCTGAGCCTGCTGGCCCAGCGCATCGAGCGGCCTGGGCGAGGCGGCCGATGACCGCCGCCCGGTCGGTGGCGGTCACCCACACCACCACGTCCACGGCCCGCTCGGCCAGAGCGGTGCGCGCGTAGTCGGCGGCGAGGGGACTTGCCCATCCCGACCAGCGCACGGCAACGGCGCCGCGGCCGCGGCGGCCCGGCCGTGGAGGACCGTCGTACCCCCGCTGGGTGGGCGTGGACGCATCCGAGCCGGGGTTTTATGACTTCGCCTCACGCGCCGTGAAACGGTATCGCAGCGAGCTGCGGGAGCTGACCGGGTGGCAACGAGTGTACGAAGGCCGACCTGGTCAAGCTCGTCTCGCATCTGGTGGACGTGATCTGGCACGACGAACGCCGCGAGGAGCAGGTGCGGGCCGAGTGCGCTTATCCGTTTTCCTTTCTGTCGCGCGGTCGGTGCCCGAGGTCGGTGTCTGGAACGCCGCTCTGCGTAGGTGTGGACGCCGGCGGGGAACCGTCCCTGCTGCCGGCAGGGCAGGAGTGGGGACGGGCGTCCGCTGGTCAGGCGTCGATGATGATGGGGATGATGAGGGGCCTGCGGCGGTGGGTCCGGAAGGCCCAGTTCGCCACGGCACGGGCGATGAGCTGTTCCAGCTGGTGTGCGTCCCCGACGCCTTCCTCGGCCGCGGTCGCCAGAGTCTTTTCGATGACGGGGATGACCGGTTCGAAGGTGGTGTCGTCGTGGACGAACCCGCGGGCCAGGAAGTCGGGTGTCTCGGCGAGGGCGCCCGTGTCGGCGTCGACGATCGCCACCACGGTGACCACGCCTTCCTGCGCGAGGGTGACGCGGTCCTTCAGGGACGCCTCGGTGGCGCCGCCGACCTCCATGCCGTCCACGTAGACGTTGCCCGCGGGCACCTTGCCGGTGATCGACGCACGCCCGTCCACGAGGTCGACGACCACGCCGTCCTCGGCGATGACCACCCGCTCGGGATCGACCCCCGTACGGATGGCCAGGTCGGCGTTGGCCCGCAGGTGGCGCCATTCGCCGTGCACGGGCATGACGTTGCGGGGCTTGACGATGTTGTAGCAGTACACGAGTTCACCGGCGCTGGCGTGCCCGGAGACATGCACCTTGGCGTTGCCCTTGTGAACCACGTGGGCGCCCCACCGGGTCAGTCCGTTGATCACCCGGTAGATGGCGTTCTCGTTGCCGGGGATCAGCGAGCTGGCCAGCAGGACGGTGTCGCCCTCGCCGATGCGGATCACGTGGTCGCGGTTGGCCATCCGCGACAGCGCGGCCATCGGTTCGCCCTGGGAGCCGGTGCACACCAGAGTGATCTTGTGGTCCGGGAGCTTCTCCAGCTCCTTGGTACTCACGACGAGGCCGCTGGGCACCTTCAGGTAACCGAGGTCGCGGGCGATGCCCATGTTGCGGACCATCGACCGGCCGACGAAGGCGACCTTGCGGCCGTGCTGGTGGGCGGCGTCCAGGACCTGCTGGATGCGGTGCACGTGGCTGGCGAAGCTGGAGACGATGACCCGGCGCGGGGCGGTGCGCATCACCTGCTCGATCGCCGGGTTCAGTTCGCGCTCGGAGGTGGTGAAGCCAGGGACCTCGGCGTTGGTGGAGTCGGTGAGGAAGAGGTCGACGCCTTCCTCGCCGAGGCGGGCGAAGGCGCGCAGATCGGTGATGCGGTCGTCCAGCGGGAACTGGTCCATCTTGAAGTCGCCGGTGTGCAGCACCATCCCGGCACCGGTGCGGATCGCGACGGCGAGACTGTCCGGGATGGAGTGGTTGACCGCGACGAACTCGCAGTCGAAGGGTCCGAAGCCGCGCCGGTCGCCTTCGCGGACCCGGACCGTGCGCGGCCTGATGCCGTGCTCTTTGAGCTTGGCCTCCAGGAACGCCAAGGTCAGCTTCGAGCCCACGACAGGGATGTCGGAGCGCTCGCGCAGCAGATACGGCACGCCACCGATGTGGTCCTCGTGGCCGTGGGTGAGCACCACGGCCACGATGTCGTCCAGGCGATCACGGATCGAGGTGAAGTCCGGCAGGATCACGTCCACGCCGGGCTGGGTCTCCTCGGGGAACAGCACGCCGCAATCGACGACGAGCAGCTTGCCGACATGCTCGAAGACGGTCATGTTGCGGCCGATCTCACCCAGACCGCCCAGGGCGACGACCCTCAGCCCTCCTTCAGGCAGGGGAGGGGCGGCTTGCAGTTCGGGATGCGGATGACTCATATTCTGACGTTACCGGAGAGTCTGCCGAGGTGATCCACTGGCTGCCCGACCAGCCGGTGCATCACGGCGCGGCCGCGGCGGTCGGCGCGTGGAGCGGGGCTGCGCCCGCGCCGGCAGCGACGACGAACTGCCCTGCTGGATGCCGTCATCGCTGCCACCAACGACCTGTCCGGCGAAGCGGACGTGGCCGTGGCCAGGTCGTACGCCGGGTGCGCGCTGCCTGACACTCTCGGACGTTGATCGGCGAGCATCGGCGTCTTCCGCCAGGCGGCCCGCCGACAGCGTCGACCGCCTCACCGAGGCCCCGTCGGTTGGGGGTTCTCCGCGGCACCTGACGGCAGCCCTGGTGAAGAGGCTCCCGGAGCCGTAAGCGACGAGCATGCCGCGTAGTGCCCGGATGCTGCCATGAGAACACCCGCGCCCCCCGCGGCCTGAGGTGGGCGTGCCCGCCGGTGTCCCGGGCCGCGCATCCGCGCGTGTCTGAGGTGTGCCGCGGGCTCGTTTCCTCTGGTGACGGGGGTGTGGGCGTGTAGCGTCTGCGTCAGCTGTCGTGGTTCGGAAGTGCCCTTTGTCCACGCCTTTGGTGTGGGCGTTTTGCTGTGCTGTGCCGCAGGAACCAGGGCGATCACCTCCGCCTTACACATGGAGTGGGAGGCGTTCATCGACTGGAAGGCATGAGACATGGCTACGGGAACTGTGAAGTGGTTCAACGCCGAGAAGGGCTTCGGCTTCATCGCCCAGGACGGCGGCGGCCCGGATGTCTTCGCCCACTATTCCGCGATCAACTCCTCGGGCTTCCGTGAGCTTCAGGAGGGCCAGATCGTGACGTTCGACGTCACCCAGGGCCAGAAGGGCCCGCAGGCCGAGAACATCAACCTGGCCTGACCTTCCCCACCCCCCCGCCCGCGCTCGGCGTGCACGGCTGCCCCATGCGGCCGTACCGCCCGACCCGAACAACGGACGCCTGGACTTCTCCGGCGCGTCGGCGGGATCTGAGATGCACGGATCAGGGCCGCGCAGCGGCTGTGCGGCCCTGATCCGTGTGGAGAGCGGCATACCGCGAGGATGGGGCTGGCGCGGGGCAGCGTGCCACGCATAGAAGCTCATCGTCCCGCACTGCGGGGTGCCTCCAGTTGAGCTAGTTGGGGTGTGCGGTCAGCGGGGTGGGTGTTCCCTTCCAGGTGAAGCTGGCGCAAGGTGCTTTCTGTCTCGTGTCTGAGGTGTTCGGGAGAAGCCAGACGCTGCCACAGCGGGTCGGGGCGGCAGGGGACGGTGGCGCCGCGTGCGGCCCATTCCGCGGCGAGCTGTGTGTATACGGGTGTGCCCTGGTCCGGGGCTTCTGCTGGGGTCTGGCCACGGGCGTGCGAGGGGTGCCTTCGGCGCGTTTGTTCAGGAAGACGGGCGTCGGCTCTGCGTTTGCCGCTGCCTGCCTGTGCGCCGGGGCTGGAGGTCGTCCAATGATCATCCGTCACGTTCGTCAAAACGATTCGTCCGCCCTCTTGGACACCGTTTCTGGTCCGCTGCGACGACCTCGGCCACCGTCCTCCCTCAGCGAGGTGCGACACCGTTGGGCTGCCGGGCCGTAAACCGGTTGGTCTGTCTGGTCGTTGGGTGGTCTGGGACGACTCCCGCCCCGGGATATTGCCCCGAGCGCTCGCCAGTGGGGCCCTGCGGGCCGGGCACCTGACCTCGCTCCGCCCCAGCAGTCCCGCCGAGCGGGAGTGCGTGGAACGAGAAGCTGCCAAGGCGGCGCGGAGGACGGCCGGCCGGCTGGCGCGTTCCGCCTATGAGTTCCGCCTGTGTCAAGGCGTTTGTCGGCGGTGGTTCGCTTCCTGGAGGGCACCCTTGTATCTCTCCGCGGCTTCGGGGGGCCGGCCCGCGCGGGCGCCGAGGTCGGCCGCCAGCAGCCTGTTGAGGGCGCTGGGGTTGCTGCTTTCGGCGTACTCGAGCAGGTGCAACAGGGCTGTGAGCTCACCCTGGCGGAGGTACAGGTGGGTCAGGGGGTCGGCGGCGCGGGAGACCAGTGCCCGCCGCACGCGGTTCTCGTAGGCGCGTCTGTGCAGGTCGGCGAAACGGATCTGGGGTTCCTCGAACAGGCAGGGCTGGCCGGGAAGGTAGGGGGCCAGGCTGTCCAGCAGCATGGGGAAGTCCTGGCCCTCCTGACGGTAGGACGGCTGTTCGCTGCTGCCGATTTGGCCGGGTCGAGACGGAAAGCGTCGACGAAGGCCGCGATGAGCCGGGGCTCGGGAAGCAGGCCGGACCCGGGCCAGCGGACACCGGACAGGTACCGGTCTTCCTTGTCTGCGGTGTAGAGACACCAGCCGGACGTGGCCGCCCAGTGGAACCCGCAGTCGCCCCCGCCATGCTGATCCTGGAATGCCTGCGTGAACGAGATGGCGGCCTCGACATCGAGGTACGCGCCGTCCGTGTCGCGCCAGGGACCGCAACTCTGAATGCCGGTCACCGGCAGATCCGTTTCCAGGAGGCACTCGGCGACGGCAACGGCATAGTGGCCCGCCCGCCTCGAAAGCTCAGCTGACATCTGGGGACTCGGTTCGCTGGCCACGGAACTCTCTCTCCGCTGTCGGGATGGGACGGTGACGTCGCCGTAGATCCTGCCGGGCCGGATTGGCGTCCGGCGCAGTGGGCGGCGCGCGGCAGCCCGTCCCGCCTCGCGTCCATGGGGTACGGCGGCTGGTGAGGGTAGCGACCTGAACTCGGCGCGGCTGGCACTGCTCCCTGGGTTGCGCCTCGGCGGCGCCGGGGGAGCGGCCGTGTCGTTCGAGCTCGATCACCTTCTCACGGGCCATGCGGAAATCTATGGTGGCCAGAGTAGACATTGGGTGGTGGCTTGGTTATGGTTTCTCTCGTAGCCAGGAAGACAGCAGGGCCCGGCAGACACGAACTGCCAGGTAGCAGTATGTAGTTGCAGTGCGCAGGACGGTGCGGTGGTGGAGTTTCGAAGCCAGGGTTGTTGCAGGACGGCGACGGGACTGACGACCGGACCGGGTGGCCCGCAGTGATCAGGGGCCGCCGTGAGCAGGACCGCGTTTGACGCGGTGGCAGTACCTGTAAGTGCAGTTCGTGGTACTCAGCAGTGAAGTCAGTGAGCAGTACCTCGGTGAAGGCGTCGGCTGCGGGCGCGCGCGCCGGGAGGTTCGGCAGTGGGGTTCCAAGCCACAGCACAGTAGTCGCAGGACGGGCGACGGGGCTGGCTGCCGAAGAGTGGCGCTGTGACAGGCCACTGCGCGGTTCGCATCACCAGCAGTACGCAGTTCCCGTTTGGTAAGTGATTGATCCCAGAGGGATAGAACGGAGGGGCCGAGCGCCATCAGGATCGCCCGGGCGGAAGTCTTGAACCCGGGTACCGCAGGACATCGATAGTGAGGTGGTCTCCGGTCACGCATCCGCGATCCCCGCATTCCCCGTCCTCTCCCGGGCGGGCGTGCGGACACAGAAGGCCGGCGCAGTATCAGGGCCGGTAGATGGTGTAGAAGTTCCTTCGGGGCCCTGGTGCCGTACGGCACCAGGGCCCCTCGACGCGCTCCATAGAGAGGTGCAATGACAGCAGACGATTCGTTCGGCCGTCTCGATGACGACGACTACCCCGCCTACACGATGGGCCGGGCCGCCGAGTTGCTCGGCACCACCCAGGGCTTCCTGCGCGCCATCGGCGAAGCCCGCCTCATCACCCCGCTGCGCTCCGAGGGCGGACACCGCCGCTACTCCCGCTACCAGCTGCGCATTGCCGCTCGCGCGCGGGAGCTCGTCGACCAGGGGACCCCCATCGAGGCGGCCTGCCGCATCGTCATCCTCGAAGACCAGCTCGAAGAAGCACAGCGCATCAACGCCGAACACCGCCGCGCCGCCGCATCAGCGAACCCGGCGGCCGTAGCCTGACGCGCTGTGGACCAGCCACTCCGTCTTCCGGTCCGGTACTCAGCTCGGCCTCGACGGCAGGCCGTTTCAACCCCTGATCCGCTGCGCTCTTGTGCTGGCTGGCGTCATCGGGGGAGGGAAGGTGAGGGGGTCAGGATGCCCCGGCGCCTTCACACGGCCGTCAGCTGCATGACGGCATTGGCCGGGCAGGCAACAGCAGCCCGACGGCAGGGCTCCGGTGATGACGTCAGCGGAGCCTCTTCCCGTTCCTACCGCGCCCTCAGTCATCACAGATGCCCCTGTGCGAACGGTTCACGGAGATGACCGTGCGCGCGATGCCCGGTCCTGTCCGAAGCTGTCAGGCGGCCGGGACGAGTTCGGCGCGGCCGAACAGAGCTGGTTGAGGATGCGGTCCAGGAGGGCGGTTCCGACAAGGTGGCAGATGACGGCGAGGACGGCTCCGGTGTCCCAGCGGGCCACCGCGGGAGTGGTACCTGTGCAGGTGGCGAGGTCCTTGACGAAGCCGGTGAGCGGTTGAGGGCCGGGGATCTGGCTGGTGAAGGCGAGGGCGGCCTCAGTGGGCAGGCGGGCGGCGAGGTCGACGCGTTCGTCGCCGGTGAGCTGGTGGCCCAGGGCCCTCAGCACGGCGCGTGTGACGTCCTCGGCGCGCTCCCAGGTGAAACACGAGGCGGCGCACGGTCCGTTACACGGTCGGCTGGAAGATCACGCCCGAGGACGAGTCGGCGATCGCGAGGCTTCCCGAAGGCGCCTGGGAGATCTCGCTGAAGCAGGACGGCGACCTCCAAGCGGGCTGCCAGATCGCGGAGTTGACCTACCTGAACACCCGCGACGGCTGGCCGGAGGGCATGCGGCTGATCGTCCGCCGCGTGCGTTGAAGGCGATCTTTCGGGCGGCCGCACACGTCATAGCGCCCTGGCGGCCACGGTAGCGGCTGACGACTCCGCTCCTTTTTTTGGAACGTTGCACTGCGAGTGAGTCAATATCTGTGCTCTTGAGGTGAGAGTTTGACGGACCATGCCATGAGGGTTTTGACGGACGATGCAGTGAGAGTTTTTGCCGCGACGAGCGGAGTGGAATTACTTAGCCGACGCGGGCCGTTGCGGCGTGCTACTGTCCATCTCAGTTGCAGTTGTGGTTCCCGAAACTTCAAGTGCTCCGACCTGGCTCTTGCCGGGGAGGGTGCTTTTGTATTTCCGGTCATTTCCGGGCGGGGTAATCATCGCGGCGACACGGCGTCCGCACAGTGCGGATTCCGGTGCACTGCCCCAAAGGAGATATGACATGACTGCTGGTACCGTGAAGTGGTTCAACGCGGAAAAGGGCTTCGGCTTCATCGAGCAGGACGGTGGCGGCGCTGACGTGTTCGCCCACTACTCGAACATCGCCGCCCAGGGCTTCCGTGAGCTGCTCGAAGGCCAGAAGGTGAACTTCGACATCGCGCAGGGCCAGAAGGGCCCGACGGCCGAGAACATCGTTCCGGCCTGACGCTGACGCATATTTGTAGCTGGGGCCCGCATCCTTCGGGGTGCGGGCCCCAGCTGCACCCATTTCCCGCAGCGGTTTCACTCGCGGGACGGCTCGGAGAAATCCGCAGTCTCACCACACGCTACTCCTCCTTCGGGGATGCAGGCGCATCCTGAAGAGCTGCACCGCAGTCGACGCCCGGATTTGACGTCCCCACTGCGTCACCTATTTCAGTATCTCCGCCCGCGCGGATTCCCGTCGGCCGGATTTGCTTTGACATCGGTCCATACTTGTAATTCCGTGCTGCTCATCGCTTGCGGGAATTCCTTGATATGTGCCACATCGAGGAAGGTTCCGCATGAACCGCACACGTACGAACGACCGCTCCGCCCGCACCCGTAATGGCAGTACCGCCGCCGGAAAGGGCGGCAGTCGCATGGGCTTGCCGGCACCGCGCCGTTCCGGCGGCCCTGCCCGTTCCGGCGGTTACGGCCGTCGGCCCGCCGCGGTGCAGGGGGAGTTCGCGCTCCCCACGACGATCACCCCCGCGCTGCCCGCCGTGGAGGG
>NZ_JBVKCG010000036.1:0-50168 GCF_055634995.1 Streptomyces sp. NPDC111744
GCGCGCGGTCTGCTCCGCAGACACGACGCGGTGCCGCTACGCGGCACCTATCCGCGCTCCGCGCCGAATACCCGGAACTCCGTTCCGGGACTGCCGGTCCACTCCGTGGCCCGGCAGTGGGACCCGGCTCCGCCGGGTCCCTACCGTACCGGGGCGCTCCGCGCCCCGGTACGGTGAAAGCCGCAGCAAGAGGGGCCGGGTGGCGGGGCGTCAGGTCGGGCGTGACTAATGGAGCGTCAAGGGTGGAACCCTCCCGGCGGCATCGAGTCACACCGGGGCCCGACTCCCGGCCTGACCGTGCGCCACAACTCAGGATCAACCATTTTCCATCATGCCCAAACACCAGTGTGCGTCACTTAAGACGCCTGGATAGATTCTGGGACGATGGTTGGGTACCTCCCCCGTTTGAAGGGCTAGGTTCCCCTCGAACTCAAAATCACCTCGGGCGCGCCGAGAAATGGCGCGGGAAATGGGTCTGGAATGACGCGCGTGAGTCTTCGTCCGCATCAGGTTGAGGCAGTTGATTCGGTGCTGCGAAATCTCTCAGAACAGCCTGGAAAGGGAATCCCTCCCGGAGGGCTGCGGACTCAGGTGATCGCCGCTACCGGGTCCGGTAAGACGCTGATCGGGGTGGAGTCGGCGAATCGTCTTTCGGCTCGCCGAGTGCTGGTTTTGGTGCCGACGTTGGACCTGCTGCTGCAGATGGCCGCCGCCTGGCGCCAGGGCGGCCGCCACGGGGCGATGGTAGGGGTGTGCTCTTTGCGGGGCGCGGACAGCCAGGGCGTGCCCTGCACGACCGACCCGGACGAACTGATCGCGTGGACCGCCGGCCCCGAGGCGGTCACCGTGTTCGCGACGTACGCCTCGGTCGGCATGGGCACCCTCCAACGCGCACACGCCTCGGGCTTGCCGGTGTGGGACCTGGTGGTGGTGGATGAGGCGCACCGGACCAGCGGAGATGCGGGCAAGCCGTGGGCTGCCGTGCATGACCAGGCTCAAGTCCCGGCCGTGCGGCGGCTGTACATGACTGCCACGGCGAGGGTGTGGGAGGGGGAGCGGCCGCGGTTGGTGGCGTCCATGGATGAGGACTCCGAGGTTTTCGGTCCGGTGGCGTACAAGCTGAAGCTGTCCGAGGCGATTCGGATGGGGCTGGTGGCGCCGTATCAGGTGCTGTGTCTGGACATTCGTGATCCCGCTCTGTACGCGGCGATGAGGACCGAGGCGACCGGCTCCGACGCAGTCCGCGGGACCCGGCTCGCGGCGGTGCAGACCGGGCTCATGCGCGCGGCTGTTGAGGAGCGGTTCCGGCGCGTGCTCAGCTTTCACAGCAGGGTCGGGGAGGCGGAGGCGATGGCGGCGGCTGTGCCGGTGACGGCAGGCCGGCTCGCCGAGGACGACCCCGACACCTTCCCGCCGGCCGAGCGGGTGTGGGCGCAGTGGCTGTACGGCGAACATGCCCCCGCATACCGTCAGCAGGTTCTGAGTGAATTCGCCTCTGATTTCCTCGGAGCACCGGAATCTAAAGGGTGGAATGTGCGCGCGGAACTGCGGGTGCTTTCGTCGGTCCGTGTTCTGGGGGAAGGTGTCGATACCGCCGAGTGTGACGCGGTCCTGTTCGCGGATGCACGTGGGTCGATGGTGGATATCGTCCAGATGGTCGGGCGTGCTCTGCGGATGCGTCCCGGGGTCGGGAAACTGGCCACGCTGATCGTTCCGGTATTCCTCGGAGAAGACGAGGACGCGAACGAACTGCTCACCTCGGATGCGTACGGGACCCTCGCGAAGATCCTCGGGGCGCTGCGCGCGCACGACACGGAGACGATCGAAGCGCTCGCCGACCCCCGGGTGCGCAACGCCCGTTCGGTGACGGGCGAGGACGACGTCGACCAGGACCACGACGGCGAGGACGGCGACCGGGAGCAGGATGTCGTCCGGGTGGGTGCGGCGGCGGCCGGGGTGCTCAGGTTCAGCGAGGAACGCGACCCGGCCGCGCTCACCCAGTTCGTCCGGCTGCGGGTCATCGACCCCGAGGCGGCGTACTGGCGGCGCGGGATCGAGGCGGCCACCCGGTGGCGGCGCGAGACCGGCAGCACCGAGCTGCGGGTGCCGTACACGTACGTCACGCCGGAGGACTGGCCGGCGATCGGCGGGCACCCGCTCGGGACCTGGGTGGCCGACCAGAGGCGCTACTACGCGGCCGGGACCCTGGAGGCCTCCCGCGTGAAGGAGTTGGAGGCGCTGGGCATGGTGTGGTCCGTGCAGGCGACCGCGTGGGAGGCCGGCCTCGCCGTGGCCCGCGCGTACGCCGAGGTGCACGGGCACTTCCTGCCCGCCACCTCCGTCGTCTGGGACGACTTCCCCCTCGGGGTATGGGCCAAGAACCAGCGCGCAGCGGCCCGGAAGACCGCTGAGAACGCCGCACGGCGCGAGAGCGGGGAAACGGGCGTCCCGTACACCGGGGAGCTGTCAGCAAGCCGTCTGGAGGCCCTCGCAGAGGTCGATCCCGGGTGGTGCCCAGCATGGGAGATCGGATGGCAGCGGGCCTACAGGCTCACCCTCGCCCACCGCCAGGCCGGCGGCACCCTCCCGGCGGGCCCAGGCGAGCTCATCGTCCAGGGCGAGGACCTTGGGATGTGGCTGGCTGGGCAGCAGGCCGGATGGGACAAGCTCATGCCCGCACAGCAGTACCTCCTGGAGACGATCGGGATCGAGCCCCTGGCCGACGGTGAGCAGCTGGCGGGCGCGCCCCGCACGCAGGACGCCCGATGGAACGCCAACCTCGCCGCTGCCCGCCAGTACCACGCCCGTGAAGGTCACCTCGCCGTGCCCCGCAAGACGGTAGAGATCGTGGACGGCACGGAACACAAGCTCGGGGCCTGGCTCGACAACGTCCGCCAGAGGGCCGCCAAACTCAGCCCCCAACGCCGCGCAGACCTCGATGCTCTCGGCATGCGCTGGTAGCCGGTACGCCCGGACGTGACGGTGGCCCACCCCGTGAGATCCGGGACGGGCCACCGACGTGTACGTGGTCGTGAAGGGCGGTCGCCTACGCGGCGAAAGGCTCCATGAGGCTTCAGCCGAACGATCGTCCCCATGGGCAATAGGTGAGGCCCGGGGACACTGTCCCCTCCACAACCACACCTCCTCCAACACGGCGGGACGCCCAGGCATTCCCTCAGGCACGCGAGCACGAAGCAGACCCAACCACGTTCGGCGCCACGACCCGCGCGGCGTTCAGCGGGACACCTCCACAAGCGCGGAACGGACGGATTCCGTTGAGCCGGCCCCGGGGCGTGGCGAGGGACACCTCCGCGAGCGCAGAGCGGACATCGCGCTCGTTCCGAACGTCGCCCTGCCGCAGGGGACACCTCCGCGGGCGCGGAGCGGACTTTGGCCTTGTTCCCGACCGTGATGATCTCGTCGGGACACCTCCGCGGGCGCGGAGCGAACAGGAAGCGATGTTGGGGCTAAGCCTTGCAGGACCAGCGACCGGTCACGTGGAACAGCGGCTTCTCCTGGTAGTTCTCCTGCTCGAAGGGAGCAAGCCAGGCGTCCAGCGTGCCGGAGGTCAGGCCGGGGTCAATCGTGACCTCCGCCTTGCCATTGTTGCGGTCATCGGGCAGGTAGTAGACGTACTGGAAGTCGCCGACCCCACTGCCGATCACAGTGTCGTCCGGAGCCTTGTCCGAGGCCACGTCGATACCCAGCGAGTTCTTCACGTCGCCGACCTGGTTGTCATACACCGCCGTATACTTGCCCGGCTTTGGAGCCCCGAAGGAGTCACCGTTCCCCATGGAGATCTGCCAGTCGATGCCCTTCAGGCGCACTATGATCTGCGCCCCCCAGGAACCATCCTTGGCAGGCAGCACGCACTGCGTAACTCCGTCATCCCCGGTGTAGTCGTAGTGCGCTCCGGTCTTGGTCGCATGGACCTTCAGCGCTCCGCGTACTGTCCCCTTGATGTCCCCGCTGAACCGCAGGTTGGTGGTGACAGGCCGCGGCGCGGGTCTCTTCTTCACGACCGGGTGCGCCTTGACGGACGGATGCTTACTGGACCCGTGAGCTGGCGCCGGCGAGACCGCGTGGGAAACGGTGTGAGACGCCTCCGGAGCAGCCGTGCACGCGCTGAGGGCCCCCAGCACTACCGCGGTACCTATGGCCGCCCGCCCGGCCCCCCTCATCGCTCCCCCACGCATAGGTGTCTTCTGCACGTCAGCTCCCCTCCGAGTACGCCTGCACGCACTCCTTCTTCACCGAGGGCGCGTACGCAGCCAGCGCGTCCACCGTCGTCGCCCGCTGGCCCTGCGCCAACTCCCGCACGCCCATCTCCTGGTACTCCTCGTAGATGTCCCACGTGGGCGTCCCCTGCGCCTTGACGCCGAACTCGGCGAACGCCTCCTCCTCCTCCGAGGCCGTTCCGGCAGGGGTATCCCCCTTCACCTTCCCGAAGATCAGCCTCAGCGCCTTGATCACCCCGACGAAGCACTCAGTCGCCTCCGGGTTGGCCTCGGCCTTCGCCGCGGTCGACTTCGCAGACGACCCTCCGCCGTCTCCCCCGCCGGCGCACCCAGCGACGAGGAACACCGCGGCCACGGCCGCAGCGATCATCCCCTTGTTCACGCCCCCCACGTCGTTCAGTCCTCTCTCGTAGCCAGCTCGGCCTCGCGCGCGTGGAGCGCCTTCTCCAGACGGGCCTCGGTCTGACTCGTGAGCGCGGTCAGGACCTGAGCGAACACCTCGTCCGGGAACCTGCCGGCCTCGTGCTTGATCTCGGCGAGCACCCACTCGGCACCCCTCCGGTACTCCTCCACCAGGCGCCCACCGAGAGCGGCGTTCATCTGCTCCATAGCCTTCTCGCCGGGCGTCAACTCGTCAGTCATTCCCATCTCCCAACTTCCCCGCGCCGTTTTCAAATCGTCGATATAGGCCAGCGGATGCACGGTCATACGGCCGGTGATCGACCGAACCGGCGCACCGTCCGCGCTCCGCGCTGCCCCGCCGTACAGCTCGCGGAACGACTCCGCCTTCAGCGGCCGCCGCAGCAGGCTGTCCTCCAGCGTTCGCCGTCGATGCTCACCGGGACACCTCCGGAAAAGCCGGCACCGTCGAGATGGAGTTGATGGTCGACTCCCACTCCCCGGTGTGCACGTTCCTGTACCGGAGGTGCTGCAAATGGCTCATGTGTTCGTCCGGCACCCACTCGAACTCTCCGACCTCGTCCTGGTCGGAGTACTGGTGCTCCGCGAACAGCCTGGCCAGCTCGATGTCCGTGGACGTCTGCATGACGTACTTGCCGGTCATCACGACGTACGACACGGGGTTGCCCAGCGTCTCCCTCGCCCTGACGCTCTCCCAGAAGGGCTGGTACCTCTCGGCCGACTTCGTCAGTCCGACCCACTCGTCGATCCGCGGCTCGCTCACTTCGACCCCTCCAGCTTGCTCGTCATCGTCCGCCCCTTCGCCCCAGAAACATGATCACGCCGTAGAGCCCGGACAGGTACAGGCTCATCCCGAACGCCGCTACCGGACCCATCACAAGTGCGACGTACAGCCACCGCCATACTGTGGGCGTCGGCATCACGCTGAGGCAGGTCCACTCCATCACGACCAGACTGAGGAAGTAGCCGGCGAGGTACGTCTCCAACCATTTCGGCATGCGCTACTCCGGCCGCCTCGAACTCGTACCAGTCCATCGCCCCACCCTTCGTCATTCTCAACCCCCACGCGCGATCCCGATCGCAGCAATGAGTCCGAGCGCTTGCAGCGCTCTCCGGGATCGGGGTGCCGAGGACGGGGACACCTCCGCGGGCGCGGAGCGGACGGCGGTTGCGTTCGGGCCGAGGGCCGTTGCGGCGGGACACCTCCACGGGTGCGGAGCGGACGTACGCAGGCGAGGGCTGCTGTGGGCAGGTAGACGGTTTTCCGGCCGCGTCGTTCGGTGGTGATCTCGGCGCAGACCCCGGTGTCGTCCTGGTGGATGCGTACGACGTCGAGGTAGAGGAAGGACAGGGAGTCGATGACACGCGGGAGCATGGCGATGGTGGGGGCGGCCAGGCGTCTGCGGCCTCGTCCTGTCTGGGTGGGCTGTGCTGGTGCGTTCATGTGGGGTCCGGTGCGGGGGCGATGCTGAGCAGGCCGCATCCGTAGGCCTTGCCGCGGCCGATGCCGTTGTGGATCGCTGTGCGCAAAAGGTCGGGGTCGATGATGGTGGCGGTGCCGTCGAAGCGCACGCGGTGGTGGCGGATGGTGTTGCCGGGCTTGGCGGCCGTGTTGGGGCGGGTGCCGGGGCGGTCGCGGACGGCGTCGAGGGGCTGGGAGGTGAGGGTGAGGGGTTTCAGACCGGCGGCGTGGGCCTGTCGTTGCCACCATTCGTCGGCGGCGTCGCCGCGCAGGTCGACGACGGCGGGGAGGTTGCAGAGGGCACGGGTGGTGGCTCCGGGTTTGCGCACAGGGGAGGCCGTACACCGGAAGCGGACGGTGCGGCCGGGCTTGAGGGTGGTGAGGAGGCCGTCGAGGGGACGGGTGGTGAGGGTGCCGTAGCCGTCGGGCAGGCCGGTGGGGTCGGGGGGCTGGTTGGACTGCAGGAGGAGGTGGCTGCCGGAGGGGGTGTCCTCGATGCGGAAGAGGACACCGAAGTGGGTGCGGGCGGTGTCCTTTACGCCGTCGGGGAAGAGGGACATGACGCGGCGGTGCAGGGAGGTGCCGTGGTTGTCGCTCAGTTCCTGCTGGGCCAGGCGCGAGGTGGGGCCGGGGGCGAGGCGGGTGAGCCACAGGGTCATCGGATGCTCCCTTCCGCAGCGGGGCGGGCTTCGGGTGTGAAGGTTGGCGGGGTGGGAGCGGCGAGACGCCGCAAATAGGCGGGCCCGTAGCCGGAGCGGAGGCGCTCAGGCGGCGTCATTGCTGACCATTGCGGGCGTGAGGGGGATGTGGCCGGTGTGTACGGCTCGGGTCGCGAAGGCGCGTTGCTGGGGGCGGAAGGAGAGTGGATGGTCGTGGCGTAGTTCGACGTCGAGGATCCAGGGTTCGGCGTCGATGACGGTGCGCAGCCACGTCTCGGCGGGCTCGTCGGGGGCGGGGCGGTGGCGGGCGCGGATGTGGGGTTGGTTCTCCAGCCAGGGGTGGAGGGCCAGTGCCTCGTCGAGCGGTCGCTGGGTGAGGGCACGGCGCTCGCCTGGCAGTCCGTGGCTCGCGAGGGGCCGGGCTGGGACGAAGGCTTTGCGGCCGAAGTAGAGCGGCCAGTGCGGCCGGTCGATAGCCTCTTGGAGGCGGTCAAGGAGTGGGGCATCGTCTGATTCGAGGGCGACGAGGAAGAGGGCGTCGGCCAGGTAGAAGCGTTTGGTGACGGCAGTGCGGTGCTGCTGTCCTTTGGTGTTGGGCACGTTCTGGACGGTGTGGAAGTCGCTTTCGACGACGCCCTCCCGGTCGACGCGTACGCCCATGCGCAGCATGGCCAGGCGTTGAATGTCCTCGTCGGCGTCCCTAGGGATGCCGAGGGCGGCTGCGAGCAGGCCGACGACGCCGGATTTGGTGGGTTCGGTGGCGGTGTCGCGGCTGTTGAACTGGGATCTGGTGCCCCAGGACTGCATGGGGGCGTCGAAGCACATCAGCAGGGTGGGCATGGCGATCAGCTCTTGGTCGCGGTCAGCAGGCCGGAGGTGAAGGCGTCGAGGGTGGGGGCCTTCATCTCGTCGGGCACGCCGGTGAGGGCGGGGCCGATGGTGGCGATGCTGGTGTGGCGCAGCTGGGTGTCGCCGTAGAAGGTGCGCAGCTGCTGGAAGTGGTCGACGAGGCGCTGGCTGGATGCGGCCATGAGGTCGGGGACGTCGGTGACGGGGCTGAGGAAGGCGTTGGCCAGGTTCCAGGCGCCGGTTTCGCGCACGACGCCGAGGAGGGCTTGCGGCATGGTGCGAGCGGCCATGGAGTTCTGCTTGCCGCCGGGCACGGCGTGGATGAAGGAGTACAGCCAGGCACGGGCCGCGCGGGCGGCGAGGTCCGGGTCGGCGGGCAGGTTTGTGGCGAGTTGGTCCAGGTCGAGGTTGGCGTAGCGGTAGAAGCAGGCGGTGTTGAAGTCGACGGTGCCGATCATGTCTGCGGCGGGTTCGGCGTCGGGCCTGAGGTCGTCAAGGGCGGTGTAGTAGTCGAATTCGTTGACGACGGCGTGGGTGGACAGGGCGTGGGCGACCTGTGAGGCGGCGTTGACGTTGAAGTCGGTGTTGTCGGCGATCATGCGTCCGAACAGCGCGATATCCGCGGCCCGGGTGCCGTCCAGGATGCGCTCGACCTGTTCCTGGGCCTGCTTGGTGGGCTTTGCCGTGGCCGTCTTCGCGGTCTTCTTCTGCGGTGCCTTGTCGTTCTTCTCTTTGCGGGTTTTCGCGTCGGCCACGGTCTTGGCGAGGGCGTCCCACCGTTCGTCGCAGTAGTCGGCGAGGTGTTCCTGCGCGGGTCGGCCGACGTAGAGGAGGTACTTGGTCAGGCCGGTCGCGGCGTGGGCGGCGAATCCGATCTCCTCCAGGCCGGCCTGGCAGACGCTGAGGGCTTCGTCCTTGTCGCGGCCGCGGTCGGCGAGGATGCCGGCTGCGGCGTCGCGGAGGCGCTTGGTGCGTACGCCGAGCTCGGAGGTGTCCAGGCCGTGCTGGGCGAGGAGTTGGCGTGCGGCGCGTTTGAGGGACTGGCTGGAGATGCGGGCGCGTGTGTGGCCGCCGAAGCGGGCGGTTTTGGGCTGGCCGAGGTCGTCCCGGTTGAGGTTGCTGACGGGGAAGGACTGCAGGAGGTGGAGCTCGATGAGCATGGCGGGTCTCCGGTTCAGGCGGTGGTGTCGGCGGTGGCCGGGGCGGGGTCGGCCGGGGCGGCGGGGGTGGGGCGGCCGGCGCGGTGGTAGTCGCGGGCCCAGGTCAGGCGGATGCGCTGGCGGCGTTCCGTGTAGCGCCCGTAGGGGTCGTCGGCCAGGAGATCGACGAGTTCGTTGAGGAGGCGGTAGTAGTCGAGGGGGATGTCGGCGGTCGCCAGGAGCTGTACGCACTGGCGCAGGTAGTGGGGCAGGGCTGCGGTTTCGACGGAGACCAGCTGGGTGAAGCGGCGTTGGACGGAGTCACCGCGGGTCTGGGTGAGTTGGCCCATGGCGGTGCCGATGGAGGGTCTGCTGCGTTCGCCGTGATGCGGCTGGGGGTGCAGGGCGAACAGGCCTGCGACCAGCAGCCAGATGTGCTGTTCCGTCTCGGGCGGGTCGAAGTCGAAGACGATGGTGTAGGCGTCGGCTTCCTGGCGGGAGCCGGCGAAGCAACGCCGCAGGCGTGCCATGGTGCGGCGGGCTTCTGCGGCCGCGTGCTGGTTGTCGGAGGACATCGACCGGTGCAGGCCGTAGAGGTGGGTGACGAATTCGCCGCGGCGCTGCTGGATGCTGTCCGGTTGGCCGGGTGCGGGGCGGGGGGTGGTCATGCGTCCTCCGGGGGTGGCGCGCTGTAGCGGGCGAGGCCGCCGCGGAAAATGCGCTGCAGTTTGTGGCGGGCAAGTTGGAAGTCGTCGAAGTGGGCGCTCGCGGTCAGCAGCAAGCGGTCGCGGCGTGGGGCCCCTTGCAGCCACTGCCAGGCGGTTTTGTCGGCGAGTTCGCAGACCGCGTGGCCCCAGCGTTCGGCGGGTTCGCTCTCGCCTGTGCCGTCCAGGAGGGCCTGGCCCAGTTCCCGCAGGAAGGCGGCGAACGGCGGTGCCAGCTGCGGCCAGTAGAGGATCTCCAGCTCGCTGGACTCCTTCTCCTGGTCCTTGCTGAGCTGGCGGTGGAAGTCAGCCGCGTACTGGCGTTCCATGAGCTTCAGTTGTTCGCCGAGGTCGTTGGCCAGGGACACCGCGTAGCCCAGGATGCGGCCGATGCGGGCGCTGTCGGCCCGCATGAGTGCCACCGGCGCGGGAACGGCTTCCTCGTACCAGGCGTAGGTGTCTCCGCCCTGGTCGCCGAGCTGCTGCCCGAAGATCCGCAGGGTGTAGACGGTGTCCTCGGGGATGTGGCCGTCCTCGACGAGTTCGGCGATGTGGTCCAGTGCCGCCGGCCGCCGCCGCTCCGGCTCCTGGGCAGGCAGCGGCCCCTTGGCATAGCGGGCTGCGCGCCAGGTGTTCCACCAGCGCTTGTCGGACGCCAGCAGCAGCTCCTGGCTGTAGCGCCACACGCCGCGCAGTTCGTTAAGGGTGACCGCCCTCAGATCGCCCTGCTTGCCGCCTTTCAGCCAAGGCCGCCGGTAGGCCGCCATGGCCTCCCACTCGACGAGGTCACCCTCCAGCCGCGTACCGGGAGTGAGCACGACCCCGTTGACCTCGGTGGTGCCGGAGGAGGTCGTGGTGGACAGCAGGATGCGCCGAGACGGCCAGGTGAGCAGATCCGTCCAGCCCAGCGGGGTACGCGCATCCGGCTCGGGGTCGGGGGGGTGCTCGGCTTCCCACGCCGGCCGGTCCCGCCCCGTGGTGCGTGCGGGCAGTTCGTCGTCCGGCTGGTAGCGCTGCATGTTCAGCAGCAGGGTCTCGTGCAGACTGGCGCCCTCGACCAGTACACAGCCGAAGCGATTGCCCAGACCTCCTTCTGAGGAGCGTTCCTTGCGGTAGGGCTGCTTCGTTCCGGAGGTGTCGTAGGCCTGCACGGTCACCAGCCAGCGCGCCGCCTGCGCCGGCGGCAGGACCGGACGCTGGTCAGCAGTGGTGTGATCGAACAGAGTCCGGTTGCTGCCCGTGGCCCAGCCGGCCACGAGTTTCGCCGTGCTGCCCGGGGTGTTGTCCAGAGCCGGGCACTGGAAGAACGGCATGTCCGGATCGAACAGATCGAAGCGGGAGTGCCACTTCTCCTGATAGCCGGCCAGTTCTGCCGCGGGCAGTCCCCCACTCGTCTGGGCCTGCCACAGCTGCGCCCAGCGGGCGGCGTCCAGCGGCTGGTACACCCGGTGCGCGAGAGCCAGCAGCAGGCGGTGCAGTGCCGCGGTCATGGTCGGTGAAGATCCCGCAAGACGCCGGTAGGAAGCTGCCTCACGCAGCGCCTGGGCCAGACTGATCTCTTGCCGAGCGCCGTCCATGCGCACCGCCGGCAGCCATGGCTCGGTCAGCAGATTGAAGCTCACAGTGTGTCGTTCCTCCCCCAACTGTCGTGCAGGGGGCGAGTCTTGCAAACGCCACTGACAATCGCGGCGGGTTCACCCGGAATGGATCACTCGCCCCCGATGTCGGCTGAATCCGTACTCAGCCCGAGGCCGGTGCGGTATACGCCGGGAGCGGTACCGCGCTGCGTGGCCTCGTCCTTCAACTGAGGGCATGGCAGCGTCGCAGCCCTCCTCTGCCGGGAGACAGTGGGCCGCAGCGGCAGCCCGCGCGGCACTTCCACCGCCTGGCCGGGGGCGTCCTCGTCGCGGTCCGAGCGGCAAGGAGCCCGGCAGCGTCTCGTCGCGGTCGTCGGCTCTTGATGCAGTTCTTGAGGGAGGGGCGCGGCCGGCGAACGGAACGGCCGACGGGGTACCGGGGCCGGGGGCGATCGAACCGGGCATCCCGCGGAGGCGGCCTCGTGGTCTCACCGGCGGCCGCGCTCTCCTCGCCATCGGGTATCAGGTCACTGCCAGTCGCCGTCGCGCCGGTAACTGTCCTGCCGGGTCCGGTTCGCCCTGGTCGCACGCGCGGTCAGTTCCCACAGCTGGACATCGTCCCGGGGCTGCGGCAGCCGCACACCCTCGGCCTTCTCCTCCCGGCCGGCGATGCTGCGCTGCAGCTGGGCTGCCGCCCGCTCCCACTGACGCTCCCAGCCCCTTGGGCAGAGGACCGCCTCCTGCGGGCCGTAGACCAGGTCCACCAGGTGCTGCACCTCGTCGGGACAGCGCACCTGCGTACGCCCACGCAGCACCGCCCAGGTCCGCAGCAGCACCGCCTCCGCATGAACGTTCGTCGTGTAGCGGGGGAAGGCGACCTTTCCCGCCTCCTCCTCAACTCCGGTCAGAGCCAGCAACAGGCCGGGTCTGTCGCCGTCGCGCTGGTGGCGCTGGATGCGGCCCATCCGCTGGATCAGGCTGTCGATGGGCGCAAGGGAGCTGATCATCACGTCGAAGTCCACGTCCAGGCCCTCCTCCAGCAGCTTCGTGCCCACCACGATCGCCCGCTGCGGCCGGACCTGTTCCCGGTCGGGGTGCGGGGGGCCGAACCGCGCCAGGATCTCGGCCTCCACGCGGGCCCGCTGTGCCTCCTCCAGCTGCCCGTGCAGCAAGAACACCTCGGGCCGTTCCGCCTGCGGCAGCGCCTGAACGAGCTGGAGGATCTGCTCATACGCCTCCTCGGCGTGCCGGACCAGGTTCTGCACCACGGCCACGCAGCGCCCCTCACCGGCCTGCCGCAGCGCCCACCGGGCCCGCTCCGCAAAGGCGACCCGCGAAAGCTCCACCACCCGGTCGCTGTTCAGCTCCGAGGCTGGCACGTCCACCACCTGCACGGCGTCGCAGCCCTCATCCGCCCACACCACCCGCGGATACCCTCCCGGCACTGCGGTGACCGCCGACGTGCCGGGTCTGCGTCCCTGCGCGCCGGCCCGCCAGCTCTCCACCAGCGCATGCTGACGCCCGGACGGCAACGTCGCCGAGAGCACCACGACCGGTACCCGCATGCGGCCGAGCCACCACAGCAGCCGGTCCATCAGCGTCGACATGTGGACGTCATAGCCGTGCACCTCGTCGAACACGACGACCTTGCCCGACAGGCCCGTCAGACGGACGAAGACATGACTGGAGCGCAGCGCCGCCATCAGCGCCTGATCGACCGTCCCCACCCCCACCGGCGCCAGCAGACCTCGTTTGTGGGCGAACCACTGCGCGGCCTGTCCGTCCCCGTCGCCCTCACCGTCCACATCGACACCCACCGGCCGCAGTGCAGCGGCCGGATCCACCGCCGCGGCACGGCCCTTGAGGTATTCGCCGGCCGCGGAGTGCAGCAGCCGCACCGGCACGTCCGCCTCCTCCAGCAGCTCCTCCACGGTCTCGAAGGCCTGATTGCTCGTCACACGCGACGGCATCGCCGCATAGAAGCCCTGCAGACCCAGTCGGCGCACCATCTCCGCCACCGCCTGCAACGCGGCCTTCGTCTTGCCCTCCCCCGTCGGGGCCGCCACCACCACGATCCCCGGCCCCCGCATCCCGGCCACCGCCGCCTCGACCGCCACCTGCACCGGACGCGGCTGCGCCTCGTCCGGGAAGAGAGCCGCGAACCCCGTCTTGCGTGGCGGCCGCCACGGCCGCCACGCCAGCTTCTCGATCTTGCGCGCCTCGTCCACGCGCGCCTGCGCGAGGTAGGCGGCCGGGTCGACATCCAGGCCCGCATACGACGTCTCCGGGCGTGCCGAGGCGATCCAGTCACTCACCGAGGCCAGACCGGCCAGCGCCACCACCGCCTCCGGATTCAACTGCACCTCCTGCCACGGCAGTTCCCCCGACTGCGGCAGGCCCCACAAGGAGACGACCCGGTCGACCAGCTCGTCGCACGCGGCTGCCCACCGCGGCCCCCCGTTGTCCCCGACCGCCTCCCGCGCCTGCTGCACCGCCGCAGCCGACGGAACCATCCCGTGATGGCCGCCCAACGCCCACGCGACCGACCGCGCGGTGGCCGGCACCGCACCCCACGACCGCAACAACCGCGCCAGGTGCACCGCCGTCAGCAGACCGTGATGACAGTCCGTACGCGCCCCAGGATCCCGCCACTGGGTCAACCGCCCAACGTCAGCCCCCGCCACCGGCCCCAGGGCCGGCACCGCCACGTCCTGCCGCAACCCCTGGAACGCCGGCGACAGCTTCCCCAGATCATGCAGACCACACAGCACCGACACCCAACCCGCCGCATCCCCCAGCGGACCGAAACCAGCATCCAGCTCCGCACGACAGTGCGGCCCCACCAACACCCCCACCAGCCCCTCAGCCACCACCGCCGTATCCAGCACATGACAGATCAAAGGATGCGGAACAACACCACGCCCCAACTTCCCCCAAGCCCCGCGAACATCCACCCCAACCCCCTGTCCCACGAACCACCCCGATCACGAAACTTCAAGATCACACAACCACACGGAACCACACCGCCGAACACCAGTAGCCTGATGACCACCAGCGAGCCCCGCACCGCACGCACCTTGACAACAAGAATCCCAAACCCCAGATCAAGCGGGGAAGTTCGAACAGACAACCCGGCCACAGCACCCGGCAGGCCACACGCGAAGACGGCCCGAGGCCGCCGGTCTCAACAAGACCGACGACCGTACCCACTCCGTACAAACGGAGGTGTCCCCTAAACGACGGCCGGGTCCAACCAGTCCGCGTCGTCAACTCCGCGCGAGCAGAGGTGCCTCACAGCCCAACGGCCAGACGACGTACCAGGTCAGGGCCACTCCGCGCGACCGGAGGTGCCCCGGGCACCGGCGCGATCAGCTCCACCGCGTTTCTGGCCGGCTTCGCGCGAGCGAGGGGTGTCCCGCGGGCGCCGTCGTCGGTTCCGGTGAGGACGTGGTCGGCTCTGCACGGCGGAGGTGTCCCGTCCTTGTTGTACGGGAGCGGGTAGACGCCGTAGTCGGCTCCGCGCGAGCGGAAGTGTCCCGCTGGAGCCCGTCTTCCGGGATGTCGGCTTCGGGTCGGCGCCGCACGAGCGAAAGTGTCTCGAACTCCTCGCCATCACGGCCCGGCAGGCGGCGACGACTCCCCGTGAGCGGAGGTGTTCCGTCGGCCCACAGACGCTCGTATCCATCGGGGCAGTCAGCTCCGCGCAAGCGGAGGTGCCCCGCACGCTCAGGTCAAGGTCCGCGTCACCGGCCGGTCGGCTCTGCGCGAGCGGAGGTGTCCCGTTGAAGGCCGGGAACTGCAGCAGCATGCCGAGGTCGGCTCCGCACGAGCGGAGGTGTGCCGGTCGGCGGCGCCGCGGGTCGTATGGGCAAGCAGTCGGCTCCGCGCGAGCGGAGGTATCCCGCCGCCGTTCTCGTCGGCTTCGAATTGGCCGAAGACGGCTCCACGTGAGCGGAGATGTCCCGAAGCTCACCGCGTACGCCGAGATCCCCAACGAGCTGGCTCCGCGCGAGGCGAAGTGTCCCGGCGGCTGCCGGCTGGTGGGGGTGGAAGGTGCAGTTGGCTCGGCGCGAGCGGAGGTGTCCCGTCCGTCATCACATCCAGCGTCACCGCGCCATCGTCGGCGGCTCCGCGCGAGCGGAGGTGTCCCGACGGCGCCGCCGAGGGTGCGGTCGGCGCGCATGTCGGCTCCGCGCAAGCGGAGGTGTCCCAGCTCAGTGGCGAATGGCGTTCGCGCGGCGTCTGTCGGCTCCGCGCGAGCGGAGGTGCCCCGGGGCTCGACCCCCTGACGTACGGGCGGGCGGAGTCGGCTCCGCGTAAGCGGAGATGTCCCGGCGTACACCCTGCTGGCCGGGGAGATCGTCCTGTCGGCTCCGCGCAAGCGGAGGTGGCCCGTACCGGCGTACGCGCGAGATCGAAACGGAGCCGCCCGCTCCGCGCGAGCGGAGGTGTACCCCAGCCCAACGGCCAGACGATGTAACAAGTCTCGCTTTCTCCGTGCGAGCGGAGGTGTCCCAGTCTGGGAGGACATGAAGGCGCTCGCCGACAGGTCGGCTCCGCGGGAGCGGAGGTGCCCCGGACCTGCCGCGGCAGATATCGGGCTCGATCCGTCGACTCCGCGCGCGGAGGTCACCCGTGGGACCTGCTGTACATCCCGCTGGACATGGGGTTGGCTGTCCCGTCGCTCGGGGCGAGGAGTAGAGCATGCTCGCTTCGACTCCGCGCGCGGAGGTGTCCCGGCGAGGATGTAGACGGGTTCTCTGCCGAAGATGTCGGCTCCGCGCGAGCGGAGGTATCCCGTAGTCGGGGCCACGGCGGCCGCTGGAGGAGACGTCAACTCCGCGCGAGCGGAGGTGTCCCGTTCATCGAGGCCGACGCCACGTTCGACGAGATGCCGGCTCCGCGCGAGCGGAGGTGTCCCGGTGGCGTGGGTTTCGGTGCAGCGGTCGGCGTGGTCGGCTCCGCGCGAGCGGAGGTGTCCCGACCTCGGGGACTTTGCCGTCGTAGTAGAGGGCGTCGGCTCCGCGCGAGCGGAGGTGTCCCGTTCAGGTTGCCGCTGCCGAAGGTCGTGGTGGAGTCGGCTCCGCGCGAGCGGAGGTGTCCCGTCCTTGGCGTGGTCGCCGGTCGGCTCGAAGGGGTCGGCTCCGCGCGAGCGGAGGTGTCCCGTCCTTGGCGTGGTCGCCGGTCGGCTCGAAGGGGTCGGCTCCGCGCGAGCGGAGGTGTCCCGGGCGCGGACATCCTGTACGACAGCGGCAAAAAGTCGGCTCCGCGCGAGCGGAGGTGTCCCGTCCTTCGGCAGCATGTTGCCGACGCTCGTCACGTCGGCTCCGCGCGAGCGGAGGTGTCCCGCTGAGGGACAGTGAGCAGCGGACCGGCTTGAGGTCGGCTCCGCGCGAGCGGAGGTGTCCCGGCGTGCAGCTCGGCGAGGGTCTTGGCACCGCTGTCGGCTCCGCGCGAGCGGAGGTGCCCCGCTCGATGAAGTCCTCGCCTTCCGCGACCTGCTGTCGGCTCCGCGCGAGCGGAGGTGTCCCGATGACGATGGCGTTCTACACCCCCAAGGACGAGTCGGCTCCGCGCGAGCGGAGGTGTCCCCCACGCGAAGGCCGTCTGCTGGCGCTGACCTGTGTCGGCTCCGCGCGAGCGGAGGTGACCCGATGGAGGATCCTGCTTGGACCGCCCGCCTGCAGTCGGCTCCCGCAAGTGGAGGTGTCCCGAGCGAGCGGTCAGCGATGGTCGGCTCTGCGCGAGCGGGGGTGTCCCGGTCCATCCGAACATGGTCACGAAGCTGGCCAAGTCAGCTCCGCGCAAGCAGAGGTGTCCCGACGATCTGGAGGCCGCCCGGCGTCTCGTGCGGGTCGACTCCGTGAGAGAGCGGAGGTGTCCCATACGAGCAGGTCATCGCTATCGCCTGATGATCGTCGGCTCTGCGCGAGCGGAGGTGTCCCGGAGTTACCGTCGGGCATGCGGATCACGCGGAGGTCGACTCTGCGCAAGCGGAGGTGTCCCGTGCATGAACTGCACCGGCGCGGCGATGATGAGGCCGGCTCCGCGCGAGCGGAGGTGCCCCGCGCGGCGACCTCAACGACCGGGGCGTCTCGCAGTCGGCTCCGCGCGAGCGGAGGTGTCCCGCTACCCGTGCGAGGGCTGGCCCAGTCGTGCCCGTCGGCTCCGCGCGAGCGGAGGTGTCCCGCCCCCTCGCCGCGAGGGGGCTTCGTCGTTTCCGCTCGCGCGGAGCCGACGAGGGAACCAGCTTCCTGGAACGCACCGTCGGCGGGACACCTCCGCTCGCGCGCGCGAGGCCTACGCCAACGACCTCGACGACTCCCGCGCGCTCATCGCGGTCTCCACGGCCTCCAACCGGTCGAAAGCCGACAGGGACCCGACCGAGTGGCTGCCGCCGTACGCCGGCTACTGGTGCACCTACGTCACCGACTGGGTCGCCGACAAGACGGGCTACCAGCTGAGCATCGACCCCGCTGAGCAGGCCGCGCTCGCCGAGCGCCTGGCCGCCTGCCCCGACCAGCCCGTCACTGTCACCCTCGCCCACTAGACACACGTCCGGGCCCGCCGCTACGGGGGAAAGCGGCGGGCCCGGACTTCTGCCACGCTCCCACACCAGCGCCGCCGGTGCACGGCCTTCGCATCCTGCATTCCCGGCCGGCCGCGGGCGGGCCACTGGCCGCCCGGTTAGCTGAGGCCGAGGCGGCTGAGCGCGGTCGTCCAGTCGGTGACGATGGCCCGCTGCGCCGCGGCGAGGGTGACCTTGCCGGAGCAGACCGCGGTGTGCAGCTTCGTCTCCACCGGGTCCTTGAGGTTGTTCACCCCGGAACCCTTCTTGTGGCCGGGGTCGGTCGGCTCCACCCACAGATTGCGGTAGTCGTTGGGGTCGCCGCCGAGCTGAAGGCTGATCAAGTGGTCGTACTCGGCATCCCGCATGCTCCCCGTGAACCCGTAGGAGGCCGCGTTCAGCTTCTTCTCCTTGCCCGTCACATAGGTGGAAGGGCGCACCCCGGAGGTGTAGCCGCCCTTGCGGCAGATCGTCGACGCCAGGTTCGCCTGGGTGACGGCCGGGGAGACCGCGCCCGGGGTGCACGCCGGGTCCTCCAGAGGTTCATCCTTCTCGTACCGGTAGTGGCACGATCCCGCCGCCGGCTGCTGCTGGACCGCGTACTTCTTCTGCGGGCCGGCCCCCACCGCGATCGCCCGGCCCGCTCCGTTCGTCCCCGACGCCGCCCCCGGCGCGCTCGTGGTCCCGGACGGCGACGAGCCGCCCAGCGAGGCGGACTTGCAGCCCGCGAGCAGCAGGCAGGACAGCACCACGGTCATTGTGGCGCGGCGGGTGAATGGCATGACAGCCCCTCATGGTCTGGCGACGGCTGCCCAGATGCTGCCCTACCCTGCCAGTGCCGTAGCGCGCGGGGTGGAGCGCGCAGACGCACACCCGGCGTACACCCGCCCGAAGAGCTCAGGGCGAGGGACCTGGCACCGGCACGGACACCGGCCTCACGGCACCGGCGTGGACGTACAGGCTCAAGCAGGCGCCGGGTTGCCAGCGATCGGGTGGCAGGTACCCCGCCCGGTCGCCGGCCGACACCGATCGCTCTGCCGGACCGGTATGCCGCAAGCCGGGCCCGGGTCACCGGCCACCGGCACCGCCGTGTGAGTCAGCGGCGGATGGTGCCGCCGTTGCGGTGGCCACCGCGGTGCTGGCCCCAGGAGACCTCGTCGACGACACGGTCGTGGTTGTTACGCAGGGTCGCGGTGTCACGGTCGTTGTTCCACACGTAGGCGCGGCGGTCCTGGAAGACGTCGGTGGCGCTGTCGCGGCCCACACCGGTGTGGACGCGGACCGTCGCCCGGCCCTCCAGACGGAAGTGGCGGAAGGTGAAGGTGTGGCCTCGTCGGTCAGCGTCCAGTCATCCAGGTTCACCGCCCGGCGGGTGGAGTTGGTGACGTCCACCCACTCGTTGTTCAGGGAGCGGTCGGAACGGTCGTCACGTCCCGGGAGTCATACTGCACGGCGCTGATGACCACATCGTGGTGCGGGCGGGCCGGGTGCTGGCCGGCGGCCGCGGCGGGCAGCGCGAGCGCCCCACAGCAGCGGCCGCCACGGCGACGGTGGCGGTCAGACAGGGGGCGGAAACAGATACGGACACGAGGTTCCCCTTCTCGGGGCCAGACACCACGGCACCTGCAGCATGAAAGCCGGAGCCCAGCCGGGGTGCGTTGTGCGGGTCGGCGGCCGGGGCGGAAGTTGACGGAGCGTCACCCGGAAATCCCGGTGAGCAGCGGGATCGCTGGGACGGACCGCTACCTCAACTCCTCCTCCAGGGCAGGGCCTTCACCTGAAAGTGCGTAACAGCCGCTGAACTCATGTCCTCCCCAGGCAGCGCGCCGGCACCTGCCCTCCGGGCACGATCCGCCACAGGCTCCCGCCGCCGCACTCGCGGTACTGCGACCACCCGCCCCGGCCCACCGCGACCACACACGACGTCACCCGCTCGCCCCGGCGCAGATACCGCACGACCGGCGAACGCGTCGTCGCGACCGACCCCTCGTTCCACGCCGGCTTGCGCACGGGAACGCGCTGGACGACCTTCCAAGTCGTCGTGCACGGCGCGGATACGGCCGCCGTGGCCAGCGGAGCAGTTGACAGCGCGGTCGCAAGGACGGCGACGGCTGCCGCCGTGGTGAGCAGACGTCGGGGCAGGTGCATACGCGATCAATTCCCGCCCCGGGCAGACCGGTCACGGCCGCCCGTCGTAGATCACCCACAGGAGCCGGCCGGGCAGCTTGTCTGCCCGGCACCGCGCGCGGCACCTGCCGTCGCGCGCAACGTGGACACCTGCGCGGCCACCCCTCGCCCGCCGCCCGAGGCCTGTCCCACCCACCCACTTCTCTTTTCTTCCTGCTGTGGGGCGTGGACTCGGGGGCGTAGAGGGATGTCGGCCTCCCGACCACGGCAGGGTCAGCGTGGTGACCTGCGGGTTTCCAAACGGGCGCGGCAGAGGGTGCGGCCGGTTGCCGGTCGGGTTGTCGGCGGGGATGTGGGCCTGGTCCACACAGGCGTTGTCGCTTCGTGACCGTGGTCGGGCCTTCGTGGTCGGAGCCCTGGTCGGGGCCGGCTGCTGCTGTAACCGGTACACGCGGTGCCGGGCAGGCCGGTGCCCACACCGGCTGGAAAGCGAGCGGATCCGTAATGATCGGCGTGGACGCGGGCAGCGGGGGACCGGCTGGCGCTGGGCGTGCTGGCGCAGTACCGGATGGCCACCACCGAGCAGATGCACCGGGTGATCGCCCCCTTGGTGCGCATCGAGCAGACGAGGCGCAGGCTGGCCAGACTGCGCGCAGAGGGGCTGGTCGACCGCATCACCCTGCCGCAGGCCGGCCGAACCCGGGTGTGGTTCCCCACCGCATACGGCGTGCAACTCGCCTCCGAATGGCCCGAACTGCGCGGACACCGGCCCTCCAGGACCGTCTCCGATCCGACCGCCGTACGACTGAAGGCCGGCCACACGCTGACCGTGACCGAGACCGCGCTCGCCTTCCTCGAGGACGCCCGCCGCCGCGGCGATGTGTGCGAGCCGCTGGACTGGATCCCCGAAGTCCACCACCCGATTGGGAGCGGAGAGGCCGTCATCCCCGACGCCCTGCTGTACTACCGGCGCGGCCCTATCGACGGTGACAACGGATCGATGCTGCGGGCCTTCGTGGAAGTCGACCGGGCCACCATGGGCCCCGAACGCCTCGCCGCCAAACTGCCCGCGTACGAGCGCCTCTACCGCTACGTGCCCGTGGTCCCGGGGCGCCGGCCGACCCTCCAGGTACCGGCGGTTGAGGAGTGGCGGCGGCGCTACCCGCTCTTCCCCCGCGTCCTGTTCGTCCTGGACGGCACCGGACCCGCCGGTGTCGAGAACCGGATCAGCGCCCTGCGCGCGGGGGCCGGGCTGCTGGCCCGCTTCCCGTACGACGTCCCCGTGCTCGTGGCGCCGCTGGCCGACCTGCTCCACCACGGCCCCTCCGCACCCGTGTGGCGCCCCGTCCACGACCCCGGCCGGCGAGTTGGCTGGACCGAGCCCGGGCACCGGCAGGCGTAGCGCGCTGACCAGCCCTGGTCGGGGAGAGCAGTGCGTGGTCGGGCCCCGTGGTCGGGGCCGCGGGCCAGCCCCGACCATCACCAGTCAGCGGGAGCGGCCCACCATGTTGGTCTGCCCGGTTGAGTCATGCGGGTCATGCGCGTGATGAGTGCCCAGGTCAGAGACTTCCGAGTGTTAAGGACGCCGTTCGTAGTCAGGATGCCGGCCGGTAGGTGGCGGCCGGACCGATCGCGCCGGGCCCGAAACGCTGCCGGATCCGGTCGGCCGCCCCCTCGGCAGCGAGCCGTGCCTGCCGGGCGGCGTCGAGACTGAGCTGTTCGGCGGCTTGGTCGCTGTCGACCAGGTCCTCGCCGCGCAGTGCGAGACCGGTCAGTCGGCCCCGCTGGAGGCCTGCGGCGTCCATGAGCTGGTAGGTGAGCTGGCGCAGGTCGTCCTCGTGCCCGGACGGTTCGGCCAGGCGGCGGGTCCGCTCCCACGCCGGTCCGCCGGCGAACGTCAGCGTGAGCGTGAGAGCGCGCGCGGCCTGCCCGCGGCGGCGCAGCTCGGCTCCGAGCTGCACGACCAGGCCCAGCAGAGTCGAACGCGCCGTGGCGCCATCGAGGACGTCGCGGGGGAACCGGTGCCGGACGCTGACGGAGGCCGGCAGGCGCTGCGGGGTGACGGTGCGGGGGTCGTTGCCGCGGGCCCGGTCGACGGCTGTCCGGCCCGCTTTCCCCAGCAGGCGCTGCACGGTCGCGGCCGGCAGTGCGGCGAGCAGGCCGACACGGTCGACGCCGTAGCGGCGGAGCGTGGCGGCCTGGCGGGGACCGATGCCGTGCAGGTCCTCCACCGGGAGCAGGGCGAGCCAGTCCGCGGCGTCGGCGGCCTCGATGGCCAGGACCCCGCCCGGGTACGGGACCTGCGCGGAAGCGGTCGCAGCGACAGTGATGGTCGGGCCTATGCCGACGCGGACATCGATGCCGTAGCGGGAGACCGTCCGCAACCGCAGGATCTCCCCCAGGTGGGAGGCGGTCGCACCGTGATAACGCAGCGCACCGCGCAAGTCGGCCAGGGCCGCCGTGGGCGGCAGGGCCTGCACCACCGGCGACAGCTCCCCCAGCTGCTCCAGGACATGCCGGTAGGTCTCCTCCGACAGCCGGGCCGGGCAGCGCACATGCATCACCACACCCGGCCGACGCCCCGTCGACTCCGCACTCATCCGGCGCTCACCTCCCCCGCCACAGTATCGAACAGATAATCGAACACGCGAGTGCGGAGGCCGCGGTCGCACACCTAGGATCAAAAACATGTTCGATCACTCGCGGGATCTTCCGGACGACCTGGAGCGGCTCCAAACGCTAGAAGTTACGTGGAATCTGCCTGGGTGATCATGTGGCCCGGGTTCATCCACGATCCTGGGGAACGGCTTGAGCAGTTAGCGAGCTGGCTAGGATCCTCGACCAAACAGCAGTCGATGACTTCAGCGTTGACACCACGACGCGCTCGGTTGGCGAGGTCGCAGCCGATGTGATCAAGAAGGTCGGCTGGCTGTGACGCAGCTGCTATGCCTGCGTCGGATCGATGGCGAAGCGCTCGGGGTGGGCGGTGCGGACGTAGTGGATCGCGGTGTAGGAGGTGATCCCGAAGAGACGCATCAGCCTGACTGGGTCAGCGGTCTCCCGTGCTTCGTCCAGGAACCGGTCCTGTCGCAGCTGGGTGAAGTTGATGCCGACGCGGTCGCGAAGCGATGAGAAGTTGGCGATTCCTACGGACGGACGATCGACATGCAGTGCAGTGAAAGGACTGACGATCAGATAGGGATTGGTACTCAGGGGCCACCTGCGGTGACGTTCGACCAGCCACTCCTTGACGAGTCGCAGAGCGAACTCGTCGAGGCAGATCACGTGATCGAGCCGGTTCGGCCTGCGGATCCGTAGCCGCCCTGTGGACCGGTCAAGGTCGTCGAGAAGGATTTCAGCAACTTGCTTGGGGCGAACCGCGTAGACAGCCATCAGGACCAGGGCGAGCCGGTCCTTGGCGCCGCCGGCCAGGTTGAGCAGGCCTTTGAGGCGGTCCGCCGGGATCGGCCGGGGGACTCTCACCGGGGTGGTGAGGTGCACGTTTCTGGCAGGATCGCGGAAGATGCGGCGCTCGCGTCGCAGGGCTCGAAACAGCGAGCGCAGTGAGGTGAACACCGAATAGTTGACGGCCGCCGCCTTTACTTCCTGCTCGGTCACTTCGCCCAGCGAGGCGAGATGCTCCCAGGTGCCGAGGACGGACACGACGTGCAGGGTGTAGCCGCGGATCGTGCCCCAGCACATCGGCGGCGAGGGGCGTTTTCCGCAGCCCCGGAGCACGCCTATCCAGGAGCGGAGGTCTGCCCGGAACTGGGCTGGCGCCTGGTCCACCCATCGGCGAACCGATGCCTCGTGGGTGCCGATGGCGTCCGAGTCGAGCGTCAGCATGCCCTTGGCCTGCAGGAATCCGGCGACCCGCACGGTGTTGTAATACGGGGAGAGATCACCGACACCCACGACGTCCCGTTCAGTAATCGGAGTTCCGGTGCCGAGCCAGGCCATCAGAACTCGCAGGGTGCGAAGGCTCTTCTTGCGGGTGGCGCTCGACCATGCCTAGGCCGTGTATCGAAAGCGGATCTTGCACTGTGGGTGATCGCGGTTCGGAGGGTAGGGAGATCTCACGGACGAGCAGCGGGCCGTGCTGGAGCCGTTGGTTCCGAAGGGCGCGAACGCGGTTGACCGCCCGTCTGTCTTCCCCGTATGTACAAGGTGAGGCGTGGGTGCCCGACATGCTCAGAGAGGGGCACAACGGATGAGTTTCGAGCACAGCAGGGCTAGGGAGGAGTCCCTTGGCAGGGCATTCGCCGGTGCCTTGCGCGTCGAGTGTGGTCCCGTGGATGTCGAGGCAGCCCGCCTGGCCTACCAGGATGCGGGTTTCGACGTCACCGACAAGCTCGTGGCGTTCCTCGGGAAGTATGGCGAGACGACGGTCTTCTGGCCGTCCCATGTCACCGGGGACGAGACCTCGCTGACGATCTCGGTCGGGGAGGCCACAGAGGCGTTCGCGTCGAACGTGCGGTACTTCGAGAAGCGCCTCGGCATGTCCGCCCTGCCGGTGGGCATCGCCCTCTCGACCGAGGAGATGGTTCTCCTCGCAGAGAACGGTGACATCGTCTTGGGCGGTGACGCAGGAGTTCAGCGGTTCGGGCACGGGTTCGAGGAAGCCATGCGGGCCCTGATCTCGGGCGACTGGGACATGACGTTCTTCTAGTCGCCGCACCACTGGTGCTGATCACAGCCACTCGTTGATAGCTGCGATGAGGACGGTCGCCTCGTAGCGGAGCGCCAGTTTGTCGTAGCGCGTTGCGACGGCGCGGTGCCTCTTGAGGCGGTTGATCCCGCACTCGACCGCGTGGCGCTGGCGGTAGTCGACCGGGTCGAAGTGCGGCGGCCGGCCGCCGCGGGAACCGAGCTTCCGGCGGTTGCGCGCCTGGTCAGCTTTGTCCGGGATGGTGCATCGGATCCCGCGTCGGCGCAGGTAGGCGCGGTTTCTGCGGGAGGCGTACGCCTTGTCCGCCCGCACCCGATCGGGACGGACGCGTGGCCGACCCGGCCCGATGCGGGGCACGCGGACCTTTGCCAGTACGGGTTCGAACTGCGGCGAGTCCCCGCGCTGTCCTGCCGTGACCACGATCGCCATGGGTTTCTGACCTTGCTCGACGGCCAGGTGCAGCTTGGTGGTGAACCCGCCGCGCGACCGCCCCAGCCCATGATCACAGGGCTCGGTGAAGATGCCGCCCGGTGGCTGCTTCTGCAGGTGGCCCTGCTTGCGGGCCCCGGCCGCATGCTGATGGGCACGGCACACCGTGGAGTCGACGCTCAGGTCCCAGACGATCGCGCCTTTCGCGTCGGCCAAGGTCTGGAGCCGAGTCAGTATGCGGTGCCAGATGCCTTCCCGCTGCCACCGACGGAAGAGGTCGTAGACCCGGCCCCACGGCCCGTATTCGACGGGAACGTCCCGCCATGGAACACCGGTCCGGACCCGAAACCGTATGCCGTCGATCAGCTGCCGCCGAGGCCAGACAGGCGGTCGCCCCGCCTTCATCCCCTTCGGCAACAACGGCTCCAGCACAGCCCACTGCTCGTCCGTGAGATCTCCCCGACCCATGGACCGTGATCATTCACAGCCCGAGATCCACTTTCGACACACGGCCTAACACCACCCACTGACAACACCCCCCGACCAGCACTTCTCCAAGTCACAGCACGGCAAGCAGAGTTACCCTCATTGCCGACCACAACGCCGAACCGGAATCCCGGCTCCATGACCCCCACACCCCGCCCAACAACCAGACCCCACCGCACCACAAAAAGTAAAGAAATGACCAAGCCGCTCTAACGCTGCAGGTCGCGAAGTGTCGGCTCCGCGCGAGCGGAGGTGTCCCGTCGTCGGGCACGGGCCGCAGGTGCGGGACCGTGTCGGCTCCGCGCGAGCGGAGGTGTCCCGGCGCGGGACGCCGCGAGCGCGTTGCAGGATCTGTCGGCTCCGCGCGAGCGGAGGTGTCCCGGTGATCCACTCCTTGCTTCGTGCTTCAGTGGGGTCGGCTCCGCGCGAGCGGAGGTGTCCCGGCCTCGGTGAGCGTCGGTGCCGTTTAGCGGGGGTCGGCTCCGCGCGAGCGGAGGTGTCCCATCCGCACGTTGTACACCAGGACGGCCGACACCGTCGGCTCCGCGCGAGCGGAGGTGTCCCGCTGCTCGCCTGGGCCGGCCTGAACCCGGCCGCGTCGGCTCCGCGCGAGCGGAGGTGTCCCGCTCACCTCGGAGAAGTCCGACGTGGACTTGGAGTCGGCTCCGCGCGAGCGGAGGTGTCCCGTTGTCTCCGTCTACCCGTACCGCTCCGCCTGCGTCGGCTCCGCGCGAGCGGAGGTGTCCCGAGAGGACATCGGTTTTGTTCTCCTTGGTAGGGGTCGGCTCCGCGCGAGCGGAGGTGTCCCACTACCCCCACCGCCTATGAATTGGATGACTTCGTCGGCTCCGCGCGAGCGGAGGTGTCCCGAGTTGGTGTCCTGGACCGGCTGGCCCAGGTCCGTCGGCTCTGCGCGAGCGGAGGTGTCCCGCCGCGGCCGGTTCGCCAACGGCACCACCAGCAGTCGGCTCCGCGCGAGCGGAGGTGTCCCGGATGCGGCGTCGCAGTTGTCGTCGTCGGTGAAGTCGGCTCCGCGCGAGCGGAGTGTCGGCAACGGCTGAATTTGGGACCAGTTCGAACGGTTCAATTGTGAGCCACTGTGCGGCCTCGCTTGTTCGTCAGTCGTTGTCGGTGGCGGTGGGGACGCGGCCGAGTTCGCGGCCCTTCATGCGGTAGGACTCCCCTTTGAGGGAGTGGACCTCGGCGTGGTGGACGAGTCGGTCGATCATGGCGGCGGCGACGGTCTCGTCGCCGAAGGTCTCTCCCCAGCGTCCGAAGGGCTTGTTCGAGGTGACGATCACGCTGGCTCTCTCGTATCTGTTCGAGACGAGCTGGAAGAACAGGTTCGCGGCCTCGGCCTCGAACGGGATGTAGCCGACCTCGTCGATCACGATCAGCGGGTAGCGGCCGAGCTTGACCAGTTCGTCCTGGAGCCGGCCGGTCTGGTGGGCGGCGGCGAGGCGGTCGACCCACTGGGCGGCGGTGGCGAACGCGACCCGGTGGCCGGCCTGACAGGCCCGGACAGCGAGTCCGGTCGCCAGGTGGGTCTTGCCGGTGCCCGGCGGTCCCAGGAAGACGGCGTTCTCTTTCGCCGCTATGAAGTCCAATGTTCCCAGGTGTGCGAGTTGTTGGCGCGTCAGACCACGCAGATGAGTGAGATCGAGCTCCTCGATGGTCTTGATGGCGGGGAAGCGGGCGGCGCGGATGCGGCCCTCGCCGCCGTGACAGTCGCGGGCGGAGACCTCGCGCTGCAGGCAGGCGACCAGGTACTCGGTGTGGGTCCACGATTCGGTGCGGGCGCGTTCGGCCAGGCGTTCGGCGGCGTCCAGCAGGGCCGGGGCCTTCATGGCACGGGCGAGGAAGGCCAGGTCGGCGGCAGTCTGCTGGCCCGTGCGGGCGCCCTGGCCGTCGGGCTTGCCCGCGTCGGCCGTAGGGTGCGTTTTCGCGGGAGCGGTGGTGCGGGGCATCAGGTGTCCCCCTCCTTCCCGCCGCCGCCCTCGATGAGGGTGAACATGCGGTCATAGGCGCCCAGCTCGCGTTGTTCGACCTCGATGCCGAGGCGGTCGGGGGCCAGGGCCGCAGCCCTGGCGGTGGCCGCTCGGGCTGCCTGCTGGTGGATCACCTCACCGCGCAGGTTCCGGGCCGCCGCGGCGTGTTCGGGGTCGGTCAGGCTCTGGTGTCTGGCCCAGCAGCGGGTGTGACGCGCCACCAGGTCGTCGCCGCAGGTCACGGTGATCTCCTCGGTGTCGGCGTGGACCGTGACCATGTGGCCGATCGCGCGGGGGTGGACGGAGTAGTCGTTGGTGTCGACGCGGATGTAGTGGTCCCGGCCCAGGCGGGTGCGAAGCGGCCACCAGTGGGGCGGGCCGACCGGCGGGATGGCGAGCATCGACGCCCGGTCGTTCTCCCAGCGGTCGATGGGCCGGGCGTCGATGACACGGTGATGGCGCCGGTTGGCGATCTGCAGCCAGGCGCCGAGCTGGTGGTTGAAGTCGTTAGGGCCGGTGAAGAGGCGGCCGGGCAGGAAGCTGGTCTCCAGGTAGCCGTTCGCGCGCTCGACCAGGCCCTTCGCTTCCGGGTCCCGGGGCCGGCAGAGGTGCACCCGGATGGCGAGCAGGCCCGCGAACGCAGCGAACTCGGATGTCAGGCGTCCCTTGCCGACTCCGGCCTCGTTGTCCCAGACCAGCATCTTCGGCACGGCTCCCCACGCGGTCAGCAGCCGCCAGTGGGCGTCGATCAGATCGCCCGTCTGCCGTGAGGGCAGCATCCGAGCCGTGATCACCCGCGAGTAACCCGAGACGATGACCAGCACCGGCGGCCGCCCACTCTGGCCGTAACCGAGCGGGATGTCCACGGGCGGGAACCACAGGTCGCACTGCGCGAGTTCACCCGGCTCATAGACCGTCCGCGAGACGGGATCCACCGGCAGATAAGCCGGCCGCAGCTCGCGCACCCGCTCCCGCAGGATCGTCAGCCCCCGTTCCCAGCCGATCCGCTCCGCGATCACCGTGACAGGCATCGTCGGGGTCTGTTTCAGCAGCTCCCGCACGGCCGGCTCCACCGCGTCCACCGCCGAGCCCTTCGGCGCCCGCCGATACCGCGGCGGACGGTCCGAGGCCAGCGCCCGCAGCACGGTGTTCCTGGAGATCCCCAGCTGACGGGCCACCGCCCGAGCCGACAGCCCCTCCATCCGGTGCATCCGGCGGATCTCAGCCCAGTCCTCCACGTGGATCACCCTCTCTTCCTCCCGACTTCAGAACCAGTGAAGTCAGAATGATCAAGAGATCGCAGAGTGGCTCACTTTTCATCCGCCGTCCGTGGCCCTCGTTTCACCCGTTGCCGAGAGCGGAGGTGTCCCCGCATCGAGGCCAGCGGCTGGGACCTGATCGCCGTCGGCTCCGCGCGAGCGGAGGTGTCCCGGCGTGAGGCTCTGCAATCCTGACGGCATGGATGTCGGCTCCGCGCGAGCGGAGGGGTCCCGGTGACTCCTAGGTTGTTGGGATGTATCTCCCCGTCGGCTCCGCGGGAGCGGAGGTGTCCCGGAGGGCCCCCAGGGCCCGACGACTGCGGCGCAGTCGGCTCCGCGCGAGCGGAGGTGTCCCGGAGGCGTCGGAGGCCTCGATCGAGTCCCACTCGTCGGCTCCGCGCGAGCGGAGGTGTCCCGTCGTCGAGCCAGTGCAGGACGTAGACGCCGTCGTCGGCTCCGCGCGAGCGGAGGTGCCCCGTCCAGCCAGCCCAGCGCTTTTCCCACCGACTGGTCAGCTCCGCGCGAGCGGAGGTGTCCCGGGGTAGTACGGCGACAGTGCGTTGCCCGGGGTGTCGGCTTGCTTGATCAGCGTCGTGTCAGACTTCGATGTAAGCGACGACGACCACTGTGCGCAGCACGGTGACGAAGTACAGGATGCGGACGGCTTCGATGTCGTCTGTGTACTGGCGCAGTTGGGGGCTGGCGGTGTCGCCGGGGATCGGTGCGCCGATCTCGGGGTCGACGGAGATGACGACCAGGGCGCGGTCCAGGGCGTGGATGTCTGCCTCTCTGGTGAGGTTCTCCAGCTGTTTGGCGGCTGAGTCGGAGAAGGCGATCCGGGCGCGGCGGGGTCCGTGTCCTTGGGTCATCAGGCGACGGCTGGCCGCTGCGCGGCGAGTCGGGCGAGGTGGGATTCGCGCAGTTCTTCCCAGGGCGTGCAGTCCTCGACCGGGGGCAGGCCGTTTTCGGCGATGTCTTCCAGGACGGCGGCGAACTGGTCGGCCTGTTCGCGGGTTCGTGCCGCGTACGCGCGGACCGCCTCGGCGGCCGCCGGCTCCAGCTGCTGCCGGACGGCTCCGTCGGCGGGGACCGGCTGGTCGTTCATCGGAGCCTCCAGACGCGGTACGGGGCGTGTGACACCACGGTATCGCCGAGCGGGTCAGCTGAGGGACCTCCTGGCGGTTTGGGCGGGGGTCCTGGCGAGGCCATCGCGACCGCGCCTTCCAGATCGTACGGTTGTACAGGCGGCGAGGGGGAACCTGGCGGGTCCGGGGTGGTGTCCAGGGGAGCATGAACGCTGATCTCCTCAACCCGCTCGTCAGTGCTGCCGGTGCCGTGGCTCTCGTGTTCCTCGGGGCGGTGGGGAACGACTGGCAGACGCGCCGTACGGAGGCGCGCAAGCAACTGGCCGATGACCAGGCAGAGTTGCAAGCTCAGGCCGATGAGCTGCTCGCTGCGGTGATCGCGGTCAAGGTGGCAGGCAATATGCACGATCGCGGGGTAGGCGGCTGGAGAACGCGACTGATCGTCAGCGCGCACGCGCTAATCCGGGCGACTGCGGCGCGGGAACGAGCAGGGCAGGGCCTTCCCGGCTTCCTCGCCCAAACCGGCGAGATGGTTGCGGTGCTCCGTCAGTGGGACCAGGAGTTCTCGGCAGCGGCGGACAGGCTGACCGCGCCCCTCAGCCGTCTCGGAGCTGCTGCCGCGCCGCTGATAAGGCGCCCGGAGCAAGCACTGGCCGAGGCGGCCCAGAACGTGCTCGCTGCGGTCGTGGACCACTTCGACGACGAGGACGTGGCGACGCAGGCCCTGACTGCGTTCCGCCGGGAGCTGCTCCTCGTCCTGGACGCGCCCGCCGCGCCTCGGCGCCGACTGTCCCTGCGCCGAAGCAGCGATAGCTAGGCGGCGAATCCGATGTTGGTGACGTACTCGTACTGGCCCCACTGGGAGCCAAGGTCGACCACCGCGTCGTCCACCCACGCGTTGTCCAGGGCGTCGTCATCGTCAGCGGCCCATGCGGCGACGATCCGGTCCCACCGCCGTACGTTCAGCGTCCGGTACGCCACGGCCCGCTGCTGGGGCCGGGAGACTTGCGACTGGTTGAGCGGGTGGAACTCCACGCGGGTGCCGCGGCCGTCGCGGTTGAGGCGGGCCAGGAGGTAGCGGGCGACGTTCTCGCGCCGGACCGCGCGGTAGGCCTGCTCGATCGCGGCGAGGCTGGCGCGGGAGGGCTGGCGGGTGCCGGCGAGCCAGGCCCGGATGGTGCGGGGCGTGGCGGTCAGGCCGGCTTCCCGGGCGGCGGCGCGTGCGCGGTCGGATCGGGTGAGGTAGTGCAGGCGGGCGAGCAGGCCTCGCCTGACGGTGATGGGGGTGGCGACGTACCCGGCGAGGGCGTCGAGCTGGCGGGCGACGGCTTCGTGGCCCTTGATGCCGCGCGCGCCGAACTTGCCGAAGTCGAGGTTGCGTTCGGGCATGTCAGGCCTCTTCCGGAGTCACGGGGGCGGCTTCGCCGACGGTGTAGACGTCCTTGACCTTCACCTCGGTCACGCCGCGCCCTTCGGGGAAGATAGCGCGCCAGTCACCGGCCACGTGCAGCTCGTCGGTGCCCATCGCGCGCACCACCATCAGACCCTCGTCGTAGGCGCGGTGGGCCTTCCACCACAGGTTCGCGAACGCCTGGGAGCGGATCAGGTGCATCCAGTCGGTCCGGTAGAGCTCCCGGTTGTAGTTCGACTCCCCCATGGTCGAGACGAACTTCGAGTACATCGCCTTGACGTACTCCAGCGTCACCTCGTCGCCGTCGGCGATCGCCCGGTCCCGGGCGTCCTTGAGCGTGATGCGGAACTTCTCCAGCAGACCCTCGGTGGCCCCGGACGTCCAGGACTCGTGGATCACGGGCGGGTCGCACAGCCCGTACTTCGGGCCGGAGATCCGTAGCAGCAGGCGCAGGGTCGGCTCGGTCACCCACAGCGGACCCGGCTCGTCACGCTCGCCGATCGGGTTCGGCAGGACCGCGTCGTGGTCCCAGTTGGGCGGGGTGATCAGGTGGATACCGGCCCGGCGCCGGTCGTGCTGCCCGCCCTCGGAGTGCTCCAGCTGTCCGAGCGGCAGATGGGTCTTCAGCGCCGACAGGTACGCGCCGTTGACGTCCAGCGCGGTCACCTCGTGGGCGCCGGCCGGGAGTTCGGGCCGGGTCCACTTCGGGCGGGCCTCCCACACCTGGTCCGCGCCCCGTGCGGACTGCTTGCGCAGCGCATCGGGCAGCCACGGGTGCGCCACTACGTCGTAGCGGCCGCCCATCCGGGACTGGTCCAGCAGCGCCATCGCGTCCGGGATCGCCCGCTTCACCAGGACCTCGGTCGCGGCCGTGACGTCCCCGCCGTGCTCGCCGAGCGCGGCCGCGACCGCCGAGGAGATCCGCCCGGCGAGCGGGTCCGGGACATCGGCGGCCTGCACCCGGCGGCCGGCGGCCACGACCTTCACCCCGCGCGAGGCCTGCCGCGGTCCGTCGGCGCGGCCCCGACCACTTGCGCTCGCAACCGGAGCCGCCGCCGCGGGTGCGGGTGCCGGCTGCGGGGACTGGGGCGTGGTGGCGCACTCGGAGGGGTCCAGGTGCTGCGGGAACCCGGCGACCTGGTGGCTGGCCGGCTGCCCGCAAAGCACACACGGCTGCGGCACGGCGAGTTCGTCCTGGCCGTCGTCGGCGGTGGTGGTCACGGCCGTCTCCGTCGGGCTGGAGCTGTCCGCGGCCGCGGGGTCGGCGGCCGTCTGCGTGCGGCTGTCGAGCTTGGCCTGTGCCTGCTCCAGGAAGTACGCGTACCGCGCACGAGACTCGCCGCCGGGCTCGCGGCCGGCTTCCCAGCCGCTCAGCGTCGACGCGCTCACACCGACCGCGCGCGCCACCTGAGCCTTCGACAGGCCGATGCTCTCCCGCAGTTGGCGCCGGAGCTCCGGGCGCGGCAGCGGAACCTCTTCCTGTACCCCGGCGAGCAGTGCGTCGATCGCCGCGAGGCCGGGGGTGGTGTTGTCCCGGTCCATCGGAACTTCCTTCCTTGATCGTCTGTGTGAGCGTCTGAGGGCCGCCCCCCGGGACCCGGCGAGGAAAACCCCGCCGGTAGGCCTACCGGGGCCGCACAGGGGCGTCCGGCAGGCCTACCGGCCCACTACGTCAGGGTGGCAACGCGGGCACTTCTCCCCAGTCCCCAGCTCCCCGAGCGTCCGAAACCGCGGATTGAGCCTGGCGGCAGGGGTGCCCTCGCCGCACTGCCCGCACCACTCCGGCACGCCGGAACGGCCCTTGCTGACGGCAGCCGGAGCGAGGGGGGCCTTGGACATTTCCACGTGCCGGTGCATGTCCGTCCAGCCGCGTGCGGCCATCTCCCGGGCCCGGTCGCACAGCCAGGTCTCGGGGAGTCCCTGGCCTAGCAGCTCGATGGCCTGGCCTTCCAGCCTGGCCCGGGTCCCATTCAGCACCGGTCGTCCGAGGGCAGCGGCGTACGCGGCCACGATCCGGCCTCCTGCTGCTGCGGTCTGGTCTGAGCGCTCTCGCTGGTGCGGGACCTCAGCCCCGGAGGGGTTCTCTCCCCCCGGCGCAGCCTCGATCTCTCTCTCTCCGTCCGCAGGGACGTCTCCAGGGGCCTCAGCGTTACCCGCGACAGGAGAGAGACCAGAGGAAGATCCAGAGGGAAAAACCAGAGGAACATCGCGTTTGACCTGGTCAGATGCCGCGAGCGGGTCGGAAATCCGACTCAACGGGTCGGATTTCCGACCCGCCGGGTCGGATTTCCGACCCCCGGGGTCGGAAATCCGACCCCCGGGGTCGGAAATCCGACCCGGTCCAGGCTGCGGGTCGGATTTCCGACCCGCCCCGGAGGCGGCCCGGCGGGGGCCCGGAGCGGTACCGGTGTCGGCGTCGTTCTCGACCAGATCGGCGAGGGCGGTACCGAGCGCCTTCAGCTTGTCCTCGGAGTTCCGCCACCCCGTGTAGCCGTCGGGAGCTCGGTCGTTGATCCGGATGCGAAGCGACTTGGTCATGGCGCTTGCGCGGGACGACGTTGTGAGCGGCAGGCCCTCCGGCGTGGTCACTAGACCGACCTTGGTGAGACCGTCGAGGATGCTCCGGATGCGGGTCAGGCTGGACGGACCGCCGCTCGGACTGGGAATCAGCTCGCACAGCAGCTGGAGGGTGAGCACGCGGACGTGGTTCTTGAACTTGTCGACCACCAGGCTCCGCAGGATCAAGTACCCGCGTACCTCGCCGTCCTTGAGTTGCTCGGACAGGGGGATCCAGTCCATGACGCGGGTGTCGTACCAGCCGTCGGTCTCCGGGCCGTACAGCTCGACTACCTGGTCCGGGGTGGCTGCCGACGTCGTCGGACGCGTCGGCGAGGACTTGGCACGCTTCGATGCGCTCATGCCGCCCCCCTCACCGAGAGGCTGGCGGCGGCCGGGACGGAAACGGCCGCGAGAGTCCGCACGGCTGGCGGACGGTAGAACAGGCGACGCAACTGGGTCATCTCCCCAGGTAGGGGAGCCGTACCGGTGGAATGTGACCTATGCGGATCCCAAGAGTAGTGGCGTTGCGCAATCGGGTGCGCATACTCTGGGTACAGGTGACCACGAGGGCCGCGAGGCCCACGGGTATCACCCCCGGCGAGGTCACCTCACCGGACACGACTCGGAGCTTTGAGAAGGGCGTGCGAGTCGGACTTGGAAGCGGCTCCTGTTGTGGCGACAGGGGCCGCTTCGCATTTACGGAGATCGGGAGCGCATTGGTCTTCTCAGCCTGCCTTTTGGTGAGGCGAATCTTGGCCGGACATCACTTCTGGGTACTTATTAGCCCAGCCCTCCAGAAGTCGGGCATAAGCTTCCAGGCGGCGGCGGTGCGGCTTGGCCGTTCCGGTCTCCCAGCGGTGGAACGCGACCCTGGTGACGCCGAAAACGCTGGCGACTTCTTCCTGGGTGAGCCCGTCGGCCTTGCGGAGACGTGCTCGAACTTCCGGCGGCGGCATGGTGTCCGGCCGCGCGAGTAGAGCGTCGACTGCATCGAGTAGTTCAGACACTGTTCCCCCTCTTCTCACGTGATCCAGAACTATACATATGTCTCTACTCTGTGCTGTGGAGTTAGCGACGTGTCAGGTGAAGATTCTGTCGGGCTAGGGTCACCAGCATGCGTCTCGCTCTCTTCGACCTGGACGGAACCCTGGTCGACCGCCGATCCGCCTTCACGGCTGCCATCACTCAGCTCAGCCACGATCACGGCTACGGCCCCGAGATCGAGCGCTGGCTGATCGCCGAACTGGCAGACCGAGCGGACCGTAGCGACTTCGAGCGCCTGCGCCACACCTTCCAGCTCAACGAGTCGGCCGATCATCTGTGGCGCGTATACGTGGACCGCATGGCGGCCGCCGTGCACTGCCGGCCCGCCGTCCTCGACAGCCTGGAACGCCTCAAGGGCGGCGGGTGGAGCATAGGCGTCGCGACCAACGGTTCCAGCGACATTCAGCGCGCAAAGATCCGGGCAACTGGCCTCGCAGACCTGATCGATGGGATTGCCGCCTCGGGAGATATCGACGTTCGCAAGCCAGACGCCCGGCTCTTCGAACTCGCGGCCGCACGCTGCGGTACTCAGCTCACCCCGGGCGACTGGATGACCGGCGACAATCCCGAAACCGACATTGCTGGCGGCTACCGGGCAGGGCTCCGCACCATCTGGGTCGACGGCCGCCCCTGGCCCCCCGACCTTGTCGCACCCCACCACACCGTCGGTGACGTCACCGACGCCATCGACTACCTCCTCACCCACTCCGCGGAGTAACCCCATGCCCCACCAGCCGACCGTCGGCATCCTCCACCCCGGCAGCATGGGCGCCGCCGTCGCGGCTTGTGCCGCAACGAACGCCTCCGTTCTGTGGTGCAGGGCCGGGCGCAGCCGAGCCACCATCGCGCGTGCCGAGCAGGCTGGCCTGACCGCAGTGGCCACCCTGGCCGAGCTGCTGGACCGCAGCGACATCGTCATCAGCCTTTGCCCGCCAGCTGCCGCCGAGGACCTGGCCCGCGACGTCGCAGAGCACGGATACGCCGGGGTATACGTGGACGCGAACGCCATCAACCCCGAACGGACGACGCGGATCGCCGATCTCCTCGGAGCCAGGGCGACCGTCGTGGACGGAGGCGTCATTGGCTCCCCGCCCGTGGGCGGTAAGAGCCCGACGCTGTACCTGTCCGGCCCTGCCGCTGCGGTCGCCAGCGTTGAAGCTCTTTTCGTGAACACGGGCGTGCAGACCATGGCCCTGGGCGCGGAGATCGGGACAGCGTCGGCGCTGAAACTGGCGTACGCCGGTTTCCAAAAAGCCTCCCGCGTGCTTGTGGCGCTCTCGGTCGGCCTCGCCCACAAGCACGGCGTCGACCAGGAACTCCTCCAGGTTGCAGCCCGACGCAGCGACTCGTACCTTGCCGAGCCCGAATACATCGCCAAGGCCGCGGCCCGCGCGTGGCGGTGGGGCCCGGAAATGGAAGAGGTCGCCGACGCCCTCGAGGACGCTGGCCTTCCCCCGGAGATGCTGCGTGCAGCCGCCGCCACGCTGGCACGGTGGAACGACGCCAAGGACAGCTCACTCACACTCATGGACGCCCTGACCCTCCTCTCCCAGCCGTAGCCCGCGCTCATGCCGGCGTTGCTCCCGCCTGCCGCGCCACAAGCCGGTCGATGACCCGTGCCGACTCCTCCGGCGAAGTTATTGCGGTGTCGACGGTGAGGCTCCAGGCCATGTTCGGATGCGCGTCCAGGTCCTTGCGGGTCGCATCCCACGCGGCCAGCCGCGCAGCGGTGTCCCGGTCGCCCCGGCGTTCGGACCTGCGCGCGGTCTCCTCTCGCGGACACCACAGCAGCACCACTGACCAGTCAGCCGCGTAGCCGTCGATCAAAGCCTGGACGCCGTCGACCTGCCCGAGGTGCACCACCGGCACCCCCACCTTGAACGCCGCATCCAAGCCCGCCCGATCGATGGCGTACGTGTTGCCATACCGGCGGTTCGCATAGACGACGTCGCCCGCAGCCTCCAGCGCGAGCAGCTGCTCAGCGGTCCCCATTCGGTAACCATGGCTCTTGCCCGAGCCGACCTTGAACCGCTCGAACTGCCGGTAGCGGCAATCGAGTCGAGACAGCACTCCGGTGATGGTGTCCTTGCCCGCGGCTGGCGGGCCGTACAGGATCAGGCCCGTCTGCCCGGTCATGCGTACATCGCTCCCATCGCCTGCCTTGCCTGGTCCGCGAGTGAGACCGCGGTGCCCAGCCGGTTGTCGACGACCAGGTGCGGCACCGCCGGCCGCAGGTCCATGTCGATCGTGGCGACATACTCGTCCCAGCGCGCGAGCTTCCAGGCGTCCCGGGCAGCGGAGCGGAACGTGATGTACTCCCGCATCGACTCCTCATCGCAACGGACCCAGACCGGGTAGACGTCGACGCCCAAGGCGTTGCAGCGGTTGGCCAGCCTCCGCATCCAGTCGGCGTTCGTCATCTCGGAGATGAACGGCGCGGTGAGCACCGTACTGATGCCGCACTTGATGTTGGCCATCGCGGACTGCATCAGGCAGTCGTACTCCACCGGCCTGACCTTCTCCCGGTACACGTCCGTGTGCCGGTCGTTCGCGTCGGCTCCCAGAGCGACCAGCAATTTCTCCACGAGCGGGCGGGTGAGCGGGTCCTTGTCGAGCAGGGGCCAACCTGTCAGCTGAACGAAGAAGCGCGCCAGCTCGGTCTTCCCGCTCCCGGCGTACCCACCGACCAGAATCAGCGCGGGCCGGTGCGGATCACCCCCGGTGTGCCGGCGCTTCCAGGCGTCAATGATGCGCTGCTGGAGGGCGACGTGGTCGGCCGCCTCGGAGCCGGGAGCGATGGCATGGATGGCCCGTTCCACGGCCAGCACGTGCGAGCCGTTGAGACGGTCGTCCACCGGCGTCACCTTGAACGACGTCTCCTCGCCCGGCAGGGCCGTGCGAAAGCCCAGGTCCGGTTCGGTGGCGCGGTACAGGAGGCAATAGGCGCGCCGGTAATGAGGTCCCGGGAACACCTCGCCCTGCTCGTGCTGCCAAAGCGTCTGGGGGTTGGCGGCGGGGATGCCCTTCAACTTGGCTTGCTCGGCTACCTGCCGGAGCCGTTCCCCCGCCTGCTCCAGCGTGAGCCCGTGCGCTTCACGATGCTCGCGCAGATGCTCCGGCCGCCAACCCAAGTGCTTTGCCACCCTCTGGGCCTCCGATGTCATGTGCCGGAGCCTAGATCCAGACCCCGAAATCCCATGTGTACGCGGATGTTGAAAACCTGTGTACAAGCACGTGCATGAGTTTCGACAAGCCGCTGTGATGTCGATCTGAGGATCTTGCCGGTGTGATGGCTCCCACAGAACGAGCTATCAGGCGGAGGCCGCTGTGCCGGAGTTGCAGTGCTCAGGCGTCGAATTCGTAGTCCAACACGTACGCGGCCGAATCCATGGTCATCTCGTTGATCTCTACGACTCGTCCTTCAGAGTCGAAGGCCGTGCGAGCCAGTTTGATGACCGATCTTTCAGTGGGGATGGCGAGACGAGCCGCCTCCCTGACGGTGGGCATGCGTACGCGGACCTCTTCTCGGTAGCGCGCCGGTGCGTGGCCAAGATCTGTCAGGCGCGCGTAAATCCCGCCAGGGCCGGTGTCGGCTTGCGTGATGGGAGATCCCTCAACCAGCGACTGAGGCAAATACGACTCAGCGAACATGACGGGGCGTCCGTCCACCAGGTACCGACGACTGCGTACGCAAACCGTCTCGCTTGGAGCCAGCTCAAGCACGTCCCTGATGTGGGGCGGAGGGGCGACGCTTTCCGAGACAGCGATCTGATCGACGTCCGGCAGTCGTTCATCTGCGGACCAGATCGTCTTTCCGCTTCCCCACTGGTCGCGGGCCAGTCGCTTGATGCCGTGGCGCCGAATGAGCTCGAACGACATGACACGAGGGCTGGCCCCCTTCCTCATTTCGATGAGGCCTTGTGTGCGCAAGATCTTCAGCGCCGCACGGGCAGTGAGACCGGCAACCCCGTGTTGCTCGGCCAGCGCTTTCTCTCCCGGCAAGCGATCACCAGGCCCGTAGTCGCCCCGCTCGATCGCCGCCTTCAGTTCGTCAGCGATCTGCTGAGCCTTGGTGGGCTGTGCGCCGGTCTCGTCTGCTGCCATCTGTCTCCCTACCTCGATAACGATCCTATGGGTGATTGCTATCGAGGTGCCTTGCGGGGCGCCCTGGCGGGTTCGGGCGGCTGGGTCAGGATACCGGAACATCTCAACCTCGGTAACGAGGTCATTGACATTGATACCGAGGATGGTCTCTACTTAGTCTCGCAACCTCGTTAACGAGGTTGTTGCCGGGTTCACTACGGGCCCGGCTTCCCCACCCGGAACCGCTTCTGGAGAGGCGCCGGATGAGGGAGCCGGAACGTCGGTTCCTCACTGCAGGACTGCAGGAAGCCCCTTCCCCTAGTAGTTGGGGAGGGCCGGGGTGATAGCCACCACCAAATCCCCCGGGTCATGGCTCCTGTGGCGCACGAAGCAGCGCTGATGTGCTGTCCGTCCATCAGGACGCGCGGGCCACCACGGCCTGTGCGGCCTGGCGGGCGGAGAGGACACCTCGACGCGTCCAGCCCCTCCGAGACGAGGAGTCATCGTGACCACGACCGCCACCCCGACGGCTCGCAAGCGGTGCCGCAAGACCCGCACCAAGCGCGTCAACCCCCGCCCGCCGATCGCCGCTTCCACCCTCCCAGCCACCGAGATCGACCTTGCTCCCGGCCGGGAGCACATGGTCTGCCCCGACTGCCGCACCTGGTGCCCGATCACCGGCATGAACGGCACCCCGAAATTGGTGCCCCACCACACCGACCCCGCCGGCACCCCGAACCCCCGCCGCTGCACGGCCGGTAGTGACCGCCGCGTCACCATCGACATCAGCGTTGATGACTGGCGCACGGTGCTGATCGAGGCCCGCCCCACCACCGCTTCCCGCCGCGCCACCAAGGTGCTGCCCCAGCCCAAGACCGCCCCTGCCCCGGCCGCGAGTCAGCTCACCCCCGCCCCGCTCAGCGCCGAGACGGTCCGCCGCGCGTTCCGGCAGCACCAGCAGCAGTGCCGTGCCTGCAAGGGCGAGATCACCGGCCGCGACGGACTGCCGCTGCCCTGCTGCGACGGCGAACGCCTCGCCGTCACTTTCCTCCGCCTACTCCGCCAGGAACCCCGCCGCCGCGCCGTCCGCGACTTCTTCGCCCAGGAGCGGCGCCGATTCGACCGCCAGTACGCGGCCGCCGCACCCACGCGCGCCACGCAGTGGAGCGCCGTCCTCTCGAAGGTCGGAGACGCTGACACCCGGCGCGCGCAGCTCCCCGCCGGCGACGCCCCGACGGAGTCTCCCGCCGTACCGCGCACCACGCTTCGCCCGGGACAACCGGCGAGCTGAACACCAGGACGAACCTCGCGGCCCCGGCCCTCCCGATTGAACGGGACGACCGGGGCCGTAGCCGTCCGCAGCCCTGGGCTGCCCGCCGTCGACCGGCCCGCTTCACTGCGAGCCGGTCGACGGCGGAGTGCGCAGGCCGCACCTCACCCACTGATGACCAGGAGGGCCCATGGAAGGCGAGCAGGACGGGATGACCGCGTACGAGAAGGAGCAGGCCGACCTGGCGGAGATGCACCGGACGTACGAGGAGATGGACCAGGCCGAATACGAGCAGTTCATGGATGAGCTGGACGCCCGCGACGCCGAGCGTGCCGCACGGCAGAACTGACCCGCAGCCCGCGCTGCCCGCCGTCGACCAGCCCTGCTTCACCGTGGGCTGGTGGTCGGCGGAGTGCGCAGGACGCACTCACGCGATGGACCCCCGGGGGTGCCTCCCCGGGGGTCCTGTCGTAGGTCACCCTTCTGTGAGAGGACGACCCACCACATGCACAGCATGACAGCCACCCCCACCCTGGTCAGCCGTCCGGAGCTGCCGAAGCGTCCGCTTCCGCACGAGAAGGCCCCGGACCGGCCGACCCCGGCTGGCGGGCGCCCGCACCCGCAGCGTGACGCGCGGGTCGACGCCGAGATCGGCCCCCGCGCGGTCGGCGCGATCTACCAGACCAGCATCAGCGCGTACGAAGTGCTGGCCGTCATCCGTGACCCCGAGCGGGCCAGCGCGCTGCTCCGGCGTACCGCGCTGTGGACGGTGATCGTCCGCGACATCATGCGCGTCGACGCCGAGCCGTACGCGGTCGGCGACACGTGGACGACGTCGGACCGCCTGGTCCGCGAGGGCCGCACGCCCCAGTCGTTCGCGGCGGCTGCCTGACGATCCGCCACGGTCCGCCTCCCGCCTCCCGCCCACCGGCGGGTGGGAGCGGGAGACGGGCCGTGGCTGGCCGTCCGGCCAGTCACAGGCGGCGGCCCCGGAAGGTGAGAGCTCCGGGGCCGCCAGTACAGGAACTCGGGAAGGAGTCCCTGTGGCTGACAGCATGACACGCACCATCACGACCGATGAGGCCCACCAGCGTCTCGGTCAGCACCTCCTGGCCGTCGTCCGTGAGCAGGACGCCCGGATCCCCGCCGGACGGCGCGCACCGCGCACCGTGGCGGAGATGCGGGCCCGGCTCGCCGCCGTCAACCTGGACGACACGGAGCAGGACGCATGCGGCTTGTGCGGACGCTGGTCGGCGTGCAGCGCGTGCCGGGGTCGGCAGCAGCTGGCCGTCGTCGTCCCGGCCGGGACGGAGGCCCGCTGATGACGCGCTGGTTGATTGCTACCGCGTTACGTCTGGTCCTGGCCGTGAGCGGCCAGTGCTCCGTGTGCAGCGGCTGGTTCGAGGGCTGGTCGGGAGGCGTCTGTGATGCCTGCCGGGCTGCCGGGCACTGACCGTGCCTGACGATCTGCTCGCCCGCTACCAGGCCGCGCACACCGCGCACCGCGCCCACCAAGGAACCTGCACGTCGTGCACCGACACCAGCCGCTGCCCCACCGGGCAGCGGCTGTTCGAGTCGTTCGCCGCGCTGCAGGACGCCTACCTCAACCGTCAGCGCAAGAAGAACCAGCGCTGACGATCCGCCAGTCCGGCACCGCCACCTCTGCCGACTGCCTGACCCGCACAGCCCGGCCCCGCCCCCGTCGGCGGTCGGGCTGTGCGGCGTCCAGGGGAGCCGCGCAGCCGCGCGACCGACCACCTGCCGGGAGGCCTTGATGCCCACCCTGACCCCCACCACCCCGACCGGCCGACTGCCCCGCTCGCTGTGCCGGCATGACTCGCCGTGCCCGTCGGCGGACAGTCCGGACCGGGAGGCCGCCGCCGTCCTGGTGGCCCACCCGGAGCAGGGCTGGAGCCTGCTCTGCAACGGGCTGCTCGCTTTCGACGACACCGGCGACCTCCTGCCCGACGGTCGCATCGTGGGCCCGCACCGCCCCGCCTGACTCCGACCACCGTGCGGCCGTTTCGGCTGCACCGGCCGCCGTTTCGGCACCGCCCGCCCCCGTTTCGGGAGCGGGCGGATTCGTTTCGGGCACGCCCTTGACCGACCCCTTCGGAGGTCCCCATGACGATCACCGACGTGCCGCGCCAGGCGGCACCCGACACCCCCGTTTCGGCTCCACCAACCGCTGTTTCGGACGCGCCCGGCTTCGTTTCGGGAGCACCGGAGTTCGTTTCGGAGACGGACAACCGGAACGCGATCAACACCGGCCGGGACCGGCTGATGCTGGCCCTGTCGGCGGCCGCCGCGCTCGGCGGCACGCTGGTCGGTGTCATCGGTTTCGCGATGTCCTACAGCACTCTCGCCAAAGTCGCCCTGAACTGGGGATTCAGCCGAGGGCTCGCGCCCTGGTTCCCGGTCGGCGTGGACGCCAGCATCATTGCGTTCCTCGCGCTGGACCTGTACCTGATCCGCAAGGACACCCCGTGGCATTTGCTGCGGGTGGCCGCGCACACGATGACGGCCGCGACGATCTGGTTCAACGCGTCGTCGCAGGGCGACATCAACACCGACCCGGTCCGGGCCGCCAGCCACGGCGTCATGCCGCTGCTGTTCGTGATCGGCGTCGAGGCCGCCCGGAAGCTGTTCATCAAGAAAGTGCAGCTCGAAGCCGGTACGGCCACCGACCGGATCCCGCTGCACCGCTGGGTGCTCAGCCCGCTCGGGACGCCGCGGATCTACCGCCGGATGCGGCTGTACGGGGTCACCTCGTACCCGGAGATGACCCGCCGCGAGCGGGACCTCAAGGGCTACGAGCAGTGGCTGAGGCGCAAGCACGGCGGCAGCCTGGACGCGGCGACCGAGGATGAGCGGCTGCCCATGACGATGGCCGCCTACGGCTACACCGTCGCCGAGGCCCTCGCCCTGCCTGAGCGGCAGGAACGCGAGGCGCAGGAACGGGCGGAGGACGCCGAGCGCCGGCGCCTGGAGTCCCAGACCCGCCAGGAGCAGGCACAGGCACGGGCGGAGGCCGACCGGCTGAAGTCCGAGGGCATGGTCGAAGCCGTCCGCGCGCAGGTCGAGGCGGAGACAGGGCAGGCCCGTGCACACGCTCGTGCGCAGGTCAGCGCCGCAGAACGGGCCGCCGAGCAGGAACAGGCCGCTCTGGAGACCGCGTTGCTCGCCGAGGCCCGCGCCCGCCAGGCCGCCGCCGACCGGGCGGCGGCTGAACAGCGGGAGGCCACGGCCGCCGCCGACGTCCGTGCGGCCGAACTGGAGCGTCAGGCAGCCCAGAAGCGGAAGGAGGCAGCGGACGCCGACCGGGCCGCCGCCGCCGAGACGCAGGCCATCGAAACAGCCACGATCGCAGAGGCCCGCAAGCGTGCTGCCGAAGCCGACCGGGCCACTGCCGAAACCGAGGCGGCTGCTGCCGAAGCCCGCTGCCGCGCCGCCGAAACCGTCCGCCGCGCGGCGGACGAAGAGGAGCGCACAGCGGCGTCCCGCGCTGCCACGCAGGACGCCAGGAAGCGTGAAGCCGAAACCGAGTACGCCGCCGCCGAAACGCGGCTCGCTGCCGCCGAAATCGAGCGGCGCGCGGTCGAACTGGAAGACACCGCACGGCTCACCCCGCGCCAGCGCGCGGTCCGCAAGGTCGCCCGGATGGTCCTCGCCGCCGACGGCACCGCCGACCAGCTGCCGCTCGCCGAGATCCAGCGGCAGGTGGGCGTCACGTCGGCCGGCACCGCCTCCGAGTACCGCCAGGAGGCCGCCGACCTGCTCGCGAGCGGCTACCGCCCCGAGCGGTGACCCACACCAACACCCGTCCGGCACACACCAGTGAAGGCCAGCCCATCGGAAGTGGGCTGGCCCTCGCTGCGACTGCCGGAAGACAGTCGACAGCTCCCCCAGTAGACCAGGAGGAATCCCACGTGACCAGCAAAGACATCGCTACCCGAGTGACGCAGGGCGTGCAGGCGCTGGCGGTGCCGGGGCAGCGCGAGGGCTGGCAGGCCGCCCACCGTGGCAGCTTGCTGTCCGACGCGCAGTCCTATGACGGTCTCGCCGACGCCCTCCAGGCCGACGTGAAGACCCGCCGCCTGCCCGGTGACCTGCCCTTTGGCCTGTCCGCCGCGTCGCGGGCCCGTAAGCGCGCCAAGCCCCTGCGGGAAGCGGCGCGGGCCCTGCGCAAGGCCGCCCGCGCCATCAACAGCACGGTGGCTGCGTACGAGGAGACGCTGCCGGAGACCGTGATGCAGCGCCGCAAGGACAAGGCGCTGGCCAAGGCCCACAAGAAGGCGGCCGTGCACGCGGCGGCCCGCAACAGCGCTGAGCAGACGCTCCAGCGACTCGCCCCGGCCGGTCAGAACGACGACCACCCGGGCGGCGCGCCGAAGCTGCTCGGCGACTTCTTCGGCCAGCAGAAGCGCGGCGCCTGATGGCCGCCGGCCTCTCCCCGAAGCAGGCCGCGCACTGGAACCGCCGATTCGAACAGGCCCGCGCAGAGGGCCCGGAGAGCTTCTTCCGGGCCTGGCACGACCTGCTGAAAATCGGCGCGCTCCAGAAGGTCAAGAAGTCCGGCGACCACGCGGTGTTCAACCAGCTCTCCCAAGAGCTGGAGCGCCTGTACCGCGCTCACTGCCAGTGAACGCGACCGTCATCATCACCGTCATCATCACCGTCCGAATGTCCTTGACGGGGGGTCCCAACCACGTGTACGCGTACGCGTGCGAGGGCTCCTCTCGTGGTCACGGACGGTTACCAGGAAGGGAGGGGTCGTGTCCGACGATCAACGCCCGGACAACGTCCTCACACTCCCCCGGATCGGCTCCCCGCCGCCTCCGGATCTGCCCCCCGCACCCGACCTCTCCATCCCTGCACCCGCCGATCCCGGCGACGGCGGGGGTGTTCGAATTTCCCCCTGGGACGCCCCCGACATCCCGCACGCGCCCGCCGCTCCGGACGGGGCGGCGGTCCTGCGCAGCGAGGGCAACGAGCCGCCCGGCCAGGCTGATGCGGGAGCACCCCGGGCGGGCGCACTGTCCCTTGCGGCGGTCCTCGCGATCGCCCTCGCCGCGTTCGAGGGTATGCAGACCTGGATCACCGAAGCGGTCCCGCTGCGGGCTGAAGCCGCCCGGCACCGCCGGGAGATCGAGCTGCTGGCCGCGAAAGCCACCGCTGACGCGCACCGGCTGGGAGCCGAAGCATCGGCGGTCCGCCGCCGGGGCGTGCCGTCCAGCCACGACTACGGCCGCAGCGCGTTCGGTAGCGGCGGCTCCGGCGGTCGCGGCCGGGGCGGCGCGTTCGGGAACGGCACCTTCGGGCGCGGATCCGGCGCGGGCCAGGGAGGCCGGTCCGGACCGGTGCGCTCCAGCGGTTCGACGCTGGGCAGCACCGGAACGGGCCGCACCAACACAGGCCACACCGGCCCGTCAGGCCGTGGCGGCGGTTCCGCCGGCGGCGGCCCCGGCCGAACCTTCGGAGGCGGCACGCGCAACAGCGGCGGCCCCGGCGGCGGCTCGGGGAACGGTTCCCGGGGCGGCGGTACATGGGGCTCCGGCCGCAACGGCGGCGGCCCTGGTGGCAGTTCCGGCGGTTCCGGCGGGAGCGGTGGCCGCCGGTCGATGGGCCGCAAGGTCGCCGACTGGTGGTCCAAGGGCAGTCAGGTCAAGTCTCCTGGCGGTACGGGCGGCGGCACCGGGTCGTCCGGCACTCCCAAGGGCGGCTCGGGCGGTACACCGTCCAAGGGCGCTGTGCGCAATGCCGTACGCCGCGCACAGAATGGCAAGCCCGCGCCGACGTTCTGGGAGGCGACCGGGGACCAGCTGAGGAACCGGTGGAAGGGCCGCCAGAACACCGGCGGCACGGGCGGCACCCGGGGTGCGGGCGGCGGCTCCGGCCGGGCCGCCGGCGCGGGCCCCGGACCGGTCAACAACGGCTGGAAGCCCCGCGGCCGGACCACGTTCCGGCAGGCGGTGTACGAGACGATCGGCGACCGCTGGAACAAACGCCGCCAGGACTGGAAAGCCAACGGCGGCCCGCGCTCCAGGCGGGCCGACTTCCGCAAGACCCACACCCCCAACCCCGGCAGCAAAGGGCCCGGGAACAAGGGCAGCGGCGGTAAGGACAGCGGAGGTACGGACGGTTCCCCGGGCTGGGCATGGGCGCGCGCGTCAGCGTTCGACACCGACGACGGTCCGGACGTGGTGATCACGGTGGAGCAGGACGGTCCCGCCCGTTCGCACGGCACCCGCTGGGAGCCCACCCCGCTCGCTCCGCCCCGCCCGCAGCTGCCGCGCACCGGGCCGCCGCTCCTGCCGCGCGCTCCGCAGCGTCCGGCCGGCTCCCGGCCCGGCACCACCCGCCCCAAGGAGGCCATCCCCATGCCCGCTTCCCCCGCCCGTACCGGCACGGCGGGAGTGCCGGCCGCCGTCGGTATCGGTATCCCCGGTCGGATGGCCGCGCAGCACGCCACGGAAATCACCCTCGGGGGCGCGCTCGATGCCCTGTCGAAGCTGGTGTCCGCCGGGATGACCACCTACGACGCCTGTGTCGAGCTGGGCAGGCAGGCCCGGCGCCTGCTCGCCGAACTCGAGGCGATGGGCGCGGATCTGGCCGTCAACCACAACGTCAACGGCACCCGGACCCGGACCGCGCACGCGGAACTGATGGAAGCGGTCGCCGAACTGGTCGGCTACATCGAGCGGATGGCCAAGTCGTCGCTCGCGGCGGCGGAGGCCGCCGAGGCCGAAGAGACCGCGATGGCCCGGCACTACCGGCCCACCCAGGCAGCCGCGCAGGATGCGGGTCTGCACGCCCCGTCCGCACGCCTCCACAACGAACACTGAGAGGAGACGTCGTGGGAGAGATCGCACCCGCGATCGGCGCGGACGGCGCCGCCAACAGCTACACGGCCGTCGGCGCGAAGTTCCGGGCCCTGCAGAAAGCCGCGAGTGACCTGTTCGACGCAGCCGAGACCGTCGCGCAGTCGATGCGCGACGACTCCCGGTTCGCGATCGACGTCGCGGAACTGTGCGCGGTCGCCGAGGTCGACCCGCGCCACGTGATGGCGGTCGTCGAAGTCGGCGCCCGGTTCGGCGAGGTGGTCGGCGGCTCCACCCAGCTCATGGGCGCCGCCGACCGGGTCCACCAGGCCGCCCGCCAGCTCCAGCACGAACACCAGGCGGAGTACGGCGGCGTGTACGAAGCCGTCACCACCTCCCCCGCCCGGCAGGCCAAACCCGGCTTCTACCGGTCCTGACCCGCACCACCATCCCGCACAACCCACCCCGGAGGGGGCCGCACCGCACCGCGGGCGGCCCCCTCCTCCATGTCTGGAAGGACTGAACTGCCGTGATGCGCAGGATGCCCACGCGGGCGAAGTGGGAGATGGGCGCCTACGGGGTGTCCTCCGCAGCACTCGCCGTACTCCCCAACGTCAACATGCCGGCCGCCCACATCGGCGCCGCCGCGATCGGCGGCGCCAGCATGTGGCGCCTGTACCGGCAGACCAAGACCGGCAACTTCCACCGCACCGTCCGCAGCGCACAGCGGCTCCTCGGACCGGTCACCGGCAGCGCCGTCTACGCCGCCGCCGCGATGACCCCCGGCACCCGCTGGTGGGAGATCCCCCTTGCGCTCGGCTGGGGCGGCCTCATGGCCGCGTGGCTGCCCGCCACCCGCTCCGCCTGGACGCCCGGCGACTTCACCGGCATCGCCTACCCGTCCGGGTTCGAGGGACTGGTCATGCGCCTGTGGGACCAGCACCAAGTCGCCCCCCACACCCACCTGGAGACCATCCACCAGACGATCTCCGCATCGCACCCGGACTTCGAGTGCGAGATCGTCGCCCCGCAGGGCACCCCGGTCGGCCGCATCGAGGAAGAGGCCATCGCCGCGGCCTTCGGCGTGCCGACCCTCGCGGTATCCATGCGCGAGACCGACCACGGGCCCGGCCGGATCCTGCTGACCGTCGCCCCCACCGGAGAGACCAGCCGGAGCATCGAGTCGATGTGGGAGCAGCTGGTCGCCCGGCCCGGCGGCGCGATCCCCGGCAGCCGCGTCCTTCGCATCGAGCAGCGCCCCGCACAGGACGGCATTCCCGCACGCGGCATGATCCTCGCCGAAGTCGAGCCCGGACAGGTCGCCCGCGTCTCCCACGAGCAGCTGTGCACCGCGTTCGGGATTCGGTCGGAAGAGATGCGGCTGGTCACCGAGACGCACGGCAACCAGGTCCTGGTCACGGTGTACGAGTCGGCGCCGCTCGCCTCCGGCCGCAAAGCCACCCGCGAGCTGCTCACCCTGGACACGTACGGCCGGTACACAATCGGCACCACCCCCGACGGCCGCGACGCCAAGGTCCACATGCGCAGCGCATCCGGCACCCTGCACGGCTTCCTGGTCGGCGTCACCGGCTCCGGCAAGACCGTCTCGCTCGCGCTGATGTGCGCGGCGTGGGCACTGGCCGGACTGGCCACCTGGGTGACCTCGGCACGGCCGGACGCGCAGATGTCCGCCGTCGGCCGCTACGTCGACCGGCAGAGCGCTGGCGCCGTCTTCACCTGGTGGCTGCTCAAGGCCGCCATCGCACTGATGGACCTGCGCGGCGAGATCAACGCCGAAGTCGGCCACGACTTCTCCGCCCACTCCCCCTACCCGGGCCTCATCCTGGTCCTAGACGAATTCAACAGCCTGGTCGGTGACGACCTGCTCGGCGACGACATCGGGTTCATGACCGACGTCATCGCCCGCGAGGGCCGCAAGTTCGGCATCGGCATCGTCTTCGCCGGACAGTCCCTGAACCTGGAAAAGCTGGGCGGCGCCGCCTCCCTGCGGGACCAGGTCCAGGGCGGTATCGGCGTGGTCCTGCGGATCACCGGCGGCATCGCCGCCCGGCAGGCCACCGGCGGACTCGCCGGAGACGTCGACCTCGCCCCCATCCCCGACCGGCTCGGCGCCCACGTCTCCCTGATGGACCGGATGATGGGCACCGCGCAGGACGTCCCCGGCGCCGCCACCCAGGGCATGGGACACACCGTCACCGGCTCCGGCGCACAGATGATGCGCACGCTATGGGCGCACCTGCCCGACGACGGCAGCCCCGACGGACTCGGGGACCTGTTCCCCGAAGACGGCATCTGCCAGCTCACCGACCGCGAGATCGAGCGGCTGACCGAACTCGGACTCTGGCACGACTGGACGATCGAACCCCCCGTCGGCAAGAAGAACGGCGGGAGTGACGACGACTACGGCGACGGCGACCTCACGATCGGCCAGTTCGCGCCGCCCCCGGTCGTCCAGCCCGCCCGAACCAAGGCACCCACGGTCAAGGAAAAGATCCTCGCCGCCGTCGACCGGGAGATGACCACCAAGGAGATCCGGGACCTGGTCGACGCCGCCGCCGGCACCATCCGCAACGCCCTCTCCGACCTGGTCGCCGACGGACGGCTGCGCCTGGTCGACCACGGCGTCTACGGCCCCACCTCCACCCCGGCCAGCGGGACGGACACGGGCGATCAGAGCCCGCCGGACGTCGCTGCCGACACCCTGCTCACCGCCGCCGAACTGGTCATCAGCAGTCAGTTCGGGTCGGTGTCGATGCTCCAGCGCAAGCTGCGCACCGGCCTGGCCACCGCGACCCGGGTCATGGACGCGCTGGAGCACCTCGGGATCGTCGGCCCTGCCGATGGCGGCAAGGCCCGCGAGGTCCTGGTCGCTGCTGACGCATGCGACGACGTCCTGCGCGAGATCCGCGCGGACCTCACCGCCACCGTCGACTGAGCCCTGCTTCCTGCCCGTTGTGCCGCCCGGCCTGCACGCCGGGCGGCACCCACCCACACCCAACCCCGGAAGGGACCACTCCGTGGCCGTCACCGTCTCGCTCGCCCTGCTGCTGTTCGTGATCGTCGTCGCCCTGCTGCGCGGCGGCTCCGTCACCACCGTGGCCGCACTCACCTGCATCGCGTTCGGCTTCGCCCTCGCCTCCACCGGCCTCGCCCCCGCGATCAGCGGCGTACTGAGCGCTGTGGCCAGCCTGTTCTCCCGCACCTGAGCTTGGCGTTTAACCTCGCTGCTGTTTCAAGCGGACATGTTCGGTGAGGGTTTCGGCTCGTTTCACGGTCTTCCCGGGTTCGTGGTGCGGGGCT
>NZ_JBVKCG010000037.1:0-44869 GCF_055634995.1 Streptomyces sp. NPDC111744
CTACCAGGGGCTTCACTCATGCCTGACGCCGAGTCACCATCCCACCGTCCAACACCATCACGCACCGTAACCGTTACGTTGCCGAGAAGACTTCACTGTCCAGGCCCTGTGCCGGCATGCCAAGTTCACCGAGACGTGGGACACGTACGCGCACCCGCCGGTCGCCGTTCACGGTGTCACGGTGTCACGGTGACCACCTTCGGGGGACTCTTCGCCTCCGCATGAACGGTCCAGCCCGGAAACGCAGAGTTCAGCAGCGCCGATCCGGACTTGACCCCAACGACCCCTCCTGTGCAAGACTCAGAAGCAGCTTGAGGCTAACCACCGCGGCGTGAGGGTGAGAAGGTCCGTGGAATGACCTGCCCACCCAATTCGACCCCGATTCGACCCAGTGGGTGCGCACAGAGCAGTTCAACGCGCTGACCAGGGTAAGGGTGGCGTGGCGGACCCGGCAGCCTATGACTGCGGGTACCAGGCACATCCACGGCCGGCGGTGTTGACTGGGGCCATGACGGCGACGGAACTCGGACAGGCGCTACGGCGCTGGCGCGACCGGGTCGCCCCGGACACCGCCGGGTTGCCGGCCGGCGGCCAGCGGCGCGCGGCCGGTCTGCGGCGCGAGGAGCTGGCGCTGCTGGCCGGGATCTCGGTCGACTATGTGACGCGCCTGGAACAGGGCCGGGCGGCCAATCCGTCCGTCCAGGTCGTCGAGGCGCTGGCGCGGGCACTGCGGCTGTCCGCGGACGAACGGACCTACCTGTTCGGGCTGGCGGGGCTGGTGCCGCCGGGCCCCGACGTGGTTCCCGGGTACATCACGCCCAGCGTGCAACGGCTGCTGGACCGGCTGGCCGGCACTCCGGTCGCGGTCTCCGACGCGGCCATGACCCTGCTGGTGGCCAACCCGATGTACGCGGCGCTGATGGGCGATCCGTCCGGTCTCCGCGGCTTCGAACGCAACGGTGTGTGGCGCAACTTCCTCGGCCGGCCGACCCGGGTGCGGCACACCCCCGAGCAGCGGCGTGCCTTCGAGAACGGCCTGGTCTCCGAGCTGCGCTCGACGGCCGCCCGCTATCCGGCCGACCGCCAACTACAACGCCTGATCGTGGAGTTGCGCACCGGGAGCGAGCGGTTCGCCGAGCTGTGGGACGCAGGGGTCGTCGGCCGGCTCGAGGCGTCGCGCAAGACCATCGAGCATCCGCAGGTGGGCCCGCTCACGCTGGACTGCGACCAGCTCCGGGTCGAACACCACGATCTGCACATCCTCGTGTACTCGGCCGAGCCGGGTACCGAGGCCGCCGAGAAACTCGAACTGATCTCGGTGCTCGGCACGCAGAGCCTGGTCGAGAGGCTCTGACGCAGACGTCAGCCGTCCTGCGGGCGTTTCACGGGTCCCGGACGGCCGTGCAGACACCGCCGTCGACGAGGATGCCGCCGAGCGGTGTCGCGTCGACCGGGATTCCGCATGGACGTCTCACGGGCCGGACCCACCGCCGAACAGAAACTTGCGTAACTCAAGCAAAACCTTTAGCTTCCTTTCATGTGGAAATCGGTGCGGCGCGCCGGGTGGGCCACGGCCCATCTCTTTCTGGCCGCCGCGATGGCATTCGGAATGTGGATCTTCGTCACCGTCCTGTTGATCACGGCGATCGGCTCGGCGGTGGTCGTCGGTGTCTGGCTGCTGCCGGAGACGGTGCTGCTGATCCGGCGGATCGCGGGGGCCAAGCGGAGCCTGACCGCCGCCTGGACCGGGGTGAAAATCCCCGAGGTGTACCAGCCCCTGACCGGGACGGTGCGCGAGCGCGTGGTCATGGCCGTACGGGATCCCGGCACGCGCACCGACGCGCGGTGGATGGCCGCCTATTGGTTCTACGGCGCGCTGCTCGGCGTCGCCCTGCCCCTGTGGCCGGTGGGGCTGGTCGTCGACGGTGTGTGGTGCGGGCTCCTGCGCCGCGAGGCGGTCGTACTGCCGCTGATCGTGCGGCTCGCGGATCTGGAGGCCGACTGGTCGACCGCGCTGCTCAAGCCATCGCCGCAGGCGCACCTCGCGGCCCGGGTCCAGGAACTGGCCGCGACCCGCGCCGACGCGATCGCCGCGCACGAGGCCGAACTGCGCCGGATCGAGCGGGATCTGCACGACGGGGCACAGGCGCTACTGGTGGCGCTGTCCATGCGCGTCGGGCTCGCCAGGCGCGCCTACGGCGGTGATCGCGACACCGGTCTCCGACTCCTTGACGAGGCCCAGGAGCAGGCCGAGAAGGCGCTGACGGAGCTGCGGCAGGTGGTGCGCGGCATCCATCCGCCGATCCTGAGCGACCGCGGCCTCACCGGCGCGGTGCGGGCACTGGCGGCGGGCAGCGTTCTGGAGGTCGCCGTGGACGACGACGGCCTGGGTCAGGGCGTGCGCGCGCCGGCCGCGGTGGAGGCGGCCGCCTACTTCGCGGTGGCCGAGTCGCTGACCAATGTCGCCAAGTACAGCGGGGTGTCCCGTGCCGAGGTCCGGCTCGTCCGGGTGCGGCGCGGGCTGCGTGTGCGGGTCCAGGACGAGGGCTGTGGCGGCGCCGACGAGACCGGCGGGTCGGGGCTGCTCGGCATGCGGCGACGGGTTGCCGCGCTCGACGGAAGCATGGAGGTGTCCAGCCCGGTCGGGGGGCCGACCGTGATCGAAGTGGAGTTGCCGTGCGTGTGGTGATCGCCGAGGACAACGCCCTCCTGCGGGAAGGGCTGGTCCTGCTGCTGACCTCGGCCGGACATGACGTCCTGGCCGTCGCGGGCAGCGGACCCGAGATAATGCCCGCGCTCCTGGAGCACCGCCCGGACGTGGCCGTGGTCGACGTACGGATGCCCCCGGGCTTCCGTGACGAGGGGCTGCGGGCGGCGCTGGAGGCCCGCGAGCGGCTGCCCGGGCTGCCGGTGCTGGTCCTCTCGCAGTACGTCGAGGAGTCGTACGCCGGCGAGTTGCTCGGCGGCGGGACCAGCGGGATCGGGTATCTGCTCAAGGACCGGGTCGGCCGGGTCGACGAGTTCCTCGACGCGCTGGAGCGGGTGACCGCCGGCGGTACCGCGCTGGACCCCGAGGTGGTCACCGAACTCCTCACCCGCCGCAAGGACTCACCGCTGGACTCGCTCACGCCCCGCGAGCGCGAGGTGCTGGCGCTGATGGCCGAGGGCCACGACAACGCGACCATCGCCAGGACCCTCGTCGTCACCGAGCGCGCCGTCCACAAACACATCGGCAACGTGTTCCTCAAGCTCAGCCTCCCGCCGAGCGACAGCGGCCACCGCCGGGTCCTGGCGGTCCTCGCCTACCTGGCCCACGCGCCCCAGCCGTGAGCGCTGCACCGAGGCACCTGGACGGAGCGCAGAGGGAGGGGCCGCGACCACCGATCAGGGCAGGGACGGCCGCCACGATCCCGTCCTGGCGGCGAAGGCGCCGATGAAGCCACCGGCTCCGTTGGTCAGCGCCTCCTGCACGATCCGGTAGACCGCGTGGTCCCCGGCGGGGCCAGCGGCCGCGCCTCGCCCGTGCGCTGCAGCTCGACATCGCATCGTCCGGGCGGGCACTCCGACTCGACGTCGAGATGACCACGCGGGCCGCGGCCGAACAGCTACCCGCCACCCGCCGCGAAGCGGTCGCCGCCTGCCACCGCTACTTCACCGGCCACCTCGACCAACTCCACTACGACACCGCCCTGGTGCCGCACCGGGTACCGGCAGCCACGTGCTGGCCAGCGTGCGGTGTCGGCGACCGGGCGTCCTGACCGGAATTCCAGTGCGGCGGCGCCAACGACCCGAGCCGGCCGCAGCTGGGCCATTCCCACGGGCGAGACCGCCGGCTACGCCTCGCCCGCAACGCCCACACGGGCCTGCGCACGTTGCGGGCCACCGCACGGGGCGCGCGAGTGGACAGCGGGCAGAGTGCCGGCAAAGCGGCCGGACCGCGGGACCGATCGACTCAGCCGCCGCTCTTACGCCTGAACGACCGCTGGCTCGCAGCCGGGCCGTGCGCCGCACGCACCTTCGACGCATCGGGGTTGGCGGCGACATCGGCGGCGTCCGCCTGCGCACCGCGCTTGCGCGCCAGGGCTTCGCGGAACTTGCGCTTGAGGTCGTAGTTGCCGTCGCTGTCCGGCGCCAGAGGGGACGTCTCGGGGTCAGCCGGCTCCGAACCTTCCGTAGATACGGGCTCTGCGGTCATGGTGACCTCCTGGGTTCGGGGGGTGTGCAGGCACAGCTTGTCATGCCGGGCGCAGTGCGGGGCGCCGGCGACATCGTCCTGCTCCGTTTCGGCGAGTATCCCTCTCGCCGGCAAGGGCGTTCACGTCGTAGGTGAGGCGCACAGGACGGGCTTCGGGGCGGGCCGAGGGTTGTCGATCCCGTGGCCGGGACGTTCAGCGCCAGGGCAATGCCTCTCAGCCGTTGCGACGCACGAGTGCGGCCTTGCGGGCCTCGGCGAGCTTGCGGGCCTCGCCGGCCTTTCGGGACTTGCCGCCGGCGCCGCGGGAGGTGTCCTTGCTGGTGCCGAGGCCGCGGAAGGGAGCATTGCTGTTCTTCGGTCGGGGGACGGCGGGCCCGCCGTCGAGCGGGGTCCCGGAGGGAGCCTTGGCTCCGGTGATCCGGCTCAGCTCCGCCTCGCCCGAGCGCACCTTGGTGACGGTTGCCTCGATACCGGCCCCGGCCATCATTCGGCTCGTCTCGCGGCGCTGGGCCGACAGCACGAGCGTGACCACGCTGCCGGACTCACCGGCGCGGGCGGTGCGGCCCGCCCGGTGCACATAGTCCTTGGCGTCGGTGGGCGGGTCGACGTTGACCACGAGATCGAGGTCGTCGACGTGCAGGCCACGGGCCGCGACATTGGTCGCCACCAGAACGGTGATCTGGCCGTTCTTGAACTGCGCCAGGGTCCGTGTGCGCTGTGGCTGGGACTTGCCGCTGTGCAGGGCCCCGGCGTGCACGCCGCTGGCCCGCAGATGCCGGGTGAGCTGGTCGACGGCGTGCTTGGTGTCGAGGAACAGCAGTACGCGGCCCTCGCGGGCGGCGATCTCCGTGGTGACGGCGTAGCGGTCAGGGCCGTGGACGACCAGAACGTGGTGTTCCATCGTCGTGACCGTGCCGGCGGACGGGTCGACCGAGTGGACGACGGGATCGTGGAGGTAGCGGCGGACCAGCTGGTCGACGTCGCGATCCAGAGTGGCCGAGAACAACATCCGCTGACCGTCGGGGTGCACCTGATCGAGGACGTCGACAACCTGCGGCAGGAATCCCAAGTCGCACATCTGGTCGGCCTCGTCCAGCACGGTGATCCTCACCCGTCCCAGGCGGCAGGCCTTGCGCTCGATCAGGTCGTGCAGGCGTCCGGGGGTGGCGACGACCACCTCGGCTCCCTGACGCAGCTCGGCGACCTGCCGGCCGATCGACATGCCGCCGACGACCGTGGCCATCCGCAGCCGCAGTGCCTCGGCGTACGGCGCCAGCGCCTGGCTGACCTGTTGGGCCAGCTCCCGGGTGGGCACAAGGATCAGAGCGAGGGGCTGCTTGGGTTCGGCGCGCCGCCCGGCCGTACGTGTCAGCAGCGGCAGGCCGAAGGCGAGCGTCTTGCCCGATCCGGTGCGCCCGCGTCCCAGGACATCGCGCCCCTCCAGGGCATCGGGCAGTGTGGCGGCCTGGATCGGAAAGGGTTCACGCACCCCGAGTCCGCTCAGTGTCCGCACCACCTCGACCGGCAGTTCAAGACCGGCGAAGGAGACGGCCGGGGGCAGCGCCGGGGTCGTGGCCTCGGGCTGGGCGGGACCGCCGTGAGCGATGCCGGAGTCATCGGGATGCTTCATGAACAGCCTTCCGCAGAGGAACGTACCGAGGAAGGCCCGGCAGGATTGAACAGCCCACGCACAAACGGAACCGAACAGGCAGAATCGCCCACCGCGACGACCACGCAAACGCACGACGGTAGCACACTCACCGAGATCCGCCGACGCATCACCGAGGTGACCGCCCCACACACCTGCCTGCAAAAAGGGGCTTTCCTACGGCGAGATCGTGACCGCCTGAGGCGGCATCGCGAACGGCCGGAGCAGCGGCACGGCCAGTGCCGACGAAACGGGGAGCCGCAGCGCACATGACCTTCGCTGCCGCAAGGTCGATACTGATGAGCAGGACGCCCGCCCACCGACTCCAAGGGACCCGGGGAGACTGATGACCCGTCAGTTATGTCAGCATTTGGTCAGCTCCGGTACCGCCGGGACCCGCCGTCAAGCGCCCGGGACCGCCAAGGTCAACACCCTGTTACACCTCGCTTGAACAGGGAAAATGCCGGTCAGAGAACTACTTGCTACGCTGTATGGGAGACAGCCATGAAGATGCTGATCAACGTCCCGGAAACCGTGGTGGCGGATGCGCTGCGGGGCCTGGCGGCCGCCCATCCCGATCTCACCGTGGACGTGGAGAACCGGGTGATCGCACGACGGGACGCCCCCGTCGCCGGGCAGGTCGGGCTTGTGTCGGGCGGGGGTTCCGGGCATGAGCCGTTGCACGGCGGATTCGTGGGTCCGGGGATGCTGTCGGCTGCCTGTCCCGGTGAGGTGTTCACCTCTCCCGTTCCGGACCAGATGGCCCGGGCCGCCGCTGCCGTGGACAGCGGGGCGGGCGTCCTGTTCATCGTGAAGAACTACACGGGCGATGTGCTTAACTTCGACATGGCCGCCGAACTCGCCGAGGACGAGGGCATCCAGGTCGGCAAGGTACTCGTCAACGACGACGTGGCCGTCACCGACAGCCTCTACACCGCCGGCCGGCGCGGCACCGGCGCCACCCTGTTCGTGGAGAAGATCGCCGGCGCGGCCGCTGCCGAGGGGCAGCCGCTGGAGCGGGTGGAGGCCATCGGGCGCCAGGTCAACGAGAACTCCCGCAGCTTCGGCGTGGCGCTGAGCGCCTGCACCACCCCGGCAAAGGGCACCCCCACCTTCGATCTGCCGTCGGGCGAGCTGGAGTTGGGCATCGGCATCCACGGCGAGCCGGGCCGGGAGCGGCGGGCGATGATGACCTCCGGCGAGATCGCCGACTTCGCCGTGAACGCCGTCCTGGAGGACATGCCGCCGCGCAACCCGGTACTCGCCCTGGTCAACGGCATGGGCGCGACCCCGCTCCTGGAGCTGTACGGCTTCAACGCCGAGGTCCAGCGCGTGCTCGCCGAGCGCGGTGTCGCCGTCGCCCGCACGCTGGTCGGCAACTACGTCACCTCCCTGGACATGGCCGGCGCCTCGGTCACCCTCTGCCAGGTCGATGAGGAACTGCTGCGGCTGTGGGACGCCCCGGTGAAGACGCCGGCCCTGCGCTGGGGAATGTGAGCGAGAGACAACAGCGCCCCGCGCCCGTACCGCAACGCAAGGAGATCCAGTGCTCGACGCCGACTTCTTCCGCCGCTGGATGGCGGCGACCGCCTCCTCCGTCGACCGCGAGGCGGAGCGGCTCACCGCCCTCGACTCCCCCATCGGGGATGCCGACCACGGCAGCAACCTCCAGCGCGGGTTCAAGGCGGTGGTGGCCGCGATCGAGAAGGAGGCGCCCGACACCCCGGGTGCCGTGCTGACGCTCGCCGGGCGCCGGCTGATCTCCACGGTCGGTGGCGCGTCGGGACCGCTCTACGGCACGCTGCTGCGCAGCACCGGCAAGGCACTCGGTGACGAGGCCGAGGTCAGCGAGACACAGCTCGCCGAGGCGCTCCGGGCCGGGGTGGACAAGGTGATGGCCCTCGGCGGGGCCGCGCCCGGCGACAAGACGATGATCGACGCCCTGGTGCCGGCCGTGGACGCGCTCGGCGACGGCTTCGGCGCGGCGCGGACCGCCGCCGAGGAGGGCGCCGAGGCGACCACCCCGTTGCAGGCCCGCAAGGGCCGGGCCAGCTACCTCGGGGAGCGCAGCATCGGTCACCAGGACCCGGGCGCCACCTCGTCGGCGCTGCTGATCGCGGGACTTCAGGAGGCAGCCGGTGAGTGACGACAAACTGGTCGGGATCGTACTGGTGTCACACAGCGCGGAGGTCGCCGCCTCCGTCGCCGAGCTGGCCAAGGGCCTGGCGGGCGGCGGCACGGCGGTACCGGTCGCCCCGGCGGGCGGCACCGAGGGCGGCGGGCTCGGCACCAGCGCCGAGCTGATCGCCGCCGCTGCCGCGTCCGTCGACCGGGGCGCGGGGGTCGCCGTCCTCACCGACCTGGGCAGCGCCGTGCTCACGGTGAAGGCGCTGCTCGCCGAGGGCGACGAACTCCCTGACGGCACCCGCCTGGTGGACGCCCCGTTCGTCGAGGGCGCGGTCGCCGCGGTCGTGACGGCGGCCACGGGCGCCGACCTCGGCGCGGTGGAGGCGGCCGCCGCCGAGGCCTACAGCTACCGCAAGGTCTAGGCGTATCGATCACGAGCGTTGTCAACACTTGCCGGGCTTGATCATGGCGAGGACCTCGTGATCGCACGCCACCAGTCCCCGAGGCGTCGATGGTGGACCTCGTCGAGGAACTCGCGGCCGCCGACCGCGGCAGCCGGTAGGCGGTCACCTCCCTGCGAGAGACTGGATCGAGCGGCATGGCCGGATGCCGTGTCGGCACGGCGATGGTGTCGATGCCGGGTTCCCTCAGGGCAGAAGTCACGGACGTGCGGCGGCTGCAACGTCTCCCTCGGCGGCTCCGGCAGGTCACCGTGCCGCCCTCACGCGTCGAGGCGCCTCCTGAGCACGCAGGCGCGCCCGTACCGATGCAGAGGAGTCCGACGCGGTCTCCGCGGCGAGGAGTGCCCCTGCCGACCCCCTAGGCAACTCCCGTCGCCACCAGGGCGAGAGCCGAGCGCAGGGTCGTCGTGAGTTCGGCCTCCGCCGTGGCGGGGTCCGTCGTCCCGTCGGCGACCCGCCAGGCGTAGTGCTCGACGGCCGCGCGCAGCGCCGCGTTGAACATGGCCGCCTGGATGGTCGGACGGAGATCGTCGGCGGGCAGCCCGGAGCGCTCGGCCAGGGCGCGGGCGAACGCGGGTTCGGCCTCGTCGTAGGTCTGCAGCCACTCCGCGCGCAGGCCCGGCTCGGTGCGGGTCAGGCGGACCAGGGCGCCGATGGTGCCGCGGTCGGGGCCCCGCACCAGACGGCTGTCGGTCGGTACCGCGCTCTCGAAGGCCTCCTCCAGCGGCCGGCCCGGCCGCCAGGCACGCAGGCAGTCGGCGACCACCTCGATGCCGGCCGCGAACAGCGGTCGTACGCACGCCTCCTTGCTCGGGAAGTAGCGCCACACCGTGCGCGCGGAGACCCCGACCGCCTCGCCGATCTGCTCGCCCGTGGTCGCCGCCACCCCCTGGACGACGAACAGGTCCACCGCGGCGCGGGCGATCTCCAGTCGGGTCTCGGCCCTGCGCTCCTCCGTCAGGGGCGGGCGCCCCGTGCGTCCCCCTGGTGCGGTCATCAGTTCCTCCGCTTCCGCCGACTGCTGCACGGAATTCTCGCCGAAGCGTCGGAAAGATCTCGCCACGACTTTATGTCACTGAGCGACATTAAGTCGTATGGTGTGCCCGTCACCGGGCGCCAGGACGCCCTCGAACCACCTGATGGGAGCACCACATGGCCAGCGGACTCGACGGGCGCGGCGTCATCGTCACCGGCGCGGGATCAGGGATCGGACGTGCCGCCGCCCTGGCCTTCGCCAGGGAGGGCGCCCGGGTCCTGGTCGCCGACCTGAACGCCGAGGGCGCGGGCGCCGCCGTCAAGGAGATCGAGGAGGCCGGCGGTACGGCCGTGGCCGTCACCGGTGACCTCAGCGAGCAGTCCGTGGTCGACGAGGTGGTCGCGACCGCCGTGGACCGGTTCGGCGCAGTGGACGTCCTGGTGAACAACGCCGGGATCATGGACCGGATGTCGGCGCTGGGCGAGGTGAGCGACGCGGAGTGGGAGCGGGTGATACGGGTCAACCTCACCGCGCCGTTCCTCCTCACTCGCGCGGTGCTGCCGCACATGCTGGCGGCGGGCAGGGGTGTGATCGTCAACACCGCCTCCGAGGCCGGTCTGCGAGGCAGCGCGGCCGGCGCGGCCTACACGGCCTCGAAGCACGGTGTCGTCGGTCTGACCAAGAACCTGGCGGTGATGTACCGCAACCAGGGCATCCGGGCCAACGCGATCGCGCCCGGCGGCACCAGGACCGCGATCCAGATCGACCTGGCGGACGGCGCCCACGGGCCGGCCGCTCTCGGCCCGTACTTCGGCAACGTCGGCCAGGTCTCCGAGCCCGAGGAGCAGGCGGCCGCGATCGTCTTCCTGGCCTCGGACGCGGCCGGCAACATCAACGGCGCGATCCTGCCGGTGGACAACGGCTGGGCGGCCGTCTGACCCTCCGCCGGGGGTGGCCGGTCAGCCGCCCTCGATGAACTGCGCCGCCAGCCGCTCCCCCTCCTCCTGCGCCGCGTCGCGGTCCTCGATGGGCTTGATGGCTGAGTCCTTGAAGACGATGAAGGTGACGCCGGACGGCACCCCGCCGACACGCGGATCGGGGTTCACGCCCAGACCCTTCGCGGTGGCGTACGACGCCTCGCCGATGATGTCGCGCGGTCCCGTGTCGCCGACGACGGCGTACTGCACCCGGTCCTTGTAGATCACGGCGGCGACCGCACCGCCCTCGATGCCCGAAGCCCAGTGGTTCCAGCGGCTGCTGGGGCCCGGTACGACGACGTAGGGCAGCGTCTCCGCGTCGAGGTGGCGGCCGTCGGACTGCTGGAAGGCGGTGGCGGCGGAGAAGGCCGGGTCGGCGGTGCGGTTGCAGTGGGCGGTGGGCCGGCCGTCGCAGTCGATGTCGAGGTCGGCCTTCCAGAAGACGGCCTGCTCGGTGCCGCACACGGGGACGGTGGCGGCGGTTCCGGCATCGGTACGGTAGCGGCCCTTGGAGATCTGGGTGCAGTCACGCATCCGGGCCAGCAGGTCGGTGGCGGTGATCCTGTTCCTTTCTCCCGGGGCGGTGAGCGGGGCGGCGGGGGCGGGCAGCGTGGTCGGAGCGAGCAGGGCGGCGCCGGCCACGACCAGCGTCAGCGACTGGACACGCACAGCGAGGGACCCTCTCGGTGGGGGACATGGAGTCACCCGGTCCAATGTGGTGTGGGCAGGGCGGACGGGCCAGCAAGAGGGGGCCGTACAGGGCCGTACGGAGCAACGAACTGACACTCCGTCGAGAATCCGTCAGGGGCCGGGGCGCTGAGCCGGTGTCAGCCCAGTCGCCCCGGCCGCCCGCGTCGGCGCGGGATCAGCGACGACAGCGTTCCGCGCCACGGGCGCGAACTCCCCCGCGTTCTCAGGAAGTTCAGCCGCAGAGCCCTCAGCATACGTAACCATTGCCCGCCGTCTCCAATACGGCCCCCTTGATGTCCGCATCTCAGGCGGGTCATATTGGTCCGGACCTTTGCCGTGCTGCCGTCCCCGGGGAGGCGGAACCGTGCGCCGAGTTGTCGTCCTGGTCTGCGCCCTGCTGTTGATGACGTCCTGCGCCTTGGACGGGGCCGGCGACGGCGACAGCGGCCGACTGCCCGGCGCCCCGACGGGGGTCACCGCGGCGGCCGGGAGCGCGACGAGCGTGCATGTGATGTGGAACGCGTTGCCGGACAGTTCGGGCATCCGCGTCTACGAGGTATACCGCGGCACCACAAAAGTCGCTGAAGTGCCGGGGGCGCAGCACATGGTGGACGTCACCAGGCTCAGGCCGTCCACGGTGTATGCGTTCACCGTCCGGGCGCGGGGCGCCGACGGCAGTCGCGGCCCGCGCAGCCGTGCGGTGCGGGCGAAGACACCGGCGGTGGTCGCGGCGGACCGCACAGCGCCTACGCGTCCGGCGCACCCGGGCGGCCGGGCCGTGGGCAGCCGTGCGGTGCAGCTGTCCTGGGGCGCCGCGAAGGACGACCGGGCGGTGGTGTCGTACGACATCTACCAGGGCGGTGCGAAGATCCACAGTGTGGGCGGGAGCCAGACCGCGACCGTGGTCACGGGGCTGCGGCCGGGCGCCCACTACGTGTTCACCGTCCGGGCCCGGGACGCGGCCGACAACCTCTCGCCGGCCGGCGCTGCGGTGCGTCTCACCACCCCGGGCAGCGACGACGGCCGGAACACCGCACCGACCGGGTTCACGGTCAGGAGCCATGAGGAGAGCGGGGCGTACTACCTCGATCTGGCCTGGGATCCGCCGCGCGTGGACGGGGTGATCACGGAGTACCAGATCCGGCTCGACAGCGGTACGACGACCTCGCTGGTCTGGGGCGGCACCCCACCGAAAGGCCACTCGACGTACAGCTTTTATGTGGGGCGGGACCATGGGGTCGTGCACCATGCCCGGTTGCGGGCGCGGCTGCCGGACGGGACCTGGGGCGGGTGGTCGGCGGAGCGGGCCGTGACGACGGGGCGGTGACCGGCACCCGGCCTGGGCCGGACGGGCGAATAGATCACCTGGTCAGCCGCCCCCGGGTGCGACGCGGGCCGGGGCCGCTTTGGCTGACCCTAGGCAGCACGGGAGTCTCCGATCCTCGGCGGCGCAAGGGACGTTCCGCCTACCGTGCCGCCGGAGGGCAGCCACATGCGCATCTCACGACTTCTCCTCCGCTCCGGCCTGACCCTGGCGGCCGCCGCCGCGCTCCCGACCTGGCTCGCCGGCCCGACCGCCGCGGTCTCGGGCATCTCCGTGAGCACCACCGGTACCACGGTCTCGGTGGTCACCAGCGCCTGCACGCAGAGCAACGGCAGCTGGGGCAACGCCTCGCTGCTCAACAGCGGCCAGACCTCATTCGCCCAGGGACGGCAGGCGGCCCTGGCGGGCACGTCGGTGAGCCAGTCCGCCGCCTGGTCGGGCGTGTCGCCGGGCACCTACACGGTGGTCGTCGTCTGCTCCAACGGCGGTACGGCGGGCTCCCAGTCGGTGATCGTCTCGGCGGCCGCGGCCCCGACGACCTCCTCCACCACCAGGTCGGCCGCGCCCGCCCGGGGCGTGATGGGCGGTCTGGGCGGTGCGGCGCGCGACTACGGCCCGCTCACGCTGGGCGTCGGCGCGGCGCTGGTCGGCTCCGGTGTCATCGCCACGGGCTGGTACCTGCGCAAGCGCTCCAAGCCGTACCGGCTCTGACCCCCCTCAGGTCTCCGGGAGCTCGGTCTCCGGGAGTTCGCCGACCTCCCGGAGGGCCTGGCCGAGCCACTGGGTCCAGAAGGTCTCCAGGTCGATGCCGGCCCGCAGCACCAGGTGCCGCAGCCGGTCCTCGGGGGCGTCCTTGCCCGGCGGGAAGTCGCGCCGCTGGATCTCCTCGTACTCGGCCAACTGCCTTCGGTGCAGCTCCAGATGGCGGCGCAGATCGGCTTCGAGTCCGGCGGTGCCGACGACCGCCGCCGCGCGCAGCCGCAGCAGCAGCACGTCCCGTTGCGGCTTGGGGTCCTGGGAGGCGGCGGTCCAGCGGGCCAGTTCGGCGCGGCCCGCGGGCAGGACCTCGTAGCTCTTCTTCTGCCCGCGGGCCGGCTGCTCGGCCGGCAGGGTGCGGATGTGGCCCTCGGCCTCCAGCTTTCCCAGCTCGCGATAGATCTGCTGGTGCGTCGCCGACCAGAAGTAGCCGATCGACCTGTCGAACCTGCGGGTCAGCTCCAGCCCGGACGACGGCTTCTCCAGCAGGGCGGTGAGAATGGCGTGCGGGAGTGACATGGGCTCATCCTAGGGACGGCCTCTACAGGGCGGCCGCCAGCTCGGTGCCCTGCTTGATGGCCCGCTTGGCGTCCAGTTCGGCGGCGACGTCGGCACCGCCGATGAGGTGTGCGCTGCGGCCGGCGGCCACCAGTTCCTCGTACAGGTCCCGGCGCGGTTCCTGCCCGGTGCAGAGCACGACGGTGTCGACCTCCAGGACGGTGCTCTCCCCGTCGACGGTGATATGCAGCCCGGCGTCGTCGATCAGGTCGTACCGCACGCCGGGGACCATGGTGACGCCCCGGTGCTTGAGTTCGGCGCGGTGGATCCAGCCGGTGGTCTTGCCGAGGCCGGCGCCGACCTTGCTGGTCCTGCGCTGGAGCAGGTGGACGGTACGCGGGGGCGCGGGGCGCTCGGGAGCGGCGAGGCCGCCGGGTGCCCGGTAGTCCATGTCGACGCCCCAGTGCCTGAAGTACGTCGCCGGGTCCTCGCTCGCCTTGTCGCCGCCGTCGGTGAGGAACTCGGCGACGTCGAAGCCGATGCCGCCGGCGCCGAGGATCGCGACCCGGTCGCCGACGGGGGCCCCGTCGCGCAGCACGTCGAGGTAGCCGAGGACGCGGGGGTGGTCGGCGCCGGGGATGTCGGGCGTGCGCGGGGTGACGCCGGTGGCGACCACGACCTCGTCGTAGCCGGTGACGTCCTCGGGCTCGACGGTGGTGTTCAGGCGTACGTCCACGCTGTGGGCGGCGAGCTGGTGGCGGAAGTAGCGGAGGGTCTCGTCGAACTCCTGCTTGCCGGGGACCTTGCGGGCCACGTTCAGCTGACCGCCGATCTCGGCCGCCGCGTCGAACAGGGTGACCTGGTGGCCGCGTTCGGCGGCGGAGACCGCGCAGGCGAGGCCGGCGGGTCCCGCGCCGACGACCGCGACGCGCTTGCGCAGCCGGGTCGGCGCGAGGACCAGTTCGGTCTCGTGGCAGGCGCGCGGGTTGACCAGGCAGGAGGTGATCCTGCCGCTGAAGGTGTGGTCGAGGCAGGCCTGGTTGCAGCCGATGCAGGTGTTGATGGCCTCGGGCGTGCCGGCCGCGGCCTTGGCGACGAAGTCGGGATCGGCGAGCATCGGGCGGGCCATCGAGACCATGTCCGCGCCGCCGTCGGCCAGCAACTCCTCGGCGACTTCGGGGGTGTTGATGCGGTTGGTGGTGACCAGCGGGACGGAGACCTCGCCCATGAGCCGCTTGGTGACCCAGGTGTAGGCGCCGCGCGGCACCGATGTGGCGATGGTGGGGATACGGGCCTCGTGCCAGCCGATGCCGGTGTTGATGATGGTCGCCCCGGCGGCCTCGACGGCCTTGGCGAGAGTGATCACCTCGTCGAGGGAGGAGCCGCCGGGCACCAGGTCCAGCATCGACAGCCGGTAGACGATGATGAAGTCCGCGCCGACGGCCTCGCGCACCCGCCGGACGATCTCGACGGGGAACCGCATGCGGTTCTCGTACGACCCGCCCCAACGGTCGGTGCGCCGGTTGGTCGGGGCCGCGATGAACTCGTTGACGAGATAGCCCTCGGAGCCCATGATCTCGACGCCGTCGTAGCCGGCCTGCCGGGCGAGGCGGGCGGTGCGGGCGTAGTCGTCGATGGTCCGCTCGATGTCCTCGTCGGTCAGCTCGCGGGGCGGGAAGGGGCTGATGGGGGCCTGGAGCGGGCTGGGTGCGACGAGGTCCCGGTGGTAGGCGTACCGGCCGGTGTGCAGGATCTGCATCGCGATCCTGCCGCCCTCGCGGTGCACGGCCTCGGTGACGACCCTGTGCTGCTCGGCCTCATCCTCGGTGGTGAGCTTGGCGCCGCCCTCGTAGGGGCGCCCCTCCTCGTTGGGCGCGATGCCGCCGGTGACGATGAGGCCCACTCCCCCGCGGGCCCGGGCCGCGTAGAACGCCGCCATCCGCTCGAAGCCGCGCTCGGCCTCCTCCAGGCCCACGTGCATGGAGCCCATGAGCACGCGGTTGGGCAGGATGGTGAAGCCAAGGTCGAGGGGTTTCAGCAGATGCGGGTAACGGCTCATCGGGCCCTCCGTGCGCGGTGTCGTCGCTCCAGTTCTAGAGGACCGCGCACGGATTATGCAACTAGTTGCACAAAGGCTCCTGGGTGACGTGTCTCAGATCACCGCTCACCTGCTTTCGAGCAGGACGTGCAGCTCCTTCTCCTGGTCGCCCGAGGCGGAGGAGAGGCTGCGTACCGTGAACAGGGAGTCGAGGGTCGTACGGAGCCGGTCGATCGCCCAGTAGCCGCCCTGCGCGTCGGCCTCGACCGAGGCCGAGAGCCGGGGCGGCGGGGCGCACTCATGGGTGTCGGTGACCTCGAACGTGCCGAGCCACACCATCGGGCGTGTCTCGTGGAGTTGCTGGGGCACGTCCTCGGCATCCCGGTCGGACTCGAAGCACTGGCGCAGTGTGTCGAACACGATCCGGGCGTCTTCCTTGTTGCATCCGCTGATCTCAAGGGAGACGGATTCCTCGTGCAGTCGCTCAGGGCCCATCGTGATAGCTCCTCTCATGGCAATGGCGCGGTGTCACGGGTTCCCCCGCGAACCGCGCCATGCCAACAGAAAAGCACCGATTCCCGAGTGGTGCACCACTCGGGAAGGGACTCAGCCCCGCGTGAACTTGTACGTCTTGCTGTCCGTGAGGATGCAGAACCCGGGCGACATCACGATGACGCGCAGGGTGCCGGTGCGCCGGTCGTAGTCGATGCCCTCGGCCTCGAAGGTGCCCGAGCAGGAGCTGCGCAGCGGAAGCTGGCGCAGCGCGGTGACATGTCCGGTGACGTTGGCGGAGCCGGGCTGGGCGGACAGGTCGATCTGCAGGAGCGGCTTGGTGTAGCCGAAGAGGCTGCCGTCCGGGTCGTCCGAGGAGCACAGCAGCGTGGTCGCACCGGAGAAGTCGCAGCCCTGGACGTCACGCACGGCGTGGTCCAGGTTGACGACGGACACCAGCGGGAGGTTCGCGGACGGCGAGGTGGTCTTGTTGACGCCCGGCGTGGGGAAGACCAGGAAGCGGGTCATCGTGCCGTACTCGCCGGAGAGCATGTACTGGCCGTCGGGCGAGATCGCGTCCCAGGAGTTGTTGAGTGCCTCGCCGGAGGCGAGCGTGTGCACGTACTCCGACCAGGTGCCGCCGGGGGCCTGCACCCGGTACATCTTGGTGGTGCCGGAGTCCGCCTGGTACGGCTCGACGTAGTAGCCGTCGTACGACTCGTCGGGGTCGCCGACGTGGTTCCAGCCGCGGCTGGAGACGCTGAGCGGGATGGTGCCGACGCCGGTGTAGCGGTTGGCGCTGTTGGCAGGGACCTCGACCGAGGTCAGGCCCTGGCTCTCGGTGAGCGGGTCGGCGCGGTCGGAGCCGGTCTCGTTCCAGGTGTCGGCGGCGGACGCCGTGCCGGTCGAGAGGACGAAGGCCGCGGCGAGGGCGACCAGGGAGGTCAGGCCTGCGCGACAACGTTGCCGGGTGGACGCGGGCATGGAAGCCTACTCCTCGGTTCAGGGGGGTGGGACGCGCGTGCGGCGGTCAGTCTGGCGTGCGCCTGACAGGCATGTACAGACCAACGACGGAAAGGGGAGGTGAACTCGCGCCCGCGCCGCCCCCGTGGTCGTTTCGCCGTACGGATGCCGCCGTGTTGAGAGATGGTGGAAAAAGTCGGCGGCGGCGTCGGAGAGTCAGGTGTGAGCGCGATAGAACAAGGGGAGTCGGCACGGGGGACGACGTGCCGTGCGAAGGTTCGAAGGCGGTGCGTGGGATGAGTCCAGCCGAGGCGTCGGTGGCCGAGGGCGAGGAGCCGGTGCGCGGGCCCGTGCGACCGGGCGGACTGCTCGACGTCCTGGGCGTGGCCTCGGTCGTGCTGGACGCCAAGGGCCGCATCGTGCTGTGGAGCCCTCAGGCGGAGGAGCTGTTCGGCTACTCGGCCCGCGAGGCGCTCGGGCAGTACGCGGCCCGGCTGATGGTCGACGAACGCCATATCGATCTGGTCGGCAAGCTGTTCGCGGACGTGATGAGCACCGGGCAGAGCTGGGCGGGCGGCTTCCCCATCCGGCGCAAGGACGGTTCCACCCATGTGGTGGAGTTCCGCAACATGCGGCTCATGGACGACAACGGCGACGTGTTCGCGCTGGGTCTCGCCGCCGACCAGTCGACGGTGCGCCGGCTGGAGCAGGACGTGGCGCTGTCCGAGCGGATCGTGAAGCAGTCGCCGATCGGGCTGGCCGTCCTCGACACGGAGCTGCGGTTCGTCTCGGTCAACCCGGCGCTGGAGCGGATCAGCGGGATCGCCGCCGAGGAGCACGTGGGGCGGACGGCCCGCGAGGTGCTGCCGCATCTGGACGCCGACGCCCTGGAGTCCGCGGCGCTGCGGGTGCTGCGCACCGGTGAGCCGGTGATCGACCGGTTCACGGTGGGCCGTACGCCGGCCGACCCGGACGAGGAGCACATCTGGTCGGTGTCGGTGTACCGCCTGGAGGACGCGTCGGACAACGTGCTGGGCGTGGCGGCCTCGGTGGTGGACATCACCGAGCCTTACCGGGCCGGTGTCGAGGCCGAGAACGCGCGCCGGCGCCTGGCCGTGATCGCCGACGCCTCCGCCCGGATCGGCACCACTCTGGACCTGGAGCGCACCGCCGCCGAGCTGGCCGACGTCGCCGTGCCGGAGCTGGCCGACGTGGCGGCCGTGGACCTGCTGGACACGGTGGTCGAGGGCCGGCGCAGCACGCTCGGCCCGGCCGAGGACGCGGTGCTCCGCGCTCTCGCCGTGCGCGCGGAGCAGGAGTCGGACGCGGTCCAGGCGGCCGATCCGCCGGGCACGGTCGCCCGGTACGCCCCCGATCGGCTGGTCACCGAGTGCGTACGGACCGGCGAAGCGGTTCTGGTGCCGCACGTCAAGGACGAGGACCTGCCCAGGATCGCCCGCTCCCCCGAGGCGGCCGTGCTGCTGGGCCGGGCCGGGCTGCACTCGTATCTGGCCGTGCCGCTGATCGCCCGCGGCGAGGTGCTGGGCGCCCTCGACCTCAAGCGCACCCGCACTCCGGCACCCTTCGACGAGGACGATCTGCTGCTGGCACGGGAACTGGCCGCCCGCGCGGCCGTGCAGATCGACAACGCCCGCTGGTACCAGAACGCCCGCACCACCGCGCTCACCCTCCAGCGCAGCCTGCTGCCCACCCACCCCCGGATCACCACCGGCCTGGAGGTCGCCTCCCGCTACCAGCCGGCCGGCGCCACCGTCGAGGTGGGCGGCGACTGGTTCGACGTCATCCCGCTGGACGGCGGCAGAACGGCCCTCGTGGTGGGCGATGTGATGGGCAGCGGCATCAACGCGGCGGCCACGATGGGCCGGCTGCGCACCGCGACCACCACCCTGACCGCACTGGGCCTCGACCCGGCCGTCCTGCTGGAGCACCTGGACAAGACCACCTCGGGCCTCGACCACTCCATCGCGACCTGTGTGTACGCAGTGCACGACCCGCGGCTGCGCCAGTGCCGGATCGCCAACGCCGGCCATCTGCCCCCGGCCCGGCTCCGCCCCGGCCGGCCGCCGGAACTGCTCGACCTGCCCACCGGGGTGCCGCTGGGCGTCGGCGGGATCCCCTTCGCCACGACGACCGTGGACTTCCAGCCCGGCGACGAGCTGGTGTTCTACACCGACGGTCTGGTCGAGACCCGCAGCCACTCCCTGGACGAGCGGCTGGACGCGCTGCTGGCCCTCCTCGACGACCCAGCCCGCCCGCTGGAGGAGGTCTGCGACCTGCTGTTGCGGGAGCTGCACCACCCCGACAACCACGACGACGTGGCGCTGCTCATCGCACGGGCGCAGGAACTGCCGTAGCCGAAGCGGTCAACGGCGATCAACCGACTTCATGGGCCTGGGCCGAGGCGGCGGCATGCACGACCACAGCCGCCCGGGCGACCGCTCACCGTCACCGAGCCCTTCGGACAGCGGGGCGACGACCTAAGCGGGTCGAGCGAAGTCGGCTGCGGTTCGGTGGCGCCCCACCGGGGCGCGGGGCGGCATCGGCACAAGGCGCCGCGGCCGGACGACGGCACGTCACGGCGCTTGCGGCGAAGCGCTCAGTCCCGGTCCCGTACGCCGATCACGACGTTGGCGTACAGCTCCTCCGAGACCGCGAGCCGGGCCGTCAGACCGGTCTGGGCGAAGGCCTCGACGGCCGCCTGGGCCTGGCGTTCGCTGGTCTCGACGAGGACACAGCCGCCGGGCGCCAGCCACTCGGGGGCCCCGGCGGCGACCCTGCGCAGCACGTCCAGGCCGTCACCGCCGCCGTCGAGGGCGACCAGCGGCTCGTGGTCGCGGGCCTCGGCGGGCAGCAGGCCCACCTCGCCGCTGGGGACGTAGGGCACGTTGGCCGCGAGGATGCCGACCCGGCCGCGCAGGGCGGCGGGCAGGGCGTCGAACAGGTCGCCCAGGTGTGCGTGACCGCCGTAGGGGGCGATGTTGCGCCGGGCGCAGCCGACCGCGGCCGGGTCGATGTCGGCGGCATGCAGCTCGGCGTCCCCGAGGGCGGCGGCGAGGGCCGCGCCCACCGCGCCGGAGCCGCAGCACAGGTCCACGACGACGGATGCGTCCGGGGCCTCGGCCAGGGCCTCGCCGACCAGGAACTCGGTACGGCGGCGGGGCACGAACACGCCCGGTTCCACCAGCACCCGCAGCCCGTGGAAGCCGGCCCAGCCGACGACGTGTTCGAGGGGCTGTCCGGTGGCACGCCGGTCCACCATCGTGGCCAGCTCGTCCGGGGTGCGGGCGGTGGCGAGGATCAGCTCCGCCTCGTCCTCGGCGAAGACACAGCCCGCGGCGCGCAGCGCGGAGACGACGGCGGTGGTGTCGGAGAGTGAGAGCATCGCCGAGAGCCTATCCGGCCGCCGGTCCGCCGGTCACACGCCGACCGTCTCCTCGGCCTCTTCCTCCGCCTCTGCCTCTTTTGCCGTTTCCTCCGCCGCGAGCGCGGCGGGCGAGTCCGTTACGGCCACGCGCACGGCGGGGGCCTTGGCCCGCTCGTACGCCGCCGCGACCGCGGTGACCGCGAGGCCGACCAGCAGCCAGACCGCGAGGGTCCACACGTTGCGGCCCAGGCCGTCGTCGCCGAAGTACAGCAGGCTGCGGACGCCCTCGACGAAGCCGGCGCCGTTCCAGAAGGCGTGCAGGGTGCCGAAGAAGCCGTTCTGCAGCTCGGGGCGGAACAACCCGCCCGAGCTGGTGAAGTTGAGCATCACGTACAGCACCATCATGGCCAGCGTGGTCCACCGCTTGAGGAAGGTGTGCAGGCCGACGCCGATGAGCAGGGTGCCGGCCGAGTAGAGCCAGGCCATGCCCCAGACTCCGGCCAGATCGTGGTGGGCGAGGTGGAACACCGGTCCGGCGAGCAGTGCGCCGATGCCGCTGACGACGGCGGAGACGCCGAGCGCGAGCAGGGCGCGTATCCGCATGGGGAGGGTGCCGCCGGCCGCGCCGAGGGCGGCGACCGAGGCGTAGGAGCCGATGCTCACCGCGATGAGCAGGAAGAACAGGCCCTGTCCTGTGGGGTCGTCGGCGACCGGTCGGGCCACGTCGGTGACCTTGAGCGGGACCCCCTCCTCGGCGGCGACGGGGGTGAAGACCTTCTCGACGGCGGTGGCGCCCATGTCGGAGGCGGCGCTCGCGACCAGCAGCTCCGGCGTCCTGGGGCTGGGCACATAGGCACCGGTGACGGTACGGGACGTCAGCAGGTCGACGGCCGCGGCGCGGGTGGGGACGGTACGGACGTCGAGCCGGTCACCCGCGGTGTCCTTGACGGTCTGCGCGAACACCTTCGCCTCCGGTCCGGCGCCGACCACGGCGACGGGCAGATGGTGGGGCTCCGGATGGACGAACGCACCCATGTACGCCAGCCCCATGCCCAGGCACATCAGCAGCGGGGTGATCAGGTGGGTGAGCACATGGCGCAGTGCCGGTGACCTCATCGCGTACGACCTCCAGACCTTCCGGCCAAACTGGTTGGCTTATACAACTCATGTTCAAGTTGTACTATACAACTAGAACGTCGGAGGAGGTATTCCCGTGAGGGTGTTGCTGGTGCTGGTGCCGCCGTCGAAGGTCCTCCCATGACGGCGGCGGAGACGGCCGTCGAGACCATCCAGCGCGAGATGACGGTCTTCGCGCGCCGGGCCCGGGCATCGGCCGGGCGTATGCACCCCGAGCTGTCGCTGGTGTCGTACACGCTGCTCGGGCATCTGGAGGAGCGCGGCGGCTGCCGGGCGACCGACCTGGCCGCGCACTACGCGCTGGACAAGTCGACGGTCAGCCGGCAGGTGGCGGCGCTGGAGCGGGCGGGGCTGGTCGAGCGCCGCCTGGACCCGGAGGACCACCGGGTCCAGGTGCTGCATCTCACGGAGGCCGGGCAGGAGATCCTGGCCCAGGTCACACGCAGCCGCAGGGCCGCGTTCCGGGAGCGGCTGGCGGACTGGCCGGAGGAGGACCTGGTCAGGTTCGCCGGATACCTGGAGCGCTACAACGCCGGGACGTCGGCGGACACCGGCGAGGACTGACCGAGCGCCTGCGGCACCCGGGCCGCGAGGAAGGCGGTACGGCGGCGCAGGCGGAAGCCCAGGGACTCGTACAGCCGGATCGCGGTGGTGTTCTCGGCACCGGTGTGCAGGAACGGGGTCTCTCCGCGGGCCCGGATGCCGTACGCGACGGAGCGGATCAGCCGGGTCGCCAGGCCCTCGCCGCGGTACGCCGGATCGGTGCAGACCGCGCTGATCTCGGTCCAGCCCGGCGGGTGCAGCCGCTCCCCCGCCATCGCGATCAGCCTGCCGTCACGGCGGATGCCCAGGTAGGTGCCGAGTTCGATGGTGCGGGGCAGGAAGGGGCCCGGCCGGGTGCGCTCGACCAGGTCGAGCATCTCGGGCACGTCGGCGGGGCCGAGGCGGACCGCCTGCGGCTCCGGGACGGCGTCCATGCCCTCGTCCACCAGCTGCACGCCCGGGATGTTCATGGTGAGTTCCCAGCCGTCCGGGAGCTCACCCCGGAAGCCGGCCAGCCCGATCTCCGCGCCCGGGCCGGCCAGGGCGGCGAGGTCGGCCCAGTCCTCGGCGCCGGGATCGTCGGGGAGGGCCAGCCACGGAGAGACGTCCACCGGGTAGCGCAGGACCCGTCCGCGCCGTTCGGCGAAGAGGGCGTGCGGGCCGGTGAGCGAGGCGAGGGCGGGGTTGTCCAGGATGTGCGGCGCGCCCTCGCGGGGAACGGGGACGCTCATGCGGCGACCTCGATCACGACCTTGCCGCGCGCGTGCCCTTCCTCGACGGTGCGCAGCGCCTGACCGGCCTCGTCGAACGGGAAGGTCCGCGAGACATGCGGGTCGAGCTCACCGCCCACCACGAGTTCGGCCACCTCGTCGAGGACCGCGGCGGTACGGGCGCGTTCGACCCGGCTGCCGCCCAGCGCGGCGACAGTGTCCGGCGCGGCGCCCGCGGTGATCAGCTTCGTGCGGTCGGCGAGCAGGCCGGCCGCCTCGGCGAGCACCTCGCCGCCGACCAGGTCGTAGACACCGTCCACGCCCTGGGGCGTGGCGGCCCGCACCCGCTCGGCCAGGCCGGGGCCGGAGGGCACGTGCACGGCGCCGAGCGACTCGACGAAGTCCTTCTTGGCCTCGCTCGCCACGCCCACGACCCGCAGCCCCCAGGCGCGGGCGATCTGCACGGCCGCCGCGCCGACTCCGCCGCCCGCACCGGTGACCAGCAGGGTCGCGCCCTCGGGCAGATCGAGCTGGCGTACGCCGTCGTAGGCGGTGGCCGCGGCGACCGGCAGGGTGGCGGCGTCGGTGAAGGAGAGCGCGGCGGGCTTGTGCGCCGTCACGGCCGCCGTCAGCAGGACGTACTCTGCGAACGCGCCGGCGGGCGTATTGCCGAAGACCTCGTCGCCGACGGCGAACCCGGTCACGCCCTCGCCGATCTCCTCGACCACTCCGGCGGCCTCGCTGCCAAGGACGACCGGGAAGCGCGCCTCGCCCTCGCCGGGGCGGCGGAAACCGTTCCGCAGCTTCCAGTCGACGGGGTTGACCCCCGCCGCCCGTACCGCGATCAGCAGCTCACCGGGGCCGGGAACGGGCCGCTCCACATCGGCGAAGGCCTCGTTCTCGGGCCCGCCGTGCCTGGTGTAGACGTACGCCTTGGGCATCGTTCTTCCTCGCTCTCTGATGCTGTCACCGGTGTCCCGGTACCGGCACTCAGCGCCAAGGACGATCGCTCGGCCGCTATTCCCGCACCCGCGGATCGTTCATACGGCCGCAATGAGCGGGGTCCTGACCTGGGCCTGAGCGGCCCACTCCACGAACGCCCGGCGACTCGGCTGTGCTGATCGGCTTCGGCGCGGGGCTGAACCACGCCGGGCAGGTGGTACTGCCGCCCTGAGCGGCACTGCCCCCGAGCCGCCCCGGGCGTCGTCCTTTCGGCCGAGGCCCGGGGGCCGCAACCGGCCGCCTGGCCGAGGTGGCGGTGGCGGGCGGGGGAGGAAGCTCTGGGGCGAACGGCCGGCGCAGCCTCCTGGCCAGGTCCACGCACTCCGCGCCGTCGGCCGCCTCGCCCACGACCTCGATGCCGGAGCCTCCGCCGTTCGGGCACCCTGCCGGACGGGACCCCAGGGTGGAATGGGCGGGACTCGGCGGGGACGAGAGTCCGACGGTCACGCTCACCTATCACGGCGCCGGGGCCTTCGACACCGTGTACTTGGGCAGGCCGCATGCGGAGGAAGAGGGGCCGCCTCTCGACGACCCCGTCGAGACAGGTCGGACCACGTCCGACGACCGTGATCGTCCGGGCAGGGCAGCTGGAGGGCGGTGAGGTCTCCGGATGGCTACACACGGTGGCGAGCGAGTCGGCTGAACGGGGCCTTACGGACCGCCTGCCGGGGGCGTGCGGTCCGGGTGCCGCGGGGCGCCGGGGCCGGGGGGCGGCGCGCGGCGGAACGTGTGCTTCAGCCGGTGTGCCCTTCGTGGCTCCGGCAGGTGGGCGAGGTGCTCCGTACGGGGTACAAGACCGATGTGGACGCTCGCGTGCAGGGGGGGCACGCTGGGAGCTGCGGACCGGCTGTCCGGCCCTACGGCTCCCGTGGCGGCGAGGAGGTCGACATGCGTACCCGGGCGCGTGGCTGGCGCTGGCGGCACAACCCGCTGCGGCGCAAGTCCGACATGGTGGAGGCATGGATCGCGCTGGCCGTCGCGGTCCTGTTGGGCGTGGGTGCACCCCTGATGGGGGCGGTGGTGGGACTGTGGGCCCATGATCAGGCGCGGTCGGTGGCGACGGTGGAGCGGGCCGAGCGGCACATGGTCCGGGGGGTGGTCGTCGGGAACACGCCGGGGCAGCTGCCGTCGGTGCAGAGCGGCGACCGGGAGCACTCCTACCAGGCGGACGTCCGCTGGACCGAACCCGGCAAGGGGACGAAGACCGCCCTGGCCCGGGTGCCGGCGGGGACCCGGACCGGTGACACGGTGGACGTGTGGTTCGACCGTCAGGGGCACGGTGTCGCCCCGCCGCCCAACGAGGTCGCCGTCTGGCAGCACACGGTCACCGTGGGCGTGTGCGGAGCGGGCGGCGCGGCGGCCGTGGTGCTGCTATGCCACGGTGTCGTCCGCCGGGTCGCACTGCGGCACCGGCTCGCCGAGTGGGAGCAGGAGTGGGCACGCACCGGACCGGACTGGACCCGCGGCCGCGCCTGAGGAGCCCTGAGGCCCCGGCGTATCCCCTACTCCGACGTCTGCTGCATCCGGCGGGACACGCGCGCGTGCGTGCGCAGCGCCTCGGTCAGCCCCGGCAGGACCGGTTCGCCCCGACCGAGGTGACCCGACCACCTGTGACGGCGGCCCAGCCGCCCGGGATCTCCCGCCCGCCGTCGACGACGAGCAGTCCGGCGTCCTTGACCAGCAGATCAACGGTTGACGGCATGGGGTCATCGTAGGCGCCGGGCGGCGCGGAGGCCTGGCGACTCGTCAGACCACCCACGTACGGTGTGATCATCCGCACGATCCCTTCACCAAAGGCGGTTGTTGATGGCCCTGTTCGACTTTCCCCTCGACGAACTCCGTGAACACCGCAGTGCATCGGTGGCGCCCGAGGACTTCGACGCCTTCTGGTCCAAGACGCTCCAGGAGGCCCGCGAGCACGATCTCGACGCCCGCTTCGATCCGGTCGACACCGGGCTGTCCACGGTCGAGGTGTACGACGTGACCTTCGCCGGGTTCGGCGGGCACCCGGTCAAGGGCTGGCTGCGGCTGCCGGCCGGCGCCACCGAGCCGCTGCCGCTGATAGTGGAGTTCATCGGCTACGGCGGCGGGCGCGGCCTGGCCCACGAGAACCTGCTGTGGGCGTCGACCGGGCGGGCGCACTTCGTGATGGACACCCGGGGCCAGGGCAGCGCCTGGGGCGGCGGGGGTGGCACCGCCGACCCGGTGGGCGGCGCGCCGGCGTTCCCCGGGTTCATGACGCGGGGCATCGACGCGCCCGAGAACTACTACTACCGCCGGGTGTACACGGACGCGGTCCGGGCGATCGAGGCGGCGCGCTCGCATCCGCTCACCGACGCGGCGCGGACGGTGGCGCTCGGGGCCAGCCAGGGCGGCGGGATCACCCTCGCGGCCGGCGGCCTCGTTCCGGACCTGGTCGCGGTGGCGCCTGACGTGCCGTTCCTGTGCGACTTCCCGCGCGCCACCACCCTGACGGACCGTCACCCCTACCGTGAGATCGCGCTGTTCCTCAAGACGCACCGCGGCCGTTCGGCCGAGGTGCAGCGCACCCTCTCCTACTTCGACGGGGTGCACTTCGCGGCGCGCGGCCGGGCCCCGGCGCTGTTCTCGGCGGCGCTGGAGGACCAGACCTGCCCGCCGTCGACGGTGTTCGCGGCCTTCAACTCCTGGGCGCACGAGGACAAGGCGATCGAGGTGTACGACTTCAACGACCACGAGGGCGGCGGGCCGTACCACGAGGCGGCGAAGATGCGCTGGCTGCGCGCATATGCCTGACGATTCGGAGGAGATGGACGCGCGCGCGGCCGCCGAGCGGTTCGTCCGGGTCTGGGAGCGGGGCTGGGCCGCGCACGACGTGGACGCACTGCTCGCCCTGTACGCCGAGGACTGTGTGCACCGCTCGATGCCGTTCCGCGCACCGCACCGGGGACGGGACGCGCTCGCCGCGTATCTGCGCTGGTCGTTCGAAGGGGAACAGGTGACGGACGTACGGTTCTCCGCGCCGCTGGTGGGCCCTGACGGGGTCGCGGTGGCCGAGTTCCGGGTGTTCTGCGAGGAGAGCGGCACGGCGGCCACGCTGGCCGGATGCGTGTTCGTGCGTTTCGACGCGCGGGGCCTGGCGGTGGAGAGCCGGGACTACTGGCACACCACCGAGGGGCACCAGGAGCCGTACGGGGATCCCTTCGTCCACTGACCTTCCCTCCAGTCCGACCAGTCGGTACGTTCTGGGTGCCCGGGCCGCAGCGTCGCGGCCCGGGCTTTCCGGCGTACGACGGAGGGCGCATGTCCGAGCACGAGCCACAGGTCCACGGTCACTGCGAGCCGCGTTTCGAGGCGGTGCGGGAGGCCTTCGAGGAGAACTTCCGGGACCGTGAGGAGCTGGGCGCCGCCGTGGCGGTCACGGTCGACGGCGAGACGGTCGTGGATCTGTGGGGCGGCTGGGCGGATCCGGCGCGCATCCGGCCGTGGGAGCGGGACACCCTGGTGAACGTCTGGTCGACGACGAAGGGCCCGGTGGCCCTGTGCGCACACATCCTCGCCGACCGGGGGCTGCTCGACCTCGACGCGCCGGTGGCCGACTACTGGCCCGAGTTCGCGGCGGCGGGAAAGGGGCGGGTCCTCGTCCGGCATCTGCTCTCACACCGCGCCGGCCTGTCCGGCCTGCGGGAGCCGCACTCGCTCCAGCAGCTGTACGACTGGGAGCTGACGACCGCCCGGCTGGCGGCGACGGAGCCCTGGTGGGAGCCGGGAACACGGTCGGGGTATCACGCGCTGACCTACGGCTTCCTGGTCGGCGAGGTGGTGCGGCGGGTGTCGGGGCTGTCGCCGGGGGCGTTTCTGGAGCGGGAGGTGACCGGGCCGCTGGGCATCGACTTCACGGTCGGGCTGCCGGAGAAGGAGTCCGGGCGGGTGGCGGTGCTGGAGCATCCACGGATCATGTCGGACAGTGAACAGGCTGCGATCTTCAGCCAGTTGGCACCGGCGGCGGTCGCGGCCCTGGCCAACCCGGGGGTGGGCGCGAGCGCGGCGAACACGCCGGAGTGGCGGGCGGCCGAGATCCCGGCGGCCAACGGCCACGGCACGGCCCGGGCGGTGGCCGCGCTGTACGGCGTGTTCGCGGGCCGGGGCGAGTACGGCGGCCTGCGTCTGCTGTCCCCGGAGGCGGCCGAGCGGGTGCGTCAGGGGCAGGGCAGCTGCCGTGACCTGGTGCTCGGGACGGGTTTCGAGCACGAGACCGAGGTGGGGCTCGGCCTGTGGCTGAGTGGGGTGAACGGCTCCTACGGACCGAACCCACGGGCCTTCGGGCACGACGGATTCGGTGGTTCGTGCGGGCTGGCCGATCCGGAGGCGGGGGTCTCGCTGGGGTACGTGATGAACCGGATGGGTCCACGGATCGCGGATGATCCACGAAAGACGGCCCTGGTGAACGCCCTCTACACGAGCCTGTGAGCCCGGTTCGGTTTCGGCCGAACCTGTGAGCCGCCCTTCCCTGATGGTTTAGACCAATGCTAGATCTGGTCGCGCAATGAGCCCGCACGGCTACGTCTTGTCACCAACAGGAGGCGCGGCATGGCCCGCACCACCCAGCACGCCCACTCCGAGAGCGAAGAGCAGCCCCTGTACTGGCGGATCGCGAGACAGCTTCTCGCCGAACTGCGCGACGGCACCATTCCGCCGGGCGAACGACTGCCGGGGGAAAGGCACTTGGCACAGCACTTCGGCGTCAGCCGGGAGACCGTCCGGCAGGCGCTGGAGGTGCTGCGCCACAGCGGTCTGGTCGCCACCGACCGGCGGGGCAGTCACGCCACGCTGCGCGGCCGGCCGGTGGAGAGCCCCGTCTCCCTGGCGTTCCCGGTGGGCGCCGGGACCACGGAGCACGGCGCGGTCGACCGGGCCACGGTGACCTGGGAGGAGCCACCACCGGAGCACGCGGCGGCACTCGGCCTCGCCCCGCACCGGCCGACCCTTGTCCACCGCTACGAGTCCGCCTCCCCCGACGGCCGCGCCCTGCGCACCGCCGTGACCTCCTTCTCGACCGTCGCACTGACCGAGGTCGAGGAACTGGGCCGCTACCGGGACCGGGCCGACGGTGCGGCCGCCGCACAACTGCGCCGGGCCTACGACTGGATGCGCAAGGCCGGCCTGACCCTGCACCACCGGGACTCGATAAGCCAGGTCGCGGACGCGGCCTCGGTCCGGGTGACCCGCCGGGTGCACGACCAGTACGCCCGCCCGCTGGAGATCACCGACCTCGTGGTGGACGCCCGGCAGGACGCGTTGGTCTACGAGTTCACGGTCCCCGCGGCGGGCTGACCTTCGCCGCCCTTCCTGGCCAGGACGAGCCGGGCGCGCGGGCTGCCGTCGTCACGCCGGCCGAACCCGGGCAGCGCGCACAGCTCCGCCGAGAACCCCGCCCGCTCCAACTCCCCCAGCACAGACCCGAGTCGGAAGGCCCGGTAGTACATGACGAACGGCGGCCGCCACAGGGCGTTGCGCACCCGCATCACGGCGTCGAAGCCGAGCAGCATCCAGAACCCGAAGCCGGTGGGGCGGGACGGCGCCAGCACCGGGAAGGCGAAGACGCCGTCCGGTCGCAGTGCCGAGTGGACCTGGTCGAAGAGGCCGGGCAGCTCCCGGGGCAGGAAGTGCCCGAACGCCCCGAAGCTGACGACCAGGTCGAAGGCGGCCCCGAAGGGCAGGGCCCGGGCGTCGGCCCGCACCCAGTTGACGTCCGGCCCGTCGGGCGGGGGCAGGCGCCGGGCGATGTCGAGCATGCCGGCGCTGAAGTCGACGCCGGTGACGCTGTTCCGGCACACCTGGGCGAGCACGTCCAGACCGGCGCCGGTCCCGCAGCACAGGTCGAGCCCGTCCGTGAACGGGCCGAGCGGGGCGAGCGCCTTGGCGACCGCCTCCAGGAGCGAGTCCGAGGTCCGGAAGGGGGTGTGGTCGAACTTCGGGGCCAGCAGGTCGTAACCGCGCTCGACCGAGGACAGGGCCTGGACGGTGAGCTCGCGGAGGCTCGGGCCTTCGGGGCTGAACATCCGGCCAGCTTACGGGAGCCACCGGCACCGGACACGGCGGAGGCACGGACCCGCGAGGGACCGCGCCTCCGGCCGGGTGTCATGCCGCGGCACCGGGTTTCACGCCACGGTGAGCGTGAGGGCTCCCGTGCAGGTGGAGCCGGCGGTGATGGCGGTCTCGGTGCCGTCCGCGGTCAGTTTCACCGTCCTGCCGCGCGGCGCCCGCACGGCCGCGTCGGCGGCGACGGTGAGGCTGGTCAGATACGAGGTGCCGGTGACCGTCCACGTCGAGCCGCTGTTCAGCCGGACGACGACCCCGTTGTTCACGGCGGCCTGCACGCTGTTGGGGACGATGCCCAGCTCGTAGAAGGTGGACGAGTCGATCGAGGACAACCGGTGCTTGGCGGTGGTCGCCGAGATGACGCCCTCGACACGGGAGTCCTCGAAGGTGAGGACCATGTTCTTGCCGCCCCGCAAGCCGTTGTAGAAGTCGCCCGTCAGCTTGATGGAACGGAAGGTGGCGGCGCCGTCGGTGGAGTGGATGGCGGTGACGTCGAAGGAGGAATCCTTGGCCGGGTCGGTGGTGGGCTCGGTGTGGACGCCGATGTTCATCATCTTGCCGTTGACGTCGACCGGACCCGGGTCGTCCAGCTCGATTATCTGCAGGATGACGCCGTCCCGCGGGTTGAGCCGGGCGCCCTGCGAGCCGTCGACCGAGATCGCCGTCTGCTGGCCCTTGTTGAGGAAGGTGGCCCGCGCGGAGTTGACGACGGTGCCGCCGTCCAGGGTGAGTTGACCGGCGCCGAAGAACATGTAGCCGAAGTGACCGGAGTTGACGACCGTGCTGCGCACCGCCGAAGTGCGGTGGTGGCAGCGTAGGTAGGGCTTATGGCCAGAACAAGAAATGCGTCGGGGAAGGGCCATCGGGGGTTCCTATGGCTGGTATGCGGCTCAGGCGCGCAGGCGTACCGGGAGGGCACGGACGCTGTTGCCGACGAAGCCGGCCTGCCGGGCGAGGCCGTCCTCGGGCACGGCGAGGTCCAGGGCGGGGAAACGGTCGAAGAGCCGCTCCAGGGCCACCGTGGCCTCCAGCCGGGCCAGCGGGGCGCCCAGGCAGTAGTGGGCGCCGTGGCCGAGGGAGAGATGGCGGACGGCGTCGGGGCGGGCGGGCCTGGTGACGTCGAACCGGTCGGCGTCCGGGCCGTGCGCGGCCGGATCGCGGCCGGCGGCGGAGTAACCGGCCAGCACCGGGGTGCCCGCCGGGATCACCGCGCCGCCGACGGTCAGGTCCCGCACGGGATAGCGGAACGGGAAGTAGCTCACCGGCGCGTCCCAGCGCAGCGTCTCCTCCACCACGTCCGCCCAGCTCGCCTCGCCCCTGCGCACCAGGTCGAGCTGGTCGCGGTGCCCGCACAGGGCGCGCACGGCGTTGGTGATCAGGTTGAGCGTGGTCTCGTGCCCGGCGATGATCATCAGCACCAGGATGCCGATCAGCTCCTCCTGCGCGAGCCGGTCGCCGTCCTCGTCGCGGGCGGCGATCAGGGCGCTGGTGAGATCGTCGCCGGGCCGCTCGGACCGGGCCGCGGCGACGGCGGCGAGGACGGCGACCAGTTCCCGGTTGGCGGCCACGGCCTCGGCCGGTTCGATGTCGGTGGCCACGACCTGGTTGGACAGGTGGTGCAGCCGGTCGCGGAACTCCGTGTCCACGCCGAGGAGTTCACCGATCACGCTCATCGGAAGGGGCAGTGCGAAGTGCCGCCGCAGATCGGCGACTCCGTCCACCGCGGCCCGCTCCAGGTCGTCCAGCAGGGATGCGGTCAACTGCTCTGTCCGGGGTCGCAGTTCCTCGACCCGGCGGGGTGTGAAGGCCCGGCTGACCAGTCCGCGCAGCCTGCGGTGGTCGTCCCCGTCGGCGGTGGTCATGCCCCGTACGGTGGCGAAGGTCAGCAGCGGCCAGCCCGCGGGGATCCGGCCCTCGCGCAGCTCGGTGAAGTGCCCTGGGCTCTTGGCGACTTCGGGATGCTGGAGGAACTCCCTGAGCGTCTCGTGCCCGAGTACGGCCATGCCCTCGACACCGCCGGGCAGGACGACCGGTGCCACGGCGCCGCGCGCGAGCAGCCTGGCGTTGTCGGCGTGCGGGCAGCCGCCGGCGGGGTCCAGGCGGTGTGGCACGGACGAGGTCTCCACCGGCGCTCCTGACGGCCGTAGTACGCGGGCACGGCCGATCGTAGGCGCACCCGAGCCGCCGGGATGCGGGGTTCCCGGCCACGTCGCGTCCGGGAATACCGGTGACCGGTGCCATGTTGACGAGTACGGAACACCGGGTATAGTGCGATCAGCACCTGTGGTCGCCCCCTAGTCGGGCGCCGGTGCCGGTTCCCTCTCCTCCAGCCGCTTCGGCCGTCGCTTTGCGACCGGCCCCCGGCTTCTCCGCGGCACCTCGTGACCAGGGCTTTCTGTGCCGTTCCCGAGGTGTCGTTCCCGCCGCACCGAGGCCCGTGTGTACGCCTCCCGCTCGCGGCCCACTCCCCCTTCCTCTCCTGTTTTCCGTCCCCGAAAGGACCACCTCTCATGACCACCACACTCGAACCTCCCGTACAGCAGCAGGCCCAGCCCGCCGCCCGGCCCGTCACCGGTGTCCTCGACATCGACGCGGGCGGGAAGGGGCATCTGCGGGCCCCGAGCTGCCAGTCCTCCCCGGCGGACCCGCAGGTCTCCGCCGCGCTGATCCGCCGTCACGGCCTGCGCAAGGGCGACCTCGTCGAGGGCGTCCGGGGCAACCAGCGCATCCTGACCGAGGTCACGCGCGTCAACGGCCGCACGCCCGAAGAGCAGCGCGGGCGCCGTCACTTCCGCGATCTGACCCCGCTGCACCCGCACGAGCGGATCCGCCTCGAACACCCCGCCTCCGGGCTCGCCGGACGGGTCACCGACCTGTTCGCCCCCGTCGGCAAGGGGCAGCGCGGGCTGATCGTGGCCCCGCCGAAGACCGGCAAGACCGTGCTGCTCCAGCAGTTCGCGGCCGCCGTCGCCGGCAACCACCCGGAGTGCCACCTCATGGTGCTGCTGCTCGACGAACGCCCCGAGGAAGTCACCGACATGCGGCGCTCGGTCCAGGGCGAGGTGTACGCCTCCACCTTCGACCGGCCCGCCAAGGAGCACATCGCCCTCGCCGAACTCGTCGTCGAGCGGGCCAAGCGGCTCGTCGAGGACGGCCGGGACGTCGTCATCCTCCTGGACTCCCTGACGCGGCTGTGCCGGGCCCACAACAACGCGGCCGCATCCAACGGCCGTACCCTCAGCGGCGGCGTCGACGCCGGCGCGCTGCTCGGCCCCAAACGGTTCTTCGGCGCCGCCCGCAAGGCCGAGGAAGGCGGCTCGCTCACCATCCTCGCCACCGTCCTGGTGGACACCGGCTCCCGCGCCGACGGCTACTTCTTCGAGGAGCTGAAGGGCACCGGCAACATGGAGCTGCGCCTGGACCGCGAACTGGCCTCCCGGCGGGTCTTCCCGGCCGTGGACATCGCCCCCTCCGGCACCCGCTGCGAGGAACTCCTGTTCGCCCCGGCCGAGTTGACCGCCGTACGCGGACTGCGCCGGGCCCTGCAGAGCCGGGAGGGGACGCCCTCCGGCCTGGAGACACTCCTTGAGCGGATGCGCGAGACGCCGGACAACGCCACCTTCCTGCGCCGTGTCCAGCCGACCCTGCCGGCGGGCTGACACCGGAGCCGGGCGTGCGGCATCCGGGTTGCTCAGTGCGTCCGTCCGGCCCAGGCTGCGCGCGGGACACCGGCTCCCTTCCTACGTTGATCATATGACGATCGGATTCCCTGACCGATTTCCTCGCCGAGCGGTGGTGTCGAGCTGCGCCCTCTGTCTGACGGGCCTGCTGGCGCTCACGTCCGGTACGGCCACCGCCGGCATCGGGGCGCCGGCCCCGGCCCCGCCCCCGAGTGCGGTGGTGCCCGGGCCGTCCCTGCTGTACCACTCCGGCACACAGGTACGGCCGCACCCCGGGGTGCCGGAGGTACCGGACGTCTCCGCGCTCTCCTGGCTGGTCGCCGACGCGGCCAACGGCCAGGTGCTGGCGGCGAACGAGGCACATCGCGAGCTGCCGCCGGCCAGCACACTGAAGACCCTGTTCGCGCTGACCGTGCTGCCGGTCCTGCCGCCCGGTCTGGAGCACCGGGTGACACCCGAGGAACTGGCGGACGTCGCCGAGGGCAGCAGCCTGGTCGGCGTCGAGGAGGGGCACACCTACCGGGTGGCCGATCTGTGGCGCGGGGTCTTCCTCAGCTCCGGCAACGACGCCGTGCACGTCCTGGCCGCGCTCGACGGGGGCTGGGACCGCACCGTCTCCCGAATGCAGGCAAAGGCACGTGCCCTGGGCGCCCTCGACACGCGCGTCAAGTCCCCCGACGGCTACGACGCACCGGGGCAGGTCTCCTCGGCGTTCGACCTGGCGGTGTTCGGCCGGGCCGGGCTGCGCAACCCTGACTTCGCCCGCTACTGCTCCACCGCCGCGGCCCGCTTCCCCGCCGGCGACGGCTGGTCGTTCGGCATCGAGAACACCAACCGGCTGCTGACCGGCGAGGACGGTGTGGCGCGCTATCCCGGACTGATCGGGATCAAGAACGGCTACACCAGCAACGCCGGCAACACCCTCGTCGCCGCCGCCCGGCGGGGCGGCCGCACCCTGGTCGTGACGGTGATGAACCCCCAGGACGGCGGCGTGTACGACGAGGCCCGTCAGCTGCTCGACTGGGGTTTCGATGCGGCCGGACGGGTCGACCCGGTGGGTTCGCTGGACGCTCTGCGGGCCAAGCCGCGGCCGGGTCCGAGCACCGTACCGATGGCGGCGGCCGCCGCACCGGAGGACGACTCCGGCTGGTCCGACACCGCCATGGCCGCGGGCTTCGCGGTGCTCGGCGTGGGCGCCGTGACCCTCGCCGTGCGGCTCAGGGGCGACCGCTCCGCGCGGGACTGACCGGTCGGCAGGCCCAGCAGCAGACCCAGGGTGATCCAGGTGTAGAGGTTGCTGCCGAAGAACCCGTCGACGCCCGACGCGTCGTCGAACCACAGCCACACCACGCTGGTGCACATCACCGCGTAGAGAGCGCCCGCGATCCGCGGGTACCCCGCGCGGGCCAGCAGCGCGAACGAGGGCAGCGCCCAGACCAGGTGGTGCACCCAGGTGATCGGGCTGACCAGGCAGGCGGCGAGACCGGTGAGCGCGAAGGCGGCCGTCCAGTCCTCGGCCGCCACCGCCTTACGGGTCCGCCACGCCCACACGGCCAGTGTGAGCAGCACGGCCGTGGCCCACAGCGGCTTGTCCGGGTGGCCGAGCCGGGCCAGTACGCCTTGCAGCGACTGGTTCGACACATAGTCGAGCCGGCCGACCCGGCTCGTGTCCCAGAGCGCCTGCGTCCAGTAGAAGCGGGACGCCTTCGGGTCGGCCCAGGCGGCGAGCCCGGTGGCGGCGAACGCCACCGCCGTCGCGGTCGCCGCCGCCCGCCACCTACGGGCGAGCAGCAGCATGCCGATGAAGAGCGCGGGGGTGAGCTTGACGGCGGCGGCGAGCCCGATCCCCACCCCCGCCCAGCGCCCCCGCCCGCTGCGCAGCAGACAGCAGTCGCCCAGGACCAGGGCGAGCAGCACCAGGTTCACCTGGCCGAAGCTGAAGGTGTCCCGCAGCGGCTCGAACAGCGCCAGCGCGCACAGGGCCAGCGCCCAGCGGTACCAGCCCCAGCGCCGCCAGCCCGGCCCGGCCAGGATGCGCAGCACGAAGGCCAGCGCGGCCAGGTTGACCAGCAGCGAGGCCGCGATGGCCACGTGCAGCCCCACCATTGCCATGGGCAGCATGCCGACCGCGGCGAACGGCGGATAGGTGAAGCCGTACGTCGTCCCGGGCACCCGGTAGTCGTAGATCCGCCCGCCGTGGTGCACCCAGGTGTGCACGGTGCCGTAGTAGACGCGCAGGTCGAACCAGTCGCGCAGCAGTGGCACCGTGGCCGTGAACGCGGTCACGGCGGCGACCAGGACCAGGACGAGCAGCAGTCTCCCCCGGTCGGTGCTCGGCCCTCTCATGCCGTACGTCCCACGGCCGGGGCCTGCGCGGCCTGGTGGGCCTGCCACAGCACGACCACGCCGAGCACCCCGCCGGAGACGGCGAGGATCAGCTGGCCGACGTCGGCGGGGCCGCCGCTGGGCAGCACCGCGAGCGCGAGCACTCCGGTGACGGCGGCCACCCGGTGCCGCACCGAGGTGCTGGGCGCCGCTGCCGCTATCAGGAACAGGCCCCAGATCGCGTACCAGGGCCGGATCGCCGGTCCGAAGGCGGCGACCGCGGCCAGGCTCAGGCCGAGGGCGTAGATCGGGCGGGGCCGCAGCCGGAGCCATATCAGCAGCACGGTCACCGCGGTGAGCGCGAGCCCGAGCAGATGCCAGGCCGGGACGGCCAGCGGTGCCAGATCGCTGCCGAGGTGTTCGAGGAGCGCGCCGGTGGCCCGGCCGAGCAGGCTGCTGAGCGCCCAGTTGTGCGCGGAGACGGGCGTGTCGAGCGCCCTTATCCAGCCGTACCCGGTACCGGCGACCGCGGTCGCGACCACCGTCGTGGCACCGGAGGCGGCCGCCGTCAGCAGGGTGGCGCCCACCGGGCTGCGGCCCTTGCGCGCCTGTACGACGATGATCGCCAGCAGGCCCAGTGCGGCCGGTGCCTTCACCAGTGCCGCGAGCGTGACGAGCACGGCTCCGAGGAGCGGCCAGCGGCCGAGCGCCGCGACCAGACCGAGGCCCAGCAGACCGAGCATGATCGCGTCGTTGTGGGCGCCCGCGACCAGGTGCAGCAGCACCAGGGGGTTGAGGGCGCCGAGCCAGAGCGCGGCGGCCGGGTCGGCACCGCTGTGCCGGGCGAGCCGGGGCAGCGCGGCCGCCATCAGGCCCACGCCGAGCAGGGCGACCAGGCGCATCCCGAAGAGCCCGGCCGGGAGTTCGCCCCGGGTCAGGCCGGACAGCAGCGAGGCCACACCCATGAACGCGGGACCGTACGGGGCGGCGGTGTTCTGCCAGACCGGGGCGACCTCGTCGGCCAGCGGACCGCCGAGCTGGGCGGGTCCCGCCGTGTAGACGTCCATGTGCGCGTCGACCATCGCGCCCTGTGCGAGGTAGCTGTATACGTCCCGGCTGAACAGCGGGGGCGCGAGCAGCAGCGGGGCCGCCCAGACCGCGAGGACCAGCAACAGCTGCCGGGGGGTGGGTGGTTCGCCACTGCGCACGAGGCGGCCCAGCAGCAGCCAGGCCGCGATGAGCAGCACGACGCCGAAGTAGACCCCGACCAGGCCGAAAGCCGCCTGCACGGAGCTCGGCGCGAGGAGATCCTCCACGGGCAGGGCACCGGCTGTCTCACCTCCCAGGGCCAGGAAGGCGGTGCCGGCCAGGCCGAGTACCTGGCAGCGGCGTAGATCGACGGGGAAAGCCATGGCCAACACTGGGTCAGCGTGTCAATGGTGGGTGGCCAGAAAGCGACGGGGCGTTTTCCTGGAAGCGGCCTAGTTGTTACCTGTGGGTGGTGGATCCTCTTCTCCCCGCCGCACGCACCCGGAGCCGTCCCGGTTTTCAGCGGTGTGGCGCCGGGTCGATGGCAGTGTGACACCGAGCGTGCGGCCGGCCGGAGCCGGGCCACCGCGGATCCTGTTCCGCCCGGACGGCCCCGACGCCGCGCACGCCCGCGTGCTCGTGACGGGGGTGCTCGGCCCGGCCGCACAGAACACCGGCCACCGGCCAGGGCCTGTCTGACAATTCCCGTCGTCGCCCGGAGGGCGGCCTCGCGGCGTCAGGTGCGTGCTCTCGGCGTTGCCGGGCGTAGGCCTTCGTACTGGACGTACTTGGGTCTGCGCCCGGTGCGGCGAGTGGGGGTCCCCCCGGCCGAAGGCTGGGGGAGCGTGCATGGCGTCGCGAGGCAGACGGGAATTGTCAGACAGGCCCTAGAACACCGACAGACCCGTGAGCGTCGTGAACCTGTCCAGCGCGGCCACTCCCGCCACCGAGTTGCCCCGCTCGTCCAGACCCGGGCTCCACACGCACAGGGCACAACGCCCCGGGACCACGGCGATGATGCCGCCGCCCACCCCGCTCTTCCCGGGCAGGCCGACCCGGTAGGCGAAGTCCCCCGCCGCGTCGTACGTCCCGCAGGTCAGCATCACCGCGTTGACCTGCTTCGCCTGGCTGCGGGTGAGGAGGCGGGTGCCGTCGGCCCGGATGCCGTGGCGGGCCAGGAACGTGGTCGCCAGGGCGAGGTCGGCGCAGGAAGCGGCGACGGAGCACTGGCGGAAGTACTGGTCGAGGAGGACGGGCACCTCGTTGTCGATGTTGCCGTAGGAGGCCATGAAGTGGGCCAGGGCGGCATTGCGGTCGCCGTGCTGGGACTCGGAGGCTGCCACGCCCTTGTCGAAGTCCAGGGCGGCGTTGCCGCTCTCGGCGCGCAGAAAGGCGAGGAGTTCGCCGGCCGCGTCTCCGGTACGGGTCTGGAGGCGGTCGGTGACGACTAGGGCGCCCGCGTTGATGAAGGGGTTGCGCGGGATGCCGTTCTCGTACTCCAGCTGCACCAGGGAGTTGAAGGGGTTACCGGAGGGTTCGCGGCCGACGTGCTCCCAGAGTTCGTCGCCCTCACGGGCCAGGTCGAGGGCGAGGGTGAAGACCTTGGTGATGGACTGCGTGGAGAACGGCTGCCGCCAGTCGCCCACGCCGTAGACCGTGCCGTCCAGCTCGGCGACGGCCATGCCGAAGCTGCGGGGGTCGCAGGCGGCGAGCGCCGGTATGTAGTCGGCGGGGCGCCCGCGGCCGGGCGTCCGCTCGATCTCCTCCGCGATCCGCTCCAAAACCGGCAGAAAGGCCGGTGACGACGTCATTGTCATGATCACTATTGTGCCTCCCCGCCGGTCCTGGCGCGTTCCCGCAGGTCAGACGAGGGGTGAACCACTGCCGGCGACGACCTCGGGACGCAGCAGATCCGCGAGCCGCTCGGCCGGCAACAGCCCCTTCTCCAGGACGAGTTCCGCCACGCCCCGGCCGGTGACGAGGGCCTCCTTGGCGATGTCGGTGGCCGCCGTGTACCCGATGTACGGGTTGAGAGCGGTGACCAGACCGATGGAGTTCTCGACCGTCGCCCGCAGGACGTCGGTGTTGGCGGTGATGCCGTCGACGCACCGCTCGGCCAGCGTCAGGCAGGCGTTCCGCAGATGCGTGATGCTCTCGGACAGGGAGTGCAGGATGATCGGCTCGAAGGCGTTGAGCTGGAGCTGCCCGGCCTCGGCGGCCATGGTGATGGCGACGTCGTTGCCGATGACCTCGAAGGCGACCTGGTTGACGACCTCGGGGATGACCGGGTTGACCTTGCCGGGCATGATCGACGAACCGGCCTGCACGGGCGGCAGATTGATCTCGCCGAGCCCCGCGCGCGGCCCGGAGGACAGCAGCCGCAGGTCGTTGCAGCTCTTGCTGAGCTTGACCGCGATCCGCTTCAGCACGCCGGACATCTGCACGAACGCCCCGCAGTCCTGGGTCGCCTCCACCAGGTTCGCGGCGGTGACCAGGGGCAGCCCGGTGATCCCGGCGAGGTGCCGGCGGGCCGACTCGGCGTATCCGGCGGGCGCGTTGAGGCCGGTCCCGATGGCGGTGGCACCCAGGTTGATCTCATGGATCAACTCGACGGCCTCGTCAAGACGGCAGCGGTCCTCGTCGATCATGACGGCAAAGGTGGAGAACTCTTGACCGAGCGTCATGGGAACCGCATCTTGCAACTGTGTACGGCCCATCTTGAGCACATCACGGAACTCGACGGCTTTCCGGCCGAAGGCGTCCTGGAGTACAGCCATCGCCCTGAGCAGTCCACGCACCGCGAAGACGGTCGCAATCTTGACGGCGGTCGGGTAGACGTCGTTGGTGGACTGACCGAGGTTGACGTCCTCATTGGGGTGCAGGTACTGGTACTGCCCCTTCCCGTGCCCCATCAACTCCAGCGCCCGGTTGGCGACGACCTCGTTGGCGTTCATGTTCGTCGAGGTACCGGCACCGCCCTGGATGACATCGACGACGAACTGGTCGTGCAGCTTGCCGTCCCGGATCTCCCGACAGGCGGCGACGATCGCGGCGGCCTTGGCGGGCGCCAGCAGCCCCAGCTCCTCATTGGCGAGAGCAGCGGCCTCCTTGACGGCGGCGAGGGCGTCGATCAGATGCGGGTAGGCGGAGATCGGCGTCCCGGTGATGGGGAAGTTCTCGGTGGCCCGCAGGGTGTGCACACCCCAGTAGGCGTCGACGGGAACGTCGCGGTCGCCAAGCAGATCGTGCTCGGTACGGAAGGTCATGAGGGTGTAGATCTCTTTCTGAGAGGGTGAACATGAGCGCCCCGTCAGGGGGCGCGGGGAACTGCGCGACCAGCCACACCCGGCCCGCAGCCGCCGAACAACGAGTCGGCCCGGCCCACTAGGCGCAAGCCGAGACCACAACAGGCTCCAGCGACCGAACAGGCCGCACCCGCCCGACCTCCCGGCCCCCACCGAGCAACGCCTCACCCGCGAACTCCGTGAGCAGAGCAGGGTCAACACCGGCCCGCGCCAACGCCGCCGCGGCCACAGGAACCCGCGCCCGGTTCGCCCCGTCGGCGATCTTCACGGCAACAGCCCGCCCATCAGGCAGCGCCGCGACCTGCACACCCTCGAACCCGTCCTTCGCCAGCAATCCCGGCACGGCCCGCATCAGCGCGGCGACATCCCGCCCCGCCCCGGACGCCATCTCGGCATGCTCCCGCATCGCATCGGCGACCCGCGCCTCCGGCGTCCCCGGCGTGGCGGCCACGATCCGCGACACCGCGCGGGCGAGCCCGTGCAGGGAGATGGAGAACAGCGGCGCACCGCAGCCGTCCACGGTGGTCCGGGCGATGCGCTGCCCCGTCAGGTCCTCGACGATCTCGGCGATCGCCTGCTGGAGCGGGTGCTCCGGCTCCAGACAGTCCTCCAGGGACCAGTCGTTCAGCTTCGCGGTCCACAGCATCGCCGCATGCTTGCCGGAGCAGTTCTGGGCGAGCCGCGACGGCAACCGGCCCTCACGGATCCAGGTGTCGCGGACCGCGGGGTCGTACGGCAGGTCGGGGACGTTGCGCAGGTCGTCCTCGGTGAGGCCGGCGAGGTCGAGGATCCGACGGGTTCCGGCGAGGTGGCGTTCCTCGCCGGAGTGGCTGGCGGCGGCCAGGGAGAGCAGCTCGCCGTCGAGCGGCAGGCCGGCCCGCAGCATGGCCACGGCCTGGACGGGCTTGATGGCCGAGCGCGGGTAGAACGCGGCCTCGATGTCGCCGAGCTGGAACTGGACCCGGCCGTCGGCGCCGAGGACGACGACGGAGCCGTAGTGGATGCCCTCGACGACCCCGCCGCGGACGAGGTGGGCGACGGGGGCGTGGAGGGGCTCACGGACGATGGGTGCGGCCGCGGGGGAACTGCTGTACATCACTGCCTGGTCTCGGGTGAGTTGGGACGGACCGGTACGCGGTTCACGCGTCGGTTCCGGCGGACGGGCGCGCGAGTCGGCCGCGGATGGCGTACCAGCCGGCGACCAGCGCGGCGACGATCAGCGGCAGGCACAGCACGGTGGTGCGTCCGGCGCCGCCGTCGGCGTACATGAGGACCAGGACGGCGGCCAGGAAGGCCAGCGTCACGATCTCGGTCCAGGGGGAGCCCGGCAGTCGGTAGCCGGGGCGGGTGAGTTCGCCCTTCTGGGTCTTCTGCCAGAAGAGCAGGTGACACAGCATGATCATGCCCCAGGTGGCGAGGATGCCGATCGCCGCGAAGTTGAGGACGATCTCGAACGCGTCGGCGGGGACGACGAAGTTGAGGCCCACGCCGAGCACACAGATACCGCTGGTCAGCAGGATTCCGCCGTACGGCACCTGGCTGCGGCTCATCCTGGCGGTGAACTTCGGGGCGGACCCGTTGACGGCCATGGAGCGCAGGATGCGGCCGGTCGAGTACAGGCCGGAGTTGAGGGAGGACATGGCCGCGGTGAGGACGACGAGGTTCATCACACCGCCGGCGGCCGGGACACCGACGTTGGACAGGACGGTGACGAAGGGGCTCTCCCCTGCCGTGTACTTGTTCCAGGGCAACAGCATCGACAGCAGGACGACCGAGCCGACGTAGAAAAGGCCGACGCGCCACATGATCGAGTTGATCGCCTTGGGCATGATCTTCTCGGGGTTCTCGGTCTCGCCCGCCGCGACACCGACCAGTTCGACCGAGGCGTAGGCGAAGACGACGCCCTGGATGATCAGCAGCATGGGCAGCAGGCCGTTGGGGAAGACGCCGCCGTTGTCGGCGATCAGGGAGGGGCCGGGGGTGGCGCCGTCCACGGGGTGCTGGGTGACCAGCAGGAAGATGCCGATGCACATGAAGATCACCAGCGCGCTGACCTTGACGATCGCGAACCAGAACTCCAGCTCGCCGAAGATCTTGACCGAGATCAGGTTGACGGTCAACACAACGGCAAGGGCGATCAATGCGATCAACCATTGCGGGATGTCGGAGAACGTCCCCCAGTAGTGGGTGTAGGTGGCGACCGCGGTGATGTCGGCGATACCGGTGGTCGCCCAGTTCAGGAAGTACATCCAGCCCGCGGTGTAGGCGCCCTTCTCCCCGAGGAACTCACGGGCGTACGACACGAAGGCGCCGGAGGACGGGCGGTACAGGACGAGCTCGCCGAGGGCGCGTACGACGAGGAAGGCGAAGACCCCGCAGACCGCGTACGCGAGGAACAGGGAGGGGCCGGCGTCGGCGAGGCGGCCGCCGGCACCGAGGAAGAGGCCGGTGCCTATGGCGCCGCCGATGGCGATCATGTTGACGTGCCGGTGCTTCAGCGACTTGCTGTAGCCGTGGTCTCCGGCGTCGACGTGACGGGACGAGGGGCGCGTCTCGTCTTTGAGGTGCTGTTCGCTCACGCCTCGGTTCCGCCTTCCGTGTGCTCGTCCGTGCGCGTGGCGCGCACGATGCGGGTGAGGGTCGTCTCGACGCGGTCGAGGTGGTGGCTCATGGCGTCCACGGCGTCGGGTTCGGAACCGTCGATCAGCGCCTCGACGATCGCCCGGTGCTCCCGGTTGGACTGCTCGCGGCGGCCGCCCAGTTCGTTGAGGAAGGCCGACTGACGCGCCAGTGCGTCCCGGATCTCCTCGATGACCCGGCGGAAGACCGGGTTCTGGGCGGCCTCGGCCACGGCCAGGTGGAAGAGGGTGTCCATCGCGACCCACGCGGTGGTGTCCGTCTCCCGCTCCATACGGTCGAGCAGATGGGCCAGGTGGTCCAGGTTCTCCGGGGTGCGGCGCAGCGCCGCGTACCCGGCGACCGGGATCTCGACGTGGCGGCGCACTTCGAGCAGGTCGCTGGCCGCGTAGTCGCCGAAGGTGGGGTCCTCGACGGCGCTGGCGACGACGAAGGTGCCCTTGCCGGTCTTGGAGACGGTCAGACCCATCGTCTGGAGGGCCCGCAGGGCCTCGCGCAGGACGGGCCTGCTGACCTCCAGGGTGCGGCACAGCTCCGCCTCGGAGGGGAGCTTGTCGCCTATGGCGTACTCGCCGCGCTCGATGGCGCCGCGCAGATACGCCAGTACCGCCTCCATGGCGCTCACGCGCCTCGGGGGCTGTCCGGCTGTCCGGCTGTCTGACAGGTTCACGGGTGAGATGTTCCGGGTTGCGGGACGAGACTGTCAAGCCTTCCGGAAAGGAAACATTCACGGGGTGCGACACCTGAATGCACAGGTGTCACACCCCGCGGCGGAGCGATGACCGGGTCAGGCGCTGATCGCGTCCGTGGCGAGCAGCCCGAAGAGGGCCAGGCCGACGACGATCCGGTACAGCACGAAGGCGTTGAAGGAGTGCTTCGCGACGAACTTGAGCAGCCAGGCGATGGAGGCGTAGGCGACCACGAAGGAGACGACCGTGCCGACGAGGAGCGGAGCGGCGCCGACACCCGCGCCCAGGGCGTCCTTGAGCTCGTAGAGGCCGGCGCCGGTCAGAGCCGGGATGCCGAGGAAGAAGGAGAGACGGGTGGCGGCGACCCGGTCCAGGTCGAGGATGAGCGCGGTCGACATGGTGGCGCCGGAGCGGGAGAAGCCGGGGAAGAGTAGGGCGAGGATCTGCGAGCAGCCGACCAGCATCGCGTCCTTGAAGGAGGTGTCGTCCTCACCACGCTTGTGGCGCCCCATCTGGTCCGCCGCCCACATCACCCCGGAGCCGACGATCAGCGAGCCGGCGACCACCCAGAGCGAGCCGAGCGGGCCGTCGATCAGCGGCTTGGCGGCCAGGCCCACGATCACGATCGGGATGGTGGCGTAGATGACCCACCAGGCGAACTTGTAGTCGTGGTGCACCCGCTCCTCGCGGTTCCTCAGCCCCCGGCCCCACGCGGAGCAGATCCGCACGATGTCCTTGAAGAAGTACACGAGCACGGCGGCGATGGCGCCGACCTGGATGACGGCGGAGAACCCGACGACGGAGTTGTCGTCGACGGGGATGTTCATGAGCCCCTCGGTGATCTTGAGGTGGCCGGTGGAGGACACGGGGAGGAACTCGGTCACCCCCTCGACTACTCCAAGGACGGCGGCCTGACCGACGGAGATGGCGCTCATGGGATCCAGTTCTGCAGAATTTGGTCGACAGTGCGGTAGACAGTCTTACAACGCGCGGGTTTGAAGCAAGTCCTAGCTAGGGGCTGTCTGACAATTCCCGTCGTCGCCCGGAGGGCGGCCTCGCGGCGTCAGGTGCGTGCTCTCGGCGTTGCCGGGCGTAGGCCTTCGTACTGGACGTACTTGGGTCTGCGCCCGGTGCGGCGAGTGGGGGTCCCCCCGGCCGAAGGCTGGGGGAGCGTGCATGGCGTCGCGAGGCAGACGGGAAT
>NZ_JBVKCG010000038.1:0-44601 GCF_055634995.1 Streptomyces sp. NPDC111744
CCGACGACACCGTCCTGCCCACCGAACTCACCGCATAGCCTCAAAACGAGATCGCCGAGTGGCCGTCGATACACCACTCCAGCGGACGTGACCTGGAACAACATCGTCTTCCCCGCGGGTAACTGCGTGCCAGGAGGAAGGTGCTCCTCTAGCGCACGCCAGACAGTACTGCCCCGTTGCCACCAGCGGTCACCTTCATCCTCCCGCCTCTGACTGCCTGCGAAGGTCCCGTGCACCAGCAGGACCAGGTCGGGTTCACCGCCACCTTGTATCTTGCGCTTCCCAGCCACGACTCCATGTCTAGCAACGCGCATCGACCTGGGGTGGCAACTTTTCGGAATCCACATCCGCGATCGACCAGACCGGGCGGACCTGCGGACAGCGTGCTGAGGCACGGAGGAGCAAGGCACCCGTGCGATAGGCAGGGGCATCGGTTGGGCGCCCCCCTGCGCCCACCAAGCACTTTGTTCGGCCTTGGAGCAGGCCGTGTCCTGAGGTTGATCCCCGGGACTGGACGCCGGGTTCCATGCGGCGATTGACAGAGAAGATCCGCCATCTTCGAACATGCAGGTCGGATGGGGTGGCGTGGGGGCCCTCCCCGGTGCTCGCGCTGGTCGGGCGCAGGCGTCTGTGGTCTTGATCGTCTGTCAGGTCAGCGGTTGACGTGGATGTTGGTCAGGACGAGCAGGGCGCGCAGGAGGGCGGTGGCGTGGCCGGGGGCGGTGCGGAGCTTGGTCAGGATGCGCCAGGCTTTGAGGTTTGCGAATCCGTGTTCGACTGGGGCGCGTGCGGCGGACAGGACCTGGTTGGCCTGCTTCTGGCCGGGAGTGAGCTTGCGGGCCCGGGTGGCCTTGTAACCGGTGATGATGACCTGGTCATCGGGGTCCTTGGACTTGTCGATGCCGATGAAGCCCAGGTCAGCGAGGGCGCCGAGGCCGGCGGCCTTCAACTGCACGACGATGTGGTCATGTTGGGCGGCCTTCGCGTCGTGGGTGCGGCCGGGCCGGGCGGCGGAGATCCAGATCAGGCGGCCCCTCTCGTCGGTCAGGGCGAGAAAGTGCAGGCCGTGGCGGTGGTGCTTGCCGGAGTAGTTGCGCCGGTCCTGGGCTCCGGTGCGACGCTGGGTCGGTATCAACGTGCCGTCGATGAGGACGACTTCCCCGCCGCGCTTCGCGATCTTCTTCAGGGGGCGGTCCAGGCGTGGGGCGCAGGCGGCGAGCAGGCCGACCAGTTCGTCGCGCCAGCGCCGCAGGGTGGTTTCGGGCACGTTGTTTCCGCCGGCCAGGTCGAGGACGCGCTGGTCGTGCCGCAGCATCGACAGCACCAGTAGCACGATCCGGCGGGGAGGCAGTGAGCGGAACGGGGAGCCTATTGCCCTCAGGTGCGCCCGCAGCAGTCCGGCGCAGTATTCGACGGTCTGCGTGGACACGTTGAGGCGACACTGGTAGACCAGGGAGGTGCCCTCGGCGGGCTTGTTGGCATTCGTCACACAATCTCAACACCCGCCGGGGGAACTGGGGTTACGGCCCCCACGGTAATCGGCTGTGGTGGTCGCCGTTGCTGCTGGTCACGGGCGTACGGTGAAACGGCCGTCGGGGAGCTTGCGCAGCCAGCCCCGCCCGGCAAGCTTGGAGAGCTTGCCGCGTAGCGGCTCCAGTTTGCCCGGCGTCACGGTGTCGAGCCCGAGTTCCTGGCCGACCTGCTTGGTCGATACCGGCCCGCCCGCACCCTGCACAACAGCGAGAATGCCCTGGTAGTGCGGCGGCAGCGCGTCTTGGCCCATGCCGGGCCCACGATGCGGGACCAACAGCACAGCCTGGCCCGCGACCTGCGCGGCCAGCGGCGCGGAAGCCTGCGCCTCCTCGTGGAGCTGCCCGGCCATCCGCTGCCACACCCGCTCGGCGACGGCGAGTTCGTCCCGCTCGGCCCGCACCTCTTCCAGCTGCTTGACCAGCTGTTCCTCGAGTCCGTCCAACTCCGCGCGGCGCGCTGCGATCCGTTCCGCGATCTCGGATTCCGCCATGCACCTGAGCGTAGGCGGCACCAGTCCGACAGCGTGGCAGAACCGACAGAACCGGCCCAGCAGGAACCGTCAGACGATCAAGACCGAAGACAGTCGCCCACGACCAGCCCGAGCACCACGGAGGGCTCCCACACCACCCCATCTGAACTGCACGTTCGAAGATGGCGGAGGCTCAAGGGCTTCGCGCTCGCCCGGTCCGCCGCAGTCACCGGGGCGCAACTGCTGGTCCGCCGGCTTCAGGGTGCCCTTCGCTGTCTCCATCGCTGCCGCCGGCCTACTCCGCCTTGATGGCGCTGAGCAGGTTGAGGCGCGCGGCGCGGCGGGCGGGCCAGAGGGCGGCGAGGATTCCCACCAAGCCGGCGAGTGCCAGGAAGAGGGCCAGACGTCCCCAGGGGAGGACGAGTTCGAAGCCGGGCATCTCGGAGGCGAGGAGGCGGCTTGCGGCCCAGCCGAGGAAGATGCCCAGCTCGATGCCGAGGACACCGCCGAAGAGGGAGATGGTCAAGGACTCCAGGCGCAGCATGCGCTTGGCGCTGTGCTGGTCGAGCCCGATGGCACGCAGCATGCCGATCTCCGGTGCCCGTTCGGCCACGGACATGGCCAGGGTGTTGATGACGCCGAGGACGGCCACGATCACGGCCATGGCGAGGAGTCCGTAGAGGATGTTGAGCATCATGGTGATGCCGCGGGCGATGGTGGCGGAGACGTCCTGCTTGCTCTGGACGAGTACGGCCGGGCTGTCGCCGAGCGCCTTGGCGATGGCCCGCTTGACGGTGTCGCTGGGGCCGCCTTCGGTCTTCACCAGGACCTGCCAGGCACGTGTGGTCTGCAGGTGCGGGTCGAGGGTGTGGGTGTCGGTGATGATGCCGGTCAGCAGGTCGTTGCCCTGGAAGATGCCGGATACGGTCAACTGGCCCCGCTTGCCGTCCGGGTAGGTGATCGGCACGGTGGTACCGGTGTGCCATCCGAGTTCCTGTGCGGTGTCCTTGGAGACGATGATGCCGCGGCCGCCGAATCCGGCGAGCGAGCCCTTGGTGAAGTCGGGCCGGAACATGCTCCGGACAGTGGTGGCGTCGATGCCTGTCACGAAGGTCTCCTGGTCGGCGATGCGGACCGGGGCCTGGCGCAGGGGGCTGACGGCGCTGACCCCGTCGACCTTCCCGAGGCGCTTCTCGACCGTCTGGGAGAGCGGATCGTAGGTGGCCATCCGCACGACGTAGTCGGCCGAGAGGGAGGCGGTGGCCTTCTGGTCGATGCTCCGCTGGCTGCTGACCGCGACCACTGTCAGCGCGGTGATCAGGGTGAGGCCGATGGTGAGGGCCGAGGCCGTGGCCGCGGTACGGCGCGGATTGCGCAGGGCGTTCTCGCGGGCGAGCTTGCCGCAGACGCCGAAGGTGCGCAGTGCCGGCGCCGCGGCGGCGATGAACGGGCGGGACAGCAGGGGAGTCAGGACGAGCACCCCGGTCATCAGGACCGCAGCGCCCAGCGCCATGAGCATCTGTCCGTCGTCCCACGTCAGGCCAGTCGCACCCAGCACAGTCACGGCGCCGGTCGTGGTGGTCAGGGCCCCGAGGACGTTACGCACGACCAGCGAGCGGGGGGTGGCCACCGCGTGCACACTGCCCATCGCGGCCACCGGCGGAATCTTCGCCGCGCGGCGACCGGGCAGCCAGGCGGCCAGCATCGTGATGCCGATACCGAGGGCGAGTGAGGTGATGACCGTGACCAAAGTGATGGTCAGGGGGCCATCGGGCAGTGTTTGTCCTCCCTTGCCGAAGGAGGAGGCCAGCGGACGCAGCGCGGCACCGATGCCGATGCCGGCGGCCAGCCCCGCCACCGAGGCCAGCAGGCCGACGAGGAACGCCTCGATCAGGACGGAGCGGGTCACCTGACGTCGGGTGGCGCCCACCGCGCGCAGCAGGGCCAGCTCCCTGGTGCGCTGTGCGACGAGCATGGTGAAGGTGTTGGCGATGAGGAAGACCCCGACGAACAGTGCGATACCGGCGAAGACCAGCAGGGTGGACCGCAAGTCGTCCACACTGGCCTCGGCTCTCAGTGCCTGGGAGTCGGCGAGGCTCTGTCCGGTGGTCGTCCGCAGGTCTTTGGGCAGCACCTTCTCGACGGTCGCCGCGAGCTCGGTCGGGGACGTGCCAGGTGTGGCCTTGATGTCGATATCGCTGAACTCCCCGGTCCTGCCGAACAGTTGCTGTGCGGTGGGCGTGTCGAACAGGGCGAGCGTGCCGCCTGCGGCGACCTCACCGTTGTCGGTGGTGAAGATTCCGACCAGTCGCGGCGTGCGGACCGGCCCGTCGACCGACAGGCGGACGGTGTCACCGACCCGGTACCCCGCCCGCTCGGCGGTCTTGGCGTCCAGAACCACCTCGTCCGGCCCCTTGGGGGCGCGGCCTTCCCTGAGCGGGTAGCGGGCGTCCCGGTCACCGCTGTTCACGGCGTAGTTGGCGCCTTGAGTGGTCCATCCCTCACCCACCAGATCGCCGTTCTTGCCGGCCACGGCGGTGAAACCGGAGACCACTGCGGTCACCGACTGCACGCCGGGCGCCTTCGCCACCCGGCCCATGAGTACCGGGGTGAGCCTGGGGGCGGTATCCGGGCGAGCGCTGGGAGCGCCGGACTCGATGGCGACGTCCACGTCCTCAAAACCCTTGTGCGAGCTGTTCTGGTACGCGGCGGAGACGGTCGAGGTGAAGACCAGAGTGCCGGCGACGAAGGCCACGCCGAGTGTCACGGCGAGGACGGTCATCAGCATCCTGGCCTTGTGCGCGAGCACATTGCGCAGGGCGGTACGGAACATGGGCGATCAGTCCTGGGGGGAGAGGGGAAGGCAACCGGACATGGAGAGTCCGCCGGTCAGCCGGCGTACCTATTGGGGGCGTGGCCCGGATGCCGGGAAGCAGTCGCGGAGAGGCGCAGCATGCGGTCGAGCACCGCATCGGCGGTCGGGTTGTGGAGGGTGTCGACGATCCGGCCGTCGGCGAGGAAGACCACGCGGTCCGCGTGGGACGCGGCGACGGGGTCGTGGGTGACCATCACCACGGTCTGGCCCAGCTCCAGCACGGACGAGCGCAGAAAGCCCAGTACCTCGCTACCGGATCGGGTGTCGAGGTTTCCGGTGGGCTCGTCCGCGAAGATGATCTCGGGTTGGGAGGCCAGCGCACGGGCGACGGCGACCCGCTGCTGCTGGCCACCGGACAGCTGTGACGGGCGGTGGGACAGCCTTTCCGTCAGGCCCACCGTGTCGATGACCCGGTTCAGCCACTGCCGGTCCGGCTTGCGGCCTGCGATGTCCATGGGCAGCGTGATGTTCTCGGCGGCCGTCAGTGTCGGCAGCAGATTGAACGCCTGGAAGATGAAGCCGACCTTGTCGCGGCGCAGCCGGGTGAGCTGCTTGTCTCCGAGGGAGGACAGCTCGACATCGCCGATCCGTGCCGTACCGGAGGAGATGGTGTCCAGACCCGCCATGCAGTGCATCAGCGTGGACTTTCCCGAGCCGGACGGGCCCATGATCGCGGTGAACCGGCCGCGGTCGAACTCCACGGAGACGGAGTCCAGCGCGGTCACCTGGGTCTCTCCCTGGCCGTAGACCCTGGTCAGATTTCCGGCCGAGGCCGCCACGGGAGCGGTGGGCCGGGCGACCGCCTGCGCTGTCAGGGGGCGCGGCGTCGTTCCGGGGCGCTGCGCCCCAAGGTGCTGTGACATGGCGGAAGGCTCCGGTTCAGCAGGCAGAGGGTGGGGTGAAGGGGGCGTGGGACTTGGCCCACGTTCCGCACCTCGATCGTCCGGTGGGTCAGGGCCGCGGCGGATCAACCGGATTGCCGAACGGCCCGGGCCGCCCGCATCGGCCGATGAGTTGAGGTGGCCCGCCGGATACCGCCGTAACGTGAGGCGGCATGATCCACGCATTCCGGGACCGCTCCCGCTCGTATCAGGTCCTGCTCGTGCTGGCGGGTGTCCTCGTCCTCGGCCTGCTCGTCGCCGAAGGGCTCAACAGCGGATTCGCCCCCACCGCGGCGGCCGCCACCGTCACCGGTGCACTGTGCGTGGTGGCTCTGTTCGTAGCGCCCGCGCGCTTTCCTCTGGTCGCGGGTTGTGCGGTGGCAGCGTCCCTCGCACTGTCGGTGGCCGAGCTGCAGCTGGCCCGGACCCAGCGGCCCGAGAACACCCCAGGGATGACGGAACTGTGCGCACTCCTGCTGATGATCACCCGTACTGTGCGCCTTCAGCCGCTGCTGCGGATCGCCGCTCTGGCATCCCCGGCAAGCGTGGCCGCCCTGCTGCTGCTCCTACGGATTCCAACCGAGCACGAGCTCGTGACGACCATCGGGGGGCCGGTGCTCCTCATCGGTACCGTGTTGATGGTGGTACTGGGCCTGTATCTGCGCCTCGCCGACACCCTGCGCGACCGCGAGCGGAAGGCCGCGGAACAGGCCGCGCGCCAGGCCGAGCGGCTGGAGCACGCCCGGGAGTTGCACGACTTCGTGGCCCACCATGTCACCGCGATCGTCGCGCAGGCCAAAGCGGCCCGCTACGTCACCTCGGTCGGCCAGGCACCGGCGCCCGCAGACCTTGACCGGTTGTTCGCCGGGATCGAGGAGGCCGGTTCGCAAGCGATGGAGTCGATGCGCAGCACGGTTTCCGTGCTGCGCGCCCCGGGGGACCCGGCCGCCACCCGGCCCAGAGGCGACCTCACACGGGTGCGCGACCTCGTCGAGGGCTTCTCGCCCGCGGCCCGGCTCACCCTCGACCCCCGGCTCGCCGAACGATCCTTCCCGCCCGAGATCAGCACCACCGTGCACCGCCTGGTGCAGGAATCGCTCACCAACATCCGCAAGTACGCCGACACCGCCGCACGCGTCACCGTGGACATCCGGCTCCGGGCCGGACGGCTGGATGTCTCGGTGACCGACGACGGCCGGCCCGCAAGCGGCACGGCACACCGCCCCCGGACCGAGGCGTCCGGCCGTCCGCCGGCCGACCGGCGCGGAGCCGGCGCCACCGCACCGCCCTCGCCCGACCGGCAGCGCGGCGGGTACGGTCTCATCGGACTCCGCGAACGGGTCGAGGCTCTCGGCGGTCACTTCACCGCGGGCCCCCGACCCGGCTGCCCCGGCTGGGAGGTCACCGCCGACATCCCCCTGCCGCCGGCACCCCCCGGCGAACCGCCCATGACCCCGCGACCGCCGGCCTCCACCACCTCTGTGAGCATGACACCATGAAGATCCGGGTCCTGATCGCCGACGACCAGGAGATGGTCCGGTCGGCCTTCCGTATGATCCTCAGCGCCCAGCCGGACATGGACGTCGTCGCCGAGGCCGCGAGCGGAACCGACGCGGTCAAAGCGGCCCGCCGACTCCGTCCGGACGTCTGCCTCCTCGATATCCGCATGCCCGCAATGGACGGCCTGGAAGCCACCCGCCTGCTGGCCGGCCCCGACGTGCCGGACCCGCTCAACGTCCTGATCGCCACCACCTTCGACCTGGACGAATACGTCTACCAGGCCCTGCGCAACGGCGCCTGCGGCTTCCTCCTCAAAGACGGCGCCCCCGTTCTCCTCGCCGAAGCCGTACGTGCGGCGGCCGTCGGCAACTCCCTCATCTCCCCCTCCGTCACCGTCCGCCTCCTGCAGCACATGGCACCACCCCCGCAGGTGGATACCAGGTCCCGCCCCGCACCCTTTGCCACCCGTGCGCTCACTCGGCTCGCCGAACCCCTCACCCAGCGCGAACTCGACGTCGTCCGCCTGGTCGCCCGTGGATACACCAACGAGGAGGTGGCGGCCGAGCTCTACGTCACCCACTCCACCGTAAAGACCCACCTGGGCAACATCCAGCGCAAACTCGCCGCCCGCAACCGCGTCGAGATCGCGGCCTGGGCCTGGGAAGTCGGGGTCTGCACCGGCCGGAGATGAACCTTCGTGCGCGACAGCGCGGCGGCGAATCGGCTGTCGGTGGACGCCAACCATGACCGGCCGGCAGCCACTTGACGCTGCATCAGGAATGGTTTTCCGTCCAGGCCATAAGCGGTGAGGGGCGGAGTCGGTCGCGTTGAAGTCCTCGAGGGTGCAGGTACCCCCTTGCTCGGCTTGACTGGCTTTTTTTCATCTTGTGGAGGAGAAAGGCCGAAGGAGCCCTGCCGATCCCGCGCCGGATCCCCTGCGCATCTTGCATTTGCTGTACGGGGCGATGACGGCCGAGGCGACCGGCTCCGACGCAGTACGTGGGGCCCGGCTGGCGGCAGTGCAGACCGGGCTGATGCGCGCGGCGGTGGAAGACCGCTTCCGGCGGGTGCTCAGCTTCCACAGCAGGGTTGGGGAGGCGGAGGCGATCGCTGACCGAATCCTCGACGCTGCGGTTGCGGAGACCACCTGGACGACGTCGCTGTGCTGGTCATCAGACGCGTTTGACGGCAGCCTTGGCCTCGCTCCGCACTTCACCAAACAGCAGCACGACGGCGGTTGCTGCCGCGGCGGCAGCTGTGCAGATCAGACCTCGATGTACGCAACGACGACCACGGTGCGCAGAGCGGTGACGAAGTGCGGACGGCTTCGACGTCATCGGTGTACTGCCGCAGCTGGGGGCCGGTGGTGTCGCCGGGAATCGGTTCGCCGATCTCGGGATCGACGGAGACGACGACCAGGGCGCGGTCCAGGGCGTGCATGTCCGCCTCGCTGGTGAGGTTCTCCAGCTGTTTGGCGGCGGAGTCGGAGAAAGCGATCCGGGCGCGGCGGGGCCCGTGTCCTTGGGGCATCAGGCGACGGCCGGCCGCTGCGCGGCGAGTCGGGCGAGGTGCGCTTCCCGCAGGTCTTCCCACGGCGTGCAGTCCTCCGGCGAGGGCAGCCCGTTTTCGGCGATGTCCTCCAGGACAGCGGCGAACTGGTCGGCCTGCTCGCGAGTTCGGGCCGCGTAGGCGACCGCGTCGGCGGCCGCGGGCTCCAGCTGCTGCCGGACGGCTCCGTCGGCGGGAGCCGGCTGGTCGGTCATCGGAGCCTCCAGACGCGGGACGGGCGTGCGCCTTCACGGTATCGCTGTGCACGCGGAACGGGGATGGCCTGTTGATAACTGCGCGGGCACCGGGCACCGAGGCAGGCGCTCACTCGAACGGGCTAGTACTGCAACCGCACTCGGGGTGTCGCCGCAGGTCGGGCAGCATGCGCCGCCCCAGCAGAAGTGACATGCCGTCAGTTCCGCGCGATGCTGACCTGCTGGTTCGCAGTCCGAGCAGGCGTGGAAGCCACCGTCGCCCTCCACCTCGCCGTCAGTGCGGTGAAAGTGGCGAACCCAGCCTGACCTGCGGTGACGCGATGAGTGCGGTTGCAGTACTAGCGGGTAGGGAGCGGGCAACTGCCTGCGTGTGCTCGCGCAGCGGGATGCCCTGCCGGTCCCAGGTGGCGGCGACGTAGTTGAGCAGACCGGCGACGGCGCGGTCCTGGTCGCTCGCGTCGGCGGTGAGCAGCCAGCCTGCAGCGAAGGCGACGGCGGCGACCGGGGTCGACAGCTCCTGGCCGTCGGCGTCGCGGTCGACGTTCAGGACCAGGAGGTAGCGGATGCCGTTGCGGGTCTGGACGGTGACGGTGTTCTCACGCGGGGAGTCCGGCGTGGCGACCACGAAGCGCGGATGGTTGAGGAACGCCGCGGCGACGGCCTCGGTGAGCACCGGCTCGGGAAGGAAGTGGTCCGTGGTCGGCTCCCGTCCCGCAGGGTCAGGGCGAAGACCGGCCTTCTGCCAACCCGGTTGGCCGTGCTGGTGCGACCTCGGGTGACGGTGTGCACATGTGCGGCAATCTGTCACCTGCTTGACCGGTGATGTGATCGCTGCCATGATCATCACCGCACGAACTGGTGACGGGTGCGGAGGTGTCTCCGGGCGGAGGTTTCTGTGGCCGGCGACACATCGAGCACGGGAGGGGGCAACATGCCATGGCGGTGAGCCGCACGATCGATGCGCATCGCACCGGCGGCATCGCGCGCGCCGAAGGCGTCTGCCGCAGCGCGATATGTGCATGTCCAGGAGCCTGTGAGCAGCCGACACCTTCACACTCCGGCCAGCGATCCGCCGCCGCCAAAGTCGGCTGTGTGCTCGGTGCCGTGCCCACGCCGCCATCCCCTCCGGGATCAGCCTGCGCCACCACCGCTCCCGGCAGGGCCGCGAAACCGCTGGAAGTTGGGTGCCGCGGCCGCAGTCGTCGGCCTTCACGCACGCGTGCCCCCAGGCGATGACGTGCCTGGGTGACGGACAGGGAATCGGGCACCGACTGAAGAGCTGCCTGAGCGTACCGACCCTCACCATCGCAGGCGCCCCACCGCGGCCACCTGATGGGCGCGCGTGGAAAACGAGGCACAACGATCACTCGGACCCACCGGCCCCAGCGCCGGCGGTACGGGCACCGACGCCAACAGCAGGTCAGCGACGCAAGGGACCAGGTCGGAGATCCCCCGAGCGGGTACCCCGTTGAGCCTGCTGTTCCTCAGCGCGGACCCGGCCCCTCACCCTCACCACCCCACCGTGACTGCGAGCCATGCTCGCAGTCGAGAAAAGGAGTTCCCGATGAGCACGACCGAAAGTGCCGGTCAGCGCAACACTGGCCGCCGTCGGTTCCTCGGCCTGGCCGCAGGTGCCGTCGCTGCTACCCAGCTCGGCATGCCCGGCCAGGCGCAGGCGGCGGAGGGCAGCGTGGCGTCGTCGGGCGTCGTGCCGGCGCCGGGCGTGGCCGGCCCGGTGAAGCAGATCGCTGGCGTCCGCCCCTTCCGCATCAGGGTCCCGCAGAAAGACATCAACGAACTCCGGCGTCGGGTGAAGACGACGCGCTGGCCCGACCGGGAGACGGTCGGCGACCGGTCCCAGGGTACCCAGCTGGCCAGGCTCCGCCCGCTCGTGGAGTACTGGGGCAGCGGCTATGACTGGCGCAAGGCCGAGGCGAGGCTCAACGCGCTGCCGCAGTTCATCACGGAGATCGACGGGCTGGACATCCAGTTCGCGCACATACGCTCGCCGCACGCCGACGCGATGCCGCTGCTGATGACGCACGGCTGGCCGGGCTCGATCATCGAGCTGCTGAAGGTCATCGGACCGCTCACCAACCCGACCGCCCACGGCGGGCGTGCCGAGGACGCTTTCCATCTGGTCCTTCCGACGCTTCCGGGCTACGGCTTCTCGGGCAAGCCGACCTCGGCGGGTTGGAATCCGGCCAGGGTCGCGAGCGCGTTCCACGAGCTCATGCTCCGCCTGGGCTACCAGCGGTACGTCTCGCAGGGCGGTGACTGGGGTGCGATCATCTCGGAGCTGCTGGCGGTCCAGCGCCCGGAGGGACTCCTCGGCATCCACGTCAATATGCCCGGGACCGTGCCGCCGGACGTTGTGCGGCACTTGCGCAACTTCGACCCCGCGCCCGCGAGTCTGTCGGCCCGCGAGAAGGTGGCCTATGACCGGCTGCTGCACTTCTACCGCGACGGCTTCGGCTACGCGGCGATGATGAACCAGAGCCCGCAGACGATCGGCTACGCGCTGGCCGACTCGCCGGTCGCAATGGCGGCGTACTACTACGACAAGTTTGCGGAGTGGACCGACTCCGACGGCAGGCCGGAGAAGGTCCTCACCTACGACGAGATGCTCGACGCCATCTCGCTCTACTGGTTCACCAACACCGGGACCTCCTCGTCCCGGTTGTACTGGGAAGGCGCGCAGGCAGGCGGCGGCCCGTTCGACGCCTTCGACATCCCGACCCTCCCGGTCGCGGTCACCGTGTTCCCGGGTGAGATCTACCGCGCACCGCGAAGCTGGGGCGAACGCGCCTTCGGCAACCTCATCCACTGGAACGAGGTCGACAAGGGCGGCCACTTCGCCGCATGGGAGCAGCCGCATCTGCTGTCCCAGGAGATCCGCCAGGCCTTCAGGTCACTGCGGTAGGACGACCGTCCGGGGCGGCACACATGCCGCCCCGGACAAGGCCCCTGACTGTGCGTCAGGCCCGGGGGAACCGGGCGCCTGCGCGGCCTCCGGGCCCCCGGCACCACTCGCCGGGCCAGCTGCCCCCAACGCGCCGGCGTCACGCGCGCCATGCGACCCTGTACGCTCGCTCACCAGAAAGATGTCCTGGCTCGCTCGACCTCTTCTACCGGGTCATGGCCGACTGCCGCACCGAGGCCTAGTACTGCAACCGCATCTGGCGTGACGGGCGGCCCTTGGTCTCGTTGGTATGACTGTGTGCTGAGCCGGACATGCCCCACAGGGCGAAGATGACGGTCGCGGGAACGGCGAGCGTCCACCATTGTGACATGGGTGTCTCCTTGTGATGGGGGTCAACGAACGGAATCGGAGGCAGCGGGACGGTCAGACCTTCTCCAGGTCGACGCCCTTGGGCGTAGGTCTCGTCCCCGACGGTGACGAACTGGTCGGGGGCAGTGAGCGTCTCGTGCTGTGCCTGATCTGCGCGATCGTCGGTTGCACGCTCAAGGAGAGCCTCGCGCTCCCGTACTGGACGGCCGGCGGCCAGCTCGCCCTCGACGTGGACCAGCGCCAGCGCAGACTTGGCCCCGACACGGCCGGCGCCGCCGGGACGAACACCGGACGCGGCGGACGTTCGCTCCCGCTGCCGTACGTGGCGACGAGTCCAGGCGGAGTCCCGGCTCGCATCAAGGTCACGGTCTCCGCCCTGACACTGGACGCCGAACTGATCCCCGCCCCCGACGGCACAGCGGTCCAACTGCGCCTCCCGACCCGTCTCAAACTCCCCGACGGCCGCCACCCGGTCACCCTCCCGAAGACGGACACCCCGGTCGCATACGCCGTCGTCCGCGACGCCGCCCTGCGCCGCCTGGAGGGCCCGGCGTACGAGCCCGGCACCGGGCGCCGACTCCTCGACTCGGTCTCGGACAACGAGCAAGTACGCCGGGTACGGCGGCGGTTGGGCCGCTAAGCGCTCTGCGGGCTGTGCTGATCTGTGACCCCGCCGCGGGGCCACGATGGGCCGTCGATCGTCGGCGGCCCATCGTGGCTGGTCGCGCAGTTCCCCGTGCCCCTTGAGTCGCTGCCGAACCGTACCGTTCCTTCACGTGACGTTGCTCGACACCTCGAAGCGTGAAGAACGGCCGCCCTGCTGTGCCGGGAACGAAACAAGATCAGCGGGTCAGGTGGACGGCCGAGGTTGAACACCAGGCCAATCACCCGACGGGGACGTTGAGACGGTTCCCGGGACGGTGGTCAGAACATCGACGACAGGCCGCTGGTGATCGAGAAGACGAGTTCCTTGCCCTCCTCCGCGATCTGCTTCACCACGGGAGCCACCCTCTTGGCGACCGGGGTGACCTACCTGGACTCGCCGCAGGTGACCAGGCTCGGCGCGGTGCCGGCCGCGGACCACAGGAACTTGCTGCTGGTGAAGCCGTATTCGATGCCGGTGAGCAGGGTGCTCAGCGCGCCGGCTCCCATCGCGATGCCGCCGAAGATCGCCGCGGCCGGGACACCGACGACGGCGAACGGGGGAAGGACGAGGCTGGCGAGCCCGAGGACGGCGGAGATGAACCCCGCGCCGATGGTGGCATAGTTGAAGGCGTCGGCCCACCAGCCTGCATCCGAGTACCACTCGTCGTTGTCGCCGCCGCTGCCGTTCTGGTTGACGTCGTCGCTGGCGTCGCTGTCTCCGGGTTCAGGAGCGAGCGGTTCGGGGCGCAACGTGTAGTTCCACGTGCCGTGCCACTCGTGCGGCGTGAGAGGAAGGCGTTCCACGACGGTGTCGGGGACAGTGACGCCGGTGGGGTAGGCGCCGGGGTCGAGCTCGGCGTGGACGGACAGTGTGCTGCGTGTCGTGGTCGCTCCGATGGTGCTGACGACGACTTCGTGGCTGGTCAGGGGCCTGCCACGCCAGTTGATGCTGATCTGTGAGAACAGCCGGTGCTCTATTTTGTTCCATTTCGATGTTCCCGGTGGAAAGTGACAGACAGTCACTTCAAGGCCCGTCTCGCAGGCAAGTCCGCGAGTTCCTTCTTCCAGGCGCGCACACGGTAGCCGTTGGAGCCTCCGGCGTCGGCGGTGACCAGCAGGCGGGAGGCGTGCGGGTAGCGGCAGCGCCCCTCACCGTTCCACCAGCGGCGCAAAGTGGCCACCGCGAAGGCAGAGGTGTCCCCGTCGCAGACGGACACGACAGCCGCGGCCCCCGCCCCATCGTCCCCGGCACCCTGGTCCGGCTCACCGTCTACCGGCTGCCTGGCCGGAGCCGGGGACCGAAGACCTTGCGGCTGTGGTGGACAGGCCACCCGGCCATACCCCCGATCCCGACCTGCTCTGGCGGGCCTACACCCGCCGCCGGAGACTGGCACAAGTTGGGCCTGACCGTCTATCCCGGTGCAGCATGACAACGTGGCTACGCTCGATCTGCGGTTTCACCGACGGCAGCAGCCGTCACTTTGAAGTGTCGGAAAGCCAGTCCTGGACGTTCACCAACGGAGACATCGCGGGCGGCACGGTGTGTCAGGTACTGCGGGTCCCGACCGGGCCCTTCTCCACGTGCCTCAATTTCTGACGTCGATGTCCGATGACGGCCTGCCTGCGAAGTTGGCAGGCCGTTTCGCCTTCCCCGTCCGACAGTCGACGGAGCGAGCACTTCGGCGCGGACTTGGCCGAAAACATTTGCTCATCGCTCAAATCATGTTCTCAGCGTGCGATGGCCTACACAGGACCACCACAGAACGCCGAGTTCCGCACACCCAAGATCAGTCAGTAACGGGCAAAGTTGCATATCACGCGCACGTGCTGCGAGGGCGGTTTCCCGACTAACTGAATTCGTGTAAGGGATGGGGTTGTTGGTGCGGTCCCACTGCTTGGAGGGGTGGCTAGCATGAGCGGCGTGCGTGATCCGGAACCCCGCCGTCCCCGAGCGGCTGCACTCCGGGACGTCGACGACGTCCAGTCGCCCACGTGATCTCTGCTCATACGGACCGAGGGACCGCGGAATGTCAGTGCCTGCCAGCCCCCGTCAGCGTCGACGCGGGAAAGGGGCGCGCTCCTCCCCGGCCGTGTTCCCGGTGGTCCTGGTCATCGCGGCCGCCGGGGCCGCCACCTCGGTAATCCTCGCTCCGGACGGCACCCGCACTTGGGTACTGGGCACGGCGCTCGTCGCCTGCGTCTGCGTCGCGGCCGTTGCCGGCACCGCTTCCCACCTACTGCGCCGTGCCCTGCGGCAGGCAGGCGCCTGCCGCAGCGAACTGGAGATGACCAAGGACAACTGGCGGCAGCAGGAGGCCCAGGCGGCCCAGCTCGTCGGCGTCAGCCTGCCGAGCGTCGCACGGCACCTGAAGGACGGCGCGAGCGCCGACGAGGCGCTCTCCCGTGTGGCCACACCGTCCGATCCGCAACTGCGCCAGATGCTCCACACCTTCGCCGGTGAACTCGCCGAATCGGTCAAACGGGCCACCGAAACCGAGGGCGAGCTGAGTACCACGCGCAGTGAGCTGGCGCAGCAGAGGACGGAACTCGACCGCCTGACCGGCGAGACACTGCCCGCCGCGGTGGCCCTGCTAAGGGAAGGCAGTTCAGGCAACACCGTCCTCACCAAGTTCGACTGGCCGCAGGATTCCGTACTGGCCGGCTCGGCCGAATGGTTCGTCCGGGAACTGGCCTACAGCGAACGGCGGTCCGCCGCCGCCCAGGCCGCCTCGGCCAAGGCGCTGAGCCGGGTCCAGGCGAAAACCGTCTCCATGCTCGCCGACCTGCGGGACATGCAGGACCGCCACGGCGGGGAGGTTTTCGGCGACCTGCTGCGGCTGGACCACAGCGCTTCTCAGCTCGGCCTCATGACCGACCGGCTGGCCCTGCTGATGGGCGGCCGTTCCAGCCGTGTCTGGAACAAGCCGATCGTCATGGAGAGCATCCTGCGCGGCGCGGTCGGCCGGATCGCCGCCTACCGGCGCGTGCGTCTGCACTCCTCCAGCAAGGCGGCGATCGCGGGCTTCGCCTCCGAAGGCGTGATGCATCTGCTCGCCGAACTCATGGACAACGCCGCCAATTTCTCGCCGCCCATCGACGAGGTCCACGTCTACGTGGAGGAGCGCAGCGCGGGCCTCGTCGTCACCATCGAGGACAGCGGCCTGAAGATGTCCGACGCCGCCATGCGCCGGGCGGAGGAGTCCGTGTCGGGCCGTGTCACCGACCTCGCCTCGTTGCAGGGCACCCGCCTCGGCCTGGCCGTGGTGGGGCGGCTCGCCGAGCGCTACGGCATCAGTGTCAACTACCGGCCCTCCTCGCGCGGCGGCACCGGCGTCGTCGTGCTGTTGCCACCGGAGCTCGTGGCCCAGCAGCGCGAGCCCGTCGTCGAGCGGCCCCGGCGCGCCGCACAGGCTCCGGTGACCGTACCCGCCCCCGCGGCCAAGGAGGCGCCCGCACCGCTCGTCCAGCCGGTCGCCCCCGCGGACCTCGCGCCGGAGCCCGGTTCCGGGCCTTCCCGCGGCCCGGACACCGTCACCGACAACGGACTGCCCGTACGCGCCCCCGGCCGCACCATGGCCGAGGCTGAGCGCGCCCGGCACAAACCGTCGGTGCCGGCGCCCTCGGCCGGGTCCCGTGAGCCGGGACCGGCTCGCAACGCCGGAAGCCAGTTCGGTGCCTTCCACCGTGCCCGGCACGGTGGTACGGCCGACAACTCCGCCACCCCGCCCGACGACGGGCCCGGGACAGCGGCCGACTAGGTCACGAACCGTCCGCGCAGGGCCGCCCCCGCGGATCTCTACTTCCGTACTCCTCACGGGCATCAGCCCACCAGCACCGCACCTCGCCGCCGTAACCGATGGATTGGAGGAACGGGCCGGGTGACCTGACCGGTCACAACCCGTCCCACCCACCATGGAGACCACTGACAACAGCCTCACCTGGCTCCTGACGACCCTCTTGGAGCGCACCCCGGGCACACGCCACGCGCTCGTCCTGTCCCGGGACGGCCTGAAGCTGTGCTGGACGGAGCACATGACGCTCGACCAGGCCGACCAGCTGGCGGCCATCTGCTCTGGCATCCAGGCCCTCGCACAGGGCGCCTCCTCGGAGTTCGGGGACGGAACGGGCGGAGTACGGCACTCCATGACGGAGTTCCACGGTGGCCTGCTGTTCATCGTCGAGGCCGGAGAGGGCGCTCACCTCGCGGTCGTCGCACAGGAGAACGCCGACCCGGGCGTCGTCGGTCACCAGATGACGGAACTCGTCGAGCAGATCGGCGACCACCTGCGGGCCGAACCACGCACGCCCGCCGGCCGAGGTGCCTCCGCGTGATGCACAGACCCGTGGACGTGGGCGATCCCGACCGGCTCTACATGGTCACAGGCGGGCGTAGCACTGCCGACGACGCCTTCGACCTGGTGACGCTGATCGTCAGCGAGAGCGAACCCAGCACCGGCATGCAGTCCGAGCACGTGCGGATCCTCGAGATGTGCCGCCACCCCACGGCGCTGGTCGAGATCTCCGCCGAACTCAAGCTGCCCGTCACCGTCACCCGGATCCTCGTCGGCGACCTCCATGACATGGGCAAGATCAGCGCCCGTCACCCCCGTGCGGCCGAGTCGGTCGCCTCGCTCCCCGAAACCGCCCTGCTCCAGGAGGTCCTCCATGGGCTCCGCAACCTCTGAGCTGCCCTCCCGGCGCACGCCGCTGGGTGATGCCGCCGAAACCGGCCTGAAGATCGTCGTCGTCGGCGGCTTCGGGGTGGGAAAGACCACCCTGGTCCGCTCGGTGAGCGAGATCCGGCCGCTGAACACCGAAGAGGTGATGACGCAGGCGGGGCACGGCGTCGACGAGACGGCCGGCGTGGAGCGCAAGACCACCACGACGGTGGCGTTCGACTTCGGCCGCATCAGTCTCAACCAGCGCATGGTCCTCTACCTGTTCGGCGCACCGGGCCAGGAGCGCTTCTGGTTCCTGTGGGACCGCCTGTTCTCCGGCACGCTGGGTGCGGTCGTCCTCGTCGACACGCGCCGCATGCAGGACTCCTGGTACGCGATAGACAGGCTGGAACACCACAAGACCCCGTTCGTGGTGGCCGTGAACCGCTTCGACGACGACCAGACCCGCTTCTCGCTCGAGGAGATCCGCAAGGCCCTCGCCCTCGGCGAGCACGTCCCGATGGTCGACTGCGACGCCCGGGTCCGGTCCTCCGGCAAGGAGGTCCTCATCACCCTCGTGGACCACCTCTACTCAATGGCCCTGTCCCAGGAGAGCACACCGTGAGCGACCCCACCGGCTCCCCGTCCGCGACCACGCCTCCGCCCGGCTGCCCCGCGCACGGCTCCGCCGTGCAGCTGGCCGGCCTCGAGTACCAGCAGACGCCGTCGCAGCTGTACCGCTCCCTGCGCCGGGACCACGGTCCGGTCGCGCCGGTGCTGCTGGACAACGACATCCCGGCCTGGCTCGTCCTCGGCTACCCCGAGCTCTGCTACGTCACCGGCCACGACGAACTGTTCGCGCGGGACTCGAGGCGGTGGAACCAGTGGGACAACATCCCGCCGGACTGGCCCCTGCTGCCGTTCGTCGGTTACCAGCCCTCGGTGCTGTTCACCGAGGGGACGGAGCACCAGCGCCGGGCGGGTGTGATCACGCAGGCGCTGGAGGGCGTGGACCAGTTCGAGCTGGCTCGTGAATGCGAGCTTATCGCCGGGCAGTTGATCTCCTCGTTCGCGGGCAGCGGCGAGGCCGAGCTGATGAGCACGTACGCGCACGCGCTGCCGGCCCGTGGGGTGCTGTGGATGTGCGGCATGCCGCAGAACAGCGCGGACACCGAGCAGCTCGTCGACGACCTGCGGATCTCGCTCGACGCCGGTGAGGGCGACGACCCGGTGGCGGCGTACGTGCGCGTCGGCGAGCGGATCATGCAGCTGGTCAAGGAGAAGCGGGAGCGGCCGGGTTCGGACGTCACCTCGCGGATGCTGCTGGACCCGGCGGGGCTCAGCGACGAGGAGATCGTGCAGGACCTGATCTCCGTCATCGCCGCTGCGCAGCAGCCGACGGCCAACTGGATCTGCAACACGCTGCGGCTGCTGCTGACCGACGAGCGTTTCGCGCTCAACGTCTCCGGCGGCAGGGTGAGCGTGGGCGACGCGCTCAACGAGGTGCTGTGGCTGGACACCCCGACGCAGAACTTCATCGGGCGCTGGGCCGTGCGCGACACGCAGCTCGGCGGGCGTCTGATCCGGGAGGGCGACTGCCTCGTCCTGGGCCTTGCGGCGGCCAACACCGACCCGCAGATCTGGCCCGAGTCACACGTCGGCGCGGAGAACTCGGCGCACCTGTCGTTCAGCAACGGGGAGCACCGCTGCCCCTACCCGGCGCCGCTCCTCGCGGACGTGATGGCGCGCACGGCGGTGGAGACGCTGCTGGAGCGTCTCCCCGACCTGGTGCTGGCCGTCGGGACGGAGGACCTGACCTGGCGTCCCTCGGTCTGGATGCGCGGACTGACGTCCCTGCCCGTGCGGTTCACCCCCACCGTGCAGTAGCGGCACGCGCCGGCCCGGCAGGGATGTGCCCGCTGCCCGGGCCGCCGGGGGATGGGGGCAGTGGCTCTCAGCCGCCGTTCGGGGTGAAACGGACCGGCAGTGATTGCGGGCCGCGGGTGAACACCCCGTGTTCGACCGGGTCGAACCCGTCGGCGAGACGGAGGTCGGGCATCGCGTCCAGCAGCTGGTTCACCCCGGTCTCGACCTCCGCCTTGGCAAGGAGTGCGCCGACGCAGAAGTGGCGGCCGAGCGCGAAGGCCAGGTGGTCGGCGGCGGCCGAGAACGCCGACGTCGTGGTGAGGTCGTCGCGGAAGATGTCGAACCGGTCGGGTTCGCGGTAGCGCTGCTCGTCCCGGTTGGCGGCACCGATGAGGCACGTCACGGTGGCCCCGGCCGGGATGGTGCCACCGCTGACCTCGACGTCCGTGGCCGACTGCCGCATGATCATGTGCACCGGCGGGGTGTAGCGCAGCGTCTCCGCGAAGGCCGCGGGTATCAGGCTCCGGTCCTCGCGGACAGCGGCCAACTGTTCCGGGTGCAGCAGCAGGTTGGCCAGGATGCTGGCGATCGCCTTGTCGGTGGTCTCGCCGCCGGCCGCGAGCAGCAGGCTGCAGAAGGCCTTGATGTCCTCGTCGCTCATCCGGACACCGTCGACCTCGGCGGCGCACAGCGAGGACAGCAGGTCGTCCCCCGGGTTGTCGCGCCGTTCGCGGATGATCGGCATCATGTATTCGGCGAACTCCACCCGGGTGCGTTCGCCCGCCGCGGTCACGTCGGGGTCGCCGGAGAGGTTGCCGAGGAAGGCGATCACGGCGGTGTACCAGCTGTGGAACCGGGCGTGGTCGGCCTTGTCCAGACCCAGCATGTCCGCGATGACGTTGACCGGGAACCGGGTCGCGTAGTCGCGCACGATGTCGGCGGAGCCGGAGTGCCGGAAGGCGTCGATGAGTTCACGTGAGTTGCGCTCGATGACCGGCATGAACCTCTCCCGCAGGTCGCTGCCGCGGAAGGCGGGTGCGACGAGCGCCCGGCGCACCGCGTGCTCGCGACCGCTGAGCTGCAGGATGGTCTTGCCGTGGACCGGCTCTAGCTGCCAGTTGTAGTTGTCGGTCGTGAACTCCGCGTTCTTGTCCTTGAAGACGCGCTCGACGTCCTCGTAACGGGAGATGATGTAACTCTGCGTCGCCTCGTGCCAGATGAGCGGTTCCTTCTCCCGCATCACCGCATAGGCGGGGTAGGGGTCCATGGCGAACTCGGGCGAAAGGATGTCGGGAACCAGCGGGGCAGCGGACACGGAACTCCTCAGGTAGATGCTTGCGCTCAGGCGCCAGATTAGTGATCTTCCGGTGACTCAAACAGCCCAGTCTTGACCGAAGTTGAGCGTACAAACGATTCGTTACACGCAAGGCAGGAGGCCAGCCTGCGCACGTCACCACTCTGTCTGGACGATTGATTCCAGGGGGTTGGGCGTTGCCCCTTGATCGTGGACACCCTGATCATCGGATCGTGATGATCCATAGGACAGGAGTTCCCGTTGGGGACGTCGGTCGAAGTACTCGTCTGAGTGCGGGCCGATGCCGTCGCGCTGTATCACTCGAGCCCGGGTGGGACGTACGCGTCGGTGGCCTAGGACCTGGGCGTCAACCACGAGACGCTCCGCACGTGGGGGCGGGATGCCGAGCAGGCCGCGCGGCCCGGGGCGGTGGAGGCCACCGCGATGGAGAAGGAGAACCGGCAGCTGCGGGCGCGGGTGAAGGAACTCGAGCTCGAGCGGGAGATCCTGCGGAGGGCCGCGAAGTATTTTGCGGCCGAGACCAGCTGGTGAGCAGCCGCTTCCAGTTCGTCGAGGATCACCGTGGCGTCTTCGGCGTCAAGCGGCTGTGCCGGATCGTGAAGGTCTCCCGTTCCGGCTTCTACCGGCACCTGGCCGGCGCGGAAGCGCGGGCCGACCGGGCTCGGGCCGATACCGAGCTCGCCGAGCGGATCACCGAGATCCACCAGGAATCGGACGGCACCTACGGGGCCCCGCGTCACCGCCGAACCCCGGGACGGCGGCGAGCGGGTCAATCACAAGCGGGTGGCACGCGTCATGAGGAAGTTCGGCATCGTCGGATTCCACGCTGAACCGGGTTTCGTAGAGTCCGCCGGTCATGTTTCAGGCGGCCTGCGGTTCTTCTACCAGGCTTCGCCGGAAGTCGCGTTCGTACTCGGCGGGCGGTACGTAGTCGAGCGCGGAGTGGAGACGCACCTCCGTTGTACCACGTCACCCACTGGAAGATCGCCCGCTCGACCTGCTCGAAGTCCCGCCAAGGGCCCTGCATCTCGATCAGCTCGGCCTTGACGGTGCTGTTGAGGGCCTCGGCCACGGCGTTGTCATACGAGTCCGCGACGGAGCCAACCGAGGCGGAAGCGCCGACATCTGCCAGCCGCTCGGTGTAGCGGATAGACACATATCGACTGCCGCGAGCCGAATGGTGGATGAGGCCGGAGTCCTTCTTGATCCGGCGTCTCCACAGTGCCATCTCCAGGGCGTCCAGCGGGAGTCCGGTACGCATGTGGCCGGCGACCTGCCGGCCGACGATCATTCGTGAGTACACGTCCAGGACGAACGCCGCATACGCTCAGCCCGGCCAGGTTCTGACATAGGTCATGTCCGCGACCCAGAGCTGGTCCGGGCCCGAAGCGGTGAAGTCACGGTCGACCAGGTCCGGCGGGCTGGGCGCCGACGGCTCGGGGATCGTAGTGCGCCGGCGCCGGCCGCCGATGACGCCCTCGATCTCCAGCTCGGCCATCAGCCGCTCGACGGTGCAGCGGGCCACATCCACCTCCTTGCGCCGCAGGGCGCGGGCGATCCGGCGGGCTCCACAGGTGCCGCCGGACTCGGCGTGGATCGCCTCGATCAGAGGCATGAGCTGCTCGTCACGGAGCCGGCGTGCCGACTTCGGCCACTTCTTGCGTGCGTGATACGCGGACTCCGACAGGTCCAGCTCCCGGCATACGGGCCCGACCCCGAGGCCGCTCTCGCGCAGGTGGTTGATCACCTCGTCGGCCTCGTCCGGGGACGGTCGAGCTCCTGGGCAAAAAAGACACTCGCGGCTTTGAGGATCTCGTACACGCGCTGCAACTCCGCGTTTTCCTCGCGGAGTTGCTTCAGCTCGTCGCGTTCGGCGGTGGTGAGACGGTCGTCCCGCTCACCGTGGTCGGCCTCGGCCTGGCGGACCCAGCCGTGGCGGGGTGGCGGAGTGTGAGACGGAGAGGTCAGACCGCGGTGGCGTTGATGGTGACGGGGATGTTGCCGCGGGTGGCCTTGGAGTAAGGGCAGATCTGGTGGGCGGCCTCGGCGAGGGCGGTGGCGGTGTCCTGGTCGACGCCGCCGATTTCGAGGTCGAGGACGGCGGCGAGGCTGAAGCCGTCGTCGCCGTGGACGAGGGTGATCTTGGTGTCGATGGCGGTGCTGGTGAGTCGGATCTTGCGCTGGGTGGCGGCGAGACGAAGGGCACCGAGGAAGCAGGAGCCCCAGCCGGCGGCGAAGAGCTGCTCGGGGTTGGTGGCGTCGCCGGCGCCGCCGAGTTCCTTGGGCAGGGCGAGGGTGGCGGTCAGGAGGCCGTCGTCGGACTGGACGCGGCCGCCGTTGCGGCCTTCGCCGGTGACGCTCACGGAAGCGGTGTAGTTGGCCATGGTGGTTCTCGTTCTCCTGTGGGTGTGCGGAGGTGCAGCCGAGTCGCGGGGGTCGGGCGGGCGCCTGTGTGTGGCGGCCGGCTCCCGGGGGTGTGGGGGGCGGTTCAGCGGGTGGTGGTGCGGGCGGCCTGTTCGATAATGCGGGTGACGGCGCCGGGGCGGGAGACCGAGACGGCGTGGGACGCGGCGATCTCGGTGGTGTGGGAGTGGGCGCGCTTGGCCATGAAGCGCTGGGCGGCGGGCGGGATGTTGTAGTCGCGGGTGGTGATCAGGTCCCAGGAGGGGATGGTCTTCCAGGCGGTCTCGGTGGCCTTTTCCTCCAGGGCGGAGGAGGCGACGGGGCGCTGGGTGGCGGCCATCAGGTCGGTGACGGGGGTGGGTACGTCGGCGGCGAACTGGTCGTGGAACTTGTCGGCCTTGATGTAGAGGTCGGTGCCGGTGCCGCCGCCGGGGAGCGGGAAGGGCACGGCGTTCAGGGTCGGGCCAAGGGTGCTGCCGGGGTACTTGTTGGACAGCTCCAGTGCGCTCTCGCCCTTGTCGGGGGCGAAGGCGGCTATGTAGACCAAGGCCTTGACGTTGGGGTTGCCGGCTGCGGCCTGGGTGATCACGGCGCCGCCGTAGGAGTGGCCGGCCAGCACGATCGGGCCCTTGACGCTCTTGAGGTAGCTGGTGAGGTAGTCGGCGTCGCTCGCCAGGCCGCGCAGCGGGTTGGCGGGAGCGACCACGGGATAGCCGTCGTGCTGGAGGCGCTTGACGACGCCGTTCCAGCTGGAGGAGTCGGCGAACGCACCGTGGACCAGGACCACCGTGGGCTTCTTGTCCGGCGTGTGGTGTGCGCCCGTGGCGTCTGCCGGGACGGTGACCGCCAGGGCCAGGGCCACTGCTCCGGCGACGGCGCCGAGGGCGGCGACACGCTTGCGGGTGGGGCGGAGGGCGGTCGTGAGCTTCATGGCGATTCCCCTTCAGATATGCGCTGATTCCGACTGGTGGCCGCTCCGGGCGTTCCCGTCCGTGGCGACACCGAGAAACCTAGCGAACGTTTCTCTCGTGCACAAGTTAGTTGTGGACGATTGTTTTGAGCTCTTGGTGATGCGAGGGTGGTGAGGGCCTGAGCCGACCGTGAAGTGAAGGGGAACCGAGCCATGAGTGACGACCAGGACATGCCCGAGCCGGGACCGGAGCCGGGGCCGGTTCTCCGGCCGCCGCTGCTGGACGACCATCTGTGCTTCTCGCTGTACGCGGCTTCCCGTGCGATCACCGGGGCCTACCGGCCGCTCCTGGACCCCCTCGGCCTGACCTACCCTCAGTACCTGGTCCTGGTCGCTCTCGGGGAGCACGGCGCCATGACGGTGAAACACCTCGTCGCCACCTTGCAGTTGGACTACGGCACCGTCACCCCGCTGATCAAACGCCTCGAGACGAACGGCCTGCTCACACGCAGGCGCCGCACCGACGACGAACGCGTCGTCGAAGTCGCCCTCACCGCCGAGGGCACCGCCCTGCACCGGCACATCGCGAGCATCCCGCCCGCCATCGGCGACGCCATCGGGCTCACCCCCGCCGAGATCACCAGCGCCCAGGACCTCGTCCGGCGCTTGACGGCCAACGTCCACCGCCACACCACCAGCACCCCACCCGCCGGAACGCCCGAACCGAGCGGGCCAGGTAGCGCTGCCGCCTCCTGACGTCCCGGAGCCCCGCACGTGGGGCTCCGGGACGCTGGAGGCGGCCCCACCCGGAAAGCGGAGCGCCCCAGCGCCCGGAAGGCGGCGCCGGGGCGCACGACTGAGACAGCTGGGACCACGGTTCTTCCTCTGCGGCCGCCCCGACATCCACGGTGAGCTGGGTACAGATTGTCTGCAGCGCCGCCAGACCGACACGGTCCGAGTCCTTCCCCCTTGCCCCAGGCTCCTCGCGAGCGTGTTGATGTCGGCGGCGGCTGAATCCTGGTTCTGGATGACATTTGGTGCCGGAGCCACGGAGGGCACCAGCTCGGCGATCACGAACCTGAATCCTGACCCGGTTTGGGCGGTCGAGTTCTGACCCACCGGGTCTGGTTGCCGGTGTTCAGTCGGAGTCGTGTGTCGCGGTGGGGACGCGTCCGAGTTGGCGTCCGCGCATGCGGTAGGAGTCGCCTTTGAGAGAGTGGACCTCGGCGTGGTGGACGAGGCGGTCGATCACGGCGGCGGCCACGGTCTCGTCGCCGAAGACCTCGCGTCAACGGCGTGTCTGGTGACGGTCACGCCGGGAAGGTAGCGGCCGCCGAGGCCACCCCACCTGGCTCCTACCCCATGTAGATGATCAAAGACATCCTCATGATATGTTTTTGAAGCGGCAAACATTTCCGTCGCGGCCGCGCGCCCTGATATCCCGACCCGGGAATCACCGGCCGGCCGCGCTTCCGCACTCTCCGGCGCCACACACCCCTGGGACCGCCTGCCGATCGGCAGTCGCCGTCGCGCCGACTCGACGTGTCAACCCATGAGAAATGAGTACCTGTCATGCGTTTCCTGAAGGCGTCTGCCAGAAAATCACTGCCCCGTTCCAGAAAAAGGAAGTGGATGGCAGCGGCGGTCACGGCGATCGCCGCGCTCGGTATCACCGCAGCCACACAGACAACGTCCTTTGCCGCACAGCCGGGCGAGGAAAGCGGGTGGCACCAGCAGTACGAAGGCGGGGTGCGCCTCCAGTCACTGGGCATGACAGAAGCGCGCGACACGAACGGCAACCTCGTCCAGGTGTGGCGCAACTTCGACAACAGCATCGGAATCTCACTGAACAACGGCCCTTGGCACGCCTGGCCGGGCGCCACGACCGGGGCCACCCCTCAGGTCATATCCACGGAGTACGGCTTCCGGATCTACCACACCGGCTCGAACGGGCGGATCTACTACGCCGGAATCACCACGACCGGAAACGTACTGACCCTGGGCAACTTCCAGGTGGTCCCCGGAAACGTCGTGACGCCGACCAACCAGCCTCCCGCCGTGACCGCGCTCCCCGGCGGTGAGTCCGTCTATCTGGCCTACCGAAGCTCCAACAGCAACCAGCTCTACGGCGTGTACTTCAACGGAGTGGGCAGCGACCGGTACCCCAACAACTGGGGCGGCCCCGCGTACATCCCCTACGCGCAGAGCAACGTGGCGCCCGCCATTGCGTACAACTCCTCCTTCGGACGCATCGCGCTCGCGTGGACGGGGACGGACAACGTGGTGAACCTCGCGACCCAGCAGTACGGGCACTCGGAGTGGTCGGAGCCCCGCCAGCTGGGTGATCATTCCGCTTACCTGACGCAGCGGACGCCGGCCCTCGCCCTGACCAACGACGGTGCGGGCCAGGTCGCCATCAGCGGCACCGACGGAAATCGGGCGTACGTCGGCTCCTTCTACAGGGACTCCACCCAGCCCGGCGGGTTCGTATGGTTCGGTTTCGCGCCCGAGTCCTCCGGCGGCAGCTGGACGAACGTCACACTGTCCACGAATCACGATGATGTCGAAATGAACGCCACGGACGTGAACTACTACGTCTACTGGAAGACGTCCGGCAAGTACTGAGACCGCTTACCGCCGGTCACCATCGGCACCGCAATAACCGGCGGCACACCGCGTACGCGATCCGGCCATTGCCGGTCTGCCGACTCCGGTAACCGGCCTCGCGGGTTACCGGAGTCGGTCGGCTGTAACGGGCAGTAGCGAACGGGCGTGAGACATGTGTCCGTGTTGTCAACCACGCGATCCTCGAAGGAGTTGAAGCCGGGATCGGTGGGTTCCCTCTTGGGCGATGGGCATACGGTCTGCACAACGCCCCGGGCCTTCCCCCATGAAGGTGGGCACGCGGTTATTGATCACGCGGCGAGCATGAGTTCAGCGGTGTGTCGGCGTTCGTATTCGTCGGGGCTGAGATGGCCGTTGGATCACGCACGCCCGCCGACACGCCCGCGACTACGAACGGCTCATCCAACACTCGGAGTCCCTGATCACCTGGGCCGCCATCACGCTCATGACCAGGCGCATCACCAGCAGGCAGTCCCGCCGTACCAACCAGCCGGCATCTCGAGAACGACAGGGACCGACGGTCGCCCGGACCGCCGCCACCCCGTTCCCACCGCGTTCCCAGCCCTTCGACTCTCCCACGGCGCACCCAGCCTGGTCACGTCTTTCAGGGGGAAGGCGATTCCGGGTGGCCCGGCCTGGCGGGGCGGGCCACCCGGGTTTCGATGGACCTCAGATGTGGCTCAGCATGGACACCAGGTCGGTGGCGACGCTCCTGTCGATGGGCTCGGGGACGGCCTGCACGCCCGGGCTGAGAGACTGATCCGTGGTCGTGGCAAGCGCGGCAAGGCTGCGGGCCTGGAGGGTGAGTCCGAGGTCCATCGCCTGGATCGGATTGCCCTTGGCCGCCGTGAGGTTGATCATCTTGGTATCGGCGAGCACGACCAGTTCACGACCGTCGTCGAGGCGGTGGACGGCTCGTTCCTGCCCGCTGGCGCCCGATCGGTGCACGGCCCGCGTGCGCTCGGCCAGCGCGTCCGTGTCCAGCTCCCACGGCCTGTGTCCGACCCCGGCGATCACCGCACCGTCCCGCAGGACGTCCAGCTCGGCTGTGCCGATCACTCCCGGGTGGCCGGTGGCCAGGAAGAGCAACTGGGTCCGGGGCAGAAGCTCGCTCAGCTCTCCGACCTGATGACCCGCCATCAGTGCCTCCAGAGCACGGTAAGGGTCGATGTCCGCCACCGCGACCCGGGCGCCCAGATGGGCAAGTGTGTCGGCGACCCCCCGCCCGCAGGGCCCATAGCCGACAACGGTCGCATGCGCACCGGGCAGCATGAGGTTGGTGGCGTTCATGAAGCCCTGGACAACGCTCTGGCCGACGCCGAACTCGTTCTCGACCAGCAATTTGAGCCGGCTGTCGTTGATGACGACTACGGGGAAGGGCGGCGGGGAGCTCCAGGATCGGATGTGCAGGCCGCCCGTGGTGGTCTCCTCAGTGGCCCCGATGACGCCGGGAAGACCCCCTCGAGCCATCACGGCCTCGATAAGGTCCGCACCGTTGTCGAGGATGAGGTCCGGCCTGGAGTCCAGTACCTGCGCGATGTTCCCGCGGTGCTGGTCGAGGTCGTCCGATCGGTGGCCGATGACGGTGACGCCGGCTGCGCGCAGGGCGTCCGCGGTGTCCTCTTGAGTGGTACCGGGGGAACCGGTCAGGGTGACCTGCGCGCCCGCCTGAGCCAGGAAGGACACCAGAACAGCGGTCTTCGGCTCGATGTGCAGACAGATCCCGATGCGCCGTCCCGCGAACGCGGCCGAGTGGGTCTGCATGGTGGCCGCGAGCAGCGGCATGTGACGGGCGGCCCACTGGGTGTCGTCGTGGGGGATCGTGCAGCGGACGGGGACGGTTGTTGTCATGACGAGATTCCTTGGCTGACGAGGTCGGTGAGGTGGGCACATGTGTGCCCTGGAGCTGAACCGACTTGTCAGCCGTAGAACTGGCTGAGATACGAGTGATCACCGAATATCCACAGATGGCGGCTCCCGCCAGTCATGGTCATCTGGGGGCCTCCTCTCCGGGAACGGTGACGGACATGCCTGCACAGTCGACGTTATACGCATAACCCCAGTGCGGCAAGAGACCCTTCGGGTTCAGAAACAGGCACCCACTGACATACCTGCGTGTCGGGGCACGGCTGTCCTCCATACAAGGGAGTAGACGCCGCGCACCTCGTCCTGACCGACATCGACCTGACCGACCGCCTCTTCTCCGGAGCCTTCCACCTCGACCAGCTCCGTCTCGAAGGACGCATCACCTTCGCCCCCGTGCCCACGGGCTGGCACCGCCGCGGCATCTTCCCGGCACGCTGGACCCGACGGCGCACCCTGGCCGAAGAACACCACTGGCGCGCTCACATCGCCGGCCACTCCACGGCACCCCGCGGCGTTCCCGTCTCGTCCAATCAGTGGCGTCCCGGCCCGCATCATCCGGCCCCCGCACTGACCCCCGACCCCGAGGATGTCGTCGCCCTCCACCGCCAGCTGCGCAAAGCCTCCGCAGACGGACAGAACGAGCTCGGCGCCGCCGACTTGGGTCAGTGCAGCGGCCGTTGATGAGCTACGCCTGGGCAGGGGGTGGACTGACCTCCGGTGTCCGGCCCGGGCGCAGACTTGCTTCGCTACGCCAGTGGTCGGCGTGGCGGAACGGCAGCTCTTTGTGCGGTAGTTGACACGGTGAAGTTCACCTTCGTCTCGCTGCCTGGCTTCGTGGTCACCTGCCGGCTGGTGCCGGCATGTCCGTCGGCGCCGGCGGTGATGGTCAGCGTTGCCGGAGGCAGCCACACGTCGTACTGGCCGCGGCTGTCGGTCGTCACCGTGATCAGGTGCCTGCCCGCATCGGACAGAACGATCGCAGCCCCGGGAAGGGCGTTGCCGGTGATCGCGTCGGTGACCGTGCCGGAGATCCGCGCCCAGGAGGCGGGCGCGGTCGACCGGAGGGTGACCGGGACGGGGTGACTCGGGTAAGGCGAGTCGGTGATCAGGGACAGTGCCGACGCGTAGTCGCCCGGGGTCGCGAGGACGCCGGCGTCGGCGGTGACCCGTATCCGAGCCGAGTGGCCGGGTGCCAGGTTCACCGTGGTCCTGCTCTCCGACAGCCAGTTCACGTCATCGCCCCCGCACTGGTCGAACCCGGTCAGGGTCTTGACGCCGGTGGTGCCGATGGGCATGGGCCCGGTCGCCCCTCCGATCAGGGACAGTCCGCAACCGGTGCCGCGCCCCGCACCGTCGACGGCCGTGGGGGCGTCGGGCAGGTTCGTCCAGACATCGGCCACCGGGTCGTACTGCACGGCCCGGTGGGTCTGTCCGCCGGGAATGGTCCGGCCTCCGGCGACTTGGAGTTCACCGCCTGCGGAGCTGTACGACCCGAGGTAGTCGTTGTACGGCATGTCGGCGGCATGCGTCCAGGTGTCCGTCTTCGGGTGGTAGACGTAGGTGCTCGCCAAGGCAGTGACGTGCCCCTGCCGTTCGGTCTCGCCCCCCGCGCACACGATACCGCCGACAATCCCGCCGCAACCGCCCGAGTCCATGGCGGTCGGGTAGTCGGCGATCCGGGTCCAGGTGTTGCCGGCCGGGTCGTAGCGGTAGGCGGCCGTCGAACTCTCTGTGGCCGTCTGGCCGCCGATCACGTACAGCTTGCCATCGAATACGGCGGCGTTGGAGAGGTCCAACGCCTGCGGCAGATCCGCGACCCGTGACCAGCTGTCGCTGCCCGGGTGGTACGCGTAGGTGGTGGACTCCACCGTGCCGCTTCCTCCCGTCGGGGGGTAGTCCAAGCCCCCGACAACGTACAGCGTGCCGTCCACGAACGCGCCTGTGGCGGCCGTCCGCAGCTCGGGCAGGTCGGCAATCCGTGCCCAGGACCCGGCTGCCGGATCGTACACGTAGTTGTGCTTGACGAGCGCGGACTGCCCGAGCATGCCTCCGCCGAACACGTTCATTGTCCCGCCCACCGAGTACGTCCTGCCCTCATAGGAGCCCACGACGTTTTCGATGACTGGATCGGGGTAATCAGGCAGGCTCTGCCACGACCCGTCGGCCGCCGCCGTCGGCGTGGTTCCGGGTGAGCCGACGTTCTGCTCGTACACCGAGACCTTGAGGGGCGCGGTGCCGGTGTTGGTGAGGGTGACGTCCTTGCTCGCCTTGCTCCCGAGCCCGGTCTTCAGCGACAGGTCGGCAGGCGTGACCTTCAACCGGCCCGCCTTCATGACGGGGTTGTAGACGTGTACGGCGCCGGACGCGGTGACGGTGGCATGGGTGGTCGTGTACCGCGGCGCCGTCGTGGTGACGGTGTGGCCGCCCGCCTTCGGGCTGTACAGCCAGAAGAAGCCGTCAGGCAGGTTCGCGTCGTCCGGGGTGGTCTTGCTGACCGTGGTGGCGAAGGCGTCCGTCACGGGAGCGGACGTGTCCGTCACCGTCGCGCCGTTCAGCGGCTGGTGGGTGTTGGCGTCGATGACCTCGCCCTCGATCAGTCCGCCGCCGAGTGCTCGGCACTGGCCGACCGACACGTTCGACAGCTGGAAGAACGACTGGTCCTGGCCGCTGAAGTGGAAGCGGACCTGGACATCGCGGTGGCCGAGTGCCTGCGTGAGCGGGACATCTACGGATCCGTCGACACCGTCGACGGCGCGGTACACCTGCTTCCACGTTCTGCCGCCGTCGGTGGTGACGGACGCGTCGGCCTCGGAGCCTGCCACGAGCGCGGCGGCCGCGTTGAACCTGAGATCGGCGCTCTTCCACCCGGCCAGGTTGAACCGCGGCGAGGTCAGGTCCGTGTCCTCGGCCACGCCGTTGCTCTGGGAGCCAGCGGTCGCGAAGCCGCCCGTGCCTCCGGTGAGGTTCCCTCGGCCGCCGGGGTCGTCGAACTGCCAGCCCTTCGCGGACGTGCCGTGGTCGGTGACGGTCCAGCCGTACTTTGGGGCCGTGGTCCATCCGTCAAAGTCGGCCTGCGCGGGGTACCCGTATCCGGGTGCGGTGCACTGCGTGGTGTCCGGCTTGACGGTGACGTTGCGGCGGAGGTCGCTCGCGCCGAGCGCGAGCGTCGTGTCGGACGGCGTGTACCCGGGATAGACCGGCGTGACGTCCATCGCGTACTCGGTCTGCTCGGGCAGGGCCATCGAGTAGGTACCGGTCCTGGGATCGGTGTACACCGGCCCGTCGGGGTCGCCGTCGATGGTGATCCTCGCGTAGAGCGGCCAGCCGTGGCCGGAGTCCGTGACCGTGCCCGTCACCGTGCGCTTCGGCTTCTTCGTGAGTGTCACGTCCGCGGTGGTTCTCCCGCCGGCTGCCACCACGACGCCGCTGACCGTCCCTTTTCCGTATCCGAACACCGAGACCGACAGGTCATACGTACCGGCGGACACACTGACCTGGTACTGACCCGTGCTGTCCGTGATCGCACGGAACGTGAGCTGGTGGGTGGCGTCCGTCAACACGACGGGCACTTGGGCGACGGGAGCGCCGCCCGCGTTGTTCGTGACCTTTCCGCTGACGGTTCCCTGCGCACCCATGGCCAGGGCGGCGACACCGTTCGGCGTGCCGAGCCCGGTGGGCCCGTCCCAGCCGGGGCCGGCGGTGCACAGTACGGTGCCGCAGGTCCCGTTGGAGCCCGCGGTGACGTCGAACAGGTCGCTGCGGGCGTGGATGTAGGGGTACGTCACCGGATAGGTTCCCGGGGCAGGGGCTCCCGCCAGCGCGTACATCGCGGCGATCAGCGGCGACGACAGGCTTGTGCCGCCGATCTGAACCCAGCCGCCTTCAAGGGAGTTGTACACCGCCAGGCCGGTGTTCGGGTCCGCGACTGCGGAGATGTCCGCTGTCGCCCTGTTCGCGCAGTCGGTCGCCAGTTCACTCTGATACACGGGCCGCGGCTCGAACGAGGAGCACCCGCTTCCACCCTGGGACCACGGCGTCTCGGTCCACCCGCGCGAGCTGCCGGGGGCCGCGGTCAGGGTCGTGCCACCGACCGCGACGACGTTCGGGTCGGAGGACGGCCACTCGACGATGTTGCCGATGTCGCCGCTCGACGCGGTGACCACGACGCCCGGATGATCGTAGTCGGCGTCGTTCACGCGTCCGGCCGCGACGGCATCCGACAAGCCGTAGGAGTTGGACACGAACTTGGCGCCGAGTGCTACCGCGGTCTTGACGGAGGCGCCCAGATCGGACGGTACGTTGGAGTCCGCCTCGACCAGCAAGATGTTGCAGGCGGGACAGGCCGCCGAGACGGCGTCCAGGTCGAGCGCGGTCTCCTGGGCCCAGCCGGAATCGTCCGGCGGGTAGTCGGTGCTGCCCCGCTGGTCGACTTTGCGGAAACAGCCGCTCTGCGTGGTGCAGGCGGAAAGCCCGTACTGCCGACGGAAAACCGTGAGATCGGACTCCGCGGAGGAATAGCCGTAGGCGTCCACGATAGCGACGGTCTGGCCCTGGCCGGTGGCCGGCAGGTGGTAGGCGGCCTGGATGTCCGCAGGGGTCAACGCGCTGGCCGGCGGCTCGTCCGCGTCGGCCATCACGCGATGGCCGGACGTCCGCACCATCGCGAAGCAGTTCACTTCACCCGTGGGGTGGTAGCAGTCGGCCGGCTGGTAATCAGCGTTTTCCGGCGCCTGCTTCTTCGAGGAAGCGGGCAGCGCGGCTCGCGGTTCGGGCACGTTCGCGGCCGGCGGGTGGCGGCCTGCCGGGTATGAGTCGTCGATGCGGCGGCGACTGCGGGCGTCTGGACCGCGGCAAGCAGGCCGAGGCAGACGGATATAAAAATCGTTACAAGGGCGCGAGGGCGCCCGCGTCTCACCATGACGGGAAATCCTTCGTCGAGGTCGTGGGACGTCGGAGTGGAGGATGGCTTGGCCGGTGGGTGTCTCGCGGTCGGGAACATCCCGGACCGGACCCTGGCGCTCTGCTTGAGGCTCGCCCTCGGAAGGACTCGCCTCATCGGTACCACTCGACGATGAAAAGCCCCTTCAGCACGCTTCGGGGGTACGGCTCGTCAGGCGAGCCGTTTCGGGGCCGGCAGCGCAGTGCCGCCGCTTCGTCGCGGTCGGATGCTGCTGCCGGTGCCGGGAGGGGACGGATCCGAGGGCCTGTAGCCGCCAGAAGCTGCCTGCGCGAAACGTAGGCCGGTGACTGGCCTGATCTCGGCACGGCGCAGGTCCAAGAAGGTTGTCGCACCCGTCTTGGGCGTGCCGCGGGTGTGCCGGGAAGAGACCTTTGATGTCGTGGCGGACGGCGCGGATGCCTGATCGACAGCGGTGTCCGAGGGGGTATCAGCGGCAGTCAGCCGAATGGCTGTTACCGACGGCACGGCGACTGCGGGTCCTTGCGGACCGGCGATCGCTCTTCGCCGTCTCGCGGGTCCCTGCTCTGCTGACGTCCTCAACCCTGTTGCTCCGTTCCTGCCTCGGCCTGTCCGCCCCGCACATCGGCGAGGCAGGCCATGGAATGTTTCAATCCCCCAGGGAGCCATTGGGGTGGTTATTTCATTTACCGGTCAAGAGGTTGACTGTTAAAGATCACGTTTCATCGGTCGGGATCGCGACATGGAATGATGCAAAAGGGGTCAAGTCGACGCTCAACTGCCGTGAAACCGCGCCGCGTTCCGCGCTTTGACGCCCTGTCTGGTTCAGGCCGCACGCTCGCGGGCGTGGTCCCCGCGCAGGCGGGGTGGTCCGCGCCTCCACAGCCCGGGGCTGACGGTGGCCGCGTCCATGGACGGATTCCACCTCGCCCACAAGGTCATCGAAGCCCGGGGGCAGGTAGCCGGCAAGGGCACGATCGACATCTTCGACGCTGACGGCACTCCGGGACTGCTCGAGGTGAACGGCGTCGGCCCGGACAGCGCCGCGGCCCTGCTCATCGCTGCCGGGGACAACCCCGAACGCCTGGGCAACGAGGCATCCTTCGCCGCCTTGTGCGGCACCAGCCCGGTCGAGGCTTCCTCCGGCAAGACCCAGCGTCGCAGGCTCAACCGGGGCGGTGACCGCCAGGCCGATGCCGCCCTCTTCCGGATCCTCCTCAGTCGCCTGCGCTGGGAAAGCCGCACCCAGGACTACATGCGCCGACGCCTCGCCGAGGGCAAAACGCGCCGCGAGATCATCCGCTGCCTCAAACGGTACGTCGCACGAGAGATCTACCGAATCATCGTCCCCCAAACCCCCCTGGCAGACCGCACGGCCCCAGCCCGAGACGCCGCTTGACATCCATAGGGGCATCAACGCCGTCAGCGAGGCGTTCAACAGCGTGCTCAAGGTCGAGTAAGTCCACCGGTACACGTTCGCCACCCGCACCGAGGCCCGACTGCGGATCGCGACCTGGATCACCGGCTTCTACAACACGCACCGACTACACAGCCTGTGCGGGTTCAAGAGTCCGATCGACTACGAGCACGACCACCGGGCCAACTCCGCCGTGGAGCTGGCCGATCAGAAGGTCTCCACAGTTCGAGGGGATTGACAGGCCACCGGCCTGCTCACCACCCGCCCCGGAAACCGAAAAGGCCCGCCGACTCCGTCGACGGACCCTCACGCAAGATCGAGGTCAGTACGTTCGCTTCTCAGTCATCCTGTGGCCGTTTTGCAGCATTGCGGCGGCATAGATCGTGAGTCCCACCGCATAGAAGAATGGAGCCGCATTGATGGCAGTGTTGTACGCGTCCCTGATCCAGTTTCCCGTATGGATCGTATTAGCACTTTCATCCACATCGAGATCCATCCAGGCCAGTACACCGTCCTGGGTCTCGATCCCGACCTGAGCATGCCCACTCGTGGGTCCCGTAGAGGCGATGACGGGCCTCGCGTTTGTTTGCCAGCCGCCAGGCAGTTCGATCCACTCCGGATTCCAAGTGACGGCATTACTACCCCGAGGAACGACTCCGATCTGAATGTAGACCCTATTGTTGGTCCCTCGATGCACGACCACAAGGAAGTCGCCCATGTTGTTAGGAGCGGAGGTTATGCTCCCCATCTGCGCGATGGCGGGAGAACTCATGGTTACACCGTTACCGGCGACCTGGCCCATGCCGGTCCAGTTCCAGTTTTCGTCGAGGTACCCCAGGTACATGTGGCTTTCCGTGCCACGCCAGACCACGTAGAGCTGGGTACCGCCCGCGAATGTTGTCACCGACGGCGTTCCGAGGGTCGTCACACTGGCGGGCAGAGCAACCCAGGAACCAGTCCAGTAGTGAAAGTCGTAGTCGAACAGCTGATAGTAGATTCGATTATCCACTCCGCGATGGAGAGCGACCATGTGGTCATTAAAGACGGCCAGTGTGGGCGCATTGGACGTTTGAGCGCCGCCCGGTATTTCTTGGGCCGCACCCCCATTGAATGACCAGTAAAGGGCCGTAGCCCCACTACCTTCGCCGCGCCAGATTCTCAGCTCGGTGGTGGTGTTGGGCACTGCGGCGACAGCGGGGGTGTCACCAGAAACCATGTTACTGGGACTCTGTGCGCCACTCCACGGGAACTGAGATGCGGAAGCCGACGTCGCGGCCACGACGCTTACTCCCATGGCCGCCATGAGGGCGACCGCGAAAAGTCGCCAGCGGGTCCATTTGAACATTTCCTGCCAATCTTCCATGCGCAAACAGCCCGGCACACAATAGTGAACCAGAACGTCGCAACATCTCGCGAGATGTTGCGACGAGACAGCGTTTCCTTGCCGCCGGGACGATGATGTACAGCCATTGCTGCAACAAGGAAACGACCGACGGTGCTACAGCGGTTCAGAGATGCGCGTGAGACGAATATCACTTATCCCTGGCAGTCAGGAGCATGACTGCGAGCCCATAGGCCTTCAAGGAAATTTCAGTGCTCCCTGCTGACCGAAGTCAAACCATGCCACAGGCCCGGCTGATACAACTCGACATGGCTGGTCCACCGAACTTGCCGCACTTGGAAGTTGGCGATCCGTCAGCCCACGCGGGTAATGCCCAGGGACCTGCCGAACAATAACTCTGCGGTTTTCGTGGGCTGTTGGGTCGTAGGATGCAGGAGTGTCGGAGGGCACGAAGGCAGAGCTGGTGGAGGCGTTCGGGCTGTTGCTGCCGCATCTCGATGAGCGCCAGCAGCGCCTGACGCTGGGCGCCGCGGCCCGCGTTCTGGGCCACGGCGGGATCCGCATGGTGGCCGGAGCGGCCGGGGTGGCGGAGTCCACGGTGTCGCGCGGGAAGCGGGAGCTGGAGCACGCGGAGGAGCCCGCTGGCCGGGTCCGGGCACCGGGCGCGGGTCGGAAGCCCTTGCGGGAGGCCGATCCGGGGCTGGTGCCCGCGTTGCTGGCGCTGGTCGAGCCGAACCAGCGGGGTGACCCGGAATCTCCGCTGCTGTGGACGGTGAAGTCCACACGGAATCTGGCGGCCGAGCTGACGCGTCAGGGGCACCGGGTCGGTTCGGACACGGTGGCCGCGCTGTTGAAGGCGGAGGGCTTCTCTCTGCAGGGCACCTCCAGGACCACCGAGGGAGCCCGGCATCCGGACCGGGACGCCCAGTTCCGCTACATCAATGACCAGGTCACGGAGTACCTCGCCGACGGGCAGCCGGTCATCAGCGTGGATGCCAAGAAGAAGGAGACGCTGGGCAACTACGCGGTCATCGGACGCGAGTGGCACCGTGCCGGACAGCCGGTGCAGGTCCGCGCACATGACTTCCCCGAGAAGGGCGCCCAGAAAGCGGTGCCGTACGGGATCTACGACATCGGCGCGGACGCAGGCTGAGTGTCGGTGGGCTGCGACGGGGACACCTCTGCCTTCGCGGTGGCCACTTTGCGCCGCTGGTGGAACGGTGAGGGGCGCTGCCGCTACTCGCACGCCTCCCGCCTGCTGGTCACCGCCGACGCCGGAGGCTCCAACGGTTACCGTGTGCGCGCCTGGAAGAAGGATCTCGCGGACTTCGCCTACGAGACGGGCCTTGAAGTGACTGTCTGTCACTTTCCACCGGGAACATCGAAATGGAACAAAATAGAGCACCGGCTGTTCTCACAGATCAGCATCAACTGGCGTGGCAGGGCCCTGACCAGCCACGAAGTCGTCGTCAGCACCATCGGAGCGACCACGACACGCAGCGGACTGTCCGTCCACGCCGAGCTCGACCCCGGCGCCTACCCCACCGGCGTCACCATCCCCGACACCGTCATGGAACGCCTTCCTCTCACGCCGCACGAGTGGCACGGCACGTGGAACTACACGTTGCGCCCCGAACCGCTCGCTCCTGAATTGTCCCCGCCCAGCGTCGAGTTCGGACGCTTTCCCACCGGCGACAAGCTCCCCATGTGGCTGCGGCACCCCAGCCTCACCGGACTCGAACCCGCCGCCTTCGACGATCTCGCCGCCCGTTACCAAGCCTGGTGTGCCGAGCACCCGCCGATCTTCCTGCCCGGCAAACGCCCCGACGGCGGGCCCGGCGCCGGCAGCAGACGACTCTCCGTCGCCGACCAGCTTGTCGTCTTCCTCCTCACGAAGCCCTGGACCATGGCCCAGACGCCACTCGCCGAGGCGACCGGCCTGGCCAAGAGCCGGATCGGCGCGACCGTCCGGGAGGCCACACCCGTACTCACCGGGCTCGGGTACACGGTCCCGGTCGGCGCCCTCACCGTGACCACGGCACAACAGCTCGCCGCGATCGCCGGGCACGACCTCACACCCCGTAATCCTCACCAACATCTAGGAGTTATTGTTCGGCAGGTCCCTGCCCTGTCGATTCCCATGCCGGATGCGCTTGCACGACCTCGCCGCTGAGCTCCGCCGCAGGCTCGGGTACCTCGCGGTGGACGCATGGGCGCTGGAAGGGAGCCGGCAGTTTCCCGGCGACTCCGCCTGGTCGGAGGTGGGCGCGCGAGGTCAGCGGCGATGCCGTGGACCTGGAAGGCGGCGGTGAAGAGCGCCGCGTACCGCAGCCACATCCGCCCGCGCGGCGCGGCCCCGCTGTCATGGGACGGTCGCCCGGTGTTCACCTGCATCGGTTGCGGCTCGCTCCGCCGCCTTCTACATTCGCGTAGAACTTCTACACCCGCGTAGAAGAAGTGTCCCCCGAGTGCGCCCTGCGCCCGGCGGCCCACCCCCTCGCTCTCGAATCTTGACGAGGAATCCCCCGTGACTGAACTGTCCTACCTGCAGGCCGTCGTCATCGGCGCCCTGCAAGGCGTGACCGAGCTCTTCCCGGTCTCCAGCCTCGGCCACTCCGTGCTGCTGCCCGCCTGGATCGGCGGCTCGTGGCAGCACCTGGTCACCGAGACCTCCACCGGCGACTCTGAAGCCTCCCCCTACCTGGCCTTCGTCGTTGCCCTGCACGTCGCGACCGCCTGCGCGCTGCTCATCTTCTACCGCAAGGACTGGGTCCGGATCATCCGGGCCCTGGTCTCCTCGCTGCGCTCCCGCTCGGTCCAGACCTCGGCCGAGCGGCTCGCCTGGCTGCTGGTGGTGGCCACTATCCCGGTCGGCGTCACCGGGCTGGCGCTGGAGCACACCTTCCGCACTCTGTTCGCCAAGCCGCTGGCTGCCGCGGTGTTCCTGACCGTCAACGGGCTGATACTGCTGGTCGGCGAGCGTCTGCGGCGCGGCGCCGAGGCCCGCTCCGCGAGCCTGAGCGCCGGTCCCGGGGCGGCAGTCGCGGCCGACACGCTTCCGCGGGCCGGTTCCCGGCGGCTGGAGACGCTGAGTTACCGCGAGGCCGGGGTCATCGGCCTGTTCCAGACGCTGGCGCTGTTCGCCGGGATCAGCCGGTCGGGGATCACCATGGTCGGCGGGCTGCTGCGCGGCCTGGACCACGAGGACGCCGCCAAGTTCTCCTTCCTGCTGGCCACGCCGGTCATCCTCGCGGCGGGCGTCCTGAAGATGCCCAGCCTGGCCGGGCCCGCGGGCGCGCACATCCACGGCCAGGTCATCGCCGGTTTCTTCACCGCCGGGATCTGCGCGTACGTCGCCGTGCGCTTCCTGTCCCGCTACTTCACCACCCGCACCCTCACTCCGTTCGCGGTCTACTGCCTGTTCGCCGGGGTTGGCAGCATCATCTGGTTCGCCTGACGGCCCAGTTGGCTGCCGAGTCGACGGTCGCCGAGTTGCCGCCTCCCGTGCCGGTCCCCTACAGTCACAGTTACTTCTACACGCGTGTAGAAATTGCTGTCTCCGAGGTGTGCCATGCCCGCATGCCCTCCCATGTCCTGCGGCGGGGCGGGCGGGCATGTGTCTCGGCGCGGACAGCTCTCCTCCTGCTGCACCTTCGACTCCTTAGACCCTGGAGCCACCGTGCCCCTGTTCTCGCCGTCGAGTACGGCCGAGCAATCCCCTGCCTCCGCTCCCGAAGGCGCGGTAGCGCGGCTGCGCGCCGCCGCGCCGCGCACCGCCGTGTGGGTGGCGCTGGCGGCCGTCGTCTGGTTCACCGGCAAGGCCGCCGAAGAGATCGGCCTGCCCGCCCCGCACCTGCTGTCCGCCGTCCTGTGGGGCATCACCGCCGCCCTGTCCGGACTCCTGCCCACCGGCATGCCGCCCCGGGTCCACACCGCCGCGCAGGCCGTCGTCGGCGTGGTGATCGGCACCTACTTCGACGTCCACGCGCTGCGCAGCAGCGGCCCCGCCCTGCTCCCGCTGCTCGCCGTGACCCTGGCGACCCTCGCGCTCAGCCTCGCCGCCGGGTTCACCTTCGCCCGCCGCAGCCCCATCGACGAGCGCACCGCCGCACTGGGCATGGTCGCGGGCGGCTCGGCGGCGATCGTGGCCACCGCCAAGGACCTGGGCGCCGACGGCCGCGTGGTGGCGTTCATGCAGTACGTACGCCTGACCCTGGTCGTGCTCAGCACCCCGCTGCTGGTCCGATTCCTCCTCGCCCCGCACAGCGCCGGCTTCGGCCTGCTCGGCGCCGACGAGATCGAGGTCGAGAACTCGGTTACCGGGTACGCCTTCCTGGCCGCCGCCGCGATCGCCGGCGGCATCCTCGGCGTACGGCTGCGACTGCCCGCCGGCGCCCTACTCGGCCCCGTCCTGCTGGCGGCGGTCGCGACCGCCGCCGGATACGGCAGCCAGCCCCCCGAGCTGGCCCGCGAACTGGCCTTCACCGTCATCGGTCTGGAGGTCGGCCTGCGCTTCACCCGCGACACCCTGCGCACCCTCGGCCGACTGCTGCCCAAGGTCCTGCTGTACTCCGCCGCCACCACCGCGGCCTGCGGCCTGCTCGCCTGGGCCGTCACCGCCTTCACCCACATCACCCTGGTCGACGCCTACCTCGCCACCACCCCCGGCGGCATCAACGCCGTCCTGGCCACCGCCAGCGCGTCCAACGCCAACGTCACCCTCGTCTTCGCCGTCCAGGCACTACGCCTGTTCCTCATGGTCCTCGCCGCCCCCGCCCTGATCCGCTGGATCCTGCGCCGCCGCACCGCAGCCGCCGGACAGTCGGCCGCCACCGCACAGCCGGCACCGGCCGGCACCCCCGACCCGCTCGACGACCTCACCCCAGCGGGCCGCTGACCCCCATGCGCGCACGGGCGGCGGCCGGGCACGGCCGCCGCCCGCTTGCTTCAACCGGGCGCTCCGGGCAGCGAGTCGGTATGCAGACCCGGGGGTTGAGGGTTTGGCCATCCCTCGTTCATCATCTACAGTCGCGTAGAAGTTAACTTTTACGTGCGTGTAGACGATTGTCTGCCCGACTGCCGTATACACCCGCCCCGCGGCGCCACGCGCGGGGCGGGGCGGCGGGAAAGAGCCCCCTTGCCTCTCGATCACCTTGCGGCCACCGCCTCCGGCCCGCTGTCCGCCTTCGACGGCCCGTCCTTCGACGGCGACTGGTACACCAAGGTCACCGACGCCGCCCGGCACACCCCCGGCTGGCTCAACACCGCCGTGGACCTCTGGACCACCTACGGTGTTCTGCTCTTCGGCGTCCTGCTGGCAGCCGCCTGGTGGTCCGCCCGCCGCACCGGCCCCCGGGCCATGACCGCCGCCCTGTGCGCGCCCGTCACCATCGCCGCCGCCCTGGCCGTCAACGCCACACTCAAGACCCTGGTCAGCGAGGTCCGCCCTTGCCGGGCGCTGCCGCACTCCTTCACCGTCGAGCCGTGCCCCGCCGCGAGCGACTACTCCTTCCCCAGCAACCACTCCGCCATGGCCGGCGCCGTCGCGATGGCCGTGCTGCTGATCAACTGGCGCCTGGGCGTACTCGCCTCGGCCGCCGCGCTGCTGATGGCAGCCTCCCGCGTCTGGGTCGGCGTCCACTACCCCCACGACGTCCTCGTCGGCCTGGCCGTCGGCGCCACCGTCGTCCTCGCCGGATACGCCGCCCTGCACAGGCCGGCAGCACGGCTGCTGGAAACGCTGACCCGCACCCCGCTGCGGCCGGTGCTCACCACCACCGCGCCCGCCACCACCGCGGCAAGCTGACCGGCTGGACCTGACCGCGGCCGGCCCTGGCAGGAGGATTGACGCATGGCCCCACCGCTGCCCGGCCCGCTGGCCCACCTGGCCCCGCTGCTGGACCACTACGGCTACCTCGCCGTCGGCGTACTGGTCTTCGTGGAGGACTTCGGCATCCCCGTCCCCGGCGAGACCATCCTGATCGCCGCCGCCGTCTACGCCGGGGCCGGGCAGCTGAACATCGCCGCCGTCGCGATCATCGCCCTGATCACCGCGATCGCCGGGGACAACGTCGGCTACCTGATCGGCCGCAGCGGCGGCCGGGCCTTCGTCCACCGCTGGGGCCGCTACGTCCTCCTCACCCCGCAGCGTTTCCAGCGTGCCGAGGACTTCTTCACCCGCAACGGCGCCGCGGTCGTCACCGTCGCCCGCTTCATCGAGGGACTGCGCCAGGCCAACGGCATCATCGCCGGAACCACCGGCATGCCCTGGCCCCGCTTCCTCGCCTTCAACACCCTCGGCGCCGCCCTGTGGGTCGGCCTGTGGTCAGCACTCGGCTACGTGGCAGGCACCGACATCGGGCCGATCTACCAGCAGATCACCCGCTACCAGACCTACGCCCTGATCGGCCTCGGCGTCCTGGCCGCCGCGCTGATCGCCCGGCACCTGCTCCGCCGCCACCACACCCGCTGACCACCCCGAAGCCGGCTCAGGGCTCGGGATAGCGCCGGCTCCGGCCCACCGCCTGCGCGTCGGGACACCGCCCGGGCCGCAGCCGCGGTCACGGCCGCCAGCACCGCGAAACCACCGGTCAGCGTCGCGGCCGCCGCGACACCGGCGACCAGCAGCAGGCCGCCCGCGTCCCCCAGCTCCGCCACCCCCATCATCAGCTCGATACGCCCGGCCGGGGCAGAGACGGCCAGCGCCACGAAGCCCAGCGGAGTGATCAGCCCGGTCCCCACTCCGATCAGCACGGCGGCAAGCCCACACCGGACGGGCCCCGGCAGCATCGCCCCGCCTCCGCGGCCAACTTGTCTCTGTCCAGGGCCCGGCCGGCCTGCGGCTGGACCACCGCCGCGCATGCCGCCAGCACCGAGACCACCGCCCCGGTCGCCACCGGTCCCAGCCCCGCGGCGGCCCCCGACACGGGCAGGAAGCCCAACCCCACCGAAAGCGCCGCCGTCGGCCGCAGAAAAGGTCTCCCGGCCCTTCACCACCGTCTGCCGGGCCCGCGGCAGTGCAGGCACAGACAACCGCCGCACCGCGACCCACCCCGGGCCCGGGGCCGAGCCCGCATCCGCTGAGCCGTACCGCAGCGGCGTTCCCTGGATGTGCTGGTGCCCCGCCCTGTGGCGGGCAACCGGCACTGTCACCAGGCGCCGACCAGTTTCAGCAGGACGTGCAGATCATGGGCGGCCTCGGCGGTGCACCACACCGCGACGCCCAGCACCACCGCCGTGACCAGGGCCGGGACGGTGCGATCCGCCACCGGCGGGGCGAGCAGGGCGGCAACGCGCCGCGGGACGGGGCCCGCGGAGGCCAGCGGGCCGCGACGGCCGAGTACCCCGAGCACCCCCATGGCGGCCCCAGGGTGCCGGGAGCGTCCCGGCGCGTGGCGGGCGGCCAGGGCGGCCTTGCCGACGGCGCGGGCAACGCCCCGGCGGTCGCCGACGACCGTGGCGGCGCGTTCGTCGGCCCACCGCTCGATGGTGAACGTCACGGCCGCAGCCAGCGGGCGCAGCAGCGGATTCGCCGCGGCGCCGAACTGCGCGAGGGCGACGAACGCGTAGTGGTGACCGGCCAGATGGGCGCGTTCGTGAGCGAGCAGAATGCCGTGCTCCATGTCGTCGAGGGCGTCCAGCATGCCGGTGGACACGACCACACGGCCGGGCAGCCCCCGGCAGGGCGAACGCCTCCGGCGCCGGGTCGTCGACGACCACAAGGCCGTCCGGCGCCGGCATGCACGCCGCGTCCAGCACCGCGCCCGCCAGCGTCCTCGCCCGACGCCACAGCATCCGCGACGCGACGACGACGGCCGCGGCCAGCAGCAGCCCGGCGGCCACGGCGACGGACAGCCCGGCCGGGGCATCCTGCCGGGCAGCCGCCGGCGACCAGTGGCCCAGCCCGGCGAGCACGGGTATGCGGATCAGCCCGGTCAGCGCCAGCAGGGCCAGCGAGACGGTGCCCGACGCGGCCACCACCACGGCGGAGACGGTCAGCAGCCAGGTGGCCAGCCGCGGCTCGCACCGCCCGCTCAACAACCGCGCCCCCGCGCCGCGAGCAGCGGCAGCAACAACGGCAGATAGACAACGACGCGCATCTGATGTGCCCGTGCCCCTACCGGCTCTGGTCCGGGCCCGGCCCGAGCATCCGGCGCAGCAACTCCTCATCGGTGCCCGACAGTCCGTCCACGAAACGCTCCAGCACCGCCTCACGGTCCACCCGCTGAGAGAGGGTCTTCCAGGGCCGCTGTGGCTTGATCAACTCGGTTTCGAACAGGCCGATCGTGCTCTCCATCAGGGCGTTGTCGTACGCGTCGCCGAC